>NZ_JBVASX010000003.1:0-527978 GCF_057814215.1 Variovorax sp. F042
TCAGGAACGTGCCGTCCACGGCGCGCTCGGGCGTCGGGATGTACGTGTCCAGGGCTTCGGCCAGCTTCATGATGGCGCCTTCGCCCAGTTCGCCCTTGTCGCCTTCCAGGGCGAGCTTGGCCGAGCCGTGGATGATGGGGGTGTCGTCGCCGGGGAATTCGTACTTGTCGAGGAGTTCGCGAACTTCCATTTCGACCAGCTCGAGCAGTTCCTTGTCGTCGACCATGTCGCACTTGTTCAGGAACACGATGATGTAGCCCACGCCCACCTGGCGAGCCAGCAGGATGTGCTCACGGGTCTGGGGCATCGGGCCGTCAGCGGCCGAGCACACCAGGATGGCGCCGTCCATCTGGGCAGCGCCGGTGATCATGTTCTTCACGTAGTCGGCGTGGCCGGGGCAGTCGACGTGTGCGTAGTGGCGGTTGGCCGTTTCGTACTCGACGTGCGCGGTGTTGATCGTGATGCCGCGGGCCTTTTCTTCAGGCGCAGCGTCGATCTGGTCGTAGGCCTTGGCTTCGCCGCCGAACTTGGCCGACAGAACCGTCGCGATCGCAGCCGTCAGCGTCGTCTTGCCGTGGTCAACGTGACCGATCGTGCCCACGTTCACGTGCGGCTTGGTGCGGGTGAATTTACCTTTTGCCATTTTTCGACTCCGAAAAAAACGTTTCCAACGTATGCAGATGGGTTGCAAAGCTGCCGTTGCAACCCCCAAAAACTGGTGCCCTTTGCGGGAATCGGACCCGCGACCTCTCCCTTACCAAGGGAGTGCTCTACCACTGAGCCAAAAGGGCATTTGTAACAAAGTTACGAATTCACATCGCCTCAACAATGAACCGAGTCTCTGGAGCGGGAGACGGGAATCGAACCCGCGTCATCAGCTTGGAAGGCTGGGGTTCTACCATTGAACTACTCCCGCATCGGGGGCACTCAAGGCACCCAAAGCGCGAAATCCAATCGCTCTTAGAAACCAAATTCATCGCTGGTGGAGAGGGCTGGATTCGAACCAGCGTACTCGTAAGAGGGCAGATTTACAGTCTGCTGCCATTAACCACTCGGCCACCTCTCCGGCGAACCTCGAAATATAGCACGGTTTTGTGACTACTCAGAAATCCAAGCATCCAGAAGATGCGGGGGAACTGCTCAAGGTGTGAGCCTACGATTATCGCCCAACTTCACCCCTCCGCCCGCTGGGCCTCCCGCCACGCACGCGCTTCACCGAAGTGGCCGCAGCCGATGAACGGCACGGGCGGGCGCAACGCCGAAAGAGGGGACGGATGATTCGACATCAGCACCTTATGGCGCTTAACGTCGATCAACGCCCGCTTACTCTGCGCGTGCGAGCCCCACAGCATAAAAACAACAGGTTTTGCACCGTCTGAAACATGGCGAATGACGGCATCCGTCAGCACCTCCCAGCCACGGCCGGAATGGCTGGCCGGCTGCGCTTCCTCGACCGTCAGGCAGGTGTTGAGCAGCAGTACGCCATGCGTCGCCCACTTCACCAGACTGCCACCCGGATTCGGGAATGCTGGCGGCGGTGTGCCCAGGTCGCGCTGGAGCTCCTTGAAGATGTTGCGCAGCGAAGGCGGCAGTGCCACGCCGGGCGCCACGGAGAACGCCAGCCCCTCGGCCTGGCCGCGCCCGTGGTACGGATCCTGGCCCAGGATCACCACGCGCACGTCTTCCGGCGGCGTGAGTTCCAGCGCCCTCAGCGGCTGCGGCGGAAAAATCACCGCCCCCGCATCGAGACGCTCGCGCAAGAAGCCCAGCAGCTTTTGCCCCACGACACCGCCAAAGAAATCGTCAACCAGTGGCTGCCAGCCAGGCGCCACCGGCCAGTCGGCAGGATCGCTGCTCGACAGCTGATCGGGCCGGCTCATTTGAACAACGCAGCGAGGGCCTCGCCGGGTTCCTTGGCGCGCATGAATGCTTCGCCGACCAGGAAGGCGTTGACACCGGCCGCACGTAGCGTGGCGACGTCTTCGCGCGTGCCGATGCCCGACTCGGTCACCGGCAAACGATCGGAAGGTAGCTTCGGCAGCAAGTCGATGGTCGCCTGGATCGACACTTCGAAGTTGCGCAGATTGCGGTTGTTGACCCCGATCAGCGCCGTCTTCAGCTTCAGCGCACGGTCGAGCTCAGCCGCGTCGTGCACCTCCACCAGCACCGCCATGCCCAGCCCGCGCGCGATGGCTTCGTAGTCCTTCATCTGCGCATCGTCGAGACAAGCGACGATCAACAGGATGGCATCGGCACCCATCGCGCGCGATTCATACACCTGGTACGCATCGATGATGAAGTCCTTGCGCAGCACCGGCAGGTCGCACGAGGCGCGCGCCTGCTTGAGATAGTCCACACCGCCCTGGAAGAACTGCTTGTCGGTCAGCACCGAAAGGCAGGCCGCGCTGATCTCGCCGTCGCCCTCGGCGTAGCTCTGGGCGATATCGGCCGGAATGAAGTCTTCGCGCAGCACGCCCTTGCTCGGGCTGGCCTTCTTGACTTCGGCAATCACCGCGGCCTGCCCGGCGGCGATCTTGGCGCGCAGGGCGCCTTCGAAGTCGCGCGTCAGCACGCGGCTCTCGGCATCGAAGCGCACGGCCTCGAGCGGCGCTCGCTTCAGGGCCGCAGCCACCTCCTGGTGCTTGACGGCAACGATCTTGTCGAGGATGTCGGACATAGCTTCTGGGGTTTCCGGTTTCTTGGGACTCAGACTGTCGTGGAGGCCTTGATCAGCTCGGCCAGCTTGGCCTTCGCCGCGCCCGAGGCGATGGCGCTGCGTGAGCGCTCCACACCCGCTTGCACCGAATCGACCACGTTCGCCGCATACAGTGCCGCGCCAGCATTCAGCAGCACGATGTCGAGCGCAGGGCCTGCCTGATTGTCGAGCACGCCCAGCAGCATCGCCTTCGACTGCTCGGGCGTTTCCACGCGCAGCGCGCGGTTGCTCGACATCTGGAAGCCGAAGTCCTCGGGATGCAGTTCGTACTCGCGGATCTCGCCGTCCTTCAGCTCGCCCACCATGGTGGCGGCACCGAGCGATATCTCGTCCATGCCGTCGCGCCCGTAGACCACCACCGCATGCTCGGCGCCGAGCCGCTGCAGCGCGCGCACCTGGATGCCCACGAGGTCGGGGTGGAACACGCCCATCAGGATGTTCGGCGCGCCGGCCGGATTGGTCAGCGGCCCGAGGATGTTGAAGATGGTCTTGATGCCGAGCTCCTTGCGCACCGGCGCGACGTTCTTCATCGCCGGATGGTGGTTCGGCGCGAACATGAAGCCGATGCCGCACTCCTCGATCGAGCGCGCGATCTGCTCGGGCTTGAGGTTGATGTTCACGCCCAGCGACTCCAGCACGTCGGCACTGCCCGACTTGCTCGACACGCTGCGACCGCCGTGCTTGCTCACCTTGGCGCCCGCCGCGGCCGCCACGAACATCGAGCAGGTCGAGATGTTGAATGTGTGCGAGCCATCGCCACCCGTGCCGACGATGTCCACGAGGTGCGTCGTGTCCGCGACGGGCACCTTGGTCGACACCTCGCGCATCACCTGCGCGGCGGCGGTGATCTCGCCGATGGTTTCCTTCTTCACGCGCAGGCCGGTGATCAGCGCGGCCATCATCACGGGCGAGCACTCGCCGCTCATGATGAGGCGCACGATGTGCAGCATCTCGTCGTGGAAGACTTCGCGGTGTTCGATGGTGCGCTGCAGCGCTTCCTGGGGGGTGATCATGGAAAGTCTCCTCGAGAGTGAATCAGCGGCCGACGCGAACGGCGGGCGCGTCGGTGAACGCGAGCTTGAGGCCGAAGCCGATGAAAAGCACGCCGGCAGCACGGTCGAGCCAGTGCATGCCCTTCTGTACGGCACTGCGGTGCGCCATCCAGCCTGCTGCCAAAGCCCATCCCACGTTGACGGGAATGGCATTCAGGTTGAACAGCACGCCCAGCAGCACGAAGGCCAACGCCTTGTTGTCGGTGCCCGGCGCGATGAACTGCGGCACGAAGGCCAGGAAGAACAGCGCGACCTTGGGGTTCAACACGTTCGTCCAGAAGCCCCCGAGAAAGATCGCCTTGAGACTGCGCTCCCCGCCCGCATCGGCGGCCGCCTTGTCGAGATCCGCGGGCGGCGCCGCGCGCGACAGCAGCATGCGCACGCCCAGATACAGCAGGTACGCCGCACCGATGTACTTGAGCACCGTGAAGGCCGCCGCCGATGTCGCCATCAGGGTGCCGACGCCGACTGCGGCGGCAAAGATGTGAACGAAGCAGCCGGCCGTGATGCCCAGCCCCGCCACGATGCCGGCGCGCACGCCGGAGCGCAGCGAATTCGTCACGACGTACAGCACGTCGGGTCCGGGCGTGAGGTTCAGCAGCCAGCCGGCGGCGATGAAAGCGAGCAGATGGGGAAGATCAGGCATCGCGTCCTCGCAGGGCTCAGGCGTTGAAGAAGGCGCGGATCGCGGCGACGGCCCGGTCGACGCCGGCGGCATCGACGTCGAGGTGCGTCACGAAGCGCAACCGGTAAAGCCCCGTCGCCAGGATGCCCTGCTGGCTCAGGCTCGCGATCAGTTCCGACGAACGCGCCTGCGCAGCCCCGGTGAGATCCGCGAACACGATGTTCGTGTGCGGCGCCTCGACCGTCAGGCCCTCGATGCCTTCGAGCCCTTGTGCAAGCCGCTGTGCCAATGCGTGGTCGTCGGCCAGGCGATCGATATGGTGATCGAGTGCATGCGAAGCCGCCGCAGCCAGCAGCCCGGCCTGCCGCATGCCGCCGCCTGCCATCTTGCGAATGCGATGTGCGCGTGCTATGAATTCACGCGATCCCACCAGCGCCGAGCCGATGGGCGCGCCCAGCCCCTTGCTGAAGCACACCGACACGCTGTCGAAGCACTGCGCGATGCGGCGCGCCTCCGCGCGGATGTCGCTGCGCTTGTTCAACGCCGCCTGCGCGGTCGCCGCATTGAAGAGCCGTGCGCCGTCCAGATGCCGCTGCAGCCCCTTGCTCTTCGCCAGATCGGTCGCAGCCTGCACGTACTCGAAGGGCAGCAGCTTGCCGCCCAGCGTGTTCTCCAGCGCCAGCAGCCGCGTGCGCGCGAAGTGCGCGTCATCGGGCTTGATGGCCGCCTCGATCTGCGCCAGCGGCAGCGTGCCGTCGGGCGCGTGGTCGAGCGGCTGGGGCTGCACGCTGCCGAACACCGCCGCGCCGCCGCCTTCCCACCGATAGCAGTGGGCCTGCTGGCCGACGATGTATTCGTCGCCGCGGCCGCAGTGCGAAAGAATCGCGCACAGGTTGCTCTGCGTGCCGGTGGGCACGAACAGCGCAGCCTCGAAGCCCAGCATCGCGGCAATCTTTTCCTGCAGCGCATTGACGCTCGGGTCGGTGCCGAAGACGTCGTCGCCCAGCGGCGCCGCCATCATGGCCTCCCGCATCGCGGGGGTGGGTTGCGTGACGGTGTCGCTGCGCAGGTCGACGAGGGAGGTGCGATCGGTCATGGTGGCTCAGTCCAGGAAGTTCTTGAGCATCGCGTGGCCGTGCTCGGTGAGGATCGATTCGGGATGGAACTGCACGCCTTCGATGCGCACGTCATGCGCGAATCCGGTGTGCCGCACCCCCATGATCTCGCCGTCATCGGTCCATGCGGTGACAGCCAGTGCCTTCGGGCAGCTCTCGCGCTCGATGGAAAGCGAGTGGTAGCGGTTGACGATGAACTTCTCGGGCAGACCCGCGAACACGCCTTCTTGCGTGGTCGTGATCTCGCTGGTCTTGCCGTGCATGAGCTGCTGCGCGCGCACGATCTTGCCGCCGAAGGCCGCGCCGATGGCCTGGTGGCCCAGGCACACGCCAAGAATGGGCAGCTTGCCCGCAAAGGCCTCGATGGCCGCCACCGAAACACCCGCTTCCGCCGGCGAACACGGCCCGGGCGACACCACCAGCCGCGTCACGCCGGAGGCGATCAGCTCGCCGATCTGCTCCACCGTGATCTCGTCGTTGCGGTGCACCTGCACATCCGCACCCAGCTCGCCGAAGTACTGGACGATGTTGTAGGTGAAGGAATCGTAGTTGTCGATCATCAGCAGTTTCATGGCTTGCTCACAATCCGGTGCACGCCCTTGACGACGGGGAACACGTTGAAGTTGATCAGAAGGCCCAGCTTGAGGCCCGACAGGCGCAGCGCGGCAAGCACCTGCGCGCGATGCAGGTCGGTCAGCACGTCGACCGCCTTGAGTTCGACGATGACAGATTGCTCGATCACGAAGCCCGCACGGTACACCTCGCCGAGCGAGCGGCCCTTGTAGCTGGCCGACAGCGCCACGTCGCGCGTGAAGCCGATCTCGCGCTCGGCGAGCTCGATGGCCAGCGCAGCCGCATAGGCCCCTTCGTCGAGCCCCGTGCCGAGCACGCGCTGCACCTCGACGGCCGCGCCGATGATCTCGTGCGAGAAGTCGTTCTGAATATCGGGTGCGGTGCTCATTCCAGGCCTTCCTCGACCAGTTCGGCGGCACGCAGGAGTGCGCGCGCCTTGGCTTCAGTTTCTTTCCACTCCAGCTCGGGCACCGAGTCGGCCACCACGCCGGCCGCGGCCTGCACGTGCAGCATCTGGTCCTTCACGATGCCGGTGCGAATGGCAATGGCCACGTCCATGTCGCCCGCGTAGCTGATGTAGCCGCACGCGCCGCCATACAGCCCGCGCTTGGTCGGCTCCAACTGGTCGATGAGCTCCATCGCATGCACCTTCGGCGCACCGGTCAGCGTGCCCGCCGGGAAGGTAGCCTTGAGCACGTCGATGGCGGTCATGCCGTCCTTCAGCGTGCCTTCGACGTTGCTCACGATATGCATCACGTGGCTGTAGCGCTCCACCGCAAAGGCTTCCGTCACCTTCACCGTGCCGGTCTTGGCGATGCGGCCGATGTCGTTGCGCGCGAGGTCGATCAGCATCACGTGCTCGGCGCGCTCCTTCGGGTCGTTGATGAGTTCTTCCTCCGCCGCCTTGTCGAGCTCGATCGATGCGCCGCGGGGGCGCGTACCGGCCAGCGGGCGGATGGTGATCTTCTGCTCACCCTCGCCCGTGTTTTCCTGACGCACCAGGATCTCCGGTGAAGCGCCCACCACGTGGAAGTCGCCCAGGTTGTAGTAATACATGTAGGGCGAGGGGTTGAGCGAACGCAGCGCGCGGTACAGCGACAGCGGCGACTCGGTGTAGCGCTTGCTGATGCGCTGGCCCACCTGCACCTGCATGAAGTCGCCGGCGGCGATCATTTCCTTGGCGCGCTCGACGGCCGCAAGGTAGTCGGCCTTGGCAAAGCTTCGCTCCGGCGGATGCGGCTGCGTGGGCTTCACGACGGGGGCGCTCACCGAGTACTTGAGCTTTTCCTTCAGCTCGCGCAGGCGGCGCTTGCCCACAGCGTAGGCCTCGGGCTGCTTCGGGTCGGCATAGACGATGAGGTAGAGCTTGCCCGAGAGGTTGTCGATGACGGCCAGCTCCTCGCACTGCAGCAGCAGGATGTCGGGGCATCCCAGCGTGTCGGGCGGGCAGCTCTTTTCGAGCTTGCGCTCGATGTGGCGCACGGTGTCGTAGCCGAAGTAGCCGGCAAGGCCACCGCAAAAGCGCGGCAGTCCGGGCCGCAGCGCGACCTTGAATCGCTTCTGGTACTCGGCCACGAAGTCGAGCGGGTTGCCCTTTGCAGTCTCGACCACCTGCCCGTCGGTCACCACTTCGGTGACGGCCTCGGCGCCGAAGCCGCTGGCACGCAGCAGCGTGCGAGCCGGCAGTCCGATGAAGCTGTAGCGCCCGAAGCGCTCGCCGCCCACCACCGATTCGAGCAGAAAGCTGTGCTTGCCGCCGCCCTGCGAATGGGCCAGCTTGAGGTAGAGGGAAAGAGGCGTCTCGAGGTCGGCAAAGGCCTCGGCCATCAGCGGAATGCGGTTGTAGCCCTGGGCGCTGAGGCTCTTGAATTCAAGTTCGGTGATCACGGATTCGTTCTCCATTTGCCTGCGGCGCTCCTTCGGCCGGCGGCAAGGTCATTCACGGGTGGTCCGGCGTCGTAGTGTGTATCGACTCGGAACCGCGGGCGCACGGCGTGCGCCGTGCAATCAAACAGTCAGCGAAGTATGGCGACGCCAGGGCCAGGCTCCCCGGCTGCCTTCACCTGTTTGAATGATGTGATGAACGAACATATGAGGCGCGGAGTTTAGCCCACGAAAACGCCAAAGCGTGCAACGGTCGCCTTCATTGGCCGCTTTCAGGGTTCCCCCGAAGCCGTGAACGTAAAACAAAAAGATACATTCGCACGACCGTTCGCAAAACTCCAAGGAGACTCCGTTGACCGCTCTTTCGCTTCCGACCGTGCTCTTCTCCCGCCTCGCCCTGGCCGCCTGCCTGGCCACCGCCCTCGGCGCCTCGGCCGCGCAGGTCGACGTGGCCGGCGTCAAGCTCGAAGACCAGATGGATCTGCGCGGCAGCCCCTTGGTGCTCAATGGCGCGGGCATCCGCTACAAGGCCATCTTCAAGGTCTACACGGCCGGCCTGTACGTGGGCAAGAAGGTGTCGACCACCGAAGAGGCCCTGGCCGCGCCGGGCCCCAAGCGCGTGGCCATCACCATGCTGCGCGACATCGACGCGAACGAACTCGGCAAGCTCTTCACCAAGGGCGTGGAAGACAACTCGCCCAAGAGCGAAATGGTCAACCTCATTCCGGGCCTGCTGCGCATGGGCCAGATGTTCGCGGACCAGAAACAGCTGAAGACTGGCGACACTTTCACCATCGACTGGCTGCCCGGCACCGGCACGGTGATCACGGTGCGCGGCGTGCCTCAACCCGACCCGGTGAAGGAGCCGGCCTTCTTCAATGCGCTGCTGCGCATCTGGCTGGGGCCGAACCCGGCCGACTGGAAGCTGAAGGACGCGCTGCTCGGCAAGCAATAAGAAGAGCCGTTACCGCAACGCAGCCGGAGCAAGCTCGGCCAGCGAATCGACGAAGCCGTCGGCATCGACGCCGCGCACCGGTTCACCGTGGTTGTAGCCGTAGGTCACGAGCACAACGGGGCAGCCCGCGGCGCGTGCGGCGCGCGCGTCGTTGCTCGAGTCGCCAATCATCAGCGTGCGCGCGGGCGTGGTGCCCAGCGCTTCGCAGGTCTTCAGCAGCGGCATCGGATCGGGCTTCTTGCGCTCGAAGGCATCGCCACCGAACACCAGCTCGAAGAAACCGTCGAGGCCCTTGTCGACCAGCAAGGGCTTTGCGAACGACGTCGGCTTGTTGGTAAGGCAGGCCAGCCGCAGGCCGCTTGCACGCAACGCCTTCAGCCCGTCGATCACGCCGGGGTACACCGCCGAGTGCTGTCCGTTGATGGCGAGGTAGTGGTGCTGGTAGCGCTCCCATGCGCGGTCGAACAAGGCCCGTGCCTTCGCATCGGCAGCAGCATCTGGCGCCATCACATGCACGAGCGCCGAATGAATCAGGTGCTCCGAGCCCTTGCCCACCATCGTCTCGATGGCGGCAGGCGCCACATGCGGCAGCGATAGGTCGTCGAGCATGCGGTTCAGCGACGCAGCAAAGTCGCCGAGCGTGTCGACCATGGTGCCGTCGAGGTCGACGATGGCGGCGTCGAAGCGGGTGTGGTCGAAGCTGATGGAGTTCAAAACAAACAAATAGAGTTCAAAAATTGCCCGGTACTTTACTGGCCCTCAAAAAATAGAGTTCCAAAAAATTTCGAAAATCCTGGGTGAAAAGCGAAGGCTGCGAAGCCGGCCTGCGCAACCTCAGCCTCCCAGCCCCTGCAGGTCGCCCGCCTGCTCCAGCGACCAGATGTTGCGCAGCAGCGTCCGCGCTCGCTCGGTGCCGATCACCGGCGCCGCCAGTTCCAGCAGCTTGTCTTCCAGCTCCGCGTCCGACAGCGGCAGTTCGGGGTCGCCCTTGCGGTCGGGCTGCAGCCAGACGTGGCGCTGGCCGTCGATCGTCTCGACCTCCACCCGGGCAGAGCGGCGGCCCGGGAAGGCGGCGTCGATCCCGGGATCGACCACGGCCGTGATGCGCGCCATCAGCGCGCGCGTGTCGGCATCCGCCAGCCGCTCGGGCGTGTACGCCGCGAGCCGCACGCTGCCATGCACCAGCGCCGTGGCCACCACGAAGCGCAGGCTGAAGCGCGCCTCGTTCTCGGTGCGCGGATCTTCGTAGCAGGCGATGTCCAGCGCGGGACCATAGGTGGCCACGCGGACGCTGCGGATATCCGCAGCCCGCAGGCCATGCCGGCGCGCCAGTTCCAGGGCCCCGTCGATGGCAGCGAAGGCATGGCCGCAGCCGATGTGGTTCTTGAAGGTCAGCCGGGTGATGTGGAAGTCGCGCCCCAGCGTGTCGCCCACCGCCGACCAGTCCGGACCGTCGCTCATGGCGCGGCCGAAGCCCGCCTCGCCCTCGAGCACGTCCAGCGAGCCCGTCACACCCTGCGCGGCCAGTTGCGCGGCGAGCACGCCGCCTTCGGCAGCACGCCCCGCATGCAGGGGCTTGGACATCGAATCCATGCGGAAGGCCTGCTGCAGCCCCGCTGCAAAGGTGGCGGCCGTAGCCATCGCATGGGCGAAGGGCGCGCCGTGCAGCCCCAGCAGGCCGGCGGCGGAAGCGGCCGCGCCAAAGGTTCCCACGGTGCCGGTGTTGTGCCAATGGCGATAGTGCGCCCGCCCCATCGCCACACCGATGCGGGTCGAGACCTCGTAGCCGAGCACCACGCCGCGCAGGAATTCAAGGCCGCTGGCGCCCCGGTCCTGCGCAATGGCCAACGCGGCCGCCACCGTGGCCGCGCCGGGGTGGTACATGGCATCGCGGAAGCTGTCGTCCACCTCGGCCGCGTGGGCCGCCGTGCCGTTGAGCAGGGCGGCCGCGCGTGCCGGCGCCAGGCGGCCATCGGGCAGGCGCGCACGGCCACGGTCGAGATCGTCGGCAAGCAGCGCGCGAAGCTGCGGCATGGGCGCAACTTCCAGGCCGGGGAACAGCGCGGCATGCCAGTCGATCACGGCGCGCTTGGCGTGGTGGAGTACCTCGTCTCCCAGCCGGGCCTGGCGGAATTTGGTGGCGTAGCGGGCGAATACTTCGGTGGCGTACACGGGATGTCCGATCGGTTCGAGAAGAAAAGAAAAAGAAGAGCCGGGCCTGTCGCTCAGGCCAGCACGACCACGCCGTCGGCGGCGCGCACGCCCTGCCCCTGCGGCAGCACGAATACGGGGTTGATCTCGGCCTCGACCAGGCGCTCGCCAAGCTGCGCCGCCATCCTGGAGAAGGCGACGATCGCATCGACCAAGGCCTCGATGTCGGCCTTGGGCCGTCCACGGAAACCATCCAGCAGCGGCCAGGTCTTGAGGTCGTGCGCCATCGATAGCGCCTCGGCGCGGCCGAGCGGCTTCAGGCCACGCGCGCCCTGCGCCAGCAGCCGCATGGTGGTGTCCTTGAAAAGCTCCGCCGTCACGCCGCCCATGCCCAGCAGGATGGCCGTGCCCAGCGCATCGCGGTGCATTCCCAGGATCAGTTCCGTGCCGCCCGCAACCATCTCCTGCACGAGAAAGCGCTGCGGATGCACGCCGGTGCGGGCCTTCACGTCAGCCGCCATGCGGCCGATGCGCTCGCCGATGGTGTCGCCGTCCAACCCGACGGCAACGCCGCCCACGTCGCTCTTGTGCGTGATCTCGGACGACAGGATCTTGAGCACGACGCGCCCACCCAGCTCGCGCGCGGCGGCTTCCGCCTCGGCTGACGAAGCGACCACGCGTTCCGCGGCGCAAGGCACGCCGAAGCGCGAGAACAACTGTTTGGCCTGCGCCTCGTCGAGTGAACCGGAGGGCAGTTCGCCGGCCTCCACCGGCGGCAAGGCCGCGGCGTCTTCCCCGGACGCCACGAAGCGCTGCACGCGCAGCATGCCGGCCAGCGCGGCGGTGCAGCTCTCGGCTGCGGTGAATGCAGGCACGCCGCGCCGCGTGAGCAGCGCTCCCACTTCGGGCGCATGCGGGCTCACGTAGGCCATCACCGGCTTGTCGGAATTCGGCAGGCATTCCTGGATGGCGCCGGCCAGCAGTTCGGGCATGGCCAGGCTGGAGGAGCCGACGATGAGCACCAGCGCGTCATAGCTCGGGCTTGCCAGCAGTGCATCGATGGCGCCGCGCAGCAGGTCGGGGCGCAGGCCGGCGAGCGTCACGTCGATGGGGTTGCGGTCCAGCACGGCCTTGCTGCCGGTCTGCAGCGCGCGCAGTGCATTGGCGGTGGCCTCGTCGGGCGCAGGCGTATCGAAGCCAGCCACGCCCAGGTCGTCAGACACCAGCGTGCCGGCGCCGCCCGTGGAAGTGAGGATGGCGACGCGCCCGCCGCGCAGCTTGCGGCCCGTGGACAGCGCGGCAGGAATGTCCAGCAGATCCGAGAAGCTCTGCGCCCGGATCACGCCGACCTGCCTGAACAGCGCGTCATACATGCTGTCGGCACCTGCCATGGCACCGGTGTGGGACACGGCGGCCTTGGCGCCCGCCTCCGAGCGGCCGATCTTGAAGGCCACGACCGGCTTGCCCATGCGCGCGGCCTTCAGGCAGGCCGCGCGGAACTTCGCGGGGTCGCGCACGGTTTCGACATACAGCGCAATCACCTTGGTGGCCGGGTCGTCGGCCAGGTGGTCGATGAAGTCGGCCAGTTCCAGGTCAACTTCGTTGCTCGTGGAGATCAGCTTCGACAGGCCGATGCCGCGCGCCGAGGCGCGCGACAGCAGCGAGCCCAGGATGCCCCCGCTTTGCGAGACCACGCCGATCCCGCCGGCCTGGAACTCATCCATCTCCAGCGCTCCGGACGGCGACAGGACGATGTTGTCCGTGAGGTTGACGAGCCCGATGGTGTTGGGACCCAGGATGCGCATCGTCCCTGCTGCCTCGATCAACTGCTGCTGGCGCCGCGCGCCTTCCTCGCCGGTTTCGGTGTAGCCGCTGGCCAGCACGATGGCGGCGGCGCAGCCCCGTGCCGACAGCTCCTTCACCGCCAGGTGCGCGCGCTCGGCTCCCAGCAGCACGACGGCTACGTCGGGCACTTCCGGCAGCGAAGCGATGTCGGCGTAGCACGGCAGTTCGCCGATGCGCTCGACCTTCGGGTTCACCGGCATGATGCGGCCTGCAAAACCGTGCTTCTGCAGATAGGCCACGGGGCGACCGGTGGTTTTCTTCGGGTCTGCCGAGGCACCGATGACGGCGACGCTGCGCGGCGACAGCAGCTTTGCGATGGCTTCATTCATGGCTCAGTCCCTGGAGGCTGTCTTGGCCAGAAAAGCTTCCACCGAAGCACGGTGCTCGCTGCTGGTGTAGCAGATGCCCTGCGCCTGGCTGCCCTGTGCGAACACGTCGTGCGAGGTCAGCTCGAAGCTCTGGTTCAGGATGGTCTTTGTCAGCGCGAGCGCAGTGGAAGACGCAGACGAGAGTTCGACCGCCCACGCCCGCGCGTCGGCGAGCAGCGTGTCCGCGCCGGTCTTGCGGTCCACGATGCCCAGCGAGAGGGCTTCGTCCACCTTGACTTGGCGGCCGGTGAAGATCAGCTCCTTGGCCTTGGGCAGGCCCACGCGGCGCGGCAGGAAGTACATGCCGCCGCCATCGGGAATGATGCCGCGCAGCACATAGCTCCAGGCGAAGCTGGCCCATTCGCTGGCAATGATGAAGTCGCAGGCCATCGCGGTGTCCGCCCCCAGACCGGAGGCAGCGCCGTTGACCGCTGCGATCACCGGCTTGGGCATGGTGTGCAGCAAGGCCTGCACGCGATGCACGCGCTGCTGGCGATGCCAGCCGTTGAACCCCACTTCACCTGCCGGAGCGTTCATGCGCTTCTGCATTCCGCTGATGTCCCCGCCGGCGCAGAAACCCTTGCCTGCACCGGTCAGCACCATTGCCCTGATGGCCCTGTCGGCGGCCACGTGCTCCAGCACGTCGATGAATTCCGTGCGCATGTCGTCGCTCATGGCGTTGCGCTTGTCCGGGCGGTTGAATGTCACGGTCGCGATGGCGTCCGTCACCTGAAAGTCGATGAGGGTGTATGTCATGTGCTTTTTCCTGGGCGGCCGATGGCCGCAGTTCAATCGGCCTTGATGCCGTTTTCCTTGATGACGCGCGCCCACCGTTCTTCTTCGGCCCGCACGTAGTTGTCCAGTTCAGCCGGCGGCCCGGCGTTGATGACCAGCCCTTCGTGTTCGATCTTTCGCACGAAGTCGGGTGCACGGGCGGCCTTGCGGCCGGCGGCGTTGAGGCGCTCGACGACTGCTGGCGGTGTACCGGCCGGCACGAACAGGCCGTACCAGCTCTCCACCAGGTAGCCCGGCACGCTGGCCGCAATGGCCGGCACACCCTTGAATGCCGGCGAGGGCTCAGCCGTGGTCACGCCCAGCGCGCGCAGCTTGCCGCTGTCGACGAAGGTGGACACGGCCGCTGCGGTGGCGAACATCATGTCGACCTGGCCGCCCAGCAGATCGGTCAGCGCGGGACCTGCGCCCCGGTAGGGAATGTGCGAGAGCTTGACCTTGGCGAGGTTGGCGAACATCTCGCCGGCCAGATGGGCGGAGGTGCCCGCGCCTTGCGATGCGAAAGTCAGCTTGCCGGGATTGGCCTTCGCGGCGGTGAGCAGATCGGCCACGGACTTGTAGGGACTGTCGGGGCGCACCACCAGCACGTTGGGTCCGCGACCGACGAGGATGACCGGCGCAAAGGCCTTGTTGCTGCCATACGAAAGCTTGGGCTGCAGCGATGGATTGACGGCGTGGGCGAACGAGGCGACCACGACGCTGTAGCCGTCGGGCGCGCTCTTGGCCACGTTGTCCGTGCCGATCAGTGTTCCCGCGCCCGGCTTGTTGTCGATGATGACCGGCTGCCCGAGGTCCTTGGACATTTCCGCGCCCAGCGTGCGAGCAATCAGGTCGGTGCCTCCGCCCGGCGCGAAGGGCACGACGAAACGGATGGGCTTGTCGGGGTAGGCGAAGGCCGTGCCGACGACTGCGAAGCCTGCGAGAAGGAAGGCGAGCACGCGTGCTCGCCCGGTGGAAGGGGCTGCCATGGTCTGATGTCTCCAGAACTGTTTGATTTGAAAGTCCGTCACATGCCCGAGTTGCAGCGCGTGACAGCCGAACTCTAGGATCAAGCGGCTCGCAAAGGTGATTGCAATTCCACTGGATGGAACACAGGCAATGGATACTTCGATTCGATCCATTCACGGTGAATCCACGCGTCGCCTGTCCGCAAGGCTCCCATGACCGAACTTCCCAACTTCAATCTCGACCACAAACCCGGACGATCACCTGCCAATCGATCGCTGGAGCGAGGCATCGAAATCCTGCGTGCATTCCGGCCAGGCTCCGAGCTGTTGGGCAATGGCGAACTGGCCGAGCGCACCGGACTTTCCAAGTCCACGGTCAGCAGACTCACGCAGACGCTGGTGGGTGCGGGCATGCTGCAGCTGGACAGCATCGAACGCGCCTATCGCCTGGCGCCCGCCGTGTTGAGCTTGTCGCACGCGATGCGCACCGGATCGCGTGTTCTACAGGCAGCAACACCGCACATGCGCGAGTTGGCGCTGCAAAAGCGCATCAACGTCGGACTGGCCGCGCCGGACCGGGACGAGATGGTTTACCTTGAATCCATTCGCTATGCGAAGCGCGTAGCGCTCCGGCACGTGGTTTCGGGCCAGCGTGTGCCGATGGAACTCACGTCGCTGGGCAGGGCTTACCTGGCGGTCGCTTCGCAACCTCGCCGCGCCAGGCTGATGGAACTGTTCGCGCAACGCCGCAGGCACTGGCGCAAGATGGAGACAGAGATCAAGCAGGCGTGGGCGGACGTGCATGCCAAGGGTTACTGCGCCGCGGCCTGGCAACCCGAGGTGGTGGCGCTGGCCACGCCACTGCAGGTGGACGACGTCATCTACGTGCTGAATGTCAGCGTCTCGACCGAGGAGTCGATCGCCGTCGTATCGCGCGAGCTGGCGTCCGCTCTGCTCGAACTGGCGCAGAAGATTCGTCACGCGCTGATCGTGCAGGAACCGCGAGGCGCCTAGATGCCCGGTGCTTTCCAAAGCATCAGGCAATAGGGCTCAAGACATCGAGCCATTCGCCAAGTATGGCTCGCGGCTCCAGTCGCTGAACTTCGCAGCATTCGCAAATCTGCCTGCTCCCGTTCGCAGGAGTTCGCCCTTTCAGTCCTTCTGCAGTCGTTGCTTTCTGCGTAGATTGCGAACCATGACGACACCCGTTGGAACAACCGAACTCCGCGAACTGGTGCTGCCGGTGCATGCCAATCACCGCGGCACGCTCTTCGCCGGCCAGGGCCTGCAGCTCATGAGCAAGGCGGCCTTCCTGGCGGCGCGCGGCCTGGCGCAACGCGAAGTGGTGATGGCCGAGGTGACCAGCGTCAGCTTTCTCTCGCCCGTGCCGGTGGGTTATCAACTCGTCCTGCGCGGATGGGTCAGCCGCATCGGCCGCTGTTCGATGACCGTGTGCGTGACCGGCCTGGCCGACGTGCCGGGCGTTCCGGCGGAAGAAGTCCTCAAGGGCGTGTTCGAGATGGTGGCGGTCGATGCCGCCGGCCGCCCCGCCGCCATCGATCGCTCTTATCTGGACAAGGAAACCGCATGACCACCACGACCCTCATGACCCCCACGACCGAGATCGCCGCACCGGCCGGCTTCAAGGCCAAGAAGTCCGTCGCCCTGTCGGGCGTGACCGCGGGCAACACGGCGCTTTGCACCGTGGGCCGCACCGGCAACGACCTGCACTACCGCGGCTACGACATCCTGGACATCGCCGAGGTCTGCGAATTCGAAGAAATTGCCCACCTGCTGGTGCACGGCAAGCTGCCCACGCGTGCCGAGCTCAAGGCCTACAAGGCACGCCTGAAGGCCATGCGCGGCCTGCCGGCGAACGTGAAGGACGCGCTGGAGAGCCTGCCCGCCGGCGCCCACCCGATGGACGTGATGCGCACCGGCGTCTCCGCGCTAGGCTGCATCCTGCCCGAGAGAGACGACCACAACCTGCCCGGCGCGCGCGACATCGCAGACCGCCTGATGGCTTCGCTCGGCTCGATGCTGCTGTACTGGTATCACTGGAGCACGCAGGGCAAGCGCATCGATGTGGAGACCGACGACGACTCCATCGGCGGCCACTTCCTGCACCTGCTGCATGGCGAGAAGCCTTCCAAGGCCTGGGTGCGCGCGATGCACACCTCGCTGAACCTGTACGCGGAGCACGAGTTCAACGCCTCGACCTTCACCGCGCGCGTGATCGCCGGCACCGGCAGCGACATGTATTCGTCCATCGCGGGCGCGATCGGCGCGCTGCGCGGCCCCAAGCACGGCGGCGCCAACGAGGTGGCCTTCGAGATCCAGAAGCGCTACGACTCGCCCGACGAAGCCGAGGCCGACATCCGCCGCCGCGTGGAGGCCAAGGAGGTGGTGATCGGCTTCGGCCACCCTGTCTATACGGTGAGCGACCCACGCAACGTGGTGATCAAGGGCGTGGCCAGGCGGCTGTCCGACGAAGCCAGCTCGACCAAGATGTTCGACATCGCGCAGCGGCTGGAATCGGTGATGTGGGAGGCCAAGAAGATGTTCCCCAATCTCGACTGGTTCAGCGCCGTGAGCTATCACATGATGGGCGTGCCCACCGCGATGTTCACACCCCTGTTCGTGATCGCGCGCACCAGCGGCTGGGCCGCGCATGTGATCGAGCAGCGCGTAGACAACAAGATCATTCGCCCGAGCGCCAACTACACCGGCCCCGAGGACGTGAAGTTCGTGCCGATCGAGGCGCGGATCTGAGCCGCACGGGAGTCTCCGAGCGTTTGTCGCGGGTTTGCCATACGGGCGCAAACTAGCGCCTGCCACCGCGATGGCACGCCGTCGCGGGAGGCATGCACAACAACACTGGAGACAACCGCATGACCCTGAATCGCCGCGCCTTTTCATCAGCAGCCCTGGCCGGGCTGGCATTGCCCGTCGCCCGCACCGTCTGGGCCCAGGATGCCTTTCCGGCCAAGCCGCTCAAGATCGTCTGTCCCTTCGCACCCGGCGGGGGCTCCGACTTCATCGCGCGCGTTGCGTCGAACGTGCTCAGCCAGCGGCTGGGCCAGGCCGTGGTGGTGGACAACCGGCCGGGCGCCGGCGGCACGCTCGGCACCGAGTACGCATTGCACACGCCCGGCGACGGCTACACGCTGCTGCTGATTGCCGGCAGCTACACCGTCAACCCGTCCCTGTACAAGCTGCGCTTCGACCCGGTCGCCGACATGACGCCGGTGATCCAGTTGTCGAAGGGTGCATACGTGCTGTGCGTCAACCCGGCCAAGGTGCCTGCAAAGAACCTGAAGGAGCTGCTCGACTACGGGCGCCAGAACCCGGGCAAGCTGACCTTCGCTTCGGCGGGCAACGGCAGCCACCTGCACATCGTGACCGAGTACATGTTCGGCATGGCCAAGGTCAAGGCCACGCACGTGCCGTACCGGGGCACGGGGCCGGCTGTCACCGACCTGGTGGCAGGCAACGTGGACATGCTGGTCGCGGGCACCGAGGCCTTGATGCCGCACGTGCAGTCGGGCCGGCTGCGTGCGTTCGCGGTGACCACTGCGCAGCGCCTGCAGGCCTACCCCAACATTCCCTCGATCGCCGAGGCCGGCGGACTGCCCGAGTACGACGTGGTGGCATGGCACGGGCTGATCGCGCCCAAGGGCGTGCCGCCCGCCGTGCTCGCGAAGCTCAACGGCGCGCTCGACGCCGGCCTCAAGGCGCCCGAACTCAACGCCAAGCTGGAGCCCACCGGGGTGTCTGCTGCAGGCGGCACGGCGGAACAGTTCGGCGCGCTGATTCGCGCCGAAATTCCGCGCTACGCCAAGGTCGTGAAAGACAACGACATCCGCTCCGAGTAAGCCGCTTCCCGATTTGCCACGATGAATTCACGACACAGAAAACAACTCCCCGGCACCACGCTGGACTACATCGACGCCCGCGCCGCGGTCGATGCACTGCGCCCCGGCGCCTGGAACACCCTGCCCTACACCGCGCGCGTACATGCCGAGAACCTGGTGCGCCGCTGCGACCCGTCTATCCTCGATGAATGCCTGCTGCAGCTCATCGAGCGCCGGCGCGATCGTGACTTTCCGTGGTTTCCCGTGCGCGTGGTGTGCCACGACATCCTGGGCCAGACCGCGCTGGTGGACCTCGCGGGTTTGCGCGACGCGATAGCGGCCGAGGGCGGCGACCCCGCGCAGGTGAACCCGGTGGTGCCGGTGCAGCTGATCGTCGACCATTCGCTGGCCGTGGAGTGCGGCGGATTCGATCCGCACGCCTTCGAGAAAAACCGGCAGATCGAAGACCGCCGCAACGAGGACCGCTTCCATTTCATCGACTGGACGAAGCGCGCCTTCGCCAACATGGAAGTGATTCCGGCGGGTAACGGCATCATGCATCAGATCAATCTGGAGAAGATGTCGCCGGTGGTCTACGTGCAGGACGGCCTGGCCTTCCCGGACACCTGCGTGGGCACCGACAGCCACACACCGCACGTCGATGCGCTGGGCGTGATCGCGGTGGGCGTCGGCGGCCTGGAGGCCGAGAACGTGATGCTGGGCCGCGCCTCGTGGATGCGCCTGCCCGACATCGTCGGCGTGGAGCTGACCGGCCGACGCCAGCCGGGCATCACCGCCACCGACATCGTGCTGGCGCTCACCGAGTTCCTGCGCAAGGAAAAAGTGGTCGGTGCGTACCTGGAGTTCTTCGGCGAAGGCACGCACGGCCTGACCATCGGCGACCGCGCGACCATTTCCAACATGTGCCCCGAGTACGGCGCCACGGCCGCGCTCTTCTACATCGACGACCAGACGCTCACCTACCTGCGGCTTACCGGCCGCGAAGACGCACAGGTCGCGCTGGTCGAAACGTATGCGAAGACAGCCGGCTTCTGGGGCGATGCGCTGGAGACCGCCAGCTACGAACGCGTGCTGAAGTTCGACCTGTCGAGCGTGGTGCGCAACATGGCAGGCCCTTCCAACCCGCACCGCCGACTGCCCACCTCGCAGCTGGCCGAGCGCAACATCGCCGTCGGTCTTGCAGAGGCCAGGCGGCAGGAAGCAGCGGGCCTGATGCCCGACGGCGCCGTGATCATCGCGGCCATCACGTCGTGCACCAACACCTCGAACCCGCGCAACGTGATCGCCGCCGCGCTGCTGGCGCGCAATGCCAACCGCCTGGGCCTCAAGCGCAAGCCTTGGGTCAAGTCATCGCTGGCTCCGGGCTCCAAGGCCGTGGAGCTCTACTTGCGCGACGCCGGCCTGCTGCACGAGCTGGAGCAGCTCGGCTTCGGCATCGTCGCCTTTGCCTGCACCACCTGCAACGGCATGTCGGGGGCGCTGGACCCGAAGATCCAGCAGGAGATCATCGAGCGCGACCTGTACGCCACCGCGGTGCTCTCGGGCAACCGCAACTTCGACGGCCGCATCCATCCGTACGCGAAGCAGGCCTTCCTGGCATCGCCGCCGCTGGTCGTGGCCTACGCGATCGCGGGCACGATGCGCTTCGACATCGAGCGCGACGTGCTGGATGTCGTGAACGGCAAGGAGATACGCCTGCAGGACCTCTGGCCGAGCGACGAGGAAATCGACGCCATCGTCGCGGCCTCCGTCAGGCCAGAGATGTTCCGCAAGGTGTACGAGCCCATGTTCGCGATCCACGCAGACAGCGGCGAGAAGGTGAGCCCGCAGTACGACTGGCGGCCGCAGTCCACCTACATCCGCCGCCCGCCCTACTGGGACAGCGAGGGCGTGGGCGCGCTCGCGGCCAATCCGCGCACGCTGCGCGGCATGCGGCCGCTGGCGCTGCTGCCGGACAACATCACGACCGACCATCTGTCGCCGTCCAACGCGATCCTGCTGGACAGCGCCGCCGGCGAGTATCTGGCGAAGATGGGTCTTCCGGAAGAAGACTTCAACTCCTACGCCACGCACCGCGGCGACCACCTCACGGCCATGCGAGCCACCTTCGCCAACCCGCAGCTCGTCAACGAGATGGCGGTGGTCGACGGCGCGCAGAAGAAAGGGTCGCTCGCGCGCATCGAGCCTGAAGGCAAGGTCGTGCGCATGTGGGAGGCGATCGAGACGTACCTGAACCGCAGGCAGCCATTGATCATCGTGGCCGGCGCCGACTACGGCCAGGGCTCGTCGCGCGACTGGGCTGCCAAGGGCGTACGCCTGGCCGGTGTGGAGACCGTCGTGGCCGAAGGCTTCGAGCGCATCCACCGCACCAACCTGCTCGGCATGGGCGTGCTGCCGCTGGAGTTCAAGCCCGGCACCACGCGACTCACGCTGGGCCTGGACGGCACCGAAACCTACGACGTGATCGGCAAGCCCGCACCGCGCGCCGACCTCACGCTGGTCGTCCACCGCATGGGCGGCGACACGCTGCAGGTTCCGGTGACCTGCCGGCTGGACACGGCCGAGGAAGTGTCGATCTACGACGCAGGCGGCGTGCTGCAGCGCTTTGCACAAGACTTCCTGGCCGAGAACAAGTCGGCAGCCTGAAGACAACCACCACTCCATTTGCCATGGCATCCGTTCCCCAGATCAAGATTCCCGCCGTCTATATGCGTGGCGGCACCAGCAAGGGCGTGTTCTTCCGCCTGCAGGACCTGCCCGCGGCGGCGCGGCAGCCCGGGCCGGCGCGCGACGCACTGCTGCTGCGCGTGATCGGCAGCCCCGACCCCTACGCCAAGCAGATCGACGGCATGGGCGCGGCCACCTCCTCCACATCGAAGACCGTGATCCTGTCGCGCTCCACGCGGCCGGACCACGACGTCGACTACCTGTTCGGCCAGGTCTCCATCGACAGCGCCTTCGTCGACTGGTCGGGCAACTGCGGCAACCTGTCGGCGGCGGTCGGGCCGTTCGCAATTGCGCAGGGCCTGATCGACCGGACGCGCGTACCGCAGAACGGCACGTGCACCGTGCGCATCTGGCAGGCCAACATCGGCAAGACCATCGTCGCCCACGTGCCGATCGCCCGAGGCGAGGTTCAGGAAACCGGCGACTTCGAACTCGACGGCGTGACCTTCCCCGCGGCCGAAGTGCCGCTGGAATTCATCGACCCGGCCGACGAGGGCGACGGTGAAGGCGGCGGCGCGATGTTCCCGACCGGCAGGGTGGTCGAAGAGCTCGAAGTGCCCGGCGTGGGCACTTTGCGCGCCACGCTGATCAACGCGGGCATTCCGACCATCTTCGTCAACGCAGGCGACATCGGCTACACCGGCACCGAGTTGCAGGACGCGATCAACAGCGATGCGAAGGCACTGGCAATGTTCGAGACGATCCGCGCGCATGGCGCGGTGAAGATGGGCCTCATCAAGGACATCGGTGAAGCCGCCAAGCGCCAGCACACGCCCAAGGTGGCCTTCGTCGCAACGCCCAGGGACTACACGGCCTCCAGCGGCAAGGCAGTGAAGGCCGCGGACGTGGACCTGCTCGTGCGTGCGCTGTCGATGGGCAAGCTGCACCACGCCATGATGGGCACGGCCGCGGTCGCCATCGGCACCGCAGCGGCGATCCCCGGCACGCTGGTGAACCTTGCGGCCGGCGGTGGCGAGCGCCAGGCAGTGCGCTTCGGCCACCCATCGGGCACGCTGCGCGTCGGCGCCGAGGCCCGCAAGGTCGATGGCGAATGGGTGGTGACCAAGGCCCTGATGAGCCGGAGCGCCCGCGTGTTGATGGAAGGCTGGGTGCGCGTGCCTGGCGACAGTTTCTGATCGACAAGCCGGAGTGGGACGCGCTGGAAAGGCGCTACACCTGACGCGCCAGCTCGACAAAGGCCTTCAGGTAATCGACGTCGGTGTCCGCTTCCCGCGCGCCAAGAAAGATCTGCTTGGCGATGCCGCGCGAGCCCAGCCGGACCGGGACGATTTCCATCTTCTCCGCGTACTCCTCCACCAGCCAGCGAGGCAGCGCGGCCACGCCACGGCCGCTCGCCACCATCTGCAACATGATGTCCGTTGTCTCGATGGCCTTGTGGCGCTTGGGCGTCACGCCCGCGGGCATCAGGAACATGTTGTAGATGTCCAGCCGGTCCGTCGCAACCGGGTAGGTGACGAGAACCTCCTCGGTCAGTTGCGCGGGCTTGACGTAGGGCACGTTCGCCAGGCGGTGGCCGCGCGCGACCGCGAGCACCTGTTCGTAGTCGAACACGGGCTCATAGTGCAGGCCTGGCTTGTAGAGCGGATCGGGGGTCACCAGCAGGTCGATCTCGTAGCCGAAGAGCGCGCCGATGCCGCCGAACTGGAATTTCTGCTTCACGTCGACGTCCACGTCGGGCCATGACGCCAGGTACGGCGACACCACCTTCAGCAGCCACTGGTAGCAGGGATGGCATTCCATGCCGATGCGCAGCGACCCGCGTTCGCCCTGGGCGAACTGGCGCAGGCGTTCCTCCGCCAGCGTGAGCTGCGGCAGCACCCGGTTCGCTACCGCCAGCAGGTACTGGCCCGCCTGGGTCAGCCGCAGACTGCGCCCTTCGCGCTGCCAGATCTCCGTTCCGAGCTGGATCTCGAGCTTGCGGATGGAATGGCTCA
Organism: Variovorax sp. F042; assembly: GCF_057814215.1. Classification (NCBI taxonomy): domain Bacteria; kingdom Pseudomonadati; phylum Pseudomonadota; class Betaproteobacteria; order Burkholderiales; family Comamonadaceae; genus Variovorax; species Variovorax sp. F042. Next base: position 23,581 of record NZ_JBVASX010000003.1, read on the forward strand.
AGGCCGACTGCGTCAGGTGCAGCACCTCGGCGGCGGCCGTGAGCGAGCCTTGCTTGTCCACTTCCTGGACGATGGCCAGATGCGTGCGCTCCAACATGACTAATGAGCAGTATTCATGGATACGTGAAATAAGACCATTTTACTTCAAGAGTCGTCAAACCTAGGATCCACCCTTTCTCTGACTGCCCGGACGTTCCGATACCCATGACCACCACCCACAACCTTGGCTTTCCCCGCATCGGCGCCAGGCGCGAACTGAAGTTCGCGCTCGAGTCGTACTGGAAGGGAGAGTCCTCGCGCGACGCACTCAAGGCCCTCGGCGCCGAGCTACGCCAACGCCACTGGCAAGACCAGGCCGGAATCGACCTGGTGCCGGTGGGCGATTTCGCGTTCTACGACCAGGTGCTGGACATGAGCTTCACGATCGGCAACCTGCCCGAGCGCGTGCGCGGCTTCCACGGCGACACCCTGGACAACTACTTCCGCGTGGCGCGCGGCCGCTCGGCGCAGTCCGCCGAAGACCACGCGGGCTGCTGCGGCGGCGTGGCCGCCGGCGAGATGACGAAGTGGTTCGACACCAACTACCACTACATCGTCCCCGAGTTCACTTCGGCAACCGAGTTCAAGCTCGACGCATCGCGCATCCTGGAGCAGCTCGCCGAAGCCAAGGCGCAGGGCGTGAAGGCCAAGCTCGTGCTGGTCGGCCCCGTGACGTACCTGTCCATCGGAAAGGCCAAGGACGACTCCGACAAGCTCGCGCTGCTGCCGCGCCTGCTGCCGGTGTACGCGGAACTGCTCGACGCACTGGCGGCACAGGGCGTCGAGTGGGTGCAGATCGACGAGCCCCTGCTCGTCACCGAGCTGGACGCCGACTGGCAGCACGCCTTCAACACGGCCTACCACCATCTCAAGGCCGCCAAGGTCAAGATCCTGCTCGCGACCTATTTCGGCCAGCTGCTGGAAAACAAGTACCTGGCCGCCAACCTTCCGGTGGCGGGCCTGCACGTCGACGCCATCAACGGCCGCGACGACGTGGTGCCTCTGCTGAGCATGCTGCCCGCGCACAAGGTGCTGTCGCTCGGGGTCATCAACGGCCGCAACATCTGGAAGAGCGACCTGACCGCCATCCTCGACTGGCTCGAGCCGCTGGCGCAGCGCCTGGGCGAGCGTCTCTGGATTGCACCGTCGTGCTCGCTGCTGCACGTGCCGGTGGATCTGGCCAGCGAGCAGAAGCTCGACGCCGAGGTCAAGTGGTGGCTCGCCTACGCACTCCAGAAGCTCGAGGAGCTGAGAGTGCTGGCCACCGCCCTGCGCCACGGCCGCGATGCCGTGAAGGATGAGCTGGCAGCCAATCAGGCCGCCGTTTCCGCCCGCCGCAACTCGCCGCGCGTGAACAACCCCGGCGTCAAGGCCGCCATCGCCAGGCTGAACGCAGCCTTGGGCCAGCGCAAGAGCGTCTACGCCCAGCGCGCGCCCAAGCAAGCCGCCCTGCTGAAGCTGCCGGCCTACCCGACCACCACCATCGGCTCATTCCCGCAGACCGCGGAAATCCGCCATGCGCGCAGTGAGTTCAAGGCCGGTCGCCTCGATGCAGCAGGCTACAAGGCCGCGATGCAGGCCGAAATCGGCCGCAGCGTGAAGGAACAGGAAGTCCTTGGCCTGGACGTGCTGGTGCACGGCGAAGCCGAGCGCAACGACATGGTCGAGTACTTCGGCGAGCAACTCGACGGCTACGCCTTCAGCCAGTTCGGCTGGGTGCAGTCGTACGGTTCGCGCTGCGTGAAGCCGCCGATCTTGTTCGGCGACATCAGCCGTCCGAAGGCGATGACCGTGGAGTGGATCAGGTACGCGCAGTCGCTCACGCAAAAGCCGATGAAGGGCATGCTGACCGGTCCGGTCACCATCCTGAACTGGTCTTTCGTCCGTGACGACCAGCCGCGCTCAGTGTCGTGCCACCAGCTTGCGCTGGCCATACGCGAAGAAGTGCTCGACCTGGAGAAAGCCGGCGTGCGCGTGATCCAGATCGACGAGGCGGCGCTGCGCGAAGGCCTTCCGCTGCGCAAGTCGCAGTGGCAGGAGTACCTCGACTGGGCTGTCGAGTCCTTCCGCATCACGGCCAACGGCGTGCGCGACGAGACGCAGATCCACACGCACATGTGCTACTCGGAGTTCAACGACATCATCGCGTCGATCGCCGACATGGATGCCGACGTCATCACCATCGAGACCTCGCGTTCGGACATGGAGCTGCTCGATGCCTTCGACAACTTCAAGTACCCCAACGAGATCGGCCCAGGCGTGTACGACATCCACTCGCCGAACATCCCGAGCCAGGAGCACATCGTGCAACTGATGAAGAAAGCGGCCGAGCGCGTTCCTGCCGAACGCCTGTGGGTCAACCCCGACTGCGGCCTGAAGACGCGCCAGTGGGCTGAAGTGGTGCCGGCGCTGACCAACATGGTGGCGGCCGCCAAGACGCTGCGCGCATCGGCCTGAGCTCAGCACGGACTCCACCGGCCCCTTCTAGGGATGCCAGGTGGAGACCACCGCCGGAGTCTGCGCGGTGGGCCGGCCGGCCAGTGCGTAGGAGAGTTCGTTCGCGGCCTTCATGATCGTCTTCGCGTGGCCGAGCAGCTTTGCCTTGGGCAACCGGTCCGCGGGGCCCGAGATGCACACCGACCCCAGCAGCGCCCAGCGCAGGCCGAAGACCGGCGCCGACACGGTCGCCACGTTCTTCTCGCGCTCGCCGATGGAGAAGTGATAGCCCTTCTTGCGGATGTCTTCGTACAGCTTTCCAGGCTCGCCGGAGAACGCAAGAATCACCCGCCCCGGTGACCCTTTTTCCAGCGGCAGCATCGCGCCCATGCGCGCGTGATGCCGGATGGGCTGCGGCCCTTCCACGCGCGCCAGGCAAGTCCTGGAATTTCCTTCGCGCACATAGAACGCTGCGCTCTCGCCCGTTGCATGCGACAGGGCAAGCAGCATCGGTTCCACGACATTGTTGGCATCGAAGCTGGCTTGGTAGCGGGCTCCGAGCCAGCCTGCCGCAGGTCCCAATCGCCATTCGCCGTCGTCACGCTGCACCACGTAGCCGGCAAGCGCCAGCGTGCGCAGCAGCCGCAGCGCGGTTGTCTTGTGCATGTGGCTGCGGCGGGTCAGCTCGGCCAGCGAGAGGCGCTCGTCCTGCATGCCGAAGGCATCGAGCAGCTGCAGGGCGCGGGTGACGGCGGTCACGCCACCCGTGGCGCCCGCGTCCACTTCACGCGGCTCTTCGATGACTTCGGTCGAGCGCTTTGCCGTCAGCAACTTGTTTCGCACAGTGGTCCATGGTCCGTTCAGTGGACCACCATTGTATGGAGCGGAACGCAAATCTAAAGTCGCTTCATGCCTCGGAGCACCACCGCTCGCAGGCACTGATTGATCGAACGATTCCGGAGACAACACAAATGCGCACCTCGAGCCCCAGCTCCATTCCTCGCCGCGCGGCCATCGGCCTCGCCCTTCTACTTTCTTGCGGCGTGACGCTGGCTCAAGGCTATCCGGCGCGCCCCATCCGCCTCGTCGTGCCGTTCCCGCCGGGCGGCGGCACGGACATCATTGCCCGCGAGGTGGCGAACAAGGTCGCGACCTCGGAGGGCTGGACCATCGTCATCGACAACAAGCCCGGCTCCGGCGGCAACATCGGCGTCGACGCGGCAGCCAAGGCCAACCCCGACGGCTACACGCTGGTGCTGGGGCAGACCAGCAACCTCGCGATCAATCCGACGCTCTACGCCAAGCTGCCCTACGACCCGGTGAAGGACCTCGCAGCTGTGGGCCTCGTCGCCTCCGCACCGCTGGTGCTGGTGGTCTCGGCCGCATCGCCCTACAAGAAGCTCGCGGACGTGGTCGCCGCCGCAAAGGCCAAGCCCACCGCACTCAACTACGCGAGCTCGGGCAACGGCACGGTGGCCCATCTGGCCACCGAGCAGTTCCAGAAGGCCGCGGGCGTGCAGTTCACGCACGTTCCCTACAAGGGCGCATCGCAAGGCCTGACCGACCTGGTCGGCGGCCAGATCCAGATGTACATCTCGTCCGTGCCGACCCTGATCGCGCAGATCAAGAGCGGCCAGCTGCGCGCGCTGGCCGTGACCTCTCTGCAACGCAACCGCGACTTGCCTGATGTGCCCACCATGGCCGAGTCGGGCTACAAGGATTTCGAGGCCGTCACATGGTTCGGCGTGGCGGGCCCTGCAGCCATGCCGAAGGACGCAGTCACCAAGCTCAACGCAGCTTTCAACAAGGCGCTCGCCACGCCCGAGGTGCAGAAGAAGCTCGCGGCGCAAGGCGCGGAGGTGATGTCCGGCCCGCCCGAGAAGTTCGCATCGCTGATTCGCACGGACGGTGTTCGCTGGGGCGCCGTCGTCAAGGTTTCGGGCATCAAGCTGGATTGAGCGCCCTTCTTTATTCCATCACTTCTGAAAGCACCCTCATGTCATCGCCCCTCCCCGACATCGTCCGCAACTTCGAGCGCGTGCCCGCGCACATCGTGGCGCAGGCTGCCGAATTCCAGCCAGCCATCCTGGCCGACGTGGCCGGGCGCCGCGGCGCGGTGGACGGCCGCATCAAGGCGTTGCGTCCCCGCATGAAGCTGGCCGGCACCGCGATCACCGTAGAAGTTCGCCCCGGCGACAACCTGATGATCCATGCCGCCATTGCCATGGCGAAGCCCGGCGACGTGCTCGTGATCGACGGCAAGGGCGACCAGACCTCCGCGCTCATGGGCACGATCATGATGACCGCCTGCAAGCAGGTCGGCATTGCCGGCGTGGTCATCGACGGGGCCTGCCGCGACAGCAACGAGATCGACGAGATGGACTTTCCGGTGTTCTCGGTCGGCACCAATCCGAACGGGCCCACCAAGAACATCGGCGGGCGCATCGGGCATCCGGTGTCGATCGGCGGCGTCACGGTGCATCCGGGCGACTTCATCGTCGGCGACGGCGACGGCGTGGTCGTGGTGGAGCGCGAGAAGATCGAATCGCTGCTGCCTCTCGCCGCGAAGAAGGTGAAGGACGAGGCCGCGCGCATCGCCGCCATCAAGGACGGGGACACCGCCGCCAAGTGGCTCGATGCAGCGCTGCGCACGGCCGGTGTGCTGAAGGAGGGCGAGACGCTGTGACAGCCATCCTGGTGACGGGCGCCGACCTCGCGCCACAGGCACTCGACCTCCTCGAGGGATACGAAGTCATCTACGCCGGCAAGACGCCGACCGAGGACGACCTCGTGGCGCTGTGCCGCGCCCACGACCCCGTGGCCATCATCGTGCGCTACGGCAAGGTGGGCCCGGCGGTCATGAACGCGGCCCCTTCGCTCAAGGTGATCTCCAAGCACGGCAGCGGCACGGACACGATCGACAAGGCAGCCGCACAGGCGCGCGGCATCGAGGTCGTCGCGGCCGTGGGCGCCAATGCAGCAGCGGTGGCCGAGCAGGCGCTCGCGCTGCTGCTGGCCTGCGCCAAGTCGGTGGTGGCGCTCGATGCGCGCATGCATGCCGGCCACTGGGACAAGGCAACGCACAAGAGCCTCGAGCTCGGCGGCCGCACCATCGGCCTCATCGGGCTCGGCGCCATCGGGCTTCGCTTTGCGCGCATGGCCGATGCGCTCGGCATGCGCGTGCTTGGGTTCGATCCGTACGCCAAGAATCTTCCGGCGTACGTACAAGCCGTGGACCTGGCGACCATCTGGGCCGAGTCCGATGCCATTTCGCTGCACTGCCCGTTGACGGACGACAACCGCGGGCTGCTCGACGAGCAGACGCTGGCACGATGCAAGCGCGGCGTGATCGTCATCAACACGGCACGCGGCGGCCTGATCGAAGAGGCCGCGCTGCTGGCGGCGGTCCGCTCGGGCCAGGTGGCCATGGCCGGGCTGGACAGCTTCGCTGTCGAGCCGATGGCACCCGGCCATCCGTTCCAGGGCGAAAAGAACATCGTGCTGAGCCCCCACATCGGCGGCGTCACCAGCGATGCCTACGTGAACATGGGCGTGGGCGCAGCGAAGAATCTGCTGCAGGTGCTCGCCCGCCAGACGACGAGCGTCTGAGGCGCAGCCGCAAGGCGGCACCATCCGGACCAGAACAAGGAGACAAAAAAATGAACAGAGGCAAGAACGCCCGCCGGGCGGTGGCCGTGCTCGGGCTGTCGGCCACGCTGGCGGCAGTAGCAACGGCGCATGCACAGACCTGGCCGGCCAAGCCCGTGCGCATCCTCGTCGGCTTTTCCGCAGGCGGCCCCACCGACGTGGTGGCGCGCGCCTTTGCCGACCACGCATCACGCGCCCTGGGCCAGCCCTTCATCGTGGACAACAAGCCCGGCGCCAACACGATCCTGGCGGCAGAGGCAGTGGCTGCCGCGCCGGCCGACGGCTACACGCTGCTGCTGGGCGCGACGAATCACACGATGATCCCGGCGCTCTACAGCCAGCGGGTCAAGTTCGACGCCGTGCGGTCGTTCGCCCCGGTGTGCTCGCTCGCCGTGAGCCCGACGGTGCTGGTCGTCGGGCCGTCGATGCCCGTCAAGTCGTTCGGCGCGTTCCTGCAGGCGGTGAAGGCAGAGCCGGGCAAGCGCACCTATGCCACGCCGGGCTCGGGCAGCTCGGGGCACTTCGCGAGCGCGCAATTCACGCGGCTGACAGGGACGTCGATGAACCACATCCCGTACAAGGGCGCGGCGCAGGCGACGACCGATCTCATGGGAGGCCAGGTCGACAGCTCTTTCGCTACGCTGGGCTCGGTGCTCACCCAGGTGCAGTCGGGCAAGCTGACGGCCCTGGCCGTGGCGGCGCCGAAGCGCTCGGCACTGCTGGCGGACGTGCCGACTTTCGAGGAGGTGGGCGTAAAGGGCTACACGGCCGACGCCTGGTACGGCCTGCTGGCACCGGCAAAGACGCCGCCGGAAGTCCTGGCCGTGCTGCGCCGCGCAGCCACCGAGTTTGCGCAAGCGCCGGCCACGCAGGAGAAGCTGCGTTCGCTCGGCATGGAAGCACAGAACACCTGCGCCGATGCCTTCGGCGCGCAGCTGGCGCGCGAGGTCAAGCTCTATGGCGAGTTGGCCCGAACGCTCGATCTCAAGACCGAATGAACGCACATCCCAGGAAACCAGAATGAAAGCCATCCAACGCATGCTCGCCGCGTGCCTCTTCGCTGCTGCCGCTTCCGCCCAGGCCGCCTTTCCGGACCGCCCCATCACGCTCGTCGTGCCGTATGCGCCGGGCGGCTCCGCGGACGCACTGGCGCGCGTGCTGGCGGTGCGCATGGGCGAGAAGCTGGGCACCAGCGTGATCGTCGACAACAGGCCCGGCGCCAGCGGAACCATCGGTGCGAGCTTTGCGGCCAAGGCCGCGCCCGACGGCTACACGGTGCTCTACGACGCAACTCCCTACTCGATCAATCCGCATCTCTTTCCCCGGATGCCGTACGCGGGCAATGCCCTGCAGCCGCTGGCGCTCGTCTCGCTGGCGCCCAACATCGTGATCGTCCGCGCGGAGTCGCCGGTGAAGAGCATCAAGGACCTCGCGGACAGAGCGAAGGCCGAACCCGGAAAGCTCAACTTCGCATCGGGCGGAAGCGGCACCGTGCAGCGGCTTGCGGCGGAATTGCTGCGCCAGCGGCTCGGGCTCGACATGGTGCATGTCGGCTACAAGAGCGGCGGCCCCGCCATCTCCGATGTCATGGGCGGACAGGTCGACTTCATGTTCAGCACCATCGCGGCGTCGTATCCGCTCGTGTCCTCGGGCAAGCTGCGCGCGCTGGCGGTGTCGTCGCCGCAGCGCTCCGCACGCCTGCCCGATGTGCCGACCATCGCCGAGACCGTTGCGCCCGGCTACGAGGCCTACGAGTGGAACGGCCTGCTCCTGCCGGCCGGCACGCCCGCGCCCATCGCCGACAAGCTCCACAAGGCGGTGGTCGATGTCCTGAAGAATGACGAAGTGAAGCGGCGCTTCGTGGACGTTGGCGTGCAGCCGGTCGGCTCGACGCCATCCGAGTTCGCCGACTTCCTGAAGAAGGAAGATGCGAAATGGGCGGAAGTGATCCGCAAGGGCAACATCAAGCTCGACTGAAGACAGCCATGGACCACACCTCTGACGCGCAGCCGGTTCCCCATTCGGTGGGGACGAACCGGCCCGCGACTGCACTGCCTGCCGACGCCTGCGACAGCCACATGCACATCTTCGACCCGCGCTTCGCCGCGTCGCCGCACTGGAAGCGCCAGCCGCCGCGGGCCGAGGTGGCAGCCTATCGGCTTTTGCAGCAGCGGCTCGGGACCTCGCGCACGGTGGTCGTCAATCCCTCGACCTACGGCACGGACAACGCCTGCACGCTCGACGCACTCGCGCAACTGGGCGAGAGCGCGCGCGGCATCGCAGTCGTCGGCCAGGACGTAGCCGACGACGAGCTCGACCGCCTGGCGGCGCATCGCGTCTGCGGCTTGCGCGTGAACTTCGTGACGCCGCAGTCCTGGGGCGTCACCACGGCGCAGATGCTGACGACGCTGGCGCGAAAGGTGGCCCGGCTGGGTTGGCACATCCAGGTCTTCCTGCAGCCCGAACAACTGGTGGAACTCGCGCCGATATTGGCGGCACTCCCGGTGCCGCTGGTGATAGACCACATGGCCCGCATCGACCCAGCCGACGGCGTCGATGGCGCCGCGTTTGCCGTGGCGCGCCGGCTGCTCGACGGTGGCAACACGTGGATGAAGCTGTCGGGCGTCTACATGCGATCGCGCGACGGGGCGCCCGCCTACCAGGATGCCTACGCACTGGGCCGTGCGCTGGTCAGGGCAGCGCCGGAACGGCTGGTCTGGGGCAGCGACTGGCCTCACACCACGGAGACTCCAGGCACCGTCAACGATGCCGACCTGGCCGACGTGCTCTCGGCATGGTGCGATGGCGCCACCGCCGTGCGCGACCGCATCCTGGTCGACAACCCGGCGAGGCTCTATGGCTTCGCGATGACCTGATTGCAGAGGAGACCGACTTGTACCTATTGCAAGCGCCCCAGGTGCTGGACCTGCAGACCTTCACCAGCATGCCCGAGTCCTTCCGCCGCCCGGAGCCCAGCGTCTGGGCCGATGCCAACCGCGGCGGCCAGGTGACCGATTCCTTTCTCGAAGGCCCTGTGTTCGACGACGACGGCAACCTCTACGTCACGGACATCCCTTTCGGCCGGATCTTCCGCATCGACACATCGGGCGAATGGACGCTGGTCGCCGAGTACGACGGCGAGCCGAACGGCATGAAGTTCGTCGACGCACACACCCTGCTCGTCACCGACTACAAGAACGGCCTGATGCGGGTGGATGTGCGAACCGGCCGCGTCACGCCGCACCTTCAGCGGCGCAACACCGAGAGCTTCAAGGGCGTGAACGACCTGGTGCTCGATGCGCAGGGAAACGTCTACTTCACGGACCAGGGCCAGAGCGGGTTGCACGACCCTTCGGGCCGCCTGTATCGCCTGAGGCCCGACGGGCAGCTCGACCTGCTGCTGTCCAACGTGCCCAGCCCGAATGGCGTGGCCCTCTCGCCGGACGGCAAGGTGCTCTATCTCGCGGTGACGCGCGGCAACTGTGTCTGGCGCGTGCCGTTGCTGGCCGACGGGAGCGTTGCCAAGGTGAGCCAGTTCTTCACGTCCTACGGACCCAGCGGCCCCGACGGGCTTGCGGTCGACACGCAGGGTCGGGTGCTGGTGGCCAATCCCGGCCTGGGCTATGTCTGGGTGCTCAACGCGCGCGCCGAACCCGTCATGGTGCTGCGCGGGCCCACCGGCGCCTCGACGACGAACATCGCCTTCGGTGGCGCTGGCAGGTCGACCTTGTTCGTCACCGACTCCACGCACGGCAACGTGCTGAAGCTGGCGCTCGACGCTCCTGGCGTGGAACTTCATCGCTGGTCGTCCTAGCCCCCAAAGCCCTTCCTGCAGGCTCGCAAGCGTCGATGGGCCGGTCTTTTTCGATTTGTTTCAAAAAAGGCCTTTACCTCCCGAAGGAAACTTTTCCCGGTCTTTTGCACACCTACCACGCATTGTTTGCAAAACCCAACACCGAGGAACACTCCATGCGTCTCACGACGAAGGGCGGCTTCGCCTTGACGGCCATGATCGATGTCGCCATGCGCGAACGGGATGGCCCCGTACCGTTGGCGTCGATCAGCCGACGACAGCACATTGCCCGCTCGTCGCTCGAACTGCTGTTCAGCAAGCTGCGCCAGCATGCGCTGATCAAGGCAACGCGCGGACCGGGCGGCGGCTACACGCTGACGCGCAGGGCGTCCGAAATCACCGTGGCGGACATCCTCGCTTCGGTCGATGGCCAGCCACTGGCCGACACCGAAGCCTCGCCGAACAAGGAAGACGCCGGCGGCAGCAGCAAGGGCTGCTACTCGACCGATGCGCTGTGGGCCTCCGCCAAGCACCATGTCATGGAATTCCTGGGCTCCGTCACGCTGCAGAGCCTGGTCGAAGACCAGCTGGCCAAGGGCGTGCGCGTCGAGCACGAGCCCCCGAAGAAGAAAGAAACCCCACCGAGCCCCGCAGCCCTGCCGATGCGCGTGAACGCGCCGAACTCGGTGTTCGCGTGGAACGGCGTGTTCGCCAAGCGCTGAAGACGAAGCAGGCTTTACATGGCTGACTGACCTGAAACGCAAGGCGCATTACGGGTTTTGAAAACTCGTACGGCAAGGGATCGATGCTTCCGGAAAACGCCGGAGGCCCTTGCCGGAGATCGCCTTGGTTTCTCTTTCTGCACGCCCACGCGCGGCCTGTGTCCGCCTGTCCGACATCGCTTTCACGCTGCTTGCCATCCTTGCGATCGGTGCGCTGGTCCCCGCCTGCGGAGGCGACAGGGGCAGCAGCAATAGCCACAGCAGCAGTGCCCCGACCCGTCCGGCGGCGTCCGCGAAAGCGCCCGACGACGCACCCCGCGACTGCACCGTCACCCTGGAGGGCGACTCGATCCTCTATGGCGCCTACAACAACAACCAGCGCTTCGACGAGCCGCCCGCGGCGATGCTCAAGCGCATGCGGCCGGCCTACACGGTGCTCGACAACAGCGTGGCGGGGTCGACGGCCGCCCAGCGCGCGCCCGCCTTCTCCAGCACACCGCTGACCACGCATTTCGTGGTGCTGCAACACGGCATCAACGACGGGCAGTTCGGCCAGCCCTACGAGCCGGCGCTGCGCCGCATGGTGGCGCACGTGCAGGCCCAGGGGCGCACGCCGGTCGTCACCGGCCTCAGCCGCCAGACGCACCCCGCCCCGGGCAGGGACGCGGCCGACACCATCGCCCGGCGCGTGGCCGGCGAGACCGGCGCGCTGTTTGCCGACTGGGGCGCCGTGTCCTTCAAGCCCGCCGAGATGGCGGACGTGCTGCACCCAGCCCCGGCCTACAGCGAGCGGCTGGTCGGGCGCATCGTGGCCTTGCTCGACCAGGCCGCGCCCGAGTGCAGGTACTGACACCCGCAACTTTTTTCGATACGCCATTACGGGTTTTGACGGCTTCGTTCGGCAAGGAAGTGCATTCACCTGAGACCGAAAGAGGAGCCGCCTCGCCATGCTTCAGAGCACTTTCCGCACGTCACCGCCATCGCCCGAATCGCCCCCGTCTCCCCGCCAGGAGGCGGCCCGATGAGCGCAAGCAGCCTTTGCGTCGTCGCGACCGCCTTCTTCGCGCTCGGCGTCGTCTGGTTCACGGGCAAAGCGCTCGGTGTGCGCACCGCGGGCACGCCGCCGGCCCACATCGGCGCCCGGCCGGAGCCTGTCGCCACGCGCGAGCGCATCGACCTGCGACAGCCGCTGCGCGCGCTCGCCGTCACCCACGGGGCAACGCTGGCGCAACGCGGCATCGGGCTCGACCTGCGCCTGCCGGAAGACCCGCTGCCGGTGGCCGTGATCGCGGGCGACCTGCCCCAGCTCATGGCGCACATCGCCGACGCGGCGGCTGCCACCTTGCCGCAGGGCGCGACGCTGCATGTGCTGGCGCGCGCCGAAGGGCACCAGGCGGTGATCAGCTGGCGCGAGGCCACTGTCGACAGCGACACCGACGCACCCCGCCTGTCGCACGCCTTCGAAACCAGCGCCAGCCGCGCGGCCACACCCCGCATCCATGCCTGCCAGGCCATCGTGGCGCGGCACGGCGCGCGCATCTATACCGCGCCCTCGCCCCTGGGCGACGGTTGTCTCACGCTGCGGTTTCCGCTGTACGGCGACCGCGCGGTACGTGCCCCGAAGGGGCTGCTGTGATGGCCGCCCCGTGGCTCTTCGTGCCGCCACCCACCCGCGTACGAACACGAGCGCGAGCCACCGTCGGCGCTCCAGGCTCCCTGCGCTCCTGGCTGGCCAGCGCGGGCTGCCTCGGTGCGGCGGCGGGCGGCCTTGCGCTGTCGATCGGCCTCGGGCGCTGCGAGGCTGGCAGCACCAGCGCCGCCAGCCTGTCCACGCTCGCGCCGATCATGCAGACCCGGGGCCATCCCCCGGCGGGATGCAGCCGCGGCAGTAAAGCTTTCACAAATGCCAACCCAGTGAGATAGATTCATGCCTGCAACGCTCGCTGCGTTCCCGAACGACTTCTCTTTCCCTTCCATGCCGGACCGTCCTCCCACGCGCAGTGTGGAAACCCTCTACGGCGACCACCACGGCTGGCTGCTCGGATGGCTGCGCCGCAAGCTCGGCCATGTGGGCGACGCCGCCGACCTCGCGCAGGACACATTCGTGCGCGTGCTGGGCCGTCCGGGCGATGTCGAAGAGGTGCGCGAGCCGCGTGCCTGGCTCACCACCATCGCGCACGGCCTCGTGGTCGACCACGTGCGCCGCCGCACGCTGGAGCGCGCCTGCATGGAAGCCATCGCGGCCCTGCCGGAGCCTCAAGCGCCCTCGCCCGAGACGCAACTGCTGCTGGTCGAGGCGCTGGTGCGCATCGACACCATGCTCGACGGCCTCCCGCCCAAGGCGCGCAGCGCCTTCCTGCTCTCGCGGCTCGACGGCCTCGGCTATGCCGAGATCGCGCAGCGCCTGAACGTGAGCCTGAGCTCGGTCGAGAAATACATGGCAACTGCCATCCGCCACTGCCTGGCGCTGCGATGAAACCTGCATTCCCCTCTTCTTCTCCTTCGTCCGGCGACGGCGGCAACGCCTCCGACCTGCTCGAACAGGCCATCGCCTGGGTCGTGCGGCTGGGCTCCGGCAGCGCGGACGAAACAACGCACAGCGCCTGCGACGCATGGCGCGCCGCGCACCCCGCGCACGAACAGGCCTGGCAGCAGGTGCAGGCCGTGGAAGACGCCTTCCGCCAGGTGCCGCGCATCGGCGGCAGTATGAGCAGCGACATGGGCGACGCAGGCGGCGCGCTGGCCCACGGCGCGCTGCAGGCCGCGGCCCTGATGCGCGCGCAACAGCAGCGGCAGCAGCAAAGCCGGCGCCGCGCGCTCGGCGTGCTGGGCCTGGCTCTCACGGGCGGCGTCGTCGGCCTGTTCGTCTGGCGCGAAACGCCCTGGGAGCAACGCACGAACTACGCCACCGCCGTGGGCGAGCGCCGGCGCGTGACGCTGGCCGACGGCACCGAGCTGAACATCAACACCGGCTCCGAGGTGCAGGTGATCTTCTCGCCGCGCCAGCGGCGCATCGTGCTGAGCCGCGGCGAGCTCTTCGTGCGCACCGGCGCCGACAGCGGCGCGCTGCTGGGCCACCGCGCCTTCTGGGTCGAGACGCCGCATGCACGCTTCGAGGCACTCGGCACGCGCTTCGGCGTGCGCGAACAGGACGACCAGACGCGGCTGTCGCTCACCGAAGGCCGCGTGGCCATCCATACCGAAGGCGCGCCGCCAGTGGTCGCACAGGCCGGCGACGGCTACATCGTGCGCGGCGGCGCGGCACAGCCGCAGCGCATCGTGGACCGCAGCTTCGAGCCCGACGCCTGGACCGACGGCGCGCTGGTGGCCCGGCAGATGCGCCTGGACGCCTTTGTCGCCGAACTGGCGCGCTACCACGGCACTCCGCTGCTGTGCGATGCGGACGTGGCCTCGCTGCGCGTGTCGGGCGTGTTCCAGCTCAACGGCCCCGACCCGGTCGGCCGCGCGCTCGAAGCGCTGGTTCGCACACTGCCTGTACGGCTCGAACATGGCACAGGAGGCACATTGACTGTTGCGCGACGTTGAGACGGCTTAATCCGGACCGCCCTCCCGGGTTCTGGCGGTTCCGGCCGGCAAGGCCCACCCTGCTTCCCGCGCTGCTGCTGGGCGTCGCGGCGGGATGGGCTGCGCCCGCAGGATCCGCACGTGCACAGGCGGAGGCCTCCGCACGCGCCGGTTTCGATGTTCCGGCCGGCGCGCTCGAAGACGCGCTCAGCACCTTCGCGCGCCAGGCCGGCATCACGCTGTCTTTCGATCCGGCGCTGGTGCGTGGCAAGAACGCGGCCGCGCTGCAGGGCAGCCGCACGGTGCCCGAAGGCCTGGCCGAGCTGCTGTCGCCCCACCAGCTGGAGGCCGTGCCCGGCAGCAGCGGCGCCTATGCGGTGCGCCCGGCCGTGGCCACGGCGGCAGCCCCGGGCACCGGCAGCACGCTGCCCACGCTCACCGTCACCGCACAGGGCGAGCGCGCTGACGGCCAGGTGCAGGGCTACGTGGCGCAGCGCAGCGCCACCGCCACACGCACCGACACGTCGCTGCTCGAAACGCCGCGCGCCGTCACCGTCGTCACTCGAGCGCAGATGGACGACCAGGCCGTGCACACCGTCGAGCAGTCGCTGCGCTATTCCGCCGGCGTGCTCACCGAGGTCAGCGGCTATGACCCGCGCTTCGCGTCGCTCACGGTGCGCGGCTTCACGCCCGCCGAATACCTCGACGGCTTCAAGCTCCCCACCACCAGCCTCGTCACGCGGTGGCTGGTCGAGCCGCAGGTGCTGGAGCGCGTCGAGCTGCTGAAAGGACCGGGCGCGGTCTACGACCCGTCGGCGCCGGGCGGGGCCATCAACATGGTGTCGAAGCGCCCTTCGGCGGAGGCGGTGCGCGAGGTGAGCCTTTCGGTGGGCAACCGCAACCGCTACCAGGGCAGCTTCGACCTCGGCGGCGCGATGAACGCCGACGGCAGCCTGCTCTTCAGGCTCAACGGCGTGCTGCGCAACAGCAACGGCCAGACCGACTTCTCGCGCGACGACCGCAACTTCATTGCCCCGTCGCTGACGTGGACGCCATCGCCGCGCACCAAGGTCACGCTGATGGCCGAGGCCACGCGCGACCGCATGACGCCCAAGAGCATCTGGCCCGAAGGCGCCCTCATCTCGCCCAACCCCAACGGCAGCATTCCGCGCGAGCGCTTCATCGGCGAGCCCGGCTTCGACCGCTACAACCGCGATGCGTTCTCGCTCACCTACCTGCTGGAGCACCAGCTGAACGACAACTGGACGCTGCGGCAGAACGCGCGCCACGCGACGCTCGACATCGACTACCGGCAGATCTACGGCACCGGCTTCGAGAGCGACCTGCGCACACTCGACCGCTCGGTGGTGCGGATGAAGGACAAGAGCCGCACCACCACGCTCGACACCCAGCTCGAGGGGCGCTTTCGCACCGGGCCGGTGGAGCACACGCTGCTGATGGGGCTGGAGTACCAGCGCCAGAGCAGCACCACGCAGACCAGCGTCGATCCGGCCTCCTCCATCGATGCCTTCGCACCGGTCTATGGCGCGCCCGTGCCCGAGCCCGCGTTCTCCGTTCAGTCGACCAACGGCATCACGCAGCGCGGGCTCCATGTGCAGGACCAGATGCGCGCGGGGCCGTGGTCCCTCGGGCTGGCCGTGCGGCAGGACCGGGCGCACAACAGCGCCAGCCCGGGGCCGCAGGCGGCGGCGTCGTCCATCGGCCTCGACACCAACACCAAGACCACCTACAACGCGGGCCTGCTCTACCTCGCGCCGAACGGCCTGGCGCCCTACTTCAGCTACTCGACCTCGTTCACCCCGCTGCTGGGCACCATCGCTGGCGGCGACCTCCTGAAACCCGAGCTCGGCCGGCAGTTCGAGGTGGGCCTGAAGTACCGCCCGCCGAACGTGGACGCACTGTTCACCGTGTCGGTCTTCGACCTGAAGAAGAACAACTCGCCCACGTTCACCCCGTATGTGCTCAACCCGGTTTCGCAGATCGGCGAGGTGCGCACGCGCGGCCCGGAATTCGAGGCGCGCGCCTCGCTGACCCGCCAACTCAAGCTGGTGGCCAGCTACACCCTGCTCGACGCAAAGATCACCCGCAGCCTGAACCCCGAAGAAGTGGGCAAGCAGCCGCTCAACACAGCGCGCCAGACCGCCGCGCTGTGGCTCGACTACCGCTTCGGCAGCCCCGAGCTGCAGGGCTGGAGCGTGGGCGGCGGCGTGCGCCGTGTCGGCAAGGTGCCGGCCAGCGTAGACAACAGCAGCTACAACCCGGCCTACACGCTGGTCGATGCGGCCATCCGCTACGAACGCGGCCCCTACAGCTTTGCGCTGAACGCCACCAACCTCTTCGACAAGAGCTACGTCGCGGGCTACGGCCAGTACTTCGGCCAGGGGCGCACGGTGCAGGCGAAGCTCACCTACCGCTGGTAGGCACCATGGCTCAGCGCAGCGTCGCGTGCGGATGCAGCGGATGCGCCAGCGTGTCCGCAATCAACCGCAGCGCCTGATCGCACTGCTCGCGCGACATCGGCCCGCCCAGGCAGATGCGCACCGCATCGGGCGGGTCACCATCGGTGGAAAAGGCCGCGCTCGCCACCACGCCCACGTTCTGCGTGCGCAGGTACGACGCGAACTCCACCGGGCTCCACCCCGGCGTGAGCGGCAGCCACGCATGAAAGCCCTCGGGGTGCGCCTGCAGGCCGCTGTCGCCCAGGTAGCGCGTGGCCAGCAGTTGCCGCGCCACCGACTCCGCGCGCACCGCCTGCAGCATCTCTTCGGCCGTGCCGTCTTCCACCCACAGCGTGGTCAGCGCATTGGTGATCGGCGACGCCATCACCGTGGTGGCGCGCATCGCGCCCGCCAGCCGCTGCGACTGCACCACGGTCGGCGAGCACACGTACGCGCTGCGCAGCCCCGCGCCGAAGCACTTGGAGAACCCGCTCACGTAGTACGTGAGCCCCGGCGCCAGCGTGGCCAGCGACGCGGGCGTCTGGCGCGGCAGCATGCCGTAGGCGTCGTCCTCGATGATCGGCACCGCATAGCGCAGCGCCACGTCGGCCAGCGCCTCGCGCCGTGCGCGCGACACGGTGGCGGCCGTAGGGTTCAGCAGCGTGGGGTTGCAGTACAGCGCCTTGGGCTTGAGCGTCTTGCAGGCGTGCTCGAAGGCATCGGCGATGGGGCCGTCGTCGTCCATCTGCAGCGCGTGCAGCTGCACGCCGAGCTGCGCGGCGATGGCCTTCACGCCCGGGTAGGTGAGCGTTTCCACGCAGATCAGCTCGCCCGGCCGCGCGAGCTGCGAGAACAGCGCGGTCAGCACGCCGTGGATGCCGGGACACACCAGGATGCGGTCGACGCTCGCGTCGGGCACGAAGGGCCGCAGCCAGTGCATTGCGGCGGCGCGGTCGTGCGCGGTGCCGCCGAAGTCCTGGTAGCGCAGCAGGTCGTGGAAGTCGACCTGTGCGAAGGCGCGGCTGGCGCTGTCGTGCAGCCGCGCCATCAGGTGCTCGTCGTCGGGCTCGGGCGGCATGTTCATCGTCATCTCGGCGCCGCTGCCGCCGCGCAGCCGCAGGCTCGGGCTGCCGGAGCGGATGAAGGTGCCGGTGCCGGCGCGCGAGTCGATCAGCCCGCGCTTGCGCGCCTCGGCGTAGCCGCGCGCCACCGTCGTGTAGTTCAGTTCCAGGTCGGCGGCCAGCTCGCGCAGCGTGGGCAGGCGGTCGCGCACGCCGAGCCGGCCGGTCTTGATGTCGTCGGCGATCAGGTCGGCCAGCAGCAGGTAGGCCGGCCGGGCGGTGTTGCGCAGCTGCTTGCGCCAGTGGGCGGTGATCGTGGTCATCGGTGATGGTCCGGCGAAGTTGATTGCATTCATTGATTGCATCTGGCCACCGATCAACATGCAGGATCCGCGCCCGCGCCAGAGGGGATGAATGCTTCGATCAGGTGCGATCAACCCCATTGATCGGGTGCATTGATCGCATGGCATGTGCGTCGTCGCGGTGCAGAACAGGCCACGCGGGCCCACCCCGAGGCGGCGTTTTCGGGTACCGGAAAAATTTTTGCGTGCACGCAGCCCGCACTGCTGCACGTTGATCGCGCATTGATCGCATGAACCCGGCAAACCGCTGGCACATCGCCTGCGAAGGAAAAGGCACGCAACACCTGCGTACCCATCACCCAACCGGAGTACCTCATGCCCAAAGTCACCCGCCCCCGCAACGAAAAAGGCGAGTTCCTCGTCGACTACGAAGAGAAGGTGTTCGAAGACGTCAAGGCCGAACCCGGCCAGAAGGCGCTCGTCACCTTCCACACCGTGGCCTTCGAGGGTTCGATCGGCTTCGTGAACCTGCTGCAGGCCACGCGGCTGCGTCGCAAGGGCTTCGAGACTTCCGTCCTGCTGTACGGCCCCGGCGTGACGCTGGGCGTGCAGCGCGGCTTTCCCACGCTGGGCGACGAAGCCTTTCCGGGCCACCAGAACTTCAACAAGCAGCTCGCCAAGTTCATGGAAGAGGGCGGCAAGGTGTACGCCTGCCGCTTCGCGCTGCAGGCGCTGTACGGCCATGGCGAAGGCGCGCTGATCGAGGGCATCACGCCGATCAACCCGCTCGACGTGCTCGACCTCGTGCTGCTGCACAAGAAGGCCAACGCCGTGGTCATCGACACCTGGACGCTGTAAGGCAGCACGAGCGATGGCTTCCACCTCCCGCATCGTGCGCGCAGCGGCGATCCAGATCGCGCCCGACTTCGAGCGGCCCGACGGCACGCTCGACCGGGTGTGCAGCGCCATCGACGAGGCCGCATCGAAGGGCGCGCAGATCGCGGTCTTCCCCGAGACCTTCGTGCCCTACTACCCCTACTTCAGCTTCGTGCTGCCGCCGGTGCTGCAGGGCGCGCCGCACCTGCAGCTGGTAGAGCGCGCGGTGGTCGTGCCCGGCCCCGTCACGCAGGCGGTGGCCGAGCGGGCCCGTGCGCGCGGCATGGTGGTGGTGCTCGGCGTGAACGAGCGCGACCACGGCAGCCTCTACAACACGCAGCTGGTGTTCGACGCCGACGGCACTCTGGTGCTCAAGCGCCGCAAGATCACGCCCACTTATCACGAGCGCATGGTCTGGGGCATGGGCGACGGCGCCGGCCTCAAGGTGGTCGACACCGCCGTCGGCCGCGTCGGCGCGCTGGCCTGCTGGGAGCACTACAACCCGCTCGCACGCTACGCGCTGATGGCGCAGCACGAGCAGATCCACTGCGCGCAGTTTCCCGGCTCGCTGGTCGGCCCGATCTTCGCGGAGCAGATGGAAGTGACCATCCGCCACCACGCGCTGGAGTCGGGCTGCTTCGTGGTCAACGCCACCGGCTGGCTCACCGACGAGCAGATCCGCAGCGTGACGCCCGACGCCAACCTGCAGAAGGCGCTGCGCGGCGGCTGCCACACGGCCATCGTCTCGCCCGAGGGCAAGCACCTCGCACCGCCGCTCACCGAGGGCGAAGGCATGGTGGTTGTCGACCTCGACATGGCGCTGATCGCCAAGCGCAAGCGAATGATGGATTCGGTCGGCCACTACGCGCGGCCCGAGCTGCTGTCGCTTGCCATCAATGACCGGCCGGCGCAGACCACCGTGCCCATGCACCTCACGCAACCTTTTGCCCAACGGAGCCCCGACCATGACGACAACACCCACGACGATGCAGCCGCAGGACAGCCGGCAGCTGATGACCGAGCTCCAGTCCTTCGGGTTGCGGCTGGTTGACCCTTCGGCCGGCGTCTCGAGCCGCCGCGGCGGCGCGGGCCCTTCGGACCACAAGGCCGTGACGGTCGACGGCCACACGATCATGGTGCCGGTCCACACCTCCACCGCCTGGCACTCGCCCTTCACCGCCGAGCCGCCCGACGCCACCGGCATGAGCCGCGTGATGCGCGGCAGCATTCCCATTGCGAGCATCAGCTTTCCGAAGCAGCCGCGCTTCTACGCGATGCAGACCTTCGACGGCGTGCCCTACTCGCACATCGCCACGCTGCACGGCAGCGACGTGCTCGCCACCACCGTGCTGCAGACCTGCATCCGCTACGAAAGCCGCAGGAAGAGCTGCAAGTTCTGCGCGATCGGCCAGTCGCTCGCGGCCGGCCGCACCATCGCGCGCAAGACGCCAGAGCAGCTCGCCGAAGTGGCGCGCGCCGCCGTGCTGCTCGACGGCGTGAAGCACATGGTGATGACCACCGGCACGCCCAACGCCACCGACCGCGGCGCGGCCGTGCTGTGCGAGAGCGCCTTCGCCATCAAGGCCGCGGTCGACATTCCCATCCAGGGCCAGTGCGAGCCGCCTGACGACGACCAGTGGTTCCACCGCATGAAGGCCGCTGGCATCGACACGCTGGGCATGCACCTCGAAGTGGTCACGCCCGAGGTGCGCGAACGCATCATGCCGGGCAAGGCCAGCGTGCCCGTCTCACGCTACATGAGCGCCTTCGAGGCGGCCGTGGGCGTGTTCGGGCGCGGGCAGGTCAGCACCTACATCCTGGCCGGGCTGGGCGACACGCGCGAGGCCATTCTCGACACCTGCGACCAGCTGCTCGCGCGCGGCGTGTACCCCTTCGTCGTGCCCTTCGTGCCGATCAGCGGTACGCCGCTCGAAGACCATCCCGCACCCTCGCCCGAGTTCATGAAGTCGCTGCTCGCGCCGCTGGGCGAACGCGTGGTAGCGGCGGGCCTGCGCTCGGCCGACATCAAGGCCGGATGCGGCAAATGCGGCGCGTGCTCGTCGCTCTCCGTCTACGAAAGCTGAACATGCTGTGCATCGACGACCTCTGCGAGATGCGCGAACGGATGGGCGACCACTACGCGCCCGTCGAATACCTGGTGCGCGAAGCCGCCCAGCAGTGGGAGCGCGACGAGGCCATGGCGCTGCGCCGCGCGGTGTTCTGCATCGAGCAGGGCATCTTCGTGCGCGACGACCGCGATGCCATCGACGACCATGCGCGCTTGCTGGCGGCCATGTCGTGCAACGGCGGCATGCCCGAGCAGGTGGTGGGCACTGTGCGAATCCATCGCGGTGAAGCCGAAGGCGAATGGTGGGGCTCGCGGCTGGCCGTGCACCCCGCGTTCCGCAGCCAGGGGCACCTGGGTGCGACGTTGATACGGCTGGCGGTGTCGCGCGCCAACGCGCTGGGTTGCGATACCTTTCTCGCGCAGGTGCAGATGCAGAACGTGCCGCTGTTCAACAAGCTCGGCTGGACGGTGCTCGAAGAAACGAGCGTGCACGGCCGCCCGCATGCGCGCATGCAGGCCGACCTGGGCCGCTATCCGCCCTGCCACGACCCCGTGAGCGGCTTCGTCACGCGCGCGAAGGTGCTGGCATGACGACGAACGTCCACGAGATTGCAGAAGCCTTGCGCGCCACGCGCGGCTTCGCCCTCAAGCGCGACATCAGCGACGTGGTGTCGGCGCTGGGCCGCTCGCTGCCCGGCGGCCATGCCGCGCTCGCGCAGGCCGTGCCCATCGGCGACGACTGCGCGGCCATCCCCGACGGCCATGGCGGCTACCTGCTGTTCGCCATCGAAGGGCTGGTGGAAGACTTCATCGTGCGCATGCCGTGGTTCGCGGGCTACTGCGGCGTGATGGTCAACGTGAGCGACATCTACGCCATGGGCGGACGCCCCACCGCTGTAGTCGATGCGCTTTGGAGCAGCGGCATGAGCCCCGCCGACGACGTGCTGCGCGGCATGGCCGAGGCCGCCGTGCGCTACGGCGTGCCCATCGTGGGCGGGCACAGCAACAACCGCAGCGAGCGGCCGCAGCTGGCAGTCGCCATCCTCGGCCACGCGCGCCGGCTGCTGACCAGCTTCGACGCGAAGCCGGGCGACCTGCTCGTGATGACCGCCGACCTGCGCGGCGCCTACGAAGAGCCCTTTCCGTACTGGAACGCCTCGACCCGCGCGCCCGCCGCGCGGCTGCGTGCCGACCTGGAGCTGCTGCCGGCCATCGCCGAAGACGGCCTGTGCGGCGCCGCGAAAGACATCAGCATGGCCGGTGCAGTGGGCACGGCCATGATGCTGCTCGAGTGCTCTGGCGTTGGCGCGCGCATCGATCTCGACGCGCTGCCAAGGCCCGATGGCGTGCCGCTGTTGCGCTGGCTGTCGACGTTTCCGAGCTACGGCTTCGTGCTCAGCGTGGCACCCGTGCAGGTGGCTTCGGTGATGGCGCGCTTTGCCGCGCGCGACATCGCCTGCGGTGTGATCGGCGAGGTCGATGCCACCCGGCAGGTACGGCTGCGCGCCGAAGGCGAAGAAGCGCTGCTGTGGGACTTCGGCAGCGACGCCTTCATCCAGCCACCTCTCGCCCTGCTGGAGCCCTCCGCATGCCTGTGATGCACTTCCGCGTGCGCTGGCCCGACGCCAGCGAAACACGCTGCTATTCGCCTTCCAGCGTGGTGCGCGACTACATTGCGCCCGGCGAGCGCTACGCCCTGGCCGACTTCATGCGGCGCACGCGCGAGGCATTGGGCATGGCCTCGGAGCGGGTTCGTGCGAAGTACGGCTTCGCCTGCTCGCAGGCCATGGACCAGCTCGCCGAGATCGAACACATCGCCGCGCGCTTCAGTGAAACCGCAGAGGCCCAGGTCACCGTCGTCGCCTTCGACTGACTGTCCCCACATCCAGAGAGAGAAAGAAACCCATGTCACACCCTTACGGCGGGCGCAGCCACTACAGCGTCGTCATCGTCGGCGGCGGCCAGGCCGGCCTGTCGCTGAGCCATTGCCTGCAGCAGCGCGGCATCGACCACCTCGTGATCGAGAAGCGCAGCCTCGTGCACACCTGGCGCACGCAGCGCTGGGATTCGTTCTGCCTCGTCACGCCCAACTGGCAGTGCCAGCTGCCGGGCTGGGGCTACATCGGCAGCGATCCGCACGGCTTCATGGTCAAGGACCAGATCAACGAATGGCTCGCGGGCTTCGTCGAGCACGTGAAGGCGCCGGCCATCGAAGGCGTGACTGTCGAACGCGTATCGCGCGATGGCGAACGCGAGCGCTTCAGCGTGCAGACCGACGCCGGCCTCTACACCGCCGACCAGGTGGTGGTGGCCTCCGGCGGCTACCACCGCCCCATCGTGCCGCGCCTGGCCGAGAAGCTGCCTGCAAGCGTGGCGCAGTTCCACTCGGCGCAGTACCGCAACCCGGCGCAGCTGCCCGAGGGCGCGGTGCTGGTGGTGGGCTGCGGCCAGTCGGGCGCGCAGATTGCCGAAGACCTGCACCTGGCCGGCCGCAAGGTCCACCTGGCCACCGGCAACGCCCCGCGCTGCGCGCGCTTCTACCGGGGCCGCGAGGTGGTCGACTGGCTTGCCGACATGAAGTACTACGACATGCCCGTCACCGAGCATCCGCTGCGCGAAGGCGTGCGCGACAACACCAACCACTACGTGACCGGCCGCGACGGCGGACGCGACATCGACCTGCGGCGCTTCGCACTCGAAGGCATGAAGCTGTATGGCCTGCTGAGCGGCTTCGACAACGGCAGCTTCGAGCTGCAGCCCAACCTGCGCGACAACCTCGACCAGGCCGACGGCACCTACAACCGCATCAACGCATCGATCGACAAGCACATCGCCGCGCAGGGCATCGAGGCGCCGCCGCCTTCGGTCTACGCGCCGGTGTGGGAGCCGCAGGAAGAACGCACGCGGCTCGACCTTGCGGCGGCGGGCATCACCAGCGTGGTCTGGTGCATCGGCTTCTCACCTGATTTCGCATGGGTCGACGCGCCGGTGTTCAACGGGCGCGGCGCACCGGTGCACCTGCGCGGCGTGACGAACGAGCCGGGGCTTTACTTTCTCGGGCTGCCCTGGCTGCACACCTGGGGTTCGGGTCGCTTCTCGGGCGTGGCGCGCGATGCCGAGTTTCTGGCCCAAGCCATTGCGCAGAGAAAAGAGGGGTTGCGCGGCAGTGCCGGTACCCCGGCGCCCGAATTGCGCGCAGCCTAGGCCTGCTGCGCCTCGGTCAGCGCCTGCGCAGCCACCACCGCCTCTGTGCGGTTGCGCACATTGAGCGCCCGAAAGATGGCTGCCAGGTGGATCTTCACGGTGCCTTCGCTGATGCCCAGGCTGCGCCCGATCAGCTTGTTGGGCTTGCCCTGCGACAGCAGCTGCAGCACCTCGACCTGGCGCTCGGTGAGCACGTTGCGCAGGTGCTCCAGCGTCTGGGTGCCGCCATTGCCGCCGCCTGCGCCGCGCGTCAGCGCCTCGGTGGCCGCCTGCGGCGCCATGCCGGCCACGATGCCCGGCGGCAGCGCCGTCAGCATCATCGGCGGCACATACACGCCGCCGGCCAGCACCAGCCGCACGGCCGACAGCATGACCTCGGGCGAATACGCCTTGGGAATGAAGCCGAGCACGCCGCGCTCGAGCGCGCTGCGCATGATGGCCGGGTCTTCGTAGCCCGACAGCACGATCACCGGCACGGCCGGATGGCGGCGGCGGATTTCGTCGATGTGGGCCTGGCCGTCGGCGCCTGGCATGTTGAGGTCGATCAGGGCCAGGTCGAGGTCGTCGGTGGCTCCGGCAAGCAATTCGTCGACGCTCATCGTCAGAACGAATTCGATGCCAGGCTCCAGCTCCGACAACTTGGCTTTGACCGCCTCGATGACGAGCCGGTGGTCGTCGGCGATCAGGATTTTCATGATGTCTTTCCCCGTGTCCCAGCGTGCAGTGCACTTGCAGACGCTGAAGATACCGGCGAATGCCCCGCGCAGCAAGGCCGCCCGCCCCACCAACGGCATAGACCCCAAGCGATATGGCGCCCGCCGCGCCCCCTTTGGAAGAATGAACGCCTACTCGAAGGAACCGGGGACATGGGCATGTGCCATCGCAGCAGACTCTGGCGCCGGGCATCCTTCGCAACGCATGGCTGAGCGGGCCCGCCCATGGCCCGCCTTCTAGACTGCTTCTCCAGCTTCATCTCGTTCGGCCTCGCACTGGACGCATCGATCGCGGCCGGCTCACCCATGCTGGCGCACGATGCTGCACAGCAGCAGGCCCGCCAGCGGCTCGATGCGGCCCGCGCCGCCGCCGAGGCCTCGGGCACGCCCGCGGGGCAGATCGAATCGGCGGCTTTCGCAATGGTGGCCTGGATCGACGAAATCCTCGCGCGCCACCCCGAGGCCACCTCGGCGGCAAGCACGGCGGCCCCGCTGCAGGTGCAGCTCTTCAACTCCAACAACGCGCACAGCGAGTTCTTCCACCACCTGTCGGCCCTGGGCGCGCGGGACGACGCGGTGCGCGAGGTGTACTGGCATGCGCTGGCGCTCGGCTTCAAGGGCCAGTACTACTTCGAGGACGGCGACCAGGGCGAGCTGGGCAAGCTGAAAGACCTGCACGGCAGCCAGCTGCTGCTGCGCCCGCTGTCCACCGGCAGCCTGGTGCAGGACCGCATCACGCCGCAACCCTACGAGGTGCCCGACCCGCGCGGCCCCAACGACACGCGCCGGCGCGACCGCACGCTGCTGCTGAGCAGCGCCGCGCTGGCGCTGGCGCTGCCCCTGCTCTACCTGCTGTGGCTGTGGTCCACCGGTCCGCCCGCGGCCGCCACCGGCCTGAGCCAGCGCGTCGAGCAGCACCTGCAGACTTTCGCCTGCGCCGACCTCACGGCCACCGTCGACCGGGACGGCCGCACGCAAGTGACCGGCTTCGTCTCGCTGCCGGGCGACCTGCCGCGCGTGGAGCATGAAGTGAGCGCGCTGCCCGGCGTGAAGGCGCCGCGCTTCGACATCGGCCTGCGCGTATGGCCGCACTGCGAGGTGTTCGCCATCCTCAAGCCCTACCAAATGCGCAACAACGAGAAGGTCTACGGACTGGACGTGACCGCGCCCTCGGCCCGCGAAGGCCAGCTGCGCGAGGGCGACAACGTGCGCGTGCAAGTGGTCGCGCCGCGCCACGACAGCTACATCTGGGTCGACTACTACACGGTCGACGGCTCGGTCATGCACCTCAATGCCGGGCAGGTGCCCACGCGGCTGCACGCCGGCGAAACGCTGGAGCTGGGCCGCGACATTCCGTCGAGCTGGCTGGTGAGCCCGCCCTTCGGCAACGTGCTGGTCACCGTGCTGTCGTCGCCGACGCCATTCAGCGAAACCTCCGACCGTCCGCCCTACGAGCTGGCCTCCGCCTACCTGCTGCGGCTGCGCGAAGCGCTCGCGGCCGGCAAGAGCAGCGAGCGGCTGATCGCCGACTTCGTCTTCCTCGAGACCGTTTCCCGATGAATGCCCTGCTCTCACCCACCCATCGCTTCTGGCTGCTGCTGGCGCTGTGCCTGCTCGGCTTCGGCCTGCTGTACGCGGTGGTGCGCGATGCGGGCCGAGGTGCGCGCAGGCGTGGGCTGCAGAAGCGCATCGCGGCGCTCAGCGCGCCATCCACCGGCGCCGACGAGGCTGCCATCGACGCCCTGAGGGACGGCATGACGCAGGCGCAGCAAGCCCTGCGCCGCTTGCCACGGCCGAACGCCGTGGTGCCCGCGCCGTGGTTCCTGTGCTTCGGCGACGCTGCGGCCAACCTGGCCGGCCTGTTCGCGACGGCGCGCGCCGACCGCGTGCCCCCGCCTGAACCTGCGAGCGGAGGTGGCGGCGAACCCTTCGGCGCAACGTGGTGGCACTGGTGGCTGACAGGCGCGACGGTGGCCATAGAGATCCATCCGGGCGCGCTCGGCGACACGGCCGGTACGCCGCCGCTGCGCGGCCTGTGGCTGCAGTCGCTGCTCGCGCTGGCCGAGCGGCGCGACCGGCTGCCGCTCAACGGCCTGGTGGTGGGCGTGGCGGCGGGCGAGTTGCTGCATGCCGATGCCACGGAGCTGAAGTCGCTGGCCGCACGGGCGCGCCGCCTGCTCGACGAAACCAGCGACACCCTGCGCCTGCAACTGCCCACCTACCTCGTCGTGACCGGGCTCGAACAACTCACGGGCTATGCGGCCCTGCGCGGCGCGCTGCCGCCCGAAGTGCTGGCGCAGGTGCTGGGGCATCGGCTGACCGATGCCTCGCCCTTCATCGAGACACCGGCCGGCGAGCGGCTGGATACCGTGTTCGATCCCATCGCGAAGCACCTGCACGCGCTGCGCATGGCACTGCTGCGCGAGCAGCCCGGCGCCGCGGGCCGGCTCGCCATTCACGAATTCGTGGAGGCCGTGCGCGCGCTGCAGCCCGGCCTGCGCCAGTTCGCGCAGGTGCTGTTCGAGAACCACGGCAAGTCCTCGCGCACGCCGCGCTGGCGCGGGCTCTACCTCACGGCAGCCGCATCGGACTCAACCGGCGGGGCCTTCGTGAACGATCTGTTCGAGCACTTCCTGCCCGCCGACCAACCGCTGGTGCGGCCAGGGCGGCCGTCATGAGCCGCCCCCGGGGCAAGGTCCGGCGACTACTTCGCGTCGATACGGATCGCGCGTGCGCCGAAGTTCACGTCGAGTGCCTGCGCCTTGCCCGTGGTGACCGGGCGCACTTCGCGCCAGCGCGCTCGGTCGAGATCGCGGAACGCCGCCATCACGCCGATGGACTTCGCGTCGGGCGGCAGGTTGAAGTCGAGCTTCTTCGTCTCGCCGGGCCGCAGCAGCACTTCTTCGCGCTGCACGAGTTCAGCGCCGAGCGTGGCCTGGTCTTTCTCGAACAGCGAGAAGAAGTCGGCACCCTCGAACGGGCCGGGCGACTTCAATGCATACACGCGCACGGTGAGCGGCGAGGCCCGTCCGCGCGCATCGGGGTTGGCATCGGCGCCCGCCGTGAGGGTCACGGCCACCGTGGTGACCACCGGTTTGCTCGCGCAGCCCGCGATGAAAAGACCCGCTGCAGCAAGGCCAAGAGCTGCGATGCGGCGCCGCGTTGCCGCGCCAAGGAGGCCTTCATAGGACGAATGGTGTGTACCCAGCGTGCGCATGCTATTCCCTTCGTTGCATTGACCGGTCAAGACGCATCTTTGATTATCACCAGCGAACTCCAACAGGCAACATGCTGACCAACGAACTCGCAGCCACACTGCTCGCGCCCATCGGCGAGGCCTCGCCGTGCGGCGACGATCTCGAGTACGACGCGGACTTCATGACGCTGGTCTCGGCCGCGCAGGGCAAGCCCGAGCAGCAGTTCGGCGACACCGTGATTCCCGCGGTCGAACCCGAGTGGCGCGAAGTGGGCGAACGGGCCGACGGCATCCTGCGCCGCAGCAAGGACGTGCGCGCCGCGGTGCTGCTGCTGCGCGCATCCACCCGCATGCAGGGCGTGGAAGGCTTCGCCGCCGGGCTGGGCCTGCTCAACGGATTGCTCGACACCTTCTGGGAAGGCATACATCCAAAGCTGGATGCGGACGACGACAACGATCCGACGATGCGCCTGAACGCGCTCGCGCCGCTGACCGACGAGAGCATGGGCCTGCGCGACCTGTACGAGGCGCAGATCGGCATCGCGCGCGGCGTGGGCCCGATCCGCGTGCGCGACATTGCCATTGCCCACAACACGCTCACCGCCGTCGGCGGCGAGGCCACGTACTCCGCAGCGCAGGTGCATGGCGGGCTCGAAGCCATCCAGGCCGAGCGGCCCGAGGCGATCCAGGCCGCCCTCGGCGTGCCCGCGCTGGTGGAGCAGCTGAAGAAACTCGTCGCCGATCACACCGGCCGCGCCGATGCCGTCGACCTCGAACCGCTTCGCACCATCGCCCGCGTGCTGCAGAAGGCCTGCGCCGCCGCCAGCGGCGCGCCGGCCGATGCCGCTTCGGATGCCTCCGGCGACACGGCCGCCGATGCACAGGCGAACGGCAGCGCGGCCGCCCGCCCCGCCGGCGCACGCGGCGAGATCCAGAACCGGCAGGACGCGGTGCAGATGCTCGACCGCGTCATTCGCTACCTCGAGCAGGCCGAGCCGGGCAACCCCGCGCCGCTTCTGATCGAGCGCGCCAAGAAGCTCATCGGCGTGAGCTTTCTCGAAATCATGGCCAACCTCGCGCCGAACGCGATGGACACCATCGAAACGGTCACGGGCCGCCGCCCGTCCGAGTAAGCCAGCACCACCCCACACCCGCCCCCATTCACACCCGCAAGGAGCATCTCCATGGCCAAGAGCAGTCAGAAATTCATCGCCCGCAACCGGGCGCCCCGGGTCCAGATCGAATACGACGTGGAGCTCTACGGGGCAGAGAAAAAGGTGCAGCTGCCCTTCGTGATGGGCGTGCTGGCGGACCTCTCGGGCAAGCCGGCAGACCCGCTCGCGCCGGTGGCCGATCGCAAGTTCCTGGAGATCGACGTCGACAACTTCGACTCGCGCATGAAGGCCATGAAGCCGCGCGCGGCCTTCGCGGTGGAGAACTCGCTCACCGGCGAGGGCGACCTGAAGGTGGAGCTCACCTTCGAGAACATGGAAGACTTTTCGCCAGCCGCCGTGGCGCGCAAGGTGGGTGCGCTGAACAAGCTGCTCGAAGCACGCACGCAGCTGTCGAACCTCGTCACCTACATGGACGGCAAGGGCGGCGCCGAAGACCTGCTGGCCAAGGTGCTCGAAGACCCGGCCCTGCTGCAGACGCTGGCCGCGAGCAAGAAGCCCGAAGACGCCGGCGGCACACCCGCCGCCTGACGACGACACCCATCCGACCGCCACACAGGATCACGAGGAGTAAACCACCATGGCCACCGAAGCACTCGAACAGAGCGCGCTGAAAGATGTCGCGTATGCGGGCAGCGACTTTTCGTCGCTGCTGCAAAAGGAATTCAAGCCGCGCAGCGACGAAGCCAAGAGCGCCGTCGAAGCCGCGGTGCTCACGCTGGCGCAGCAGGCGCTGGCCAACAGCACCGTCATCGGCAAGGACGTGACCAAGTCGATCCAGGCCATGATCGCCGCGATCGACGCCAAGCTCACCGACCAGGTGAACAAGATCATCCACCACCCCGAATACCAGAAGCTCGAGAGTGCGTGGCGCGGCCTGCACTACATGGTGAACAACACCGAGACCGACGAGAACCTGAAGATCCGCGTGATGGACATCTCCAAGACGGATCTGGCCAAGAGCCTGAAGAAGTTCAAGGGCGCGGCCTGGGACCAGAGCCCGATGTTCAAGAAGATCTACGAGCAGGAGTACGGCCAGTTCGGCGGCGAGCCCTTCGGCGCGCTGGTGGGCGACTACCACTTCGACCAGAGCCCGCCCGACGTGGAACTGCTCGGCGAAATGGCCAAGATCGCCGCGTCGGCGCATGCCCCCTTCATCACCGGCGCCAGCCCCAACCTGATGCAGATGGAGTCGTGGCAGGAGCTCGCCAACCCGCGCGACCTGACCAAGATCTTCCTCACGCCCGAGTACGCCGGCTGGCGCAGCCTGCGCGAGTCGGACGACTCCAAGTACATCGGCATGTGCATGCCGCGCTTCCTGGCGCGCACGCCCTACGGCGCCAACACCAACCCGGTGGAAGAGTTCGACTTCGAGGAAGACACCGCCGGCGCCGACCACAGCAAGTACGCCTGGGCCAATGCGGCCTACGCGATGGCGACCAACATCAACCGTTCGTACAAGCTGTACGGCTGGGGTTCGCGCATCCGCGGCATCGAGTCGGGCGGCGCGGTGGAGAACCTGCCGCTGCACACCTTCCCGAGCGACGACGGCGGCGTGGACCAGAAATGCCCGACCGAGATCGCCATCAGCGACCGGCGCGAGGCCGAACTCTCGAAGGCCGGCCTGCTGTCGATGATCCACCGCAAGAACTCCGACTTTGCCGCTTTCATCGGCGCCCAGTCGCTCAACAAGCCGGCCGAGTACGACGACCCGGACGCCACGGCCAACGCCAACCTGGCGGCGCGCCTGCCCTACCTCTTTGCCTGCAACCGCTTTGCGCACTACCTCAAGTGCATCGTGCGCGACAAGGTCGGCAGCTTCAAGGAGCGCGAGGACATGCAGCGCTGGCTGAACAAATGGATCATGAATTACGTGGACGGCGACCCGGCCAACTCGTCGGAAATCACCAAGTCGCAGAAGCCCCTGGCGGCCGCCGAAGTGGTCGTCGAGGAAGTGGAAGGCAACCCGGGCTACTACACGTCCAAGTTCTTCCTGCGCCCGCACTACCAGCTCGAAGGCCTCACGGTTTCTTTGCGCCTGGTGTCCAAGCTGCCGACGGCCAAGGGCGCCGGCTGAAAAAAATCTAGGGATTCTTCTTGAATTCCCGGTTCCGTTTCGTTCTATGAGTAGCTGCCGGGCATCGGAACTTACCTCCCACCGCCGGCAGCCATTTTTCTCGTTTCGATCATCAACCGCCCGAACGCAATCGGGTTCCAAGGAGTAGGAACATGTCATCTGACTTTCACATCAAGCTCGACGGCGTCAAGGGCGAGTCTTCCCACAAGGACCACAAGGACGAGATCGAGATTTCGTCGTGGTCCTGGAACGTGGCCAACTCGTCGGGCGCAGGTTCTGGCGGCGGCTCGGGCAAGGGCAAGGCCACGCCCGGTGAATTCCATTTCACGCACACCTACGACAAGGCCTCCCCGGTGCTGGCCAAGAACTGCGTGAGCGGCAAGCACTTCAAGGACATGGTCCTGACCTGCCGCAAGGCCGGCGAAGGCCAGCAGGAGTACCTGAAGGTCACGATGAAGGAAGTCTTCATCTCTGCCGTGAGCCCCGGCGGCGCGCAGGGCGGCGACGTGTACGAACAGGTGATGTGCTCGTTCAAGGACATCGAGTTCGCCTACAAGGCCCAGGACGACAAGGGCGCCGGCGGCGGCGAAGTCAAGTTCGGCTGGAACGTGGCGACCACCGAAACCCGCTGACGGGCGACGGACCGCCGGGCACGGCATCGGGCGCGCCAGTGCCCGGTGCGGTTTCCATGCGTCCTCACCGCACCGGAGCAATGCAATGGCATTCAGCACCCCAACCATCAGCAGCAGCGGCGCGCTGCTCACGACCTACAACACCGACTGGTCGGTCGGTCGGATCGGCTCCAACACACGTGAAGACGTGATGCTCGTGCAGGCGCTGTTCAAGATCTTCTACTACGAACTGCTCGGCTTCAACCACGATCTGGAGCCGCCTCCCGGCCAGACAGAGGTGATCGTCGTGGACGGCTACTACGGGCAGATCACGCAGAAGCACATTACGCACTTCCAGACGCAGGCGATAGCGCTCGGATACAAGGTTCTGCCGGACGGCATCTTCGATCCGTTCCGGGAGCCCGGTGCGTCCAGCACGATCAGCAAGACACGCTATGCGCTCGACCTGCTCAACAACGCCTGTGCCAACTGCTGCAAGGAGCAGGGCATCGACAACTACACCAACCTGCCGAACCGGGACGACATGCCCCTGTTGCTGCGCAGCGCGTTGAAGAAGGTCAAGAAGACGGCCAGGAAGTACAGCTGAGCGGCCCCAGCGACCGCCAGCCTGGCGCCCGTCCGATGGACGGGCGTTTTTCTTTTGGGGCTCAGGTGTCCGTCGATGCGGCGTTCTCGGGCATCAGCCGCGTCGCGTCGTCTTCGTCGTCCTCGATCACCCACAGCGTGAGCGCCGTGTAGTTGTCGTAGCCCGGCTTGGCATTCGCCTTGACCTGCGCATCGATCAGCTCGGTCCACTGGCTGGGTGTGCGCGAGGCATGCAGCGTGTCTATCAGGCACTCGTCGCCCAGCGGCTCCCACACGCCGTCGCTGCACAGCAGCAGCACGTCGCCGGGCAAGAGGCGCATGCGGTCCGACACCGCGATGTCGGGCGCCTCTTCCACCGAGCCCAGTGCCGACAGCAGCATGTTGCGCTGCGGATGCAGCCGCGCGCCTTCTTCGTCGAGCATGCCGCCGGCCACCATCTGCTGCACCAGGCTGTGATCGGTGGTGCGCGCCACGATGGCGCCGCCACGAAACAGGTAGGCCCGGCTGTCGCCGCTGTGCACCCACGCCAGAGCCTGGCTTTCGAGGTCGATGGCCGCGAACACGATGGTCGAGCGCATGCCCGCGAGCTTGCCGCCCTCGGCCTGGCGCGCCACCACGTCGAGGTTGGCCTGCTCCACCAGGCGGCGCAGCGTGGTTTCGTCGAGCCCCGGCGCCGCCGAGAAGCCGCCGAGCATGCTGCCGCGCGCGGTGGCCGCCGCCACGTCGCCGCCGCCGTGGCCGCCCGCGCCGTCGGCCACCAGGCAGGCGACATAGCGCTCGTCGTGCCAATGGCCGTGCACGTCCTCGTTGTAGGTGCGGCCTCCCTGCCGGGAGAGCGTGACGATTTCGATTTCCAAGCGGGGTGCCTCGCGGGTGCTGGGGTTGTTTTGATTCTTTTCAGGCGTCGGACTTCAGGCGTGCCATCTGCTCTTCGTAGGCCTCGAGGAAGGCCTTGCCGAAGAGGCTGTGGAAGTCGTCCTCCGCCTCGCTCGCGATGCCGCCATAGAGCGACACGAACTGGTCCCAGAGCTTGGCCTTGCGGTTGGCGCTGAAGAGCGCGTCGAGCGCCGACTTCGCGCTGATCTTCTTCTCCAGCTCCGCCGGCTCGAAGCGCCCGATGACATGGGCCAGCGCCGCGCGCATGCCCACCATCACGCCGAATTGATGCGCGCGCAGGTCGTTGAAGGCATCGCGCATCGCGGCCTCGGGCGGCATGAAGCCACGCACGCCGGGCCCCAGCAGATGGGCCAGCGCCACCTCGACCGTGGGCGAGAACTTCAGCGGGTTGTTGGCCTGCGCCGCGATCATCGTGACCTCGGCGCGCACCTCGCGCTTGAACTCCTGGCGCGTGAGCAGCAGCTGCAGCGTGCCCTCGGTGGCGCTGCGCAGCATCGAGCCGATGCGCTCCATCAGGCCCGGCGTGAGCATCTCGGGTGGCTGGTGCGTGCTGGCCAGGCCGCGCAGGAAGGCGGCGAGCAGCTCGTCATCGGTGGCGATGCGCTCTGGCGGCGGCGTTGCCGCGGTGCGCCTGGCTGGTGGCGCAGGCGCGATGTCGATGGGCGGCGGCAGCGACTCGGCGGGCCTGCCGGAATTCTCCGGCCCGCTGATGCGTATCGGCTGGCCGGTGATGTCGTCGAACTGCGCCAGCGCTTGCACGGGCGCCGGCGCAACTACCGGAGGCGGTGCAGGCGGCGGAGGCGGCGGTGGCGGCTCGATGGCCTTCGGCGGCGTGAAGCCGAACTGGTCGATCGGCAGATGGTCGGAGCGCGGCGTGGGCGTACGCGGCGCCGCGTGCTGCAGCGCGGCCAGCGGATCGGCTTCGGAAGCGGTGTTGGGCTGCAGCAGCGGATCGGCCAGCGGCGACAGCGCAAGCGGATCGCCGCCGATGCCGCCGCCACTATTGCCCATGCCGCCGAACAGCTCGTCGATGCCCGCGGCCTTGCCGTGCGCGGGCGGCGCGCCGAGGTCGGAGAAATCGTCGAGCGCGCCAAGACCGGCCGCCGGCGTCGACGACGGCGTGGGCCCCAGCAGGTTCGCGAACGGATCGATCTGCGCGGCTTGCACGTTGCGCGATCCGCTTTCCATCGGGTCGGGGAACAACAGCGAATCAGGCAGTGCCGTGGCAGGGGTTGGGGCGGGCGCTGCCGCTGGTGCTGCCGGCGGCGCGAGGCCCGCCAGCAGGTCGGCAAAGGGGTCGTCACTCGAAGGTGCGGCTGGCGCGGCCATGGCAGCCCCTCCAAGCACCGTGTTCGGGATGGCCAGCGACGGCGGCGCGGCGGCCGTCACGCGCACCGTGAGCTCGAAGCTGCCCACCACCAGCCGCGCGCCATCGGTCAGCGCGGCCTCCTTGCCCGAGCCCAGCGACACGCCGTTGCACTGCATAGGGTTGCTGCCCCGGTCGATGACGAAGTACTGCCCGTCGCGGCACAGCACCTGCGCATGCACGCGCGAGACCGTGCGGTCCGGGTCGTCCAGCACCAGCGTGTTGGTGTCGGCCCGGCCGATGGTCCCGCCATTGGGTCCGAAGTCCGCGGCAATGGCCTGCCCCGCCGGAGCGCCTTGCCGGGTGATGACAGCGATATGGATCATGAATCGGCCCCCGAAGGCTCTGTGCCTGAATGCGCCCGAACAAACTCGCAAGGAGTATTCATTCCGTGGGACATGTTGGCAATCTCGCCTTAAGAGGTATGCCATTGCAGCCAGGCAGCCACGGCGGTGAAGATGAGGGCGATGAGGAGCCAGGTGCGGGTGGCGGAGTCGACTCGGCGTGGCACGCCGCGCAGCCACCGCGCGGCAGCCGCCACCGCGAATGCGATGGCCACGGTCGCGAGGATGAACGGGGCGCGCATGGGTATTCAGGCCTCCGACTCGTCGAGCCAGCGCTGCTGGCGCCAGGCTGGCACATCCGTCGGGAAAAGCATCGTGCCGGGCCGCAGCAGGCACAGATATTCCGACGCCGCGCGGCGTTGCCGCTGGCAGCCCTCCTTGCGCACCCGCAGGGTGTGCTCCCACGATGGCGGCGCGCCCATGAAATGGCGAACGCCCGCCGTAAAGCTCTGCGCGCGGGCGGCCCACCAGTCGGCGACTTTCCCCGCATCGGGCCAGGGCAGGCCGTCGTCCTCGTCCAGGGCCCCATCGCCGTCCGCGGGGTCGTCCACCGGTCCGGTCTCGATGCCTTCGGGCGGCCTGCACTCCAGGTCGTGCACCGCGAGATCAATGCCGGTGATCAGCGTGAAAGACTCGCCCGCCAGGCGCGACAGCTCCGGGGCTTCCATCCGGTCGATCAACCACGGAACCCATTGCGGATCTCCACTCACGCCGAGGCTGCGGATCAATGCGCGGACATCCGCCTGCGCCTCGAACAGCGACTTCAGGATCGGCACCGCCTGCTCCGGTGCTGTGAGCTTGAGCAGCAATGCGATGGCTTGCGCGCGATGCGGTCGGCCTGTCTGCGCCTCCTGCTGCAGCACTTGGGTCGCCGCGTGCCGGTCGCAGAGCAGGACCGCCGAGCGCGCGGCCTGAAAGCGGCAGCCGGCGTCATCGTCGGCAAGGGCGCGCACACAGGCGTGTTGCAGATCGAGCCTGCCGCACTCGCCGGCAACGCGCAGCGCCTGTGCACGCAGCAACGGATCGGGGTCCCCGAGCGCCGTCACCAGCGCCGCGCCCGGATCGACGCGGTGCGCATCGCAGGCCAGGATGCCGACCATGCGCTGGAACGCCACCGGCGAGGCCAGCAGCTTGCCCGTGATGCCGCGCAGCGACGGCGCGGACACCCATGCAAAGGCCGACAACACGCCGGGCCGGCACTCTGGCAAGGCCTGCGCCAGTGCCAGGACCTTGTCGAGACAGGGCCCGTCATGCGTGTCGAGCGCCAACGCAGTGGCCGCGA
Organism: Variovorax sp. F042; assembly: GCF_057814215.1. NCBI lineage: Bacteria > Pseudomonadati > Pseudomonadota > Betaproteobacteria > Burkholderiales > Comamonadaceae > Variovorax > Variovorax sp. F042. The sequence goes on from NZ_JBVASX010000003.1 coordinate 59,978, forward strand.
AGAGTTCGCCGGGGCCGGGCGTGGCCAGCGCCTTCGCACACAAGTGCGCGCCGTACTCACCCGCCACGGCCAGCCCGTCGAGGTGCGCAGCCAGCCGGTCATCAAGGCGGCGCAGGTGATGCAGCCTGACATGCGGCGCGTCGACCATGCGCGCTCGCACGTGGAAGAGCACCGCGCACTCTTCCACATGCTGTGCAACGACAGCCGGAACGGGCCTGTTCAGGGCCACGCCGACCGTGTCCGCCGCGCCGGAGTTCATGGCCTTGCGCTCATTCCCAGCGGCGCCACGCGGCACCGTCGAACGAACAGATGTTCTGCTGCCCGATGGACCACAGCACGCCTTCGGCATCGGTGAGCTTGTAGCAACTGTCGGGCGCGTCGGGGCCGAAGTCGACCGGCACCAGCACGTCGCCCTGCAACTCGTACAGCGCGCTCATGCTCGCCACGTACAGGCGGCCCATGAACCAGCGCAGGTCCCAGAAGTCGTCGATCAGGCCGTCGGTCTCGAGCACATCCCAGTCCTGCCCCCGGCCGCGCAGCAGCGTGCCCGACTGGCCGCAGGCGTAGACGTTGCCGTCTCCGGCGCAGCACACGCCGCTGAGCACGACGTTCACCGGGCTCGGCCCCTGCGTCCACGCGCCGCTCTGCCAATGCCAGATCTCCCCTTCCCAGCCGACCGCATAGAGGTCGTCCGCGCCGAAGCCGTCGATAGCCTCGAAGCCCGCGATATCGTCGTCGCCGTCGGCACCGGGCGCATGCATCGCGGTCCATTTCCCTTCGCCCGCGCGCCGGAACACCTCGCGGTTCATGCCGCAGGCATAGGCATGGCCGTCGATGGCGGAGCAGGCACGCAGGTCGAAGGCGTCGCGGATCTTCTCGCTCCCTTCCTGTCCGCCTACATAGGTGAAGACCTTGCCGTCGCCCGACACGGCGACGAGCTTCTCGGCTGGCTTGCGCACGAAGCACATGCCCGCGGCGCGCCAATCCACATCGCCGGCGCCGCCGACGGCTCCCTTGTAGATACCGCCGATGCGGGTGTGCGGCACCTCCTTCTTGTGCAGTTTCTTGTCCTGCATGGCCACGTACACCAGCTCCGCCGTGCGGGCCGCGGCGCGACTGAACAGGTTGGCCTTGGCCATTTGCAGCGTCTGTGGTTTCGCCATCGTTCGATCTCCGTTGAATCAGGGAAGCGGCGGACCCAGCGCCTTGAGCGGGTTCAGCTTGGCCTCGCTCGCCACGTCCGACCCCGAGGGCGAATGCTTCACCTCGGCGTCCTTCAGGTCCTTCGAGCACATGTCCTTGTGCCCTTCGTTCAATTGCGCCTTCAGGCACTTGTTGCTGCAGTTCGATGACTTGAACACTTTCTGCGCGCTCTTCACGCAGAGGTTGAGTTCCTTGGCGAACGACTGCGTCGTGCCGGCACCCACCTTCTTGCCCATGAACTTGTGGGCGGCATGGCGCAGGCCGTGGCTGCCCTCGGTGTTGCTCGGCCCCTCGGCGCACATGCAGGGTGCGGCGCTCATCTTGTATTTCTTCCAGCCTGGCAGCTTCTTGCCCTTGGAGACCGAGCCCGTGTAGAAGGAGCTCTTCGGAATGACGTGGTCCGGCGTCTGGCTCGGGCAGCAGCCCTTCACGCCGTCTTTCTGCGCGTTGTAGGGCACCAGCCGGCACTTGCGCGCGCGCAGGCACTTGTCGGCCGCTTCCTTGCCCTTGATGGCATCGAGCGACATCTTGTTCCAGTCGGCGCCGCGTCCGCGCTGCTTCTTGATGCCGATGTTCATGCCCGCGGCGGCGCACACGTTCTTCGTGCCCTGCTTCTTGAAGTCCTTGCAGGCAGCCTTCTCGCGCTTGACCTCCTTGTCGCACGCCGCCTTGGCCGCACCGGGCGCCATGGACTCCAGGTGTGGCCACGGAATCGATTCGTTGCCCGGGTACGAACTGTGGTTGTGCGTGGTGATGTCGAGGTGACGCACCACGTTCTCTCCTTCCACAAGCACGTCCATCGACCAGCGCGAGAAATAAATCTTGCCCGTGTTGGTGCTCGTCAGCAGGCCCTTCTTGGGCGCACAGCCGGCTTCGTCGCCGCTGCTGCGCTTGAAGTAGCTCTTGTTCTTGAGCATCACCTGCTGACCGGAGATCTCGACGGTGGTCGAGCCGTCGGTGGTGTCCGACGAGAAGCCCGTGTTCGGATACGGCAGCGGCACGCCCGGCGGGGTGGCTGGCGTTTGCGGCGGGGTGAAGCAGACATCCGGGAATGCGCACATGGTCTTGCCGCTCGCGGCCTTGCACGAGATCTCCATGGCATTGGCGAAGACCTTGTTGCTCACCGGACGTCCTCCGCCGCGTCGCGCCACATCACAGCGCAGGCCCGCTGCCCTGAATCGTTCGCCATGTGCGCCAGCACGACTGGCCCGGGCGCATACCCCCGGCGGCATGCGGCATCTGCCACCGCCAGCACCGCGACGCCCGCCACGGCCCCCGCTTCGCCGATGCACTCCGCCGGATGCCAGATATCGAAGCTCTCCTTGCGCTGGCGCAGCGTGCGCGCGAGCGCAAGCGTCGCCTCCTTGAAGTAGTACTGCTCGCCCGAGAGATCGGTGACGCGGTAGTCGATGTCGTGCATGGCGCAGCCGGCTTGCGCCAGCCCCGCTTCGATGGCCGCGCTCAAGCCGTCGCCGCGCAGTGGCTCTTCCGTATCGATGTGCGCCTTCTCGATGCCGAACCCGATACCGGTGCACAGCAGGCCGCCCTCGCCCCCCGGCAGCCCCAGCAGCAGCGCACCGGCGCCTTCGCCGGGAATGAAGCCGTTCGAGTTCTCCGCGGTCAGCAGGCGGTGATCGCGATCGTAGGCGCCGAGCGTCGGCCAGCTCAGCAGGCTGTCGGCGGCAACCACCAGCACCTGCGGCACGCCTTCCTGTCCGATCAACCTCTGCGCCTGCGCCAGCGCCACCAGTGCGCCCACGCGACCATGCGCCACCACGAGCGAATCGCTCGAGAAGCGCGCGCCCAGCAGGTCCTGCAGTTCCTCGAACAGCAGGTCGTCCAGTCCTTCCAGGCGTCCCGGCCGCTCCTGCTCGGCCACGCACAGCAGCAGAGGAATTTCATCCCACCGCTCGCGCGCCACGCCTGCCAGGCATTCCTGCGCCGCCAGCGCTGCCATGCGCACGAGCTTGGCGCGCCCGCGCCACGGCTTTTCGAGCGGCACCTCGTGCGCCATGATCCGCTCGCCGTCCGAGTCGATGAAGCGCGTCTCGCTCGGGTTGGTGACCTTGGCGCGGATCGCCGCGCAGGACGCGGCCGCATTCAGCCCCACACTGGTCACGAGGCCGGTGCGCCGGATGGCGATGGCGCAGGGTTGCGTCGTGCTCATGCCAGTTCGTCCTCCTCGGCGTCCTCATTCTCCATCGGCACCATGATGACGGGGATGGGAAACGGCGTGGCATCGCGCTGCTGCCACCACTCGCGCCCCTTCTTGCCAACCATGACCTGCGCGATCTCGAAGATGTCCTTCCTCAGCGGCCGCGTCATGCGCCACGTGAGGCTGAAGCGTCCTTCGTCGGGCTCGATGACCACCGTGTCCAGCGTAGCTGTGTGGTCTTCGCGTTCGCCGTCGCGGGTGAACACATGCACCGGCGCCATCAGGTGCGGAATGGTGAAGCGTGTCAGCCCCTCGGGCGTCAGGTTGGCCAGCAGCACCTCGACCGGGCCGTGGCGGAAATGATCGAGCGGCACCTGCTGGTCGAGCGGCGCTGCCTGGAAATACTGTTCGTCGAAATCGGGCGGCAGGAAAGGAAAGTGCTTCTCCTGCCACGCCTGGTCGTAGGTGCCGGCAAAGCGATAGCGCGGGTCCCATCCGCGCCCGACCGGCCCGAGGGCCATCGGCCGGTAGTTGCCGTCGGGGCTGCGCACGGCACGGTCGATTTCTTCCGTAGCAGGCAGCGGCTGGCCTTCGACCCACTCCACCCGCATGTGCCTGTGGAAACCGCGGCCGACAGGGTTGGCCATGAAGGCGGCGTGCTGGCCCGGGTCTTCGTGCATCAGGTCGGTGCCGCCGAAGGCCACGTCGTATGAAACCGGCTGCCGTACGAACACGCCCGGCGGCGTGGCGCCCACACCGGCCAGCCCGCACTCCCACTGGCGCGGCCCCACCACGGCGAACGTCTTGCTCCAGTTGCCGACCCGCAGGCCCACCTCGACGCGCGCCGCGGGCCGCCCGCGCGGTGCGTACGCGCTGCCGAGCAGCAGGATGTCGCAGCGCGGCTTGCGCGGCGCGAAATCCACTTCGTACACCGGTGCGGACAGCCCCGGCGCGCCGGTGAAGGTGTCGGCCATCACCAGCGGCAACTGCGTCTCGTGCAGCGCGATGCTGTCCGGCGCATCGGGCGGCGGGATGCGGAAAGTGCCCTTGGCAACCACCACGAGCAGTTCCCGTCCGCTCTGCTCGACGCCCAGGTTGAAGCCCGCGACCATGCGGGTGGCATTGAGAAGTTCCACGCGCCGTCCTTCGCGCTCAGTTCAATTGCACCGAGCCACCCTTGACCCGGTTGACGCCCGTCGAGCGGCTCGACACATAGCTGCCCTGGATCAGCACCTTGCCAGCCCGTGTGAGCGTGATGCTGGCCTTGCCGCAGCGCAGCACCAGTTCGTCCTTCGCGCTCACCAGCATGCGCTCGCCATCGGCATCGACCTCCACCTGCGCCGGCGCATCGGGCAGCGGCCAGCCCTGCGCGCCACGCAGCACACCCATCACGATCGGGCGTGCCGGATCGGCGTGCTCGAACATCAGCACCACGCGCTGGCCGATATGCGCGCCGTGCAGGTCCACCACGCTGCGCGCACGCACGGCCGCCGTGCCGGGCTGCCCTTCGAACATGACGAGCGGCGTTAGCCCCTCGTCCGCGATGGCGATCAGCTCGCCGGTCGCCACCGGGCTCCATGGCGCGATGGCCGCGGGCTCTCCCACCACCGCCCCCAATTGCGCTTCGATCAGGTCCCTGCCACTCATGGTCGTTCTCCTTGAATGCCGTCAGTTCTGAAGGATCTTCGAACCCTTCATGAGGATGTTTCCGCCCGCCTTCTGGTTGATCTTTCCCGAGGCATCGATCGTGATGTCCTTGCCCTTGATGACGATGGTTCCGTCCTTCTTCATCGTGATGCTGGCGCTGCCCGTGGTGATGGAGATGGAATCGCCCGCCTCGATCACGAGGTTCTTGCCCACGGAAAGCGAGTCGTCCTTGCCTACGCTGGTGGTCCGCCCCGCGGTCACGGCGCGCGACTCGTCGGCGCCCACGTTGGTCGACAGGTTCGCCCCCACGTCCACCGACCGGTTGGCGCCGATCGTGCTCGACTGGTTGGCCCCCACATTGATCGTCTGGCTCGCCCCCACCGTCACCGCCTGCATCGCCCCCACGGTGATCTCCTGCGCCGCGCCGACGGTGATGGTCTCGTTGATCCCCACCGTATGCGTGCGCTGCAACGCCACCGTGGCCGTCTCGCTCGCCCCGACCGTGATCGTGCGGTTCTGACCGATGGAGATCGTCTCGTTCAGATCCACCGTCTCCGTGCGGTTCTGGTGGATCGTGATGGTCTCGTTCTTGTCCACCGTTTCCGTGCGCTGCCCGTGCACGGTGATGGTCTCGTTGTTGTCGACCGTCTCGGTGCGGTCGTGCTTCACGTGGGTGGTCTCGTCGTGGTCGATGGTCTTCGTGCGGTCGTGGCCGACCCAGTGCGTCTCGTCGTTCTCGACCTCTATGTCCTGGTTCTTCTCGGCATGCAGGTACACCTGCTCCGCGCCCTTCTTGTCCTCGAAGCGGAACTCGTTGCAGTTGGCCGCGCTGCCCTTGGGCGTGGAGCGCGTGCGAAAGCCGCTTTGCGTGTGGGTGCCGAAGGGAATGGGCTGGTCGTCGTTGTAGACGCGGCCGGTAATCAATGGCCGGTCGGGGTCGCCGTTGAGAAAGTCGACGATCACTTCCTGCCCTATGCGCGGGCAGAAATACCCGCCCCAGCCCTTGCCGGCCCAAGGCTGCGACACGCGCACCCAGCAGGTCGACTTCTCGTTGCTCTTGTCGTAGCGATCCCAGTGAAAGTGCACCTTCACGCGGCCGAAGTCGTCAGCGTGGATCTCCTCGCCGGCCGGCCCGACCACGATGGCCGACTGCGGCCCCGGCATCACCACGCGCGGCGTGAGGCGCGGCGGGCGGAACGGCATGTCGACCGGAAACACCGTTAGCAGGAAGGCGCTCGCGCCCAAGGCACCGGAGCGCAGCGACGGCATGCGCTCGGCCACGGCCTCGAACGCGGGCAGCGTGCCGTCGAGCACCGCGTCGTCGGCCAGCGCCTCGCGCAGCAGCTCGACCACCGGGGTGCGCGGCGTCTCGACGTCGGCGCCTTCGTAGCCGGGGTGGCTGACGACGAAGGTGCAGGCGGCAATCACGTAGTCGCTGTCGCGTGTGCCGTCGGGGTCGTTCTCGAACTTGAAGCTGCGGCCCGCCGCCGCGTCGGGCCACGGCGTAAGGGCCCAGTGGCGCTGGCGGCGCGCGCCGATTTCCTCGCCGCGCAGCTTGCCCTTGTCGTCGGCGTCGCCGCCGGTGAAGTAGCCGCCCGCGAACTCGAAGGCCTCGAACTCGGCCAGCTCGTGTTTGTCGGGCTCGCCTCCGGCGGCTTCGAGCTTCTTCTTGATGGCCTTGAAGTCGCTGTCGGCCGAGGCGTACTTGCCGGTGTCGAACTGCCGCTCGCTGACCCAGCGCGACACTTCGTTGAAGCGTGCCTCGGCCGCGTCGCCGGACACATAGCGCAAGGTGCTCGCCGCGGGCAGCTTGTCGTGTGCCATGTCGCTCGCATCGGACAGATGCATGGTGCCAGGCGCGTCGTGCGCGTCGAACCAGTAGTAAATGCCTTCGTCTTCCAGCAAGCGCGATACGAACTGATAGTCGCTTTCCTGGTGCTGCACGCAATAGCGGCGCGGCTTGTGGGTGCCGACCACGTTGTCGGTCCTGGTTTTCTTGAAGCGCTTGATCGGGCTGTCCTCGAACACCGCGTCGAGCACGTCGAGCACCGGCTTTTCCTGCAGGATGCGCGAGTTGCTGCGCTTGGTGAGCAGCCAGAACCACGAGCGCAGCGTGAAGCGGTATTCGAAGTAGCGGCCCACATGGCCCGCGCGCACGAAGCGCACCGCGTGGCCCTGGCAGTGCCGCTCATGCTTGCCGCCGTCGATGTCCTCGAAGTCGATCACCACGTCGAACGCCCGCCCGAGGATGTCCTTGGCGTCGATGGCCTTGTTCTCCGACAGCACGGTGAGTTCATACGTCGACGGGCGTGCCAGCGCCTCGTGCCCCACGATGCGCCAGAACATCAGGTCGTCCTTGGCGGGCGAATCGCTTTCGATGCGGAACTCATGATCAGCCATTTGCGGCTTTCTCCCCTTGCGCCGGTACGGCGGCCCGGCTTCGCTCTGTCAGTTCCTCTATGGCGCCAGCAGCAGCACCAGCGTCTGGCTGGGCACCACGCGCACACCCGGGCAGTTGGTGCTGTTCTGCAGCGATACGCTGGTCAGGCGCGTGGCGGGCATGCCGTTGAGCAGCACCGTGAAAGCGCCTGTCAGATGGCGCGAAGGCCCCATGACCGAGCCCGAGGCCACGCCCATGTTCACGCCCGCGTTGTCGCCATTGGTCATCGGGATGGTGGTGCCCAGGTTGTGCGCCGGCGTGCACATGAAAAGAATCGTGGGGCAGTTCGGAATGGCCATCGGCCCCATCGCGATGTTGGGGTACGGAATGGGCACTGGGCCTGCCGGCGTGGGCGTGAGGCACACGTCGGGAAAGCCCATGTCGGTGCCCATCATCTGGGTGTTGGCGAACATGGGATGGCCCTAGCCCAGGTGGATCTGCGCGCCGCGCGCCTTGACCAGCTTCTCGCCGTCGATCAGGGCGTGTTCGCTGTGGATCTGCAGCAGCTGCCGGGCCTGCAGTTCCATGTGCCCGGCCTGTGTGCGGTCCAGCCCCTCGGTGCTGCGCATGTGCTGCTGGCTGTGGTGCTGCACGCGGTCGAACAACGTGGAGAGCGTGGCGCCGATGGCCTTGACTGCGCTGCCCACGAGGTTGAGGCGCTCGCCCGTCGCATCGGCCTGCTCGCAATTCAGGCGCACCTGCGGCGCGGCCAGCGACAGGGTGTCCCGCGCGTTGACGCTGACCCGTTCGGCACACAGCTCGAGCGCGCCCTGGCCTTGCAACTGCATGTCCTGCGCTCCGCTGCGTTCGAGCACGGCCATCACCCACCACTGCTGCTGGTCGTCGAGCAGGGCGGCGACGGCATCGCCCGCCTGCAGTGCAACCAGGCAGCTGAAGGCCTGTCGTGCCTGGACCTGGCGGTCGCCGACGTGCAGCGAAACGGCCTGCGCCGAAACCTCGCGCACCAGGGCGCGGTGCCAGCCGGCTTGCGTAGAGGGCGGCTTGTGAGGCTTGTGCGGCGTGGAGGCCGCGCGGCGGGTGGAAAAGGTGGTGCTCATGATGGCCTCGGAGTGAATGGCATTCGATCGATGTGATCGGTCAGGCGGGCGCCCACTGCTCGGCCCGCGCGAGGTCGGCGTCGGTGCCCAGCGCCTGGGTGCGGTCCGTGAACTGCGCGTCTTGCAGCAGTGCGCCATGGAAGGCGGTGCGAAACAGCTTCGCGTCGCGCAGGTCGGCGCCTTGCAGGTCGGCGTGCTTGAAGTCGACATAGGTGCAATCGGCCTGCACGAACAGCGCGCGCGGCAGTTTGGCTTGCGCGAAGTGGCACTGGTGCAAATGAGCCGCGGCGAAGTTGGCGCCCGGCAGTGCGGCCTGCGTGAACAACGCCTGATGCAGACGGGCCTTTGCGAACCGCACCGATTCGCCCGCGACTTCGCAGAAAACGGCATGCGGTGCGTCCACATCGCTGAAGTCGCAGCCGTCCAGGGTGCTGCCCTGGAAGTTGCATTGCGCGAGCTGGGCGCCGGAAAAGCTGCTGCCACTCAGGTCAGCGCTCGAGAACTGGCAGGACGCATAGTTGCCGCCCCCGAAGTGCTTGTTGCGCAGGCTCACATTGGAGAAGACCACTCGGGTCATCGGCGCGCCCATCCATGTCATCTGGTCGAGATCGCACTCGCTCACCACCGTGTGCGTCCAGCGCGACTGGTCGGCGTTGACATCGATCAGCCGGCATTTCGACAGCACGGTGGCATCGAGCTGCGCACGCTGCATGCCGGCATGGTCGAGCGCACAGGCATGCAGCTTGGCCATGCCCATCCATGCATCGCCGAACTGCGCATGGGTCAGGTCGCACTCGTTGAAGGTGGTGGCATGCAGGTTGGCACCGCGAAAGTCCGCGTGGTCCAGCTTGCAGCGGTTGAACACCGCATGGCGCAGGTTGACGCCGGCGAAGAGGGCGCCGCCCAGGTCGCACTGGTCGAACACGGTTTCGCGCGCGTCGGCTTCGCGCAGGTCTGCACCGCCCCAGGTGCAGCGCGTGAAGATGCCGCCGCCCAGGAACGCCTTGGCATAGTGGCCGCCACTGAAGTCCTGGGCCTCGAAGGTTTCGCCCAGGCCCGCGCCCAGCGAGAGGAGTTCGGCGCTCACCCTCATGACGCACCGCCCCGGGCAGCGCTGCGGGTCGCGGCGAGCGCCTGTTGCTCTGGCGTCAGGCGCGGCCATGTGCGCGAACGCGTGATCAGCGCACCTTCGAACTGCGTGTCGCCGCTCAGGGCCACGCGCGTGAGATCGGCGGCGAACAGATTGGCTTTGCGAAAGTCCGCGCCGATCAGGTCGGCATGCGAAAAGATCGCGTCCTGGCAATTGATGCCCGCCATGCGTGCCTGGGCGCAGCGCGCCTTGCGAAAGAGCGTGCCCCTGGCAGAAGCCAGTCGCAGATCGGCGCCTTGCAGGTCGGCCATGCCGAGGTTCGCGGCATCGAGCCTGGCCCGGGGCGCACGCAGCCCTATGGCGCTGCACTCCCCGAGGTTGGCGCCGGTCAAGTCGGCGCCGCTGGCGTCCAGCCCGTCGAGGACGGTGCCTTTCACGAACACCACGCCCTTGGCCTGCGCGCCGACCATGCGCGCGCCTTGCAGCCGGCAGGTGACGAAGGTGGCTGACTGCAGCGTGGCCCCAGAAAAATCCACTCCGCGCACATCGCACTCGATGAAGCTGGCGCCGCTCAGATCGGCTTCGCGCAGGTCCAGACCTTGCAGGTCCAGCTTGTAGAAGACGCCGCCGGCCAGTTGCGCGCAGCCCCAATCGGCCGGGCCCCATGTGGTTTCGAGCAGGTTCGCACCGGCCATGGTGGCATGGCGCATCTGGGTCTGCGCCAGTGCGGTGTGCATCAGCATCGCGCCACCCAGGTTGGAACGGTCGAACACCGCGCCGGCCAACTTGGCGCGCCCCAGGTTCGCGCCGGTGAAATCCGATGCCACGGCAATGCAGCCCTGCATGTCGGCATGGGCCAGCACGGCGCCCGTGAAGTTGCAATCCGAGATGTTGGCACCGCGCAGGTTGGTGCTTTCCAGCCACGCGCCGGAAAAGTCGAAGCCGCTGAGGTCCAGCCCCGAGAGATCGACGCCCGTGAGATCCATGCACGGCAGCGTGCGGTGCCCGTGCTCCGCCAGCCACTGCGCCTCCTGCCTGCGCCCTTCGCCTTCCTTGCCTTGCAGCGGATACGCCGGCGGCTGCATGTGGGCCGACTGCAGGTAGCCCAGGCGCTCGACGCCTTCCTTCTGCCGCAGCTTGGCCAGCAGTTGCGCCTCGGGCATCGGCAGCCTGCCGCCCTGCGCCTTGAGTTCGGCCAGGTGCCTGTCGGCGGTGTAGAGCGGCGGTCCGCGATGCACCAGGTCGGCCAGCTTCACCTTGTGCTCGTCCTCGAAGCGCAAGACCTTCTCGAGCTGGGCGACCATGTCGTCCACCGCGGCCCAATGCTGCTGGTCGGCCTCCTTCTGCTTCGCCTTGATGTACGCCGGCAGTTCGCCCATGCCCGGCGGCTTTTCGCGCATCGGCATCTTCAGGCCCATGGCGTCGGGGTCCTTGCCATCGGCAATCAGCTTCTCGCGCGCCAGCGCCACGTCGATCTCGGCACGCCGGAACTGCGCATCGCCCTGCAGGCCGTCCATCTTGAAGACGGCGCTGGCCTGATCGAAATCGGGGTCGGTGGTGTCGATGCCGTCAGGCAGCAGGTCGGCATCGTTCAGGCTTTCGATGCCGCCATGCACCGGGTCCAGCCGCTTCGCAAGCACGTCGGCGTAATGAGCGTCGCCACGCGGCTCGCCAAGGCGCTCGACGGCGCACATCAGGTGCGCGATGTCGGTGCCGTCGTGCTCGGCCACTTCGGCCAGGCCGTGCCAGACCAGCACCATGCGTTCGGCCTCGGGGAAGAACCACACGGTGGTCAGGCGCATGGGCACTTCCTTGAGCTTGTGCACCTCCGCGCTCGAAGCGACCTTCTCGGGAGGCAGTCTGTAGTTGGCGAACACCCGCACCTTCAGGCCCGGCAGGTTGCCCTGCAGCAGAGGCGTGGCAGGGTGCATGTTCTCCAGCGCGAATGCTTCGTCGCCGCGCAGAGGTGCGTCGAGCCACTGGTCGCGCGGCGCCATGTTGAAGTGGCGCCAGTCGACATCGGGTGGAAAGCCCGGCGCATGCGTCTTCAGGTAGCTGTCGTCGTAAGTGCCGCGCAGCGCGGCGCGCTGCGGGTGCATCACATCCAGCGCGCCGAAGCCCGCGGGCCGCACCACGTCGCCCGGTGCGCTGACGCGCGAGTCCGGCAATTCGAGCAGGGGCAGCGCATGCACGCCGTCCACGGGGGCCGCCCCCATGCCCTGCATGTTGTCGGCAAAGCCGGGGCCGCCGTAGGCATGGGCCCAGTCCAGCGCCACGGGCTGGTAGACCTCGGACTGCACGACGCGGTCGCCGTCCCAGTGGCGCGGTGAAAAAGCCAGCACCGACTTGACCGCATTGCCGAGCCGCGCGCGCGCCACGGCGCCCCGTGCCTTCGGGTCGGCGGCATGGACGCGGCCGACGATCATGAACTCGGACGTCAGCTTGGCGACACCTTCATCGATAAGCGGCACCGCCATGTGCTTCGCCACGCAGTCCCACATCGACTGCTCGCGCAGCAGGCCGCCGGACGCCGACATCGGAACGAACAGCATCGTGCTCAGGCACAGGCCGGCCTTCGACCGGTACTCGATCGGCCTGAAGCTCAGCGCAGCGGTGTTCGGCTTCTGTATCTGCATCTCGCGCGTGTCCCTGCTATTCGGGCGCCGAGGGCAGCGCCTGATTGCCGGCCGGTGCGGGGGCCGATACCGGCATCGGCGGCGCCGGCACGGTGCTGCCAGGCGGTGCGGCCGGGCCTGACACGGCGTTGACCGGCGCGCTCAACGGGTTCCCGTCGGTCGTGAATGCCGCGGCGCGATCGGCGGGGTCCGAATGCAGCCTGGCGTTGTCCGGGTCGTACCAAGCCCTGTCGCGCCGCGCATCTGTAATGGACTTGGCAGCGGCCAGCCGCGCCGACAGACTGCTGAGCCCGAGGGTTTGCGCCTGGGCCGCCGCCTCATTCAGCGCCTTCGAGGCGTTCTCGTACTGCTCGTAGGTCGCGTTGATGTCGACCACCGAAGACACGGCTGAGTAGGCCACCGCACCGATGGCGGCTCCGATGGACGCGCCCATGGCAAACGCCCCGCCCGCGCCTCCGCCGGCACCGCCGCCCGGCATGATGACCTTGGTGGCCCGCTGCTCCACGTCCACCGGAGAGATGCTCAGGTCCACGCCCGCGAAGCCGAGCTTGAGGGCCGCCGCCGTCTCCATCTGTAGGGCCAGGCAGGAGGCCATGCTCAGGCCCATCATGGTGTCGATGGACAGCCCCATGAAGGTCGAGCGCGCCATCCCCATGTTGGCTTCGCTGTTCACGCCGATGTAGCCGCTGGAATTGGGCCCCAGCACCGTGGTGTTGGAGCCGGCCGACGTGGCGTTGATGTTGCCCACTGCGATCAGGTTCAGGTCGGAGTTCGACACCGCCTTGATCGCATTGGAAAAGATGCTGTGGCTTCCGGCCGATGCGTCGGTGCGATCGGCGTTGGTGGTCATCTTCATCGCGCCGACCGAGGCCATCGCGACGCCGGCGCCCGATGTCAGGTTGACCGCCGCCACAGAGTTGATCGTGATCGACTGCGAAGTCTGCGAATAGGCGCCCACGCTCGTCAGCGCATACGTGGCATTGGTGTGCGTCGACACCGCGCCCACGACCACCGTGCTCTGCGTGCCCTTGGTGCCGATGGTCTGGTTGCCCAGCGTGGTGGTGAAGGTGTTGTCGTCGAACTTGTTGGTCTGCGCCTTCACCACGTGGTTCATCTGGGTCTTGAGGACCGTGTGGCTTTCCTTGCCCTCGACGGTGATGGTCCGGTCGTGCTGGACGGTCAGGCTCTGGTCGTTCTCGACCACGGTGCTCATGTTCTTCTCGGCGTGGATGTTCAGGGCCTCGCTGCCCTTCTTGTCCTCGAACATGATCTCGTTGTAGTTGTTCACGCCGCCGCCGGGCGTGGAACGCGTCTTGAAGCCGCTCTGCGTGGGCGACTTGTAGGGAATGGGCTGGTCGTCGTTGTAGACGCGGCCCACGATGACGGGCCGGTCGGGATCGCCGTTGAGAAAGTCGACGATCACTTCCTGCCCGATGCGCGGCGCGAAGTACCCGCCCCAGCCCTTGCCGGCCCATGGCTGCGACACGCGCACCCAGCAGGTCGACTTCTCGTTGCTCTCGTCGTAGCGGTCCCACGGAAAGTGCACCTTCACGCGGCCGTGCTCGTCCACGTGCAGCTCATCGCCCTTGGGGCCAACCACGATGGCGGTCTGCGGGCCCGGCATGGTCACGCGCGGCGTGAGGCGTGGCGTGCGGAACAGCCGGTCCGTCGGGATCACCGTGAGCAGGAAGGCGCTGCTGCCGGTCTGCGCGGCATGGAGCGCGGGCGTGCTGGCGATCAGTTCGTCCAGCACCTGCAGCGTGTCGGCGTTGACTGCATCGTCGCGCAGCACATTGGCCAGTGCGCTGCGCACTGGCTGTGCCGCCGCGCTCGCGCTGACGCCTTCGTATCCGCGGTGGCTGGCGACGAAGGTGCAGGCCGCGATGATGTATTCGCCGTTGCGCGTGCCGTCGGGGTCGCCCTCGTACTTGAAGCCCCGGCCCGCGGTAACGTCGGGCCAGGTGGTGATTGCCCAGTGGCGGTCGCGGCGCGCGTTGAGTTCGTCGCCGCGCAGCTTGGCGCGGTTCTCGGCATCGTCGCCGGTGAAGTAGCCCCCCGGAAACTCGAAGATTTCTAGGCCCGCCAGTTCGTGCGAGGCCGATGCATCGATGTCCGAGCCCAGCTTCTTCTTGATGGCCTTGAAGTCGCTGTCGCGCGAGGCATGCTTGCCGGTGTCGAACTGGCGCCCGCTGACCCAGCGCGAGATTTCGTTGAAGCGCGGCTCGGCGGCGTTGGTGGCCATGTGGCGCAGGGTGTCGGCAGCGGGCAGCTTGTCGTGCGCCATGTCGCTGGCGTCCGAAAGGTGCATGGTTCCGGGGGCGTCGTGCGCGTCGAACCAGTAGTAGATGCCTTCGTCCTCGAGCAGGCGCGAGAGAAACTGGTAGTCGCTTTCCTGGTGCTGCACGCAGTAGCGGCGCGGGTTGTGGGTGCCGACGACGTTGTCGGCCTTGGTTTTCTTGAAGCGCTTGATGGGGCTGTCCTCGAACACGGCATCGAGCACTTCGAGAACTTTCTTTTCTTGCAGGATGCGCGAGTTGGCGCGCTTGGTGAGCAGCCAGAACCACGAGCGCAGGGTGATGCGATATTCGTAGTGCCGTCCCATGTGGCCGGCGCGCACGAAGCGCACGGCATGGCCCTGGCAGTGGCGCTCGTGCGTGCCGCCGTCGGCATCCTGGAACTCGATGACCACGTCGAAGGCATGCCCGAGGATGTCCTTGGCCTCGATGGCCTTGTTCTGCGAGATCACCGTAAGCTCGTAGGCCGACGGACGCGCAAGCGCCTCGTGGCCGACGATGCGCCAGAACATCAGGTCGTCCTTCGCGGGTGAATCGCTTTCTATGCGGAACTCGTGGTCGGCCATTTTTTTCTCTTGATGGTGGTGGCGTGTCAGTCAGTCAGGAAGACATTCGGGGTGCGTGCGAATGACACCGGGTACTCCCCTCCGCGAATGTCCCCCGCCTTCGGCTCCTCCTTTATTTCGCTGCGGGGAGCACCCGATGCCATTCGCACATGGACGCGGCTGTGGTGCTGGCCGATCAACCACCGATGCGAACAACGATCACGCCGATGGGGTGCCTTGCGCAGCGAAATAAAGGAGGAGGCCGCAGGCCGGGGGACATTCGCGGAGCAAGGCACCCCGTCGGCGTGATCGCACCCCGAACCAGCGCAGCGAATAAAAGAGCAAGACGACATCTCAGTCGAACGCGTAAGTGAAGTCCGCATCCTTCACGTCCAGCGCAACACGGCGGATCTCCCCACCAGAGGCCAGACGCTGCAGATACTCGACAGAAATCGTAGGCAGCACGGTGTTGGTAAGGATCGCGTCGATCACGCGCCCACCCGACTCCGGGTCCTGGCACCGCGCGACCACCTGCTCGACCACCGCTTCGCTGTACTCGAAGGGCACGCCGTGATTGGTCTCGACGCGCTTCTTGATGCGCCCGAGCTGCAGCCGCACGATCTTCTTCATCATCTCGGGCGACAGCGGGTAATAGGGAATGGTGACGATGCGGCCCAGCAGCGCGGGCGGGAACACCTTCATCAGCGGCGCCTTCAGCGCATCGGCTAGTGCGTTGGAGTCGGGCAGCAACTCGGGGTCGCGGCACATGCTCATCACCAGCTCGCTGCCGGCGTTGGTGGTCAGCAGGATGATCGTGTTCTTGAAATCGATCATGCGGCCCTCGCCGTCTTCCATCCAGCCCTTGTCGAACACCTGGAAGAAGATCTCGTGCACGTCGGGGTGGGCCTTCTCGACTTCGTCGAGCAGCACCACGCTGTAAGGGCGGCGGCGCACCGCCTCGGTCAGGATGCCGCCTTCGCCATAGCCCACGTAGCCCGGAGGCGCGCCCTTGAGCGTGGAGACGGTGTGCGCCTCCTGGAACTCGCTCATGTTGATGGTGATGATGTTCTGCTCGCCGCCGTACAGTGCCTCGGCCAGCGCCAGCGCGGTCTCGGTCTTGCCCACGCCGGAGGTGCCGCAGAGCATGAACACGCCGATCGGCTTCTGCGGGTTGTCGAGCCGCGCGCGCGATGTCTGGATGCGGCGCGCGATCATTTCCAGCCCGTGCTTCTGGCCGATGACGCGCTGGTTGAGCGTGTCGGCGAGCTTGAGCACCGCCTCCACTTCGTTCTTCACCATGCGGCCGACGGGAATGCCGGTCCAGTCGGCGACCACCGAGGCCACGGCCTGTTCGTCGACCGAAGGCAGGATGAGCGGCGACTCGCCCTGCACCGCGTGGATCCTGGCCTGCAGCTCGTGCAGCTCGGCGAGCAGCGCGGCTCGGTCGTGCGCGGGCTCGGCGGCGGCTGGTGCCGCATCGGTGGCAGCAGCAGGCGTATCCACCGGCTTGTTGCCCGCGCGCAGCTTGCTGCGCAATTCGAGCAGCCGGTCGACCAGCCCCTTTTCTTCCTGCCAGCGCGCATTGAGCGCATCGAGCTGCACCTTCGATTCGGCCAGCAGCGCGGTGACCTGTGCTGCGCGCTTGGTCACGTCGATGCCGATGGCTTCTTCGCGGCCGATGATTTCCTGCTCGACCGTGAGCCCTTCGATGCGGCGCATGCAGTCTTCCACCTCGGGCGGCGTTGCGTGCTGCGACACGGCCACGCGCGCGCAGGCCGTGTCGAGCAGGCTCACGGCCTTGTCGGGCAGCTGCCGCGCGGGAATGTAGCGGTGCGACAGCTTCACGGCCGCCTCGATGGCCTCGTCGAGCAGCTGCACGCGGTGGTGCTTCTCCAGCACGCTGGCCACGCCACGCAGCATCAGGATCGCCTTGGTCTCGTCGGGCTCCGGCACCTGCACCACCTGGAAGCGACGGGTGAGCGCCGGGTCTTTCTCGATGTACTTCTTGTACTCGGCCCACGTGGTGGCACCGATGGTGCGCAGGTTGCCGCGCGCCAAAGCCGGCTTCAGCAGGTTGGCCGCGTCGCCCGTACCTGCCGCGCCGCCCGCACCCACCAGTGTGTGGATCTCGTCGATGAACAGGATGATGGGCGTGGGCGAGCTCTGCACCTCGTCGATCACCTGGCGCAGGCGTTGCTCAAATTCGCCCTTCATGCTCGCGCCGGCCTGCAGCAGGCCGATGTCCAGCGTGAGCAGCTTCACGTCTTTCAGCTGCGGTGGCACGTCGCCGCGTGCGAGGCGCTGCGCAAAGCCTTCGACCACGGCCGTCTTGCCGACGCCGGCCTCGCCGGTGAGCAGCGGATTGTTCTGGCGGCGGCGCATGAGGATGTCGACGATCTGGCGGATCTCTTCGTCGCGGCCCGTGACCGGGTCCATCTCGCCCTTCTTGGCCTTCTCGGTGAGGTCGACCGCGAACTTCTTCAGCGCGTCGCCCTTGCCCATGGCGGCCGGCGCCATCGCGCCCGAATCTTCGCCGGGTGCGCCGCTGCCCATGCCGGTGCCGTCCTGCGCGCGCATCTGCGATTCGGGCGAGGCATCGCAGATCTTCGCGAAGTTGTCGGCCAGGTCTTCGACCTTGACCTTCTCGAACTGCTTCGACAAGCCGAACAGCGGGTTGCGCAGGCTCTGCGTCTTCAGCATGCCCACCAGGATGTAGCCGGTGCGCACCTGCGCCTCGCCGAACTGCAGGGTGGCATAGGTCCACGCGCGCTCGATGGCGTTCTCGATGTGCGGAGAAAAGTCGCTGATGGCGGTGGCGCCGCGCGGCAGGCGGTCGAGCGCGGTGGTCATGTCTTTCGCAATGACCGACACGTCGAGCCCGTAGTGCTGGATCACGCGGTGCAGGTCGGAGTCCTGCGCCTGCAGCAGCTGGGCGAACCAGTGCTCCAGCTCCACGTACGGATTGCCCCGCATCTTGCAGAACACGGTGGCGCCTTCGATGGCCTTGTAGGCCAGCGAGTTGAGTTTGCCGAAAAGGGCGGTGCGGCTGATTTCACTCATGAGGGACTCCGTATCTCTTCTGAACGAATGAAGATGGGTTTGTTGAAAGACTGGTTGCCGATGCGCACGTCCGCCGCATCGCGCGAACGCTTGCGCTGCCCGAGCCACGACACCCAGCCCAGGCGCGGTGCATTGCCCTTCGCGTCGCCAAGGCGCGTGAGCGGAACCTGCGCCTTCTCGAGCACCAGCTCGGCGTCCCACTCAAGCTCGTCGCCGAGCAGCTGCTGCATCCAGCGCTGCAGCACGGGGCGCGCATTTCCGATGGGAAGGAACATCCGGTACTGCTCCAGCGTGAGCGGGCCCAGGTGCAGGCGCACGCGGTGCTGGCGGTCCCAGGCGCGGGTGCCGAGCATGGCGCCCATGCCCATGGAGCGCGAGCTCTCGCCCTGCCCCAGCCGCGTGAGCTCTGCCACCGGCAGGCTCATCCAGTGGCCGACCCAGCGCTCCAGCTTCACGGGCACGCCGAAGTAGCTGCACAGCACCGACTCCACGCTTTCCACGTTGTGCACGCGGCGCGCGAGCCAGCCCGAGAAATGCAGGCGCGCGTCGTCATGGATCTCGTCGCGGTCCACGCGGCCCGGCGTACCGATGCCGACCAGCGCACCGACCTGCAGGCGGAAGCGGTCTTCGCCCGGCCGGTCGAGTGCCACGGCCGGCCGCGACTGTGCCCACGCGCGATAGAAGTGCAGCGAGAAGCGGTGCGAAAAACTGTCTAGAAAGGCCAGCCACGTCGGGTCGCCATGGTTCAGGCTGCGCTCGCGAATGAAGTCGCTCAGGTGCACCGGCAGCGGACCATTGGGGCCGATGTAGCTGAAGAAGTGCTGGCGCAGGCGCGGCGGCGAATAGGCTGTGGCGGGCTCGAAGCGGCTGAAGCTCGCGGGCGCGAACGAGAGCGATGGCTCCTGCCCCACGCGCACCGGCTCGGCGCTCGGCAGCAGCGCGCGGCCCCAGCGCGGCGTGGTCTTCGCGACGGACTCCAGCCGGCGCATGACGGCAAAGTAGTCGAACGACCACGGCTCCGCGGACCACCCGCGCAGCGCGTTGTCGACGCGGGTGCTCACAGAATCTGTCGCGTCCCGCACAGCGGCCTCCAGCGCATGGTCTCGCCCTTGCCCGCGATGCGCAGCACGGTCTCGACGAAATGGTTCACCTCCACATGGCGCGACAGGAAGCGCGCCAGCACGGCCCCGAACAGGAATGCGCTGTGGCCATGAAAGGCGTCCTTGTCGACTTCGAGCGTCACCTCGAGCCCGCGCCCGAAAGCGATCGGCCCCTTCAGCGGCAGGCGGCGCGCAACCGGCTTGCACTTCACCGACAGCAGGCCGCGCACCTGGCCCTGGCGCATCTCGTCGGCATGCACGGCATAGAGCATCAGCGTTTCGCGCAGCGCGGCCGCGCCCTGCTCCGGCGTGCTGTCGGACAGCGACAAGTAGTTCAGCGCAAGGTGATCGACCACGCGCCACCCCAGCCCCTGGCTCACCACCGGCGACACCGGCCGCGACGGCCCGCGCACCATGCGCACGCGCTGCACGGGAAATGAATCGACGCAGTCGAAGTCGTTCTCGCGGCCCAGCGGCATCAAAAGCGGCAGGTCGCGGTTGGTGCACAGCGCCGTCACCGCCAGCTGCCGCAGCGTGGCCGCATACGGCGCCTGCTGCGGATCGACGATCTGCATGTAGACCTCGGAGCCGATGTGGCTGCTGCGGTTGCCCTCGGTGCGCTGTCGCACCGACAGCATGCGCGGCTCGCGCGTGGTCGTGAAGTAGGCCGGGTGGCTGTTGCGGCTGCCGTGAAAGGCCGAATAGAAAGGCCTGAAAGGTTGCTCGGCCGCGACCGCATCGGCACCGGGCGCGCCGTGGCCGATGACCTCGGTGATGGTGTGCACCTCGAAGTCCTGGGGGCGCGTGCGATCGGGCACCAGGTGGAACTGGCTCACGCCCTCGGTCATGGGCACGCGGTCGAGCCGCTTGCTGAACAGGTTGACGGCGGGCACGCAGTGCAGCTGCACGTTGTCGGCGCTCACCAGCTTTTCGAGTGCTGCGTCGCCGCGCGAGAACAGCAGCACGATTTCGACGTCGGTCACCGGCATGGCCGCGAGCAGCGCCTGGAGCCCGCCGATGCGCACGAACTGGAAGCGCTGCGGAAACGCGAAGTACTCCTGCAGCAGCCTGAAGCCCGAGAAGCCGGTGGCGGTGGTGGGCAGCAGCGCTTCGTCTTCTTCGAAGCCGACCGCGCCGATGGCGCTGGCGGGCAGGCTCTGCGCCGCGCCTTGCAGCGCGCCGCTGGGCGCGAGCGGCCGCACCAGCACGCCGATGGGCTGGCCCAGCGCGCATTCGTGCAGTTGCCAGGCCACGTCTTCGGCACCGCCGAAGTGCAACACCAGATCGTCGAGTGCGATCTGGCTGAAGTTCAGGCCGGCCGTGGCATGCAGCGCAATGCGCAGGCCGCCGCGGATGGAACGCGACTGCGGGTGCGTGTTCAGCGGCAGGTCGGGCGCGTAGGTGAAGTACTGCGCGCGCTGCACTTCGATGGGCCAGATGCGCAGCGCACTGGCCGTGCGGAATTCGCAATGCGTGTTCTGCCCCACCGCTTGCCGTGCGCGCAGTCCGCTGCCGCGCGGCAATGTGGGGCCGGTCGCAAGGTTCGCGTCGTCGGGGTCGGGCACGAAAGACACGACCACCATCGCCGGCGTGGGCGAAAGAAAGTGCGGATAGACGATGTCGAGCAGGTGGCCCGTAAAGCGCGGGTACTCGGCATCGAGCTTCAGGCCCACCCGCGCCGAAAGAAACGCCGTGGCCTCGATGAGCCGCTCCACATACGGGTCGGCCACTTCCTGGCCCTCGATGCCAAGTCGATGCGCAATCTTTGGAAATGCCCGCGCGAACTCGGAAGCGCTTTCGCGGAAGTAGCGCAGCTCCTGTTCGTACAGGCTCAGCAGCCGAGGGTCCATGCGGGACTCACCTTGGGTTTTGCGCCATGTCCACTATCTCGATGCGTCCTTCTTCCAGGTCAACGCGGCTTCGCATCAGGAACTCCAGCGGCACGGGCTGTGCCCACAGCATGCCGCGTATCTGCAGGCCGATGCTGTTGTGGGAGTCCAGTGCCGGGCCTTCCATGACGAGTTCCACTTCGAGTGTGCGGGACAAAATGCGCGGCTCGAACTGCAGGATTGCGTTCTTCAAAGCCTGTTCCATGCTGACACGCTGCACCGACGAGGTGAACTGGCCAGACAGCATAGGCAATCCGTAGTTGATGACCGAGCGCGCCGCATTCGGGTATTGCTTGTCGTCCATCGAGAGGCCGTAGCCGGTGGCGTTGAACAGCCAGCCGAGGTCGCGCAGCACGGCCTGGCGCAGCGCCTGCTTGGTCAGCGTGCGCTTCTCGTCGCCCTCGCGCTTTTCGTCGGGTGCGTTGTCGACGAGGCGATCGAGCAGCGAGGGCTGCAGCCGCTCCTGCGCGGTGAGCTCAGCCATCGACGCTGCCCTCGGCCTCTCCGGCCTCTGCAGCGCTTTCGCTGGCCTGCGTGAACAGGATCTCGCGCACGTCCATCAGCGCGTACTCGCCCGCGTCGCTGCCGAGCACGCGCTGGCCGTAGCCGGCCCAGACTTCGGGGCGCAGCTCGCGCCACTCGGTCTTGCGCGCGAGACGCAGCTCGCCGTCTTCCACCTTCTCTGTGCCCTCGTAGCGCGTGGGAATCAGCGCAAGGGTTTCACCGCCGTTCTCGAACTGCAGGTGCGCGGGCATCCACACGCAGTCGCGCAGGTCTTCGGGCGGTTCGATCTTGATGTGCGCGAGCCGCGCGTACGGAATCCAGTAGTACTTGCCGTTGACGAAGGCCTCGAGCACCGGGCCCAGTCGCATGTCGGCATCGGCCAACCATTCGAAGGGTGCGCCATCGATGGTGCCGCTGATGGCGGGCGCGCCGTCGAAGGCGCGCTGGCGCAGGTCCTCGGCCAGTTCGCTCTCGCCGCGCCCCTGGCGCAGCAGCGACTCGATGAGCAGCGCCAGCCATTGGTCGGGCTGGCCGAAGATCATGGGCGTGCGCGTGCCGGCGAACACTTCGGCGCGCAGGCCCTCGCAGCGCACGGCCTCGCCGTAGACCTGTTTCATGGGCACGGCGAGCGCGTCGAGTTCGGCCGCAACGGTCAGCTGGTTGAGCGCGCGCTCCCACTGCCCGAGCACGCAGAGCAGCTGCGCCATGAACACGCGGTGCTTGCTGTCGGAAGGCTTGGCGCGCACGTCGTCGCTCAGGGCCTTGAGGGCGGCGGCCGGATCGGCGGCCTTGAGGAATTCGGCGGCGGTCGTCATGGTGTGCGGCTCCTGGGTGGGGTGATGAGGCTCAGGCGCGGGTGAACTGGCATTCGCGCACCGCGCCGCGCAAGCCGGTGGTCTTCTGCGGTGCCGACTTGACCTTCACCGTGCGGTAGCTGATGGAGATCAGCTCCGAGGGCACGCCCCAGTGGCCGCCGGAGTTGAGCACCAGCCGGCAGATGCGCGCGTTCTCCAGCACCAGCTCGAAGGTCGACTGCGCATCGGGCGAGCGCTCGTCGCCGCCCGACTTGAAGGCGCTGATGACGACCTTCAGGTCTTTTTCCTGCGCGCGCAGCAGGCTGGCGATGGTGGCGGTGGCCGCGTCGCTGCGACGCGCAACGATCAGGTTGTTGGGCACGACCTGGTTCTGGCTGGAAGACTCGGGCACCTGCACCGACCAGTAGTAGCCGCCGATGTTCATGCGCGCCTTGCCGTCGTCGAAGGGGCGGTCGAGTTCGCCTTCGACTGGCGCACCCTTGTTCTCGATCAGCATGACCAGGTCGGTTTCGGCTGAGCCGGTGCCGATCAGTTCGTAGAACCGCTGGGCGTCTTCAGGGCTCCAGGAGCCGTCGTCTAGAAATGCCATATCACCTCCGGAAATCGAAACAGGAAAAGGAAACCGTGATCTCGGACCGCGCCGTCATGGCCGGGCTCCGCCGTCCACTGCGCCGCCGCTCCTGCGCAGCAGGGCCGCGAACACCTGCCGCTCGCCGCTCTCCGCCGGCGGCTGGCCACCGCGCACGCGCACTTCGGACACATCGGCCTGCGCATAGGCCACGCCGAACAGGCGCGGCGCGCTGTAGGGCGTGGCGGGCACTGCCATGACCAGCAGTCGCGCGTCGCCGGCGGCATCGAGCCACGGCAGGTCGAAGCGCTTGACCGAGGGCTGATCGGGCGTGCCGCGCTTGAAGCGGTTGGTTTCGCCGACGAGCTCGTCGGGGTAGACCGACTGCAGGTTGCCGCGCGCGTCGATGCCGGCGATGACGAGGTCGAGCGAACGGCCGCTGGTGTTGCGCACGTTCAGGCGCAGGCGCTCGCCGGCGCGCAGCGAGGGCAGCGCGTTCGCCGCTTGGGCCTGAACTTGAACGATGGGCGTGCTGCGCAGCATGCGGTCAGCGCTCCACACTTCGAGCGCGGCATCGAAGCCGTCGAGTTGGCCGTCCTTGCCGTAGGCCTGCAGCTGCGCGAGCCACTTGAGCTGCGCCAGTGCCTGCAGGCGGCGGCGCAGCGCGGCGGTGTCGGGCAGCACCACGGTGGAGACAGTGGCGCCGAACAGCGGCGAGAGCAGTTCGAGGCGCTGGCCCGAGGGGCCGAGGTCGGTCCAGCGCACGTCGGCGGTGGCCGCATCGTCGGCCGGGCGGATCGCAGCCGGGTAGTCGAGGCTGAGGCCGGCGGGCAGCGGCTTGTCGGCGCGCACGCGCAAGGCGGTGGCGGCCGGTTCGCTCATGGGCGTGACGCTCCAGAACGCAGCGCCCGACACATCCTTCAGCGCCGTAGGCACGGCCAGCCACGCGCCGCCGAGCTTGATCTGCGACACGGTGGCCGGTGCGCTGCGCACGGCGCCGTCTTCGAGCGTGGCGAGCACGCGCAGCTCCTGCTGCTGCGCGAGGCCGTCGAGCAACCCGGCCTTGATAGCCAGGCTGTCGCCGCTGCGTTGCGCGCGCCATACGGGGCGCGTGGATGCGGGCGCGCCGCTGTTGGCGAACAGCGGCGCATCGAGGTTGCCTTCGGCCACCGGAGACGGCAGCTCGCGCGTAGGAAAGCGCTGAGCGAGCTCTTCGATGACCGGTGGATACTGCGCGAGCACGCCGTCGAACAGGTCGCGCCAGGTGGCGGGCTTGCGCGACAGCGCTTCGACCACGGCCCAGGTCAGCAGGCCCTGCGGCCGGGCATTGCGCGCCTTGCGGGGCAGGCGCAGCTCGGGCGTGATCTGGTGGCTTTCGGACGCGAAGAAGGCGACGTAGCGGGCGCGAGGCACGGCTTCGGCCGGCACGGGTGGCGTCTGCGGTCGCGCGGGTGGTGCCCCGCCGGTCAATTGCGTCACGCGCAGGCCGCGCCAGCGCACTTCGTCATCTGGCGGGCCTTCGGCTGTGGCGGGTGCATCGGCCGTGCCGCGCGTCATGGAGTTGGCCGAGCAGGTGTCGAACACCGAGGCGACGAACACGTTCTTCGCGAGGAAGGACTGGATCCACGCGTCGAAGTCGACGTCGCGCAGGTCGCCCGTGAGCACGTTGTCGCTGCCGAGCGTGCCGCGCACGTCGCGCGCGAGAAAGTTCTCCGACAGCCCATCAGGCTCCTGGTAGCGCTTGGCGATGTCGCGCAGGCGGGTGCCGTGGCCGGAGAAATACAGCAGCACGAAGTCGCCGCTCTTCGACTGCGCGAGCAGCCTGGCCAGCGCGTCGTGAATGGCTTGCGATTCTGGCAGCGCGGCGCCGATCACGCCGTCGGCGAGCACTGCGATGTCGGGCGCCGCGAAGCCCTGCCTGAGCAGCGCGTCGCGCATCAGCATCACGTCGTTGCGAGGCGCCTGCAGCCACAGCGCCTGCGGCTGGTTGACGAGTTCGGAGACGCCGACGAGCAAGGCGCGCTGGGTGGCGAAGGCCAGGGTGCAGCAGGCGAGCAGCCACAGCACGAGCAGCACCTGGAGAAAGCGCAATTGAGTGACGCCCTTCCCCTTGGGCCGCAGGTGAAGGTGCAGACGGGCGGCATGCCCGAGGGCCGCGGCGCGTGTCATGGCCGCTGCTCCCCAGCCGGCCCGGCTGACTCGACCAGCGGCGAAGCCGCGAGCACCGCCAGCGCATCCACTGGCTCCGGCACCCGCAGCCGCCATACGCCATTGCCACCCGGATCGCCCGGCCCGCCCACCACGTCGGCCGATATCGATTGCAGCAGCCGGTCGGCCTCGTCCATGCGCACGCCGGCTTTCCAGCGCATCACCAGGTCGGCGCGCGCCGGCGCGGGTGCGGCTGGCACGTCGCGGAAGCGCACCTCGTCTTCCTCGGGAGCACCGCGGCCGCCGAGCAGCCCGACGTTCTGGATCACCACGAACAGCGCCAGCACCGCGAAGGCCGGGCGCGTCCAGCCTTCCGCGCCGAACCAGCGGCGGATGCTGCCCCACCAGCCGCCTTCGGGCCTGGGCTGCGGCCGTGCAGGCGATGGAGCGGGAGAAGAAGAAGCCTCGTCGCCCTGCGGCCGCGTCAGCGCCTTCCCCAGCTGCAAGCCCACGTCGCGGTACAGCTCCTGGTAATCGGCACGCGGGTCCTGAGGCCCGAGCGGCGTGCCCGACAGCACCGAGAACACGCCGCCCACGCCGCGCAACGCGATGCGCCCCGGCTCCGGCGCAATGGCGAGCGATGCGTGCGCGGCCCACTCGTCGTGCACCGCGCGGATCGCGGCGAGCCGCGTGGCCGAAACCTCGCCGAGCACGCGCGCGCAAAGCTGCGGAGCAGGTGCCAGCGTGAGCACGTTCCAGGCCTGGATCACGCCGAACATCGGCTCGAAGGGCTCGTCGTCAGGCTCCAGCAGCACGTCGAAGGCAGATGCCCAGTCGGCCTCGCCGGCGGCCATCCAGCCCTGCCAGAGATCGCCCTGGATGCAGCGGTCGAGCAGCACGCCGAGCAGCCGCCCTTCGTGCACCACGCTGACAAGGCGGCCCGGCGCCCAGCGGGCCGGAAAGGCACGCTGGGCGACAGCCTCGCGGCGCCGGGCCAATTCGACAAGAGGCAGCAGCAGGTCGGATGCGGCGGCGGCCGGGGCCGGTGCTGCGCCCGTTGGAGGGGACGTGCCCGGCATGGCCACTGTGGCCGTGCCGGGTGCGCTGTCCGGCGCATCGTCGGGCACGGCCGCGCCGGTTTCCAACGCGTGGCGGATCACGCTGAGCGGGGGCCAGAGGTCGTGGGTCATGGCGTCTGTTCCTGAATGGCTATGTCTTCAGGCATAAGACGCTTCAGCACCGAGGATTTTAAAAACCTGCAGGATCGCGGCCATGTTGTCGGGCTCGATGGCGATGCCCAGCGTCTGCTGGAGCCAGCCGCCGATCCGGGTCTTGGCGTAGTCCGCGGTCAACCCCTCGCGCTTGTGCACGAGGCCGAGCCGGCCCGCGCGGTAGTGATAGGAAGCAATGGCGTGGCGCGAGGCAATGCCCGACAGCCCGCCCTCGGCCTCCTTGCCGAAGCCCTCGCACAGCAGCAGGCGCTCGGGCTCGGGCAGTTCGGCGATGAAGGCGCGCGCGGCCAGTTGCACGGCCTGCGCACTCAGGCCGTGCTCGGCCAGGCAGCCGTCGAGGTCTTCGCCCGCGCCGATCTCGTCTTCGAGCTGCGCCTCGGTGATCTGGTCGCCGATGGAGAGCTTGCGGCGGAAGGAGCTGGCGCGCGTGCAGTCGATGAGATAGCGGCGGAAGTAAGCGCACAGGGCAAAGGCGGTGGAAGGCGCGCTGTGGCTCGCGCGCTCGTCGGCTTCGTCCGGGTCGGCATCGAGCCGCAACACCTTCACATAGATGAACTGCGCCACCAGCTCCTGCCGGCCCTCGCCCAGCACCTGCAGCTCTGGCGGATTGCAGGCCACCAGCGCATCGCCCACGATGCGGTACATGGCGCCCATGTCGTTCGGAGACAGCGTCTGCCTGCGCCGCCAGAGGCGGACGAGCTCACTGCTTTCCGCGGACGAAAGGGTTTCCTGCATGAGGAGTCAAGGCGCCCGATCGATCAGTCGTCGACGCAGCTGCCCTCCGAAGGAACCAGGCACTGCGGCAGGTTCGCGCCCACCGGCCCGCCGCGCGTGCGGATGGCCGACGACACCGCGGCCTGCGCAACGGCAAGGCCGCGCGGCAGCAAGATCCACAGCTGGCCACGCTCCTTCATGCGGCGCGCGTTGGTCGCGGCCTGCTGGCCGTTGCCGAAGAAATAGTCGGCCCGCACCGCGCCGCGGATGGCGCCGCCGGTGTCCTGCGCGATCGTCAGGCGCTGCATCGGCGCGCCGCTGCCGGGCGTGCGCGTCGACACGAACACCGGGTAGCCCAGCGGCGTGCTGCGCGGATCGACGGCAATCGAGCGCCCCGCCGACAGCGGCACGCCGAAGGCGCCCACCGGGCCGCCCACGGGCGAGGTCGATTCCTTGAAGAACACATAGCTCGGGTCCTTGATGCCCGAGCCCGACACCGCGCCGGCCGCGCGCCGCCCCGGCACCACGACCGGGCCGCTGGCAACGGGCCGCGCGAGCGTGAAGCCGCGCGTGCGGATGGTGCCGCTGTCGACCGCGCCGACATCGTCGTCATCGCCGTCGTCCAGCTGCAGCTCGATGGACGAGCCGCGCACCTTCACCGGACTGCGCGGCTTGCCGTTGGCGGCCTGCGCCAGCGTCGGGCGGAAGGGCTGGCCGTTCTGCTCGGCGTAGGCGACGCGCACGATGTCGCCGTTGGCCAGCTTGATGCGCCCCGAGCCCTGGATCTGCATTTCGTACAGCGCGGTGGCGCTGCTCACGAAGGCCAGCACCTTGGCGTTGGGCGCGCCCTTGGTCTCGATTTCTTCGCGCGTGTAGTACGGCAGCAGCTGCTTGCCCTCGACCCGCAGGCGCACCTTGCGGTCGAGCGTGTCGCGCGAGATGGCCGAGAGGTCGAGCGCAAAGAGGCCCGGCGCGCCCATGTCGCGCGTGCTGAGACCGGTCTGCACCACCACGTTGCGCCCTTCCACGCGGGCCGCCACCGTGCCGTTGCCGGCGGGCAGCTTGCGCGCGTCGGCGAACAGCATGTCGTCGGGCTGGCCGTACACGGGGTAGATGAAAGGCGCGCCGTACTGGCGGGCGCCCGCGATCTCGGGCTCGAAGTAGCCGGTGACCACGCCGTCGGGCTTGCGGTCGTCGTCGCGAATCTGGTAGGCCGAGAACTCGCCCTCGAAGAAGCCCCGGATGGCGTTGTTGTTCTTGCCGTCGACCTTGAGCGCGCGGTCGCACACCTCTTTCCATTCGGCGCCGCGCCCGGTCAGCACCTTGCAGCTGCCGAGAAAGGCGGGCCAGCTTTCGGAGAAATCGTCGCGCGACCAGCCCGGCACCGAGTCGAAGCCAACCGAGGTGTAGGTGGCGAGCTGGGTCGAGAAGGTGCGCGCCTGGCCGGCCACGCTGGCGCCGGTCGGCGGTGGGCGCGAGGCGCTGCTGCTCGTGCCGGCGGTGTCGGTCGTGGCCGCGCCGGTGCCCGTGGTGGCCGGTGGCGGGGCGGTGCAGCCCGCCAGCGAGGCGATGACGGCAACAACGGCTGCAGTAGCGGCCCACTGGAGCACGTAGTTGAGGCGCTGTTGTCGTTGCTGCTGCAGTGCTTGCGAAGTGGTCATGAAAGTCTCCTTGTCCGGAAAGTGGCGACCCGAAGGGCCAACGCTCTACAGACGATTACTTCTCGACGATTTTGAAATTCCCGACGCCATAGACGTCGTTGCACGGGGCGCCGGGTGCGCACACGGGTTTGCCCAGCAACGGCGAGGGGCCGGTACCGCGCGTGGCTTCGAGCGCGGCCAGCACCGGCAGCGGGAACACCGGGAACACGCCGTCGTTCTGCACGCCGGCGGCACTGAAGTCGCGCTCGTGCTCGCTCACGAGCACCGCGAACTGGTCGGTGCCGGCCGGGCCGCCCGCATCCATCGGCCACGAGGCGCGCGGCAGAGAAAGCGAACCGCCCGCGGTGATCTTGTTGTACTTGTCGAGCAGGTTCGGGAACAGCAGGAACATCTCGC
This sequence comes from Variovorax sp. F042, assembly GCF_057814215.1. Lineage (NCBI taxonomy): Bacteria > Pseudomonadati > Pseudomonadota > Betaproteobacteria > Burkholderiales > Comamonadaceae > Variovorax > Variovorax sp. F042. The sequence goes on from NZ_JBVASX010000003.1 coordinate 89,133, forward strand.
CGCCGCTGGACAGCAGGAACACGTAGACAAAACCTTCGCGCTTGCTGCGCACCTCGAAGGCAAGGCGGTCCTTGCCGATGGCGACTTCGGCCTTCTTCGGCGTAGCCGTCACCTCGAAGCCGGGTGCGGCACCGGTTGCGAGAGATTGCAGCGATTCGACGGGCGTGCGCGGGGCCGGAGGGGGCGGTGGTGGTGGCGGCGGTGCTGGAGGAGCCTCTGCGATCTTTGTGTCGGGTGGCGGGGCCGGCGTGGTGGTGACGACCTTCTTGTCATCGGCGTTCGTGTTGCCGCCGGTGCGGCCCTGGAACCACCACCAGCCGCCACCGGCCGCGGCTGCAAGCACGGCGACCGATACGAGTGCGGCAACGGTCTTGTTGCTCTTGCCCCCGCCGCCGGTGGGAGCGGGCGCGGGCGCCGGTGCCTTGCCACCTGCCTTGCTCTTTCCGCTCGCGATGACTGTCGCAGCGTCGGCGTTGCTGTTGCCGCTGCGCGCACCCGAAGGCGGCTGCGTGCGCGGCGTCGGCGCGATGCTGTGCCCCACTTCGAGATCGAGCGCGGCTCGCAGCTCGGCCATCGACTGCGGCCGCTGCTCGGGCCGCACGCCGAGGCCCGCGTCGATCGCCTCCAGCAGCCGCAGGCTGTAGCGCTGCCGCAGGATCTCGTTGCCCGCAAGCGGCACATAGCTGTCGGACAGCAGCCGCGCCACCGAAGGCGGCGGCGCGCGACCGCACACCGCCACGTGCATCACGGCCGCGAGCGCGTAGACGTCGGTCCACGCGCCCTGCGACATGTCGGGCATCTCGGCGTACTGCTCGATGGGGGCATAGCCGGGCTTGAGGATGACGGTGATCGCCTGGGTCTTGTCGGTGATCACACGGCGCGCGGCGCCGAAGTCGAGCACCACCGGGCGGCCCGAGCCTTCGAGCAGGATGATGTTGTCGGGGGCGATGTCGCGGTGGTAGCAGTTGGCGTTGTGCATCACCGCGAGCGCCTGTGTGACGCCGTCCATGATGCGGATGAGCCATGACTCGTCTACGCCTGCGGGGATGGCTACCAATGCTTCTCTCAGCGTGTCGCCTCTGTAGAAAGGCATGACCATGTAGGTGGTGCCTTTTTCTTGCCAGAAGCGGTAGACCTTCAGGAGCGACGGGTGGTCGAACTGGGCGAGCAGGCGGGCTTCGTTGATGAAGCTGCGCATGCCCAGGTCGAAGGTTTCTCTGTGGCGTTCGGACAGGGGGACTACTGTGCCGTCGTTCTGTCTTGTCGACAGTGACGTGGGGAGGTATTCCTTGATTGCTACTACGCGTTCCAGCGTGTGGTCCCACGCCTCGTAGACGACGCCGAAGCCGCCTTGGCCTATAACTCTTGTGACTTCGAATTCGGCCAGGCGGCTGCCTACCGGGAGCAGGCCGGCGTCTGTGCTTCCCGTGGCGGGGCTGGTGACTGGGGTAGCGCCTGCGGTGATTACGGTCGCGGCCGTGTCGCCGGTTGTTGTTGTTGTCGGCTGACCTGGCTTGGGGACTACGCGGGTGCGGTCGTCGTTGGAGTCGGTCATTGACTGGCTCCTTCTTTGTGTGTGCTGAGGGTTTGCTTTCCGGGGCCGGGTCTCGCCCCGGCGGGCGAGCTACTTTCTTTTGCTTCGCCAAAAGAAAGTAGCCAAAGAAAAGGCGACCCCACTGTCTGCGACCCCTTCGCTGTGCGAAGGGGCAACCTGCGGTGCTCGCGTTTCGCGGGGTCTCGCCCAAACTCGCTTCGCTCAGACAAGGGCGAGCCCTGATCCGCGAAACGCTGCGCTCCTCGGCGCAGCCAGAGGGGAGGTGGAGACAACACGGGCCTTTGCTTCGCTCGGCGCGGTGCGACTGCAGGCGCTGCGCGCCTGCAGTCGCATGGGGGCCGAGCGCAGCGATGGCCCGTTCGGTTCCCAAAATCCCTTCTGGCTGCGCCGAGGAGCGCAGACGTAGGAGGGATCAGGGCCGCAGCTGTTTGAGCGAAGCGAGTTCTGCGGACCCCCTCCGGAGTCGAGCACCGCAGGTTGCCCGTAGCGAAGCGAAGGGACGCAGACAGTAGGGTCGCCTTTCTTTTGCCTACTTTTCTTTGGCGAAGCAAAGAAAAGTAGGTCGCCCGCCGGGGCGAGACCCGGCCCCGGAAAAACAAACGAGAAGAGGCCTTCATCTCACCCCTCCTCCGCAAACCCGAAGAACAGGGCTTCAAACTGCTCATCCCGAGGCAACCCAGTACAGAGCATCCGAACCCCATGCTCAGCAGCAGGATCACTCAGCCAAAGCGACGCCCCCGCCAGCGGCAATTCCAGCGAATCGACACTACTCTCACGTCCGTCAGCAGAAGCGCCATCAACAAACAGCCGATGCAACACCGCATCAAACCGCAGCGCATCCAGATCCCCATCAAGCCCTTCCAACGCAGCCTGCGTAGCATGAGCCCACCACTGCAACGCCATAGCCAGCGCCTCCCCCTGCAGTTGCCCCGAAACGGACCGATCGAGCTCCATAGCCAGGGCAAACGGAAAGTACCGCCCCACCCCATCGACAGAAGGCATCAGCACCCCGATCCACGCCTGCTCCCCCGCCACCTGCCGCCCTAGCGCAAAGCACCAGATAGGCGCTTCGAGATATCGCTCAGTCCAATCCGCATGCCGATCCCGCAGCCGGGCCATGCCCCGCTGCAGCCATTGATCCCACACAGCACGAAACGCCTCCGGCAGCCGCCGATGCGCAAAGTCCCCCATGCCCGGCAACTTGCCGAACCACCCCGGCAACGCGGTCGAGGCAAAGAGCAGCGGTGAAGAAGAAGATGCAGCCTCGTTCACAGCCCCTCCGGACAAGAAAACTCCCGCAGCTCACGCAACCGGATCGGATGCTGCACGCTGTTCGTCGTCACCTCGAAGCGCGTCTTCCGGGCTCCGATCTGGAAGGTGATGAAGAACTTCTCAGGCGCATCGCCGGCCTCGAGCTGCCCGTCGTCGAGCGCACGGAACAGCGCCCACGGCCCATCCACAGCCGCACCCGAGCTGCCAGTGGTCGAAGGCGGACTGACCTGGATACGCACCTGGTTGCTGCCCTTCGGCCCCGGCCACTGCACGGCCATCGGCACCACAGGCCCGTGCGCGTACTTCACGAGCTGGCCGTCGACGTCGAGGATGAACTGGGTGATGCCCGCATCCATCTCCACCGGCTTGAAGTCCAGTCGCATCGATGGCCCACGGCCGCCGCCGCGGAAGAAGATGTCCTTGATGCGCGCGGCCCGCTCGAACTGCGCGAGCGCCTGCGTGGTGATGGCGCCGCGTTCGGCCACGGGCTTGTAGCGCCACGGCTTGGTGCTGGTGTCGACCAGCGCGGCCAGGCGCTTCTGGAAGAAGTCGTCCATGAGGCCACCGGGGCCGAACATCTGGCCGAAGTCTTCCGGCAGCACGTCGCGCTTGCTGGTGCTCACGAAGGGGTAGCGGCCCGCGATGGCGCGCGCGCAGAACTCGGCCACGGGGCGCAGGTCCTGGCTCAGGTTGCCGCGCTCCGCCGTCTGCGCCTGCGCGGCGCCCGACTGGCTGAGATTCTCGACCATCGAGCGCACCGGCTCTGGCAGGCGGCCCGCATCTGACTTGAGCTTGCCGGCCACGTCGCCGGGCGGCGGCGAGGTGCGGCCCTTCACGGCCGTGTCGACCGCGTTGAGGTACACGTAGACCTCGTTGAAGAGCTTCAGCGCATCGTCGATGGGCGCGGGTTGGTTGGGTCCGCCGGCGGTGACGAGGCGGCGCAGCGATTCGAAGCGGTCGTCGACGATGCTCTCGATGCGCTTGCCCGGGGCCACCTGCCGGCCGGGGTCGCTGCCGAACAGGTCTTCCAGGCCCTTGCGCGTGTTGCGCACCGTTTCGGTCGCCTTGCTGACGACGTCCTTGTTGGCGTCGGCCGCCGGGATCAGCGTGGTCTGCTTGACCACCGCGCGCAGGAAGTTCGCGAGCGGGGAATCGACGCCCGAAAGAATGCGCGCGGTCTCGATGTTCTTCTCCAGCCCGGTGGCGCGGATCAGGCGCACGTCGGCGAGCAGGGCCTCCCACTGCTTGACGTATTCCTCCAGGTACAGGCGGCGCACGCGATCGGTCAGCGCGCCGAGCGCGGCCACGTCGCGCAGGCGGTCGGCTGCGTTGCGGTCTTGCCCCAGCACCCACGGGTCTTCGTTGGCGAGCAGGCCGGTGAGCACGGTCACTTCGTTCTGGAAGCGCTTGTGATAGCCGTCGTAGGTGAACATGCCCGGCACGCCATCGGTCAGCGGCTTGCCGCTGATGCGCTCGAACACCAGCGGGCCCGAGGGGCCGGTGGCAGTGGCCACGCTGAAGGCCGGAATGTCCTTGGTGGCGCGCTGGCGCTTCAAGCGGCTGAACACGCGCTGCTCCAGCGGGTAGCTCGCGAGCACGGCGCGCACGCTGCGCACCAGGTTCTCGTCCATCTTGAGCGGCGAGCGCGGCGGGCCTTGGGCGATGAGCACGTCGAGCTGGTCTTCGAGCGCCTTGCGCTGGTCTTCGGGAATGCCTCGGTCGAGGTTGCGGGCCCAGTCGAGCGTGATCCAGGCCTTGAGCGCCTCGGCATCGAAGTGCTCGGGCTGGTAGAGCATCAGGTAGCTCTTGAGTGCCTCGTACGTGTACTCGAGGTTGTCCTTCTGCGCGGTGCGCAGCTGGTCTTCGATCCGCTTGGCGATCTGCGGCAGGAAGGCGTCGTTGAGCGCGCGCTGGTGCGTGAGCATGGCGGCGGCGTCGAGCTTGTCGCCCTGGTAGAGGCCCAGCGTCATCGACAGCGGCTCGTCGCCCTGGTGGTTGTCGGGCGTCTTCCAGATGTCGCGCAGGCTCTGCAGCACGGGCGCGACCTCGACCAGGTTCTGCACGCGCGCGGGCAGCGCCGCGAGGTTCTGCCTGGCGGGCTCGACACGGGCCTCGACCGACTTCAGGTAGTTCATGTTCTGCAGCGTGCTGTAGCCCCAGGCCGCGAGCAGGCCGACGGTGACCAGCGTCATCGCCGTCACGCCGATCACGCGCAGCGTGTGGCGGCGGCGCTCCAGCTTCACGTCGGCGCCGGCGAGGCGCTGCTCGGGGAACACCACTTCGCGCAGCAGCGAGGTGAGGAAGTAGCTGCGCCCGCTCGACTTCTGCGGCGCGAGCATGGCGCGCTCGATGCCGAAGCTGCGCGCAAGGCTGCCCATCACGCGGTCGATCGGGCTGCCTTCCTGCGTGCCGCTGGTGAAGTACACGCCGCGCACCCACGGCGGCTGCGCAAAGCGCGAACCGGTGAACACCTGCTCCAGCAGGTCGGACAGCAGCGAGCCGATGGAGCCGAACTGCGCCGGAAAACCGAAGATGGCCGCGCGGCGCGTGCCGTCGGTCTCGCGCTGCATGCGCGCGATGAGGCCATCGTTCACGCGGTTGTGCAGCAGCGCGAACTCGCGGTTGAAGGCTGTGGAGAGGCCCTTCTCTTCCAGCTGCACGTTCTCGTTGGCCGGCAGCGTGAAGCCGAAGACCTGTGCGCGCTGTTCCTTGCCGAGGTCGTCGAAGTAGTCGGTAAAGCCGTAGAGCAGGTCGCTCTTGGTGACGAGCACGTACACCGGCAGGCGCGTGGTGAGCTTGCCGTCGAGTTCGAGCAGGCGTGCGCGGATCGAGGCCGCAAGCTGGGTGCGCGCCTCGGGGCCCTGGCTCAGCAGGTCGGCCACGCTGACGGTGAGGAACACGCCGTTCAGCGGACGACGCGGGCGCGCCTTCTTCAGCAGGCCCAGGAAGCCTTCCCATGCGCTCTTGTCTTCCGACTGGTGGCTGTCCTGCGTGGTGTAGCGCCCGGCGGTGTCGATGAGCACGGCCTCGTCGGTGAACCACCAGTCGCAGTTGCGCGTGCCGCCCACGCCGCGAATGGCGCCGGGGCCGAACTTCTCGGCCAGCGGAAAGCTCAGGCCCGAGTTGACCAGCGCCGTGGTCTTGCCCGCGCCCGGTGCGCCGATGAAGACGTACCACGGCAGGTCGTACAGGTAGCTGCCGCCCGAGATCGACATCCAGTCGCGCAAGCCGGGCTTCTTGCCGGCGGCGTGCAGGCGCATCTGCTTGAGCGTGGCAACGGCTTCGCTGAAGCGCGTGTCGAGGATCTTCTGCTCGCCGTTGACCGGCGCATCGGTCTTCGCGGCCGGCGCCTTCATGAGGCCGTCGGTCAAATGCTGGCTCGCACGGCGCGCGCGCCAGCGGCGGTACAGCGCGCGCAGCACCACGATGAGCACGATGACGCCGATGACGATGCCGCGCGTCATTTCGCTTTCGAGCGGCGCGAGCGAGCCGATCTTCACCAGCGGGCCGATCCACCAGATCAGCAGCGCGACGACGATCAGCGCGAGCAGTGTCAGCAGCAGCGGGCTGAACAGGAAGCCGAAGATTTTCTTGATCATTTCGTCGCTCCTGGTGCGGGAGCAGCCGGTGTGGCAGCAGCGAGCCGATCGGGTTCGGTCAGCAGCACGATGTCGACGCGGCGGTTCTTCGCGCGATTGGCGGGCGTGTCGTTGGCGGCCACGGGCTCGGCGTCTGCCTTGCCGTCGGAGCGCATGCGCGCCGGGTCGACCAGCGTCGTCAGCGCGCCCTTCACCGCATCGGCGCGCGCGGCCGAGAGGTGCCAGTTGGAGGGATAGCGCAGCGAGCGGATCGGCTGGTTGTCTGAGTGGCCGGTGATCAGCACTTCGCCCTTCACCTCGGCCAGCGCCTGGCCGATGCGCCGCAGCACGGGCAGCGACTGCGCCATCGGCTCGGCGCTGCCGGAGCCGAAGAAGGAGTCGCCGCGCAGGCGCACCACGCTGCGGTCGGCCTCGTCGGTCACCGTGACCAGGCCCTGCTTGATCTCGGGTTCGAGAAAGCGTGCGAGGCGCGGCGTCTTCGCCGGCAGGGCGGGCGGCGCGATCTGGATGTTGGGCGCGCGCAGGCTCGACACCGCGGCGTAGGTGGTGTCGGAGCGGTAGTTGAGCGTGAGCCGCAGGCCGAACCATGCCAGAGCCAGCAACAACGCAAAGCCGGCCGCGAACACCCACAGCGGCAGCGACTCGCGCAGCCGCACCGTGCCCGCGCCCTGCCCGCGCCAGTGCGGAGAAAGCTCGGGCTCGACGGCCGGGCGGTCCTTCGCGATCAGGTCCGCGAGGCGCTGGCGCACCGAGTCGAGCTGCGCGCGGCCGTTGTCGACCACGCGGTAGCGGCCTTCGAAGCCGAGCGCGAGCACGCTGTAGATCAGCTCCAGAAGCTGGCGGTGCGTGGGCACGTCCTGCGCAAGCTTGGCAAGCAGCTGGAAGACTTTTTCGCCGCCCCAGGTTTCGTTGTGGAACTGCACCAGCAGGCTCTGCTTGTTCCAGCCGGCCTGCACGCCCCAGGGCGTGTTGGCCACGGCTTCGTCGAGCGCGGTGCACAGCACGTAGCGCGCGGCGAGCACCGATTCATTGCTGACGCCGGCGCGGCGCGCATTGGCATCGAACTGGTTGACGGCGTCGGCGGTGGAGGCGCGCAGCGCCGGCACGTTGGGCGGCTGCGCAAGGTTGCGCAGCTTGCCGATCAACACCAGCAGCTTGCCGGCGGCCGACACCAGCGGATTGAGCAGGCCGAGTTCGCCGACGTCGGCGGCGGGCGTGGGATCGGCACCGCCGAAGAAAGGCGCCGGTGCCGGCGCGGGCGGCGTGCCGCCGGGCGTGCGCGGCTTGGGCTTGATGACCGTGCGTTCCGACTCGAAGGCGGCGAAGGGGTCGGGAGGTGTGCTCATGATGGTGTTCCGTTTCCGTCAGCCCGGTGTGGCTAGGAACGAATGGCCCAGAACGCGAGGTCCAAGCCCGGGAAATCTCCGGCGATGTGCATCGCGATGCCGCCGGATTGCTCGAGCTGGCGCCACAGGTCGCTGTTGCGCGTTTCGAGTTCGAAGTAGTTGGCGCCGGTGTGGAAGGGAATCTGCCGCGGCGCGACCGGCATCGGCGTGAGCGTGACCCCCGGCAGCGCGAGGTTGACGAGGTCGCGAATGCGCTCGACCGGGCCGATCTTCACTTGCGTGGGGAAGCGCGCGCGCAGCGCTTCGCTGGGCATGTTCGCATTCACCGCGAGCACGAAGGTCGCCTTGCGCTGCAGTTCCACGTCCGTCACCATCGCCACGCGCACGCCGTGCTTGCGGTCGTGCAGCTCGATGCGGATGGCCGATTGCTCGAACACCATCGAGAGGCTGCGGCGCAGGTCGTCCATCACCGGGCGGAAGCTCAGTGCAAGGTCGTCGTGGATGTAGGGGCCGAAGCGCGCGACGCGGCGCGAATCGCGAAAGCTCGAAAGGTCGCCGGCCAGCCCCAGCGCATGCTCGAAGAAATGCTGCGGGTGCAGCATCGCGCTCTTTGCCAGGTGCGCAAAGATGGCCTCGTTGCGGTTCACGGCCTGCAGCAGCATGAAGTCTGCGATCTCGGCCACGCCGCCGGTGCCGCCCTGCGTCATGCGGCCCGCCAGCGCTTCGCCGCGCTGGCGCAGCAGGCCCAGCAGTTCGTCGAGCCAGGCACGGATGACGGCATGGCCGGCCACGTCCAGCAGCGGCGGCAGCATGGCGCGGTCGAGCTGCACCTGGTTGTCGACGCGGCGCTCGACCACGCGAGCAACGCCGATGGTGGTCCAGGCGTCGGTGGCTTCGCCGGCGCGCATCAGGCGCGTGTGGAGCTGGCCCAGCTGCAGCATCGCCGTGCGCTCGCCGGCGGTGTTCGAATCAGGCACTTCGGATTCGAGCACGCGGTGGCGCACCAGCTCTTCATATTCCTCGGCGTCGGCCTCACGCGCACCGGCGCGGCGCAGCGGCAGCGCGAGCACCACGGCCTCGTCGCGCATGGAAGAAGGAATGTCGATGGGCTCGGGCAGCGGGTCGACCGCCGGCATGTCGAAGACCGTGCCGTCGCCGAAGACGCCGACCGCCCGCACCAGCGCCAGCTTGCCCAGCGTGAGCGCGGCCGGGTCGATCTCCAGCTCGGCAAAGCCCCAGGCGTAGGGGGTGGTCGAACGCAGGAGCACATGCCTCGCATGATCGGCATGACGCTCGCTCTGCTGCAGGTGCTGAGGCTGCAACAGCATCCCCTCGCTCCAGACCACTTTTGTTCGCCAACTCATCCGCACTCCGTCAACGGCAAGGGTGCCTGAAAGAAACACGAAGTTTCCGGCGCGGGGGACGGGAGGCAAATCCGCCTTAAGGCCTAGCTAATGGCCTAGGCAGGGGGATTTGGAGCTACGGCGAAGGGACTAGGTTGAGAGTCGAACCGGGCGTTCAGCGCGCCGGAGCCGCGCGCAGGATCTCGACCTGCTCCGCATATGTCTTCTCGATGCGCTGCAGCCGCTGTTCGCGCGCCGCGTCGTTGACCCACGAGGCGGCCATGGCGCGCTGCTTGCCCAACTGGTGCTCCAGCCGCGCCTCCGGCAGCAGCGCGCTGTCGTCGGCCGCAACGTAGCCGTAGGCCGCGCGCAGGGTCTTGAGCACTTCGCGCTCGGCGTCCGCGCGCGGACCCTTGCCCTTGCCGTAGCCGGTCAGGAAGTTCTGCAGCCGCGCCTGGAACTCGGGCGGGAAGTCGCGCCGCACCACCATCGGCGCGCCAGGCGGCGGCTCCGATTGCCAGACCACCTGCAGCCGCTCGGCCTCCACCGGGAACTGCTGGCGAAAGCGCTCCAGGTCGGTGGTGTTGTTGGTGGCCACGTCGGCGTCGCCGTTGGCCACGGCCAGTGCGGTGGCCTGGTGGGTGCCGACGAATTCGCTGCGAAAGCGTGTCTCCATCTCGATGTTGTTCGGCAGGAAGAGCTGGCTCTGCGGCACGATGAAGCCGGTGACCGAACGGCTGTCGCCGCGCGCGAGCCGCCATTTCTCCGGCTGGGCCAGCACGGCTTCGAGGGTGTTGAGCGGCCCCGCCTTGCGCACCAGCAGCACGGCGCGGTGCTCGGGCACGCTGGGGTGCCGCGCGATCTGCGCCACCACCTTCATGCGCCGCTGCATCACGGCGTCGAGCGCCATCTTGGCCGAGAGGAAGGCCATGTCGATCTCGTCGCGGCCGATGGCGCGGTCGAGCTCTTCGTAGGTGGGCACCGAATAGGCGCTCACCGGAATGCCGAGGCTGCGGCTCATGTCGGCCATGAGCGGGGTCCACAGAGCGCGCGACTCGACGGTGCCGCCCAGCGGCAGCACGCCGAAGCGGATCATCCTGATCGGCACCGGCGCGGCCTTCTCTGCCGTCTTTTCGGTCGTCTTCTCGGATGATGCGGCGGCGCCCTGCGCCATGGCCGGCAGCGGCCCGGCCAGCATGGCGGCGAAGGCCAGCACCAGCACGGCAGCCACGCGCCAAGGCTTCATCACGGCGTCACGTCCTTGAGCACGCCGACCTGTTCTGCATAGCCGCTCTCGATGCGCTGCAGGCGGGCTTCGCGCGCGGCGTCGTTCACCCATTGCGCGGTCATGGCGTTCTGTTTGGCGAGCTGGTAGGCCAGCTTGGCCGCGGGCTGCAGCGAGCTGTTGTCGGCGGCCACGAAGCCGGCCAGGTCGTGCAGCGACTTGAGCACCACGCGCTCGGCATCGCCGCGCGGCCCCTTGGCGCGGCCGTAGCCGGTCAGGAAGGCCTGCACGCGCTTGCGCAGCTCGGGCGTGTATTCGCGGCGCACCACGATCTGCGCGTGCGGGATCAGGTCCGACTCCCACAGCACCTGCAGCCGCTCGGTCTCGGCCGGAAAGCGCAGCTTGAAGCGCTCGAAGTCGGCCGTGTTGTTGGTGGCCACGTCGGCTTCGCTATTAGCCACGGCCAGTGCGTTGGCCTGGTGGGTGCCCACGATCTCGCTGCGAAAGCGCGTCTCCATCGCGATGTGGTTCGGCAGGAAGAGCTGCAGCTGGGGCACGATGAAGCCCGACACCGACTGCTTCTCTCCGCGCGCCAGCCGCCAGCGCTCGGGCTGGTCGAGCATGTTCTTCAGCGAGTTGAAGGGCGGCGCCTTGCGCGACAGCAGCAGCGCGCGGTAGCCGGGCAGGCCGTCGTGCCGCACCACCTGCGCCACCACCTTCATGCGGCGCTGGGTCACGGCGTCGAGCGCCATCTTTCCGGACAGGAAGGCCATGTCGACCTCGTCGCGCTGGATAGCATGCTCCAGCGCCTCGTACGAGTTGACCGACAGCACGCTCACCGGGCGGTTGATGGCGCGGCTCAGCTCGGCCAGCAGCGGGTCCCAGTCGCTGCGCGACTCGAAGGCGCCTCCGAGCGGCAGGATGCCGAAGCGGATCGGCGCGTCCGGCGCAGGGGCGGCCTGGGCCGCGGCCCACAGCGGAAAGCCCGTGAGCAAGGCCAGTGCCGCCGCTCGGAGGACACCGGAGAAATCGACGAATCGGCGCATGGAAGCCTGCATTTGTGGTCCTAAAGAGATAGGGCCGTTGCGCATCGGCGGGTCTAACATGGGCAGCGCGGACGCCATTAAATATCAATTGCAAGCAATTTTTGTGATGTTTTTCCTGTCTTCCCGGTTCCGGACCGGCCTCCTAAGCTCGGCGCCCATGCGTCCGATGCCCCCATGAACTGGAACTTCCGCGTCCTGCGCGGCCTGGCCCGCCTGACCTTTGCCCAGCAGCTGATCCTGCTGGCGCTGGTGCCGGCGGCGCTGGCCACCGTGGCGGCCATCACCGTGCTGACGCGGCAACACCTGGGCAACCTCACGGAGCTGATGCGCGCCAATGCGCAAACGGTGGCCCTGCAGGTGGCCACGGTGGCGCAGGCGCCATTGGCGCGCATGGACCGCCGCGCGCTGGCGCGCACCGCCCAGTCGGGCACCTACCAGCCCAACGTGCAGCAGGTGCAGATCTGGACGGAAGACGGCGAGATCGTCGCCAACTCCGAAACCGTCGACCGCGCCCGCGCCGACGGCCTGCAGGTGGTGGTGCCCATCGTGGGCGACGACGGCCGCCACAACGGCCAGGTGATGGTCGAGATGAGCCTGGCCGCGGTGGAAAGCGCGCGGCGCTCGGTCTGGTTCAACGTGGGACTGGTGCTGGCGATCAGCCTCTTCGGCGTGAGCCTGGCAGGCTGGTGGGCGGCGCGGCGCATCAGCGAGCCGATCCGCGCGCTCGGCAAGGCGGTCGACCGGCTCGGCGCGGGCGAGGACGCAAGCGTGGCCATCGAGGGCACCTCCGAAGTGCGCCACCTGCAGCACGGCTTCAACCAGGCCGCGCGCGCGCTCGCGGAAAGCCACCGGCTGCTGCAAAGCCGCATCAACGAGGCCACGGCCGAGCTGGCCCGCAAGAACCAGCAGCTCGAAGTGGCCAGCCAGGCCAAGACCCGCCTGCTGGCCGCCGCCAGCCACGACCTGCGCCAGCCGCTGCATGCGCTCACGCTTTTCTCCGACGGGCTGGCCAACGGCGAGCACGACCCGGTGAAGCTGCAGCGCATCGGCCACATCCGCGAGTGCGTCGATTCGCTCGACCGCTTGTTCTCGGAGCTGCTGAACCTGTCGCAGCTCGACGCGGGCGTGCTGCAGCCGCAGTGGATCGATTTTCCGCTCGACCGGCTGTTCGATGAAATCAGCCGCAACTTCCGCCCGGTGGCCGAGCAGCAGAGCCTGCGGCTGGTGGTGCGCAAGACCGACATGTGGGTGCGCTGCGACTACGTGATGCTGTCGCGCATCCTGAACAACCTGGTGTCGAACTCGCTGCGCCACACCATCGAGGGCGGCGTGCTGATCGGTGCGCGGCGGCGCGGCAGGGGCGTGCGCATCGACGTGGTCGACACCGGCGTGGGCATTGCCGCGCAGCACCAGGCGCGGGTGTTCGAGGAGTTCTACCAGGTGGAGCCCACCGGCCGCCAGGCGGCGCGCGGCGCGCGCGGCATGGGGCTGGGCCTGGCCACGGTGCAGCGCCTGGCCGAGCTGCTCAACACGCGCGTAGAGCTGAGCTCGAAGCTGCACAAGGGCACCTGCGTGCGGGTGCTGGTGCGCTCGGCCCCGGCCGCACTGCCGCCGGCGGCGGGGTCGCAGGCCGTTGCCGCCATCGAGGAAGAAGAAAGCCTGGCCAACGTGCGCATCCTCGTGATCGACGACGAGCGCACCATCCTCGAAGGCCTGACGGTGGTGCTCTCCAACTGGGGCGCCGAGGTGCTGCCCGCACAGACCCGCGCCGAGGCGCTGGCGCTGGCCGACACCTGGGAGCAGCCGCCCGACGTGGTCATCAGCGACCTGCTGCTGCAAGGCGGCGACAACGGGCTCGACGTGATCGCCGCGCTGGAGCGCCATCCGCGCGGCATCGGCGCCGGCACCGCGCGCCTGCTCGTCACCGGCGAGACCAAGCCCGACCGCCTGCGCGAAGTGGCGAGCGCCGGCATCACGGTGCTCTACAAGCCGGTGTCGCCGCGCGTGCTGCGCCAGGCCATCCAGACGCAAAGGGCCGTCGCAGCCCTCGCGGTAGGTGCGTAGGTAGTCCATCGGACATAGGCCGTGCGGCTGCCACCGCGTGACATCCGTCACACGAGCAGGCCCTCGCCGACACGGACATAAGCCCTCCGCCTTATCGCGCCAAGCCGGGTCCGTCCTTACATTGGACTATCGCCCCTCGCTGCGGAAGCAGTCCATGTTTGTTGCCGTGAATTCCTTTCTCTCGCCCTTCTGCGGAAGGTTGCGCCGCGCCGTGCTGGCCGTGGGCTTCGTGTGGGCCGGTGCTGCTGTCTCGTCCGTCTTGTTCGCTGCCCCGGCCTCGGCCGCCAGCCTCACGGTGCTGATGGGCGACGATGCCGCGGCGTCTTCCGAGTTCGTGCAGCAGCTGCGCGCGGACCAGGAACCCGGCGGCAAGTTCGAGCTGGTGCGGCTCACTCCCGGCGGCGCCGATCCGCAACCGCCCGCGGAGGCAACGGACACCGAGCGCGCCGCGAACGCCGGCGTGCGCACGCGCAGCCTGCGCACCGCTTCCGACGCGCCGCTCACCATGGCCGTCGGCCCCGCCGCCGCGCGCGCCGCCGTCGAGCGACCAGGCCAGGAGCCGCTGGTGCTGGCAATGCTGAGCCGGCTCGAATACGAAACCCTGAAGGCCAGCAGCCCTGCCCTGCGGCGCGGCGACCGGCGCGTGGGCGTGCTGCTGCGCGACCCGGCCATGGCCGACCAGCTCGCGCTGATCACCGCAGTGCTGCCGCAGAAGCACCGCATCGGCGTGGTCGCCACGCCCGAGTCGGAGCCGCTGGTGCGCGAACTGCAGCGCGCCGCGCAGGGCGCGAACCCGCCCTGGGACCTGCGCGTGGAATACGCGCCCGACGCCAAGTCGCTCGCCAACGCCCTGCGCCAGGTGGTGCCGCTGAGCGACGCGCTGATGGTGCTGCCCGACCTGATCGGCGACAGCCAGGCGGCCACGCTCTCGGTGCTGCGCGCCGGCGCGAGCGCGGGCCTGCCGGTGTTCGGCGCAAGCGAAGGGCTGGTGCGCTCGGGCGGTCTGGCCGCGGCGGTCTCGACGCCATCGCAACTCGCGCAGCAGGCCCGGCTGCTCGGCCAGAAAGTGGCGAGCGCGGGCACGGGCAGCAGCAACAGCAATGCGCCGCTGGTGGAAGCGGCAACGCCCGCCACCGTGCGCGTCAACGCCACCGTGGCACGCGGACTCGGCCTGCGCATGCCGGAGGAACGGGAACTGACCGACCGGCTCGCAGCCCCGCGATGAGCACCGCACCGCCCTCTCAAGGCCCGCCGGGAACAAACGGGGCCGGTGCGCCCGCGCCCATGCCCACGCCGCCGCCCCAGTCGCCCCACACGCTGGTCGTGCGCGGCAACCTGCAGCGCGACCTGTTCCGTCTTGGCGTGGTGCCGTGCGCGGCGGTGGCGCTGGCGCTCACCGGCTGGTTTACGCACAACCGGCTGCAGACCCTCGAAGCCGCCTTCGACGCCGAAGGCCAGGCCGTGGCGCGGCAGGTGGCGGCCATGTCCGACCTGAGCCTCTACGCGGGCGACCTGCCGGCGCTGCAGAACGTGGCCAACGCCGCGCTGCGCGGCGGCCAGGTGACGCGCGTGGAGATCAGCAACAGCGCGGGCGTGTACGTCACGGCCGGGCCCAAGACGCCGTCGCTGGCGCAGCTGCGCATGTTCACCTCGCCGGTCACGCTGCGCGAGGCCTCGCGCGCCAGCGCCTTCGCGCCCGCCGGCTCCACCGCTGCGGGCGACACGCCCATCGGTCTCGTGCAGACCTTCCGCGACACCACCGCCTACACGCGCGAGCGCAGCCGCTCGCTCTTTGCAGGCATCGGCATTGCGCTGGTGGCACTGGTGGCCGCATGGGCCTCGGTGCGCCACATGGCGCGCACGGTGGCGCGGCCGCTGCGGCGCGTGTCGCGCACGGTGGCGGCGCTGGAGTCGGGGCATTTCGAGGTGCGCTGCGACGTGGTCGAGGGCGGCACGCGCGGCACGCACGAACTCGCGGTGCTCGCGCACGACATCGACCGGCTGGCCGAGCGACTGCAGCGCAACCGACAGGTCAGCGAAGAGCGCGTGCGCGAGGCCACCGCCGTCGCATTGCAGCGCATGGCCGAGGCCGAGCAGGCCGCGCTGTCGCGCGCGCGCTTCCTGGCGGCAGCGAGCCACGACCTGCGCCAGCCGCTGCATGCCATGGGCCTGTTCATCGACGGCCTGCTGCCCGGTGCCTCGCCCACGCAGCGCCCGGCCGTGCTGCGGCTGCAGGAGAGCACCGAGTTCATGGGCGTACTGCTCGACGACCTGCTCGAGATCTCGCGGCTCGATGCACAGGTGCTGACGCCTGCGATCGCCAAGGTGCCCCTCGCCGCGCTGTTCGACCAGCTCGATGCCCAGCACGCCGCCACCGCCGTCGAGGCCCGCGTGCGGCTGCGCTGGAGCGACCGCGGCCTGGCCGTGCGCACCGACGCGGCAATGCTGCGGCGCATCGTCGGCAACCTCGTGACCAACGCGCTGCGCCATGCGCCCGAGGGCGGCACCGTGCTGGTGGCCGCACGGCGCAGCCCGGCCGGCGTGCGTATCGAGGTGCGCGACAACGGCGTGGGCATCGCGCCGATCCATCAGGGCCGCATCTTCGAAGAGTTCTACCAGGTGGCCAACACCGAGCGCGACCGGCGCCGCGGCTTCGGGCTGGGGCTGGCCATCTGCGCGCGCATTGCCGCGCTGCTGGGAACCCGCATCACCGTGCGATCGGCGCTGCAGGCAGGCAGCACTTTCAGCTTCACGCTGCCCGAGGCGCGCCTGGCGGACATCACGCCACCCGAGCCGCCGCCGCTCGCCGTCGCGCCCCTGGCCGGCCTGCGCTGCCTGGTGGTGGACGACGACCCCGCCATCCTCGACGGCAGCCGCGCGCTGCTGGAGCAATGGGGCTGCCAGGTCGAATGCGTGACCAACGGCCCCGAGGCCATCGCGCGGCTGGGCACCGGCGACCTCCACTACGACGCCGTGCTGTGCGACCTGCAACTGGCGGGCGAAGGCGACGGCGTGGACGTGATCGACGCCGCCAAGCGCCTGCAGCCCGACGCGCTGGCGGTGCTGGTGTCGGGCGCCACCGGGCCCGAGGTGCTGCAGCGGCTGCGACATGGCGGGGTGATGCTGCTGACGAAGCCGGTTGCGCCGGCGAAGCTGCGGGCGTTGCTGACCACGCGGCGGCACGTGCACATCGCCTGACCCCGGCGCTTTCTACGCCCGCGAGAACTGCCGGCGATACGCAGTGGGCGATACCTTGAACGCCGACATGAAATGCTTGCGCAGCGACACCGCCGAGCCGAAGCCGGCGCCGGTCGCTACGCGCTCGACCGGATGGTCGGTGGTCTCCAGCAGCCGCTGCGCCAGCGCAAGGCGCTGGTTCTGCACCCACTGGCCGACCGTGGTGCCGGTGGATTCGCGAAAGCGCCGCGTGAAGTTGCGCCGGCTCATGAGTGCGCGCCGCGCGAGGTCGTCGAGCTCGTGCGGCGTGTCGAGGTGCCCGCCGAGCCACTCCAGCAGTGGCGCGAGGCGGTCGCGCTCGGCTGTTGCGGGCACGGGCTGCTCGATGTACTGCGCCTGCCCGCCCTGCCGGTGCGGCGCGACCACCATGCGCCGCGCGGCGCGGTTGGCCGTCTCGGCGCCGTAGCGCACGCGCAGCAGGTGCAGGCAGCAGTCGATGCCCGCGGCCGTGCCGGCGGGAGTGAGCACGCTGCCGTCGTCCACGTAGAGCACCTCGGGCTGCAGCTGCACCTTCGGATATTGCTTGGCGAAGGCCGGCGCCAGCTTCCAGTGCGTGGTGGCGGGCCGGCCGTCGAGCAGCCCCGCCTCGGCCAGCACGAAGGCGCCCAGGCACAGGCCGACCACGGTGGCGCCGCGCCGGTGCGCGGCCTGCAGCGCGCGGATCAGCTCGGGCGGCGCCGCGCTGCCGTCGTCGCGCCATGAAGGCACCACCACGATCTGCGCCCGGCGGATAGCCTCGAGCCCGTGCGGCACCACGAGCGTGAAGCCCGCGTTGGTCTGCAGCGCTCCGGGCTCCGGCGCGCACACCCGCATGCGAAAGCGCGGCGCGCCGGTCTCCGTGCGGTCTTCGCCGAAGACCATGCAGGGCACGGACAGATGGAAGGGGCTGATGCCGTCGAAGGCGACGACGGCGATGGTTTCGATGGCCGGATTGCGCATGGCCCGATCTTATCGATGAATGGCTTTCGGGCCACTGTCGCAAAACGGTGCAAAGGCGAAGAATCAGGCCATCCGAACAACCAGAGAGAAGGAGCCTTTCATGAGCAACAACACCGCCACAACCCCGCGCCGCGCCCTCGTCGTGATCGACGTACAGAACGAATACTTCGAAGGCGGCGGCCTGCCGATCGAGTTCCCGCCCATCGAAGACACGCTGCCCAACGTGACGAAGGCCATGGATGCGGCACGCGCCGCCGGCACGCCGGTGATCGTGGTGCGCCACCATGCGCCCAAGGGCGCACCGGTGTTCCAGGCCGACACGCACAACGGCCAGCTGCACCCCGAGATCGCGAAGCGGCCGCACGACCACCTCATCACCAAGAGCTTTCCGAGCGTGTTCACCGGCACCGACTTCGCCGACTGGCTCGCGCGCCACGAGATCGACACGCTGAGCGTGGCCGGCTACATGACGCAGAACTGCGACGCCTCCACCGTGTTCGAGGCCATGCACCGTGGGCTGAACGTGGAGTTCCTGGCCGACGCCAGCGGCGCTCTGCCGTACGAGAACGCGGCGGGCAAGGTCACGGCGGAAGAAATCCATCGCGTGTTCAGCGTTGTCTTCCACAGCAACTTCGCTGCGGTGACTTCGACCGACGCGTGGATCTCCGCGATGCGCGAAGGCCAGGTCATCCCGAAGGACAACGTCGTGATGTCCAACCGCCGCGCACGCGGCGTCGCCTGAACCGGGCGCGGATCAGAAGTCCGCGCAGCCGTTGCGCTTCTCGGTGTCCACGCAACTCGACAGGTTGGGCCGCGAGCGCACGCGCGACCATTCGCGCGCCAGCACGTCGCTGCCCTGCGTTGCGCGGTCGCCTTCCAGCGGCCCGGTGGCAAAGCAGATCGGTGGCGGGCCGATGTTGCGGTCGTACACCCAGGTGGCGGGCAGGTCGCGCAGCACATCGGGGCGCGGCAGGTTGGGCAGCCCGCCGACGAACAGGGTGCCCGGCACCACATTGACCGCATAGCCCTCGGCCGAGGTGAAGGTGCCATTGATCGGGTACGCGCCCTGCGGGCTGGCCTGCAGTGCCGGCGAGAACAGGAAGCCGGCGAAGCCCGCGCCCGTGTCGCCCAGAATGAGCCCGCCGATGCCGTAGCTGAACAGCGGGTTCGGATAGCCGAAGGGCCGGCTCGCGTTGGCGACGATCACCGTCGCCACCGGCTGCTGCGCGTAGATGAAGTGGTTGGCACCCGCGGGAATGCTCACCGCGCACAGGCCCGAGTAGGCGCAGTGGTACAGGTTGGGGTACAGCCCCGAACCCGCCAGGCCGCCGCGCGTCTCGCCCACCCAGGTGTCGGCCCACACGCGCCACGGCGCGCCGCCGATCGTGTAGCCGCCGGTGTTCTGGAAGCGCGAGGCCGCCACGAGATCGGTGCCGCTCGTGCTGCTCACGTTGGCGCCCAGCAGCAGGTCGCCGCTCAGCGTGCGCACGAACACCGTGTCGGCCGCCATCGAGGTGGCCGACACGACCTGCGGCGCATTGCCGGCGGCGTCGTAGCCGGTGACGCTCACCGAGCCCAGCTTCACGGTGTCGACATCGACATAGCGGAAGGCCCCGGCCGCGCCGCCGCCCACGGTGTCGGCGCTCACGTTGTTCGCCGCCTGGTCGAGCAGCACGCTGCCGCCGGTGGAGCGTGCCAGCAGCGTGCCGGCAGTGATTGGCGCAGCGGCTGTCTGCGTGATGTTGCCGCCCGAGATCAGCCCGACCTTCGACGCCGTGAGTGCGCCGCCAAGCTGGATGTTGCCGCCACCGCCGTTCTGCAGCGTGAGCGCGTTGGGCACGCTCAGCGGCCCGACGACGTTGATGTCTGCCGCATGGGCATTGCTGCCAGCGACGATGGTGGGCGCATCGAGCCGCGTGAACTCGTCGGCCGACACCGCGAAGCCCGTGGCCGCCGTGCCGCCCAGTGTGATCGGGTTGGCCGTGCGGTCGACCGCGTTGCCGGCAGCGTCCACGCCGCCGGGGCGAAGGTTGAGCACGTTGCCCGCGCGCACCGTGCCGGTCAGCACGAGCGCGTCGGTCGAACCGTCGTTGCTTGCGCGCAGCACCACATTGTTGTTGCCGTCGATGCGCCCGCCGGTGCCAAGGGTGATGCCCGTGCCGTTGGCCTGCGACTCGCCCGCGACGTCGATATTGCCCGCGCCGAGCGTGGTGACCAGCGCGTTGTTGGCGATCAGCACGCCGCCCGACGTGCCGCTCTGGGCACCTGGCGTCACGAGGCCGCGGATGCCGATATTGCCGTCGATGCTGCGCACCGTGACGTTGCTGAGATCGACGGCCTGCACGGCAAGCGGCCCTGTGCTGGGGTCCGTCACGCCGCTGCCGGTGCCGTAGATCGAGATGTCGCCGCTGGTGGTGAGGATCTGGCTGGGCCCGGTGCCCGCGCCGATGCGCACGCCGGTGCCGCCCGGAGCGGTGCCCGAGATCGACACGTCGCCGGTGCTGCTCTGGATGCCGACGCCGCTGAGCTGCACCGTCGCGGTGAAGCCCGAGAAGGTGGGCGTGCCGCGCTGGCCTGTGATCTGCACCGAGCCGCCGGGACCCGCATCGCCCAGCGCCGTGGTGCGCGTGTCGATCGTCGTGTTGGTCATCTGGATGGCCGTATTGCCCGTCGGGCGGGTGTCAGCCGTCATCGTGACGTTGCCGCCGTTGGTGGCGATCGTCATGCCGCTCAGGAAGATCGATCCGTTCTGACCACCCACGCCCGCGTTGAACACCACGTTGAGCGCACCGGAGTTGGACTGGATCGAGTTGTTGTTGAAGGCGTTGATGTTATGCGCCGCGTCGAGCTCGAAGGTCAGCGGCGCGGCGCCCTTGCTGCGCACGATGGCGGCATCGGCCGCGAAAGTGATGTTGCCGTCGAAGGCATTGCCGCCCGTGCCGGTGGTGATCGTCACGCTGGTGCCGCCGTCGAGCGCGTTGTTGATGTCGCCGTCCTGGATGGTCGAGTTGGCCAGCGGGTCGAAGGGGTTGCCCGTGAGGCTGCCCGAGGCGGTGCCGTGCGCGATGTTGACGTTGAACGGATCGATCACCCAGGAGCCCGCGCTGCCCACGGGCGCCGAGGCGTCCACGCGCAGGCCAGTCAGGTCGAAGTGCTGCGCCGAGGTCTCGATGCTGCCGCCGTTGCCGCCAGCACTGCCGCCGCGCGCCGACAGGCTGCCGTAGCCGCGCAGCGTGTCGCCCGCGATCACGTTCACCGTGCCGCCGTTGCCCGTGGCCGACTTCGCGTCGGCGCGCAGGCTGGCCTGATCGCTGATGGCGATGGTGCCGGTGGCGCGCACGTCGATGGTGCCGGACTGGCCCGCGCCGCCGGCGTCGATGGTGGTCACGTTGTCGAACGAATCGGTCACCAGCACGTTGCGCCCGTTGAGGCTGACGGTGCCGCCCGCGCCGGTGCTGCTCGAGACGTCGAGCACCGGCAGGATGGTGGTGCCCGACTCCAGGTCGCGCAGGTTCACGCGCCCCACGCGCACGTCGCCGCCGCGGCCGTCGATGGCAATGCGCCCGCCCTCGGCGCGCACGGTGCCGCCGGCTTCCATTCCGAGCACCACCGCCGATGCGTCGTTGCCGACGGTCGCGGCGCCGTTCGCCACGTCGAAGCCCTTGCCGCCCGCCGTGCCCGAGATCGACACGTCGCGCCCCTTGCCGGCCGTGATGCTGCCCCCGAGGATGGAAACGCCGTTGCCCGCGCCGTAGCTCACGCCGGCGCCGCCGTTGGCGGCCGATGCCGAGGTCAGGAAGGCGCTGTTCGCCGTCAGGCCCTGCATGTCGCTGCCGGTGCCGTCGATGGCCACGCGGCCGCCGGCATCGATGATCGCGCCGCGCATCGAGATGCCGCCGATGTTGCCCGTGGTCACGTCAGGGAAGGAACTGTCGACGAAGTCCACAGTGCTGCCGTACACCGCGACGGGGTCCGTGGCCGTCCAGCTGCGCGAGCTGCCGGTGATGTTCACATCGCCTGTGCCGGTGCGCAGCACCGTGTCGTTGCTCTCGGTGCCGTCCAGCAGCACGCCGCCCGCGCCGATGCCGCCCGCGCCGGTGATCGCGATGTTGCCCGCGCCGGTGGCCAGGCTGCTGCCCGAGACTTGCACGCCGTCAGCGCTCACGTAGTAGTTCGGATCGCCGGCCGAGCTGCTGGAGCCCTGCCCGCGCAGCACGATCGAGCCGCTGCCGCCGCAGGCGCCCGAGGCCATCGCGCAGGTGTTCAGCGTGCTGTCGAAGAGCGAGATGCCCGCGCGGCCGATATTCGGCCCGCCATCGGTGGGCGCGATGCCGCCGACCGCATAGCCGTTGGCCGCGTCGCTCTGCCCATAGAAGCGGATGTTGCCGCCGTTGGTGGCGATGCTCGCGTTGTTGAGCTCGATCACGCCGCCGTCGGTGCCGCCGCCTGAATTGGCGTTGAAGTCCACGTGCAGCGCGCCGCTTTCCGAGCGGATCGACGAGCCGCTGGACATCTGGATGTCGCGCAGCGAATCGACCGTGAGCCGCGCGTCGCGCCCCTGCGACTTGACGATGCTCGCGTTGTCCTGGAATCGCACGTCGTGCGACTCGCCATCGTTGGAGCCGGTGCGCAGCGTCACGTCGGTCGAGCGGCCCAGCGTGTTGCCGATGGCTGTCGTGCTGATGCGCGTGTCGGCCGTGTTCTGCGCGTAGTCCGACGGGTCGTAGGGCGGCACAGTGTTGTCCACATTGAGCGTGCCCTTCGATTCGACCACCCAGGTCCCGTTGGCACCGCTCGCACCGCCCGCCGCATCGATCTGCGCCAGCTCGGTCACCTCGACCTGCCGCGCCGTCGTGGTGATGGTGCCGCCCGCGCCGCTGCCCGCACCGCGCGCCTGGAGCTGGCCGGAGACGTGCGTGTAGTCGGCGCTCAGGTCTACCGTGCCGCCTTGCCCGTTGGCACCGGTTGCGTTCGCGCGCAGCACCGAATCGGACGACATGCTCACTGCGCTGTTGCCCGTTACCTGGATCTGCCCGCCCTTGCTGCCGCTTGCATCGGCGGTCAGGCCGGACAGGCGCACGTAGTCCGCGCTCGCGGTGATCGAGCCGCCGGCCACGCCCGCCTCGGTGCCCGTCGCGTCCAGAGTGCCGCCGAGCAGCATCTCGTTCGAGCGCGCCGGCGACTGGCCGCCGTCGAGCACGATCTCGCCGTTGCGCGTGGACAGCGAGAGAGCCCGGATCACGCCGGTCTGGCTCACCACGAGCTGGCGTGCATCGACATCCGCCGCAGCCGCCATCAGCACCACGCGACCGCCATTGGCCGTGATGTTGCTGGTGTTCATGAGCTGCGCGGTCGTCGACTTGCTCTCGTCAGCGGCCTGCAGGTCCGCGAGCTTGAAAGTGGTCTGCCCATCCAGCGGCACCTTGAAGGTCGTGAGCCCGTCGCCGTCGAAGTCGAGGTTCATCGTGAGCTTGCTGGCCGACACCAGGCCCACCGAACCGCGCGCGACGTTGATCTCGCCGTCGTTGCGCACCGAGCCGCCGACCAGCGCCACGGTGCCGCCCGGCGATGCGGTGATCGACGCGCCGCCCTCCACCCTCACCTGCGCAATGCTGCCCGAGGGACCGACGAAGACAAGCTGCTCGCTCTTGTCGAAGGCCTTGTTCTCCGAGCCCGCGGGCATGAAGTTGCTGTTGGCGATGTCCAGCGTGGACGCGACCAACCCGCCCACGTTGACCGACGAGCCCTTGCCGAACACGATGCCGCTCGGGTTGATGAGGAACACGCTGCCGCCGGGCAGGTTCGGGCTGCCGATCAGCGAAGTCTTCAGCGTGCCGTCGATGCGCGATGCCTGGATGGTGCCGCCGTCACCCACCACGCGGTTGAGCAGCACTGCACGCGTGCTCGGCTGCGCGATGTTGACCGTGTTGGTCGCGCCGATGGAGAAGGTCTGCCAGCTGGCGATACCGCGCAGGGACGGCTGGGTGATGCTCATCACGTTGCCGCTCTGCGTCATCGTGACGCCGCCGGCAATGGGCGTGAAGCCGGTGGGCAACACCTGCGCCATGGCCGGGGCCGCGCCCGCACAGATCAGCGACAGCGCGATGGGCCGCAGTTGAAGCCGCTGTGGAAATCGATTGCGTTGCTTCATGGTCAGAACGCCTTGATGAGCTGCACGTACAGCCTCGGGTTGCGGCCACCGCCATCGGTCTGCGCGGGCGGCGTACCCGCGCGCCAGGCGAGCGTGGCGTTGATCGAGAAATTGCCCGGCCGCGACCAGCTCAGGCCCACGCCGTAGCCGCGCAGGCTGTGGCTGTTGACGCCGTCGTAGGGCGTCGGGTTGCGCACGATCTTTCCGTGCGCCGCGTCGTAGAACAGAAAGGGCGTGAGCTCTTCGTTGAGCGACCAGCGCCATTCGACCGTGCCGATCACGCCCTGGTCCACCAGCAGTTCGCCCGAGGGATAGGCACGCACCGCGCGTGCGCCGCCGAGCGCGAGTTTTTCCGAGGCGTCGAGGTTCTTGCTGGCCCACTGGCCGCCCAGCGACAGGTACAGCGAGTGGCGCGGCACGATGGCCTGCAGGCGCGAGAGCTGGAAGCTCAGCTTGGTGAAGCCGCCTTCGGTGTTGTGCCCCGTGATGCTGCGATCGAAGTCGCGGCTTTCCGGGTCGCGGATCGAAAGGTTGCCGTGGTACAGCGTGCCCGAACTGGCCCAGTAGCCGCCGCCCAGAAGTTCGTCGCGGCGCTCCCAGGTCCATCCCAGGCTCAGGCCGTTGACGCGCTTCTTCGAGCTGAAGTCGGCCGCGCGCAGTTCGTCGGTGAGGTCTTTCACGTCGACACCCAGGCGCAGGAACAGGTTCTGCTGGCGCTGGCGGATCAGCGGATAGTTCAGCGAAAAATCGAGCACGTTGGCACGGCCGCGTGCATCGAGGTCGACGAACTGGCCGCCAAGCTCATAGCTCACCCGCGACAGGCCAACGCCCGCGCGCAGCCCGCTGGTGCCGATGGGCGCCTCGTAGGCAATGCGGCCGTATTGCAGCGCGTTGCTGTCGGACACCATCACGCGCATGTCGAGGTTGTCGCCGATGCCGAAGGGGCTGAGCCAGCGCGCCGTGCCGCCCACGCGGTAGCGGCCCGATTCCTTTGTGCCGTGGTTGTCGGCCTCGGCCGTGAAGGCCCAGCGCGGCGCGGCGGCCACTTCGACCGACAGGTCGGTGGTGCCGGCCTGCGCGCCTTCCTGCAGTCCCGAGGACACCTTGACGCCAGGCTGGTCGGACAGCAGCAGCATCGCGCGTTCATAAGCCGGCGCGCTCACGGCCTCGCCGGGCTGCAGTGGCGCGAGGAAGCCGCGCACGCGCGACTCGGCAATGGGCGCATCGGGCGCGACCACCACGTCGACCTTGCCGAGGCGGCCTTCGATGACGCTGATCTCGACGATGCCGTCGCGCACGGTCTGCACCGGCACCACGGCCTGTGCGAGGAAGTAGCCTCGTTCCTTGTAGCGGGCGGTGATGGCCTTCGCCAGCTCTTCGAGGTCGGTGAGCGTGACGTCGCGGCCGATGTAGGGGCCGGTGATGGTCTGCAGCTCTTCGTTGGTCAACGCTTTGACGCCGTTGAGCCGCAGGTCGTTGAGCTTGAATGTGGCGCCAGTGGGGCGCGGCGGTGCCGGAAGGCTCTGCGGTGCGACGGCGCCCGTTGCTTGTGCCAGCGGACGGTCGCAGGTGCCGCAGGGGTCCTTGATGGGCAGCAGTTCGGTGCTGTCGCCGGCATCGTTGGCCGACGTGGCTTGCGGCTCGGCCTGCGCCTGCTCCTGGGCATGCGCGCGATCGGCAGCCATGAAGAACATGGCCGACACCAGCGCGCCGGCGGCCCAGGCAACGGGACGCAGTGCGCTGCGCGGATCAAGAGCAAGAGAGCGGTTTCTTTTCATGGCATTGCGCATGGCTCAGCTCCCCACCGTCAGGCGCCAGTTACCGATCAAATTGAACGGCGCCCAGAAGAAGGGATGGGACATCTTTGGGTCCTTCAATACAGCGAGTTGCCCGGCCTGCATGGCCTTCTGGATGTCGCGTCCCTTGGCCAGCTCGCCGTAGAGCGTGCTCATGAGCACCGCGGTCGCGTCGTCAGACACCGGCCACAGCGAGGCGATCAGGCTGGAGCTTCCAGCCGAGAGAAACGAGCGCGTGAAGCCCAGCACCTCATCGCCCTGCGCGATACGCCCCAGTCCCGATTCGCAGGCCGACAG
Source organism: Variovorax sp. F042 (assembly GCF_057814215.1). Lineage (NCBI taxonomy): Bacteria > Pseudomonadati > Pseudomonadota > Betaproteobacteria > Burkholderiales > Comamonadaceae > Variovorax > Variovorax sp. F042. The sequence goes on from NZ_JBVASX010000003.1 coordinate 115,003, forward strand.
CGTGACCAGCGCGGTGCCGTCCATCGGCAGCTCGAGGATCTCGTGCGCCTCCAGAAAATTCTGCTTGCCGCCTTCGTTGGCCAGCAGGATGCGCGAGTACAGCGGATCGACCGCGTCCGCCTCGGCGTGCGCCGCCACGTGCATCAGCGGCGAGCGCGAGGCCACGTCGCGGAACTGCGTCTTGGTGGCGGCCGCGCCCATGTACACGGTGTTGCGCGGGAACAGCTGCGCGAGCTGCTTCACTTCGGTCTCGGCGCCGGGCAGGTCGTACTTGTCCTCGATGCGCGGATTGCCGAAGGCCGTGAGCGATGCGCTCACGCGCGGCGTGCGCTGAGCGAGCTGCACCGCGATGCTGATCGACGGCGCTACCGCCACCGGATGCGTCTCGATGACGTAGCGGCCATCGAGCCGCAGCGCCTGGAACGGCAGGTAGTGCAAAGGCCCGTGCGGCACCACGATCAGCCGCTGCCCCGGTGCCAGGCCGAGCGGCCCGAGCAGCGCGGCGCCCAGCTTGTCGGCGTTGGTGATGGCGGTGCGGCGGCCGCGCACGATGGAGTTGCGGAAAGTCTCGACCAGCTCGTTGAGCTCGTCGCGCTTCACCGCCACCGTCTTCTCGGTGATGTTGCCGGAGCTCACGACCCACACCACGAGCCGGTCGGGCAGCGAGTGGAACTGCACTACGCGTTCGTCGGGCGCCAGCGTGCGCTGCAGCGTGGCAAGGTCGACGGTGTTGGCGGCCTGCTCGTTGATCTTCGCGCGGCCGCGCACCGCGTCGAGCAGCGCGCGCGAGCGGCTGTGCTCGCTCACCTCGAATGCAGCCCGCGCATCGCCAGCGTCGCTGTAGACGGCCACGCCGCGCTCGAACACCGTCTGCAGGTCCGAGAACAGGCCCATCTTGAATTCTTCGCTGCGGAACTTGGCGCGCACCTTGTCGACATCGCCCAGCGCGCGGCCCACGGCCTCGGCTGCGGCCTGCTTCTGGCCCAGCGCGAGTTCGCTGCGCGCCACACCGTCCCAGGCCCAGAGGCGGTAGTACTCGGTGTCCGCGCCGACCTGGCGCGCCGTGAGCGCGCGGTACATGTCGCGCGCCTCGGCCGGCTTGTTTTCGGCCAGCAACAGACGGGCGCGAGTGCGGTCGAGCTGCGCGGTGAGCGGTGCGTCCTTCGGCGGCGCCATGGTGCCGAGCACTTCGCGTGCCCGTGCGGGGTCGCCCGATTCGATCAGCGCGTTGACCAGCGAGGCCTGCACCAGCGGCGCATAGCGCTGCGAACTGTTGGCCAGCGCCTCGTCATAGCTGAGAACCGCGCCGGAGAAATCGCCGCGGCGCGTGCGCACATCGCCGATCACCTTCTGCACGGGGCCGACCACCAGCTTGGGGTCGCGCGCCTGGTGCCTGAGCGCTTCGCGTGCGAACTCTTCGGCTTTTTCGAGCTGGCCCGAGTAGCTGTAGACGATGGCCAGGTCGCGATTGGCCATGGCCATCAGGTTCGGGTCGTTGGTGGCGTTGGCCAGGTGCAGCGCCTTGCTCGCGGCGCGCACGCTCTGGCGAAACTCGCCGGCCTCGGCCAGCGCAACGGCCTGGCTGCAGTACTGGTAGCCCGAGAGCTTGACCGCGTCCTGCCCATAGAGAACAGCGCCTTCGCTGGTCAATGCCAGCAAGGTGTCGGTGTCGGCCAGTCGGGCCTGCTCCATCTTGCTGGCCGCGGCTTCGGCGCTCGTCGCCTGCTGCGCCGATGCCAAAGAGCCGTAGCCCAGGAGAAGAATGCCAGCCAGACCGAGCGCACCTGCGAAGCCCGCACGATGACGTGCAGGGCGCTCCCATCCCCATCTTGAAAACCACGCCATTGAACCCCCTGCGTGCGGCCCATGCATCCGCTGCTGCGGATGTTCGACGCCGCGGGAGTGCGCGCCGTTCAGGCCTCGGGGGGAAAGTCTAGGAGCGGCCTCCTGCCGCGCCTATTCTCAATACGGTCTAGCGCTAAAGGACTAAGAGGGTGCTTGCGCCAGGTCAATTTACCGTGTGCGCGCCCAGGCCGTCGGAGGTGTCCTCCGGCAAACCGATCCATTGCACCGACGGATCGAAAGCGAGGCCCGGGTTGCGATCCCCCGCCTTGATATCGGGCTTGCGGCGCAGGGTCCGGTTCAGTGTGCCGACTCCGCCGACGGTCCATTCGGTTCCAGGGTCAAAGCCGACTTGACCGAAGCGATCGATGACCACGCCCGATTTTTCCAGCGTCAGGGCATCGTCGCCATTGAAGTTGACTACGCCGCTGGTGAGCGTGCCTGCGGGCTTGAAGGCAGCCGTCGCACTGGCGTTCGCCAGCACCAGAACACCACCAGCAGGCAGGGAGCCGGAAAGCACCTGGGAGTTGGTTGGCGGCGTGGCCGTGCCGTTGGAATACAGCCTGACGGTATACAGGCTCAGGTCCACCGCCGATGCGGTCGGGTTGTAGATCTCGATCGCCTTGTTGCTCGCCGTGCCTTCCACGTATTCGCTGAAGAACAGATCCGGCGCTCCGGGAGGTACTACCACGACCACCGCGCTCACGTTCACGCTGCTCGATTGCGTTGCGGTCTGGCCGGCGGAGTTGGTCAGCGTGGTCACCACGTTGTAGGTGCCCGCGGCCGCGTAGGTATGCGTCACCGTGCCGGTGCCGGGCGCTGTCGTGGCGCCGCTGCCGTCTCCCCAATCGACTGCAAGAGAAGTCAGCGTGGTCGCGCCGCCGGGTGTGGCTTCGAAGATGTTCACGCTGTAGGCTTCCCCGACCTTCGCGGCCGTCGGGACCGACGCACTGACGATGGGTTGCGTCACCGCGGCATCGGCCGCCAGGGTCAGGGCGACAAGCACAGGGTCATGGTCCGATGCCCGGAAGGGCGTGGGCGCATAGCGGTCGTCGGTCGTGAAGTCGGTGTTGTAGTCCAGCGCGGTGGGCTCGTCGGCGTTGATGTGCCACACGCTCACGCCGCTGACCTGCGAGCCCAGCGAAGACGATGCATAGGCATGGTCGAGTGCGCCGGTTTCGCCGCCGAAGACATAGGTGTACCGGTTGTCGGCGGGCATGCGCTTGAGCAGGCTTTCGTTGCCGGCGGCTTCGAGCACCTTGGTCGGGTCTTCCAGCAGGTAGCTGTTGAAGTCGCCCATCATCAGTACGTCGGTCTCGTCCTCGTCCATGGCCTTGAGCTTGGCGACGAAGCTGTTCAGTGCGTTCGCCTGCTGGGTACGCGCCAGGTTGAAGCAGCCCTGCCCCTGGTCGATGTCGCCCGTGGTCGGGCAGCTGCCCTTGCTCTTCAGGTGGTTGACCACGAACCAGAAGCCGCCGTTGTTGCCCACGGCGCTGAATCGCTGGGCCAGTGGCGGGCGTCCGCTTGCAGCGGTGTAGTCGGCCAGGTCCGTGCCCGTCGGAAGAACGGCGTTGCCCACGCGCTGGACTTTCGCGGGCTTGTACAGGATGTCCACCTTGATGGCATCCGTGCCGAACACGCCGCTGTTGACCGCGGCATAGGTGTTCGGGCCGACCTTGGCGTTGAGGGCCGCCAGCAGGTCGTTCGTTGCCACGTCGGAGTTCTGGATTTCCATCAGGCCCACCACGTCGGCATCGAGGCCTGCGATGGCGGCCACGATCTTGGCCTGCTGCCGCTGGAACTCGTTCAGGTTGTTCGCGCCGCGGCAGTTGGCCGCGGACGCGGGACCGGTGCCGAACGAGCAACCCTGGCCGGTCTGGCCCGATGAGGTTTCTCCGTTCACGAACGTGGTGAAGTAGTTGAGCACGTTGAAGCTGGCCACCTTGAGCGGGCCGCTGACCACCGGTGCGGTCGGCGAGCGCGGATTGGCCTGCGCGAACACGGGCGCCACCGTCGGCTGGATGCGATAGGCCGCAAAGTTGTGGCTCAGGATGCCGGTGATTTTCTGCGTCGTATCGCCGATGCGTCGGGTGCCGTCGGTGCCTGCTGCGCTCAGGTACGGAATGGGGTTCGGGTTCTGGCGCGATGAGCCATCGTCCAGCACGATGCGCGAAAGCAGGTTCTGCGCATGGGTTGCCGCCGCGTTGCCGTTGGTGGCGTTGAACTGCCGTCCGTTCAGTGCCAGCACCATCTGGCCATAGCGGCCCAGCTCGAACAGTTCCGTCACGGCCAGGGGCTGCGCAATTTCGACCAGCATGCCTTCGTAGCGCTCCAGCGTTGATTCGTTGGCCACCGGCAGCGTGATCTGTGTCGGGCTGATTGCAATGCCGGAAGCGCAGACGCTGATGGCCAGTGGGTCCGCTGTCGTGCCCGCAATCTGCGTGAGGCTGTCGGGCTTTGCCCCGGCGCCCGCGGTCTGGCCGAACTCGGTCACCACACCGGAGACCTGAACGAAATCGCCAACGGCCACACGTGTGGCGTTGTTCGGTGCATAGACAAAGACACCTTCCGAGGTCAGCGGATCGGCATCGGGCACGAGCTGCTGCATGAAGAATCCATTCAGCTTCACGGTCGTGATGCCGGTGTTCTGGAAGTCACCGACGACCACGCCACGCACGGTCACGGGTTGCGTTGCCAGAGGACTCGTGTCGCCCGTACCTTGAACGGATGAAATGGCCGTGACCGGGGCATTGGCCGGAACGGCGGCAGTACATGTGGGCGGTGGCTGCTCCGCAACCGGCGGCGGCGCGTCTGTCGACGGCGGCGTGTTCGGCTGCGTGGTGCCCGTAGAAGGCCCGGGGATCAGCGGGAAGGAGGTCCCGCCACCACCGCCGCCGCAGGCGGTCAGCGCAAGGACCAGTGTCAGTGCCAGAGCTTTGAACTGCCAGGTTGGCCTCAGTGCGGGATGAGTCATGTGGGTTTCTTTGAATGAAGGGGGAACAGCGAGCAGACAGCGCGCGTTTATATGGACCATGTGTGTAGCCCCCGAGAAACCCGGACTCGTCATGGGTGATTGCCTGCTTGATTGCCTGCGTCGGCGCGACGCGCCACGCGCTGCAGGCCGCATTGCGGCCTGCAGACAGGTACGTCAAAAGCTTGCTAGGCCGGTACCGCGTCGATGTTCACGCGATCCCAATGGCGATGCTTCGCGATGGCGGCGATGAAGTCATGCGCGATCTGCGTTGCGGCAGTCGCATCGCCCAGGTTGGTGACCGGCGTGGCGGCCACGATCACGCCTGCTGGAGCATCGGAGTCGGCGGCAATGCCCAGCGTCGAGAGCAGCTGCACGCCCTCGCCCACGGTGCAGATCGCCTTGCAGTGCTTGTAGGCCTCCAGCACGAAATGCACCGCATCGCCAATGCCCGCCAATGCAGCGACGCTTTCGCCGCCGGCTGGCACCAGCACCGCATCGAACATCACCGACGGCGTGTTCGCGAACGTCATGTCGACTTCGATCTGCCGCTTCGACGCGCTGGCCACGGTGCCCAGACGCGGCCCGACGACCTTGCATTGCGCACCAGCCTGTTCGAGCGCATCGCGTATCGGCTTCAGCGAAGCCGAGTCGACACCGTCGGCCACGAGGATCGCGATCTTGCGCGTGCGGATCGAACCGTCTCCGGTGTCGGCCATGCTGAGCGCGGGCGATTCGTCGATGGGCAACTCGATGCGGTGGTCACGAAAGCCCGCGCGGCCTGCCGCCGCCTTGGCATCGGGCTCGCCGATGCCAAGCGGCTCGGCCACGCGGCGCGCGAGCTTCTCGTCCACGTGCGCGAGGTTGTCGACCATGCGCTGGCGGATGGCGGGCACTTCGAGCTTCGACAGCTCGAAGCGGAAGGCCCCGATGATGTGTTCCTTCTCGGCCGCACTCTGGCTGTTGAAGAACAGGCGCGCCTGCGTGAAGTGGTCGTCGAACGACGGGCTGCGGCGGCGCACCTTGGGCGGATCGATCTCTTCGGGGAAAGACTGGAAGCCGTGCTGGCCGCCGTCCACGCGAAACTCCGTGCCGCTGCCCAGCGTGTTGGGCTCGTAGGCCACCTGCCCTCGTGCGATGGTCTGCCGGTGCATGCCGTCGCGCTGGAAGTTGTGGAACGGGCACACGCCCTTGTTGATCGGCAGCTCGTGGAAGTTGGCGCCGCCCAGCCGCGAGATCTGCGTGTCGGTGTACGAGAAGAGGCGGCCCTGGAGCAGCGGGTCGTTGCTGAAGTCGATGCCGGGCACCACGTGGCCCGGATGGAAGGCCACCTGCTCGGTCTCGGCGAAGAAGTTGTCGGGGTTGCGGTTGAGCACCAGCTTGCCGATCTTCTGCACGGGCACCATCTCTTCGGGAATCAGCTTGGTGGGGTCGAGCAGGTCGAAGCCGAGCGAGTGTTCCTTGTCCTGCGGAATCATCTGTACGCCGAGCTCCCATTCGGGGAAGTCGCCGTTCTCGATGGCTTCCCACAGGTCGCGGCGATGAAAGTCGGCGTCTTTACCCGCGATCTTCTGCGCCTCGTCCCATGCCAGGCCATGAATGCCGAGCCTGGGCTTCCAGTGGAACTTCACGAAGTGGCTCTCGCCGCGGCTGTTGACGAAGCGGAAGGTATGAACGCCGAAGCCTTCCATCATGCGCAGGCTGCGCGGAATGGCGCGGTCGCTCATGGCCCACATCAGCATGTGGGTGCTCTCGGGCATGAGCGAGGCGAAGTCCCAGAAGGTGTCGTGCGCGCTCGCGGCCTGCGGCATCTCGTGGTGCGGCTCGGGCTTCACGGCATGGATGAGGTCGGGGAACTTCATCGCGTCCTGGATGAAGAACACCGGAATGTTGTTGCCCACGAGGTCGTAGTTGCCCTCGCGGGTATAGAACTTGACGGCGAAGCCGCGCACGTCGCGCACCGTATCGGCGGATCCGCGCGAGCCGGCCACGGTCGAGAAGCGCACGAAAACGGGCGTCTTCTGGTCCGGGTCCTGGAGAAAGTCGGCGCAGGTGAACTGCGACATCGACTTGTAGACCTGGAAGTAGCCGTGCGCCGCCGAGCCGCGGGCGTGCACGGCGCGCTCGGGAATGCGCTCGTGGTCGAAGTGCGTGATCTTCTCGCGCAGGATGAAGTCTTCCAGCAGCGTGGGGCCGCGCACACCCGCTTTCAGCGAGTTGTGGTTGTCCGGTATCTGCAGACCCTGGTTGGTGGTGAGGGTCGTCGGATGCTCGACGGTGAAGCCTTCGAGTTGCTGCTGCTTGGCGTTGCTGCCGTCGCTCGCCTTGGTGGCGCTGGCGCGGCGGCCCGCAGCGGCCTTGTTCTGTGGCGTCATCGTGGATCTGCTGGAATCTTTCATGGGGTGGGCACTCAGCCTGTTTCGTTGTTGCTGTCGAGGAACATGTCGAGCACGTTGACCACGGCGACGAGGCATATGCAGCCTGCCACGGCGGCAACGGCCCACACGAGGATTTCGTCGCCCCAGGTGCTGGCGAGCGTGTCGAAAAACGATGAAAGCTCCATAGGTCCCTCCAGGGATGCAAGCGAATTGCAAGGTTATGTTTCGCACCGCGCGCGACCCGTAGTGGCCGCCCTCCCCCGTCTGTGGGAGAAAGAGTGCGTGCAAGGTAGGAGCGCACCGACAACGCATCGCACCCGCCTACGCTGCTTCGCGGGTACTGGCCGTGGAGCCTGAAAGATTCGTCGCATAGCATGGGCCCACGGGACGGCACTGATCGTGCTTGTCTTTCATCGCACTGCCTCGCGCACCGGCCGCACCGCCCGGATCCCCTCAGGGAAGAAAGAACCCCATGCAGATCAGGATCGGCTTCGACATCGAACTCGGCGTCACCGCCCCCACGGCGGTGATCTACATGCTGCAGGTGCACCCGTCGCGTGCCCAGGACCTGCAAGGCGGCGAGAACATCACCCTCAGCCCGCCGATGGCCACCGACCACTACCAGGACAGCTTCGGCAACAGCTGCGCGCGCGTGCACGTGCCCGTAGGGGTGAGCAGCGTGCGTTTGCGCAACCACGCGGTGGTGTTCGACACGGGCTGGCCCGACCCGGTGGACTTCAGCGCCAGCGAGCATGCGGCGGCCGACCTGCCGGTGGAGACGCTGCCTTTCGTGCTGCCGAGCCGCTATTGCGAGGTCGACGGCGAATTGCTGCAGTTCGCCTGGGCCAACTTCTCGAACGTGGCGCCGGGCTGGTCGCGCGTGCAGGCAATCTGCGACTTCGTGCACCGGCATCTGCGCTTCGACTACCAGAATGCACGGGCCACGCGCACCGCTTTGGAGGGTTTTCGCGAGCGCACGGGCGTGTGCCGCGACTTCGCGCACCTTGCAATCACGCTGTGCCGCTGCATGAACATACCGGCGCGCTACGTCACGGGCTACCTCGGCGACATCGGCATTCCGCCGGTGCGCTTTCCGATGGACTTCAGCGCGTGGTTCGAGGTGTACCTGGGCAACCGCTGGCACACCTTCGACGCGCGGCACAACACGCCGCGCATCGGCCGAGTGGTGATCGCGCGCGGGCGCGACGCGGCGGACGTGCCGATCACGATGGTGTTCGGCGCGAACACGCTGCAGCGGTTCGAGGTGACTACCGAGGAAGTGCTGCAGTAGCTCTTGCAGGTCAGGCCAGCGCCGCGGGCCTGGCGATGTAGCGCTCGCGGATCGCCTTGGCCGACCAGTAGGTCAGCGCCGCCACCAGGCCGGTCGGGTTGTAGCCCAGCCCCTGCGGGAAGGCCGACGCGCCGGGCACGAAGACGTTGTGCACGTCCCAGCTCTGCAAGTAGCGGTTGATCGCGCTGGTGCCCGGGTCGGTGCCCATGATCGCGCCGCCGTTGAGGTGGGTGGTCTGGTAGCTCGTCGTGTCGAAGTGCTCGCCGAAGTTCTTGACGAACACGCGCACCGCCTTCGGGCCCATCGCCTCGGCGATGCCGTGCATCTTCTCGGCCATGAAGCGGGTCATACGGACGTCGTTGTCCTTCCAGTCGAAGGTCATGCGCAGCAGCGGCAGGCCCCAGGCGTCCTTGTAGGTCGGGTCCAGGCTCAGGTAGTTGTCGTGGTAGCTCATGTGCGCGCCGTGCGCATCCATCGACATCGTGTGCGTGTAGTTGTCGGCAACGGCCTGCTTCCACGCACTGCCCCAGCCGGGTGCGCCCTCGGGCAGCGAGATGCCGCTGATCGGCTTCACGCCAGCCTGGTTGACCCACATCGGCGAGCCGCCGACGAAGCCGAACGGGCCGTGGTCGAAGTTGTCGGCATTGAAGTCGTCGATCGCCACGCCGTTGCCGCCCGCGCCGATGAAGGGGTTGGCGTACACGTCCTTGTCGAAGAAGGCCTTGATCGTCGCCATGTTCTGGTAGGCGAAGTTGCGCCCGACGGTGCCCTTGCCGGTCGCCGGGTCATAGGGCGTGCCGATGCCCGACAGCAGCATCAGCCGCACGTTGTGGAACTGGAACGCGCAGATGACGACGATGTCCGCCGGCTGCTCCACCTCGCGCCCTTGCGCATCGACATAGGTAACGCCGGTGGCGGTGCGGCGATCGGCCGCGAGGTTCACGCGCAGCACGTGCGCATGCGTGCGCAGCTCGAAGTTCGGCACCTGGCGCAGCGCCGGCAGCACATTGACGTTGGGCGAGGCCTTCGAATAGTTGTAGCAGACGTAACCGCTGCAGTAGCCGCAGAAGTTGCACGGCCCCATCTGGCAGCCGTACGGATTGGTGTACGGCCCGGAGGCGTTGGCCGACGGCAGGTCGTAGGGGTGATAGCCCAGCTTGCCCGCGGCATCGCCGAAGCGCTGTGCCGACACCGTGCGCTTTTGCGCGGGCAACGGAAAGGCGTGCGAGCGGTCTGCCGCGAACGGGTTGCCGCCCTTGCCTTCGCCCACTTTCTGGCCGGCCACGGTCCATGCGGTGCCCGAGGTGCCGAATACTTTCTCGGCGAAGTCGAAATGCGGCTCCAGCTCTTCGTAGCTGACGCCGAAGTCCTGGATCGTCATGCCCTCGGGAATGAACTTCTTGCCGTAGCGCTCTTCGTAGTGGCTGCGCAGGCGCAGCTCCGCAGGGTCGACGCGAAAGTGCACGCCCGACCAGTGCAGCCCCGCGCCACCGACACCGGTACCGGGCAGGAAGGCACCCAGCTGCCGATAGGGCAGTGCCGTGTCGTTCACGCCATGGCGAATGGTCACCGTCTCGCGCGAGATGTCCTGGAACAGCTTGCGGCGGATGTTGTAGGTGAGCTCGTCCAGCACCTTGGGGTAGATGCCGTCGGTGGCCGTGTCCTGCATCGGGCCGCGCTCGAGCGCGACCACGTTCAGGCCGGCCTCGGTCAGCTCCTTGGCCATGATCGCGCCGGTCCAGCCGAAGCCGACGATCACCACGTCGGCTTTCTTCATCGTGTTGCCGGCCATGCTCAGCCTCTCTGCCCGCTCAAGGCCACGGGTGGCAGCGGGTACTTCACGTCGCGCTCGACCCAGTCCATGAAGTCGGCGCGCGCACCGGGAAACCCGATCAGCTTCCAGCCCGCGAGACCGCGATTGCCGCCATGCACCGGATCAGCGAAGAAGCCTTCGCGCACGTTCTGCAGCAGCATCGAGAAGAACAGCTGGGCCGGCACGGCGTCGAACACGGCCTTGCCCGATTCGATTTCATGCAGCGCCGCATCTTGCGCGTCCGCCGCAAGTTGCACGAAGGATTTGCCTTGCGCCTTCTGCACGAAGCCGTTGGCGGCATCGATTCCCAGCCGATAGATCTGCTGCGGCGTGAGCTGGGACTGATAGCCCATCGTGGCCGGCGCGTCGGCGTTGAACGGCCCTTGCATGTACCAGAGCTTGCCGGTGGCCCAGGGCGTGTCCATCTGCCGGTCGATGTACTCGGGCACGCCGGCTTCCACCGCTCCCGGGCCCGATGCATCGTTCGGAATCAATCGCGCGCTGGCGGCGTTGACGAAGGCCCATTCGCCTGCGGTGAAGAAGCGCGGCGAATAGGTGCTCGGTGCCGGGTTGCTCGCGGCCGCTTCGCCTTGCGCGGCCGTCGCCTGCCGGGTGTCGCACCCGGGAAGCACCGCGACGGCGAGGGTGGCGGCGCCCAAGCCCTTGAACAACTGGCGCCTCGATGACGGTGGTTGCGATGAGTCCGGTGCGGTCACGGGCGTGCTCCTGTCTGGGTTCATGAGGCGATCGGTCAACGCGCGGGAGCGGCCTGCGCGGACCGCTCCTTCTCGATGGCGCTGCGGATCGCGCCGACTTGCGCGGCCTGCACGGCCGAAGCCTTGTTGCCCCAGCTCTGGCGCGTGAAGCTCGCGAGCTGTGCCACTTCGTCGTCCGACAGGCGCCAGCCGAAGCCGGGCATGCCGAGCTCCGATGGCGCGACGCGCGTGGCGGGCAATTTGCTGCCTTCGAGGATCAGGCGAATCACCGAGCTCGGGTCGCCAGCCAGCACGGTGGAATTGCCGGCGATGCGCGGAAACACCTGCGCGTAGCCCAGACCGTCGCTGCGATGGCAGGCCGCGCAGTTGTCGACGTACAGCTCGGCGCCGCGCGCCGAGTTGACGCCCTGCCACAGCGCCTTGGCGGTCGCAGGGTCGGCATTGAACGACGATGGCGAGTGCGCCGAGGGCGGCAGCGCCTTGAGGAATGCGGCAATCGCCTTCAGGTCGTCGTCACTCAGGTGCTGCGTGCTGTGCACGATGGCATCGTTCATCGCACCGCCGACCACTGCATGCGATGCATTGCGTGCGCTGCGCAAGGTCGAGACGATGTCGGCGGCCGACCAGGCGCCCAGTCCGTCCGCCGGATTGCCGCGCAGGTTCACCGCCACCCATCCGTCGATGAGCGGACCGCCGGCCAGGTACTCGGGGCTGGACTCGTCCAGCGCCTTCTCCTGCATCGTCGGCGCGCGCGGCGTATGGCAACTGCCGCAATGCCCCAGGCCCTGCACCAGATATGCACCGCGCGCCACCGACATGTCGGCATAGCGGGCGGGGTCGAAGGCCACTGCATCCGGCTGCGGCGCGAATGCCTTGCGCCACAGCGCCATCGGCCAGCGCATCGACAGCGGCCAGGGAATGCCGCGTGGATGCGCCTGGGATTGGGCCGGCGCCACGCCGTGCATGAAAAAGGCATACAGCGCGCGGACGTCGTCGTCGCTCATGCGCGCATACGACGGGTAAGGCATCGCGGGGTACAGCGAATCGCCGTCGATCCGGATGCCGTGGCGCACCGCGCGATCGAAGTCGGCGAGCGTGTAGTTGCCAATGCCGCTGTCGCGATCCGGCGTGATGTTGGTGCTGTACATCGCACCGATGGGCGAAGCCAGCGGCAGCCCGCCGGCGAATGGCGTTCCGCCCGGCGACGTGTGGCAGGCCACGCAATCGCCGGCCTGGGCCAGGTAGCGGCCCTTGTCGACCAAGGCTTTCGAATTGCTGTCGGACGCGGCGGCGATGTCCCGCGTGGTCGTGGGCCACAGCGCAAGAGCCAGCACTGCAATGATGATGAGTACGGTGATGCCTGCGAAAGGCCACAGAAGTTTCTTCATCGTCATCGCAGTCTCCGTTTGCCGCTGAATGACGTCAAGCAAATGATGAGCTGCAGATGGTTCTTGATGCTTTCGACTCAGGGTCGCGTTGGAACTACTGCGCCGTGCACTTCACCCCGGCTTGTAGCCGAGCAGCTTCATCGCCGCAGCAAGCCCCTTGCGGCTGCGCTCCATCGCGGCCCAGGGCTTGTTGCCGATGTCGAAGCGCTGCGCCGCATTGGCGACGGTCCACTGCGAAGCACTTGTGAGCTCGGGCAACTCTTCCCACGCAAGCGGCACCGACACGCCCAGCCCCGGGCGCGAACGCGCCGACCACGCGCTGACGGTGGTCGCGCCGAAGCCATTGCGCAGGTAGTCGACGAAGACCTTGCCCACGCGGTTGCGCGGCCCGCTCTTGGCGACGAAGCGCGCCGGTATGGTCTGCGCGAGATGCGCCACCACGGCCTGCGAGAAGCCCTTGACGGCATCCCAGTCGTACTGGCGCCGTATCGGCACGACCACGTGCAGCCCCTTGCCGCCGCTGGTCTTCAGGAACGAGGGCAGGCCAAGCTCGTCAAGCAGCGTTCGCACCAGCATCGCGGCCTCCTGTATCTGCGGCCATGCCACGCCTTCGCCGGGGTCGAGGTCGAAGGTCATGCGGTCGGGCTTGCCGATGGCGCGCGAGGTGGCGTTCCAGGTGTGCAGCTCGATGACGTTCATCTGTGCGGCGCCGAGCAGGCCCTGCTTCGTGTCGATCTGCAGCAGCGGCTCGTGGCCCGGGTCGAGCGCGGGATCGAGCAGGCGCACGCCGGGAATCTCGCGGTTCTGCACGTGCTTCTGGAAGAACAGCTCGCCGCCCACGCCCTCGGGCGCGCGCACCAGCGACACCGGCCGGCCGCGCAGGTGCGGCAGCATGAGCCTGGCCACGCCGTCGTAGTAGGCCGCGAGCTCGCCCTTGGTGATGCCGCTGTGCATGTCGATCACGCGGTCGGCGTGGGTGATCTTCTGGGACATGGGGGTGCTCTTTCTCTTTCCTTCCTCCGGCCGCTCGCGGCGGATGTCGCGCGCGGGCTTGTCGGCGCGCAGGCCTTGAAAGACGGCCTGGCGCACGCGGTCTTCGCGCGTCCATTCGCCGAATGAAATTTCAGCCACGAGTGATGGCTTGACCCACTGCGCCTTGATGCCGCGCGGCGTGGGCGTGAACGGGCAGTCTTCGGTGGCCAGCCTGTCGAGCTTCGCCTTGATGTCGGCGAGGCGGTCGGCGTCGAAGCCCGTGCCGACGTTGCCGCAGTAGCGCAGGCGCCCGGTGGCCTCGTCGTGCACGCCGAGCAGCAATGAGCCGAAGCCCGAGCGCGTGCCCTTGGGCGTGGTGTAGCCGCCGATCACGAATTCCTGGCGCTGCTGGTTCTTGAGCTTGATCCAGTCGGGCGAGCGGCGCGACACATACGGCGAGCCCTTGCGCTTGCCGACGATGCCCTCGAAGCCGATGCGCGCCGACGACGCGAGCAAGTCGCGCGGCGAGGCGTCGAAGGTTTCGCTCAGGCGCAGCAGCGCGGGCGGCTTCTTGCCGAGCAGCTGTGCGAGCCGTGCGCGGCGCTCCTCGACCGGCAGGTCGCGCAAGTCTTCGCCATCGAGAAAAGGCGCGTCGAACAGCCAGTAGACGATGGACGATGTCGCACCGCTGTCGAAGGCGTTCTGCAGCGCCTGGAAGTCGGGTGCGCCGTTTTCGCCGTCGACGGTGATCTCGCCATCGAGCTAGGCCGAATCGGTGGGCAGCTTCGCGAGGGCCTTGGCGAGCGCAGGCAGCTTCGCGGTCCAGTCATGGCCGTTGCGGGTGAAGCAGCGGACCTTGCCCCTGTCGATGCGCGCGAGCAGGCGGTAGCCGTCGAACTTGAGCTCGTAGAGCCAGTCGTTGGGGGACGGCGGTGGCGAAGCCGCGAGAGTGGCGAGCTGGGGCTGGAAGGTGGCGGGCAGTGCTGTCTTCTTCGCGGGCGCCTTCTTTGTTGCGACTTTCTTCGGCGGCTGGTCCACCTCGTCCACGTCGCGCCCAGTAATCACGCTGGCCGGTTGTTCTTCGAGCACGTCGTAGTCGTCGAGCGCACGCGCATCGCCGTCGCGCTCCTTGATGAGCAACCAGGGCTCGTGCTTCTCGTCGCCCTTGCCGTGCATGCGCACCAGCGTCCAGTGGCCGTGCAGCTTCTCGCCGCGCAGCTCGAACTTGAGCTTGCCGGCCGCGAGCGCCTTGCGCGCATCGCCGTCGGGCAGCCAGTCGCCGCGGTCCCAGACGATGACGGTGCCCGCGCCGTACTGCTTCGGCGGGATCGTGCCCTCGAAGCCGGCGTAAGAGATCGGATGGTCTTCGACGTGCACGGCCATGCGTTTCACGGTCGGGTCGAGGCACGGCCCTTTAGGCACGGCCCAGCTCTTGAGCGTGCCGTCGAGTTCGAGCCTGAAGTCGTAGTGCAGATGGCTCGCGTGGTGCTTCTGGATGACGAAGGACAGCACGCCCTTGCCATTCCTGCCGCCGGCCTTGGGTTCGGGCGTGCGGGTGAAATCGCGCTTGCCGTGGTAGCGCGCCAGCGCCTTGCGCGCGGTCGATGCGGTGGTACCCATGGCGGCAGGCCGGCGTCAGGCGGCGCGGCGATGTCGGACCGGGGCCTTGCGCGCTGCTGTCTTGGCGGCGGGCTTGCGCTTCTTCGCCGCGGCCTTGGGTGGGGGAGCTTCTTCTTCGCCGGCAGCCTTCGCCTTGCCGCGCAGGCTGCGCTGCAGCAACTCGGTCAGGTCGATGATCTTGGCGCCGCGGCCTTCGGTGGACTGCTCTTCTTCAGGCTCGGGCTGCGTCACGGTCTCGGTCTGGCCGGCCTTCACCTTCTTGTCGATCAACCGAAGGATCTCGTCCTTGAACTCGTCCTTGAATTCGTTCGGGTCCCAGTCGGCGCTCATGTCGTCGACCAGCTGCTTCGCCATCTTGAGCTCGCGCTCGCTCAGGCCTGCCTTCTTCGCATCTTCGGAGGGCAATGGCAGGTCGGTCCACGGGCGGATGTCGGCGCCCCAGCGCAACAGGTTCAGCACGAGGCCGGGGCCGACGGGCACCAGCACGGCGAGGTGCTGCTTGGTCTGGATGACGACACGCGCCACGCCCACGCGCTCGCTGCGCTGCAGGGTTTCGCGCAGCAGCGCGTACACCTTGGCGCCGCGGTTGATGGGCGCCACGTAGTACGGCCGCTCCAGGTACACGAAGGGAATGCCGTTGGCCGGCACGAAAGTCTCGATCTCGATGGTCTGCGTGGTCTTGGGGTAGGCGGCCGCGATCTCCTTGTCGCTGATCACCACGTACTCGCCGTCCTCGTATTCGACGCCCTTCACGATCTGCTCGCGCGCGATCTCCTTGCCGGTTTTCTTGTTGATGCGCTTGTAGCCGACCGGGTCCATGGTCCGCTTGTCGAGCCAGTCGAAGTCGATGCCGTGGTCGGTGGTGGCCGAATAGAGCGCCACCGGGATGTGGACGAGGCCGAAGCTGATGGCGCCCTTCCAGAGGACGCGCGGCGCGGGGGCTTTTTTCGAGACTGGCATGGGCACACTCCTTCAGTCTTGGAATGTGCGCCGCCCCTGTGCGGGCGATGTAGGAGCGCGGCGTCAGGCTTCGTCAGGCCGCGCCGGCCACCGGCCCAAGCCGGCGCTCGCTCGGGCGCGCGAAATAGAACCACTCGGCACCGGGCAGCGCCATCGCGTTGGGGAACACGATGAAGCCGTCTTCGGGCGCGCTCAACAGCGTGCCGTCGTGGCGCATGCCGATGGGCTCGCCGCGCTGCACTTCGTCGAAGGTGGCCCAGTCGCGCACGAAGCTGTCTTCCTCGTGCAGGCGGTCGGTCACGCTGGCCAGGCGCAGCAGCTTGGGAGGCTGCACCGGCGCACCCGACAGCCCTTCGGGCAGCGCCGCCATGCCCAGCAGCGCAAGCGTGCGTCGGATGGCGCGCCACGCCACCTCGGGTGCCTGCGGGTCCAGGTGCTGGCCGCATTCGAGCGTGACGCCGTAGCCGCCGCGGCTGCGGATGTATTCGTTGGTGCCGCGGCCGAAGTCGAGCGCAGCCTCGTCTGCCGGCGTGCCGCCCGCGCGCTGCGCGAGGCCGGCGGCGTAGATGTCGAGCCAGCCCTCCACCACGATGGGCGTGCCGATGTGCAGCGCGAGCTGGCCCTCTTCATACGAACGGGCGAAGGGCTCCAGCGTGCCGGTGTTGTCGCGCGGACCGATCATGGCAAAGGCCTCGCCCTCGCTCTGGAAGGAATGCAGGTCGAGCAGCACTTCGTGGCGCGCGATCAGCGGCGCCAGCACGTTGGTCACGCGGGCTTCGTAGTCGGCCGGTGCCTCGGTCGGGCGGAACAGGCGGTTGAGGTTGCGCTCGCCCTCGCGCTGCAGTCGGCGCCGTGCGAGCGGATTGGCGACGGGCACCAGGGTCAGCTCGCCGCGCCGCAATTGCAGGGTGCCGGCCTCGAACTCGCCCAGGATGCGCTCGATGCCCAGGGTGCCGGAGACTTCGTCGCCATGCACGCCGCCCATCACGAGCAACCGGGGACCGGGGTTCAGCGAGGCGAAGGCGTGGATGCGCAGGCTGTCGGTGGCAATGCCGGCAAATGGATCTGAGGGATCGGAGGACATCCGGGGATTATTGCGGAGCCCCTTCCCTGCGCGCAAAGGCGCTATTTATTTCATAGCATCATGGTGGCCCACGCCCGCCTACAGGGGCTGCCTTGCATGTCCTACCGCCCCGGCGGCAGTCGCGACACAGGCTCGTTCTTCATTGAAGGAGCCCCGCATGAGCAAGAGCAGCAAGAGCAAGACCGCGCCGGCCGATCCTCAAAAGGATGCCGGCGGCGGCAAGACCAAGGTGGAGCAAGGCGGCGAATCGGCGCCGCGCCTGCCGCACGAGCACGACCAGTCGTCCGACAGCCAGCAGACGCCGGACGGCCGTCCGACCGAGGTGGGCCGCCAGGCCCATGAAGACGTGGAGCGCGGTTTGGTCGATACCGACCGCGGGCTGGAGGCCAACCGCGTCTACAAGAGCGGGAAGATCAAGCGCTGACGACGCCCGCCAGCTGCTTGCGCATGTCGGTGATGACGGCGCCGTAGTCCTTGGCGTTGAAGATGGCGCTGCCCGCCACGAAGGTGTCGGCGCCGGCCGAGGCCACGCGGGCGATGTTGTCGGCCTTGATGCCGCCGTCCACCTCGAGGCGGATGTCGCGCCCGCTCTGCTCGATGCGCTTGCGCGCGAGTTCGATCTTGCGCAGGGCCGAGTCGATGAAGCTCTGGCCGCCGAAGCCGGGGTTCACGCTCATGATCAGGATCAGGTCGATGTCGTCGATGGCCCAGTCGAGCGCCTCCAGGCCCAGCCCCGGGTTGAACACCAGCCCGGCCTTGCAGCCGGCCGCCTTGATGGCCTGGATGCTGCGGTGCGTGTGGGGCGAGGCGTCGGGGTGGAAGCTGATGTAGTCGGCGCCCGCTTGCGCGAAAGAGGCCGCCAGTGCGTCGACCGGCTGGATCATCAGGTGCACGTCGACGGGCACCGGGGTGCCGTCGGCGGTCTTGGCGTAGGGCTTGAGTGCCTGGCAGATCATCGGGCCGAAGGTCAGGTTCGGCACGTAATGGTTGTCCATCACGTCGAAATGGATCCAGTCGGCGCCGGCCGCAATCACGTCGGTCAGTTCTTTGCCGAGGTGCGCGAAGTCGGCGGACAGGATGGAGGGCGCGATGCGAAACGGGGTGCTCATGCCCCCGATTGTCGCTTCAGCCCCGCCCGCTTGTCCTTGGAGCAAGGAGTACTTCCCGATACATTTGTGTGGCCCGCAGAGGGCGGCACTACAAGACGGGGGAGCTTCCATGGACGAGGGCTGGTGGTACGCACGGGGCGAAGACAGGCAGGGTCCGTTGTCGGTCGCGCAGATCCATGAACGCATTCGCACGGGCGTCATCGACGCGCAGACGCTGGTCTGGCGTCCGGGGCGGCTGGCCTGGAAGCCCCTGCACCAGGTCGAGGAACTGATGCTGCCCGGCATGCGCATGGAGCCCGTGCTGCTGCCGGACTTCGGGCCCGCCGCCGTGCGCGAGGCGCCGCCTTTGCCCGACGAGCAAGCAGCCTCGGACCACCCGATGCCCGCGCCGCAGTCCGCGCGCCCCGACCCGGAACCGTGGCTGTCCGACGGCCCCCTGGAGGCACCAGCACCGCAAAGGCGCGACCCCGGCCTGCCGGCGGCCGGCCCGTGGCGCCGCTTTTTCGCCCGTCTCTTCGACGTCTGGACGATGTGCTTGCCCGCCGGCTTCTTCATGGCCGCGGTGGTGGGCCGCATCTGGCCGGCCTTCGGCCTGTGGATGGAAAACCCGTCGTCCACGCCGACGCTCGGGATCATCTTCCTGCCCGTGGCGCTGGTCTTCGAAGCCATCGTCTTCGGCCTGTTCGGCACGACGCTGGGCAAGCTGCTGTTCGGCGTGCGGGTCAGGCTGCGCGACGGCGGGCGGCCAACCTTCCTCCAGTACCTGGGACGCGTGGCGTGGATGTACCTGTCCGGCCTCGGCCTGGGCATTCCCTTCGTCACGCTGTTCACCATGGGCCGCCAGTTCTTCGAGGTGAAGGAGGGCCGCCCCGCCACCTACGACGCAAAGCGCTACCTGGTGCAGGCGGCTGGAACCGGCGTGTTGCGCACGGGCCTGGCCGTGACCGCACTGGCGGGCCTCGTGGCCGGCGTGGTCTTCATCAACCAGCGCGAGGCGCAAAGAAGCATGCGCTTCTACGCCGGCTTCGAGTGGACGAACCCCGTCACGAAGCTGCGCGCGAGCATCCCGCGCGGGTGGCAATACCGGGAGCAGTCCAACACCACCGGCGACGTGGTTCACACCTTCTTCTCGGACACCGTGGTCGCGGTCTTCGCCGTGGAAGGTGGCATGGAGCAGGTGAGCCTGGACGAGTACCAGCGGATCTGGGCGATGGCGGTGCGCCCGTCGATGGAGCTGGACGCACGCGCGCGCCCCATCAACGTCAAGGGCCGCCTGGGCCTGCAGATGAAGGGTGCGATGACCGCGGACGCCTCGCGGCACGTGGACGCCACGCTGCTGAAGAGCGGCACCCAGGTCTGGCGCATCGTGCTGGTCGGCACCTCGGACCGGGACCCGGACACGGCCGCCACCGCGGCGCTGCGCGACCTGCTGTTCCAGACCGTTCCGGCCGCAGCGCCCGAGAACACGCCGAAGGGCAACACGATCTGACATCGCCCGGCGGACCCGGGGGGAGAGGGCCTGCAGTTACCATCGCGCCCATGTCACACAGCCCCTTCAGCGTGCAAGTCGAACCGCGCTACCTGGCCGAACAGTCGTCGGCCAAGGACAACATCTACACCTTCTCGTACACGGTCACCGTCACCAACACGGGGACGGTGGCTGCCCAGCTGATCGCCCGCCACTGGCTCATCAACGATGCCTCGGGCCATGCGCAGGAGGTCAAAGGCCTCGGCGTGATCGGCCAGCAGCCGCTGCTGGCGCCCGGCGAATCCTTCCGCTACACGAGCGGCTGCCGCCTGCAGGCGCCCAGCGGGACGATGCATGGCAGCTATTTCGTGGTGACGGAAGAAGGCGAGCGCTTCGACGTGCCGATTCCGATGTTCGTGCTCGAAGCGGACGTGGGCGGAGCCCCCGTCTCCCGCGTGCTTCACTAGGTACTCCCCCAGGCTTCGCGCACTTCGTGTCGCTTCGCCACCCCCCTCGCCGGGGGCAACACCTGCGGCCCGGCAAAGCCGGTTCCGCGGCGTTCCCCGGCGCTTGACGAGATCGTTCCATGGCTGCCGCATCGCGCGACTTGCAGGGGCTGCTTGCCGGCCTCGACCCGACAGCCGACGTGGCACAGCGCCACATCTGGCTCATCAATATCTTCGACTGGCTGCGCGGCGACCGCGCCTCGCCCCAGGCGGCAATCGGCCGCGTGCAGCTGCTGCTCGACGCCATCGAGGCGCGGCCCGAATTGCGCGAGCGGCTGCGCGCCTGGTGGCGCGTGTTCACGCAGGCGGTCGACCTGACCACGCTGCTGGCCGACTACGGCTTTGCGCCGCGCACCGCCTTCGCCAGCGAGCTGGGCGAGCGGCTGCGCCGCAAGATCCTGCCCGGCACGCCCGAGACCACCGACGCGTCGGACCTGTTCCGCATGGTGCTGCCCGGCGTGTTCGACGCGGGCTGGATCGCTCTGCTCGACGAAACGCAGCTGGCCCGCATCGGCGCGCTGCTGGCCGATGCGGCGCTGGACGACGACGGCGCGCCGCGCTGGCGCCACACGGTGATGGATGCCGTCACCTACTGCAGCAGCCAGGTGGTTGCGGCCGGTTTCTCGCCGGAGCTGCGCCTGCGCATGAGCACCGAGGTGCTGGGCCAGGGGCGCCCTTTCCATTCGCTGATGGCCGACCTCGACGAACTGCGCGAGCAGATGTTCGACCGGCCCGGCGAGCCCCGCGACGAGGAGGCGCTGCAGGCTGCCTTCTTGGCCTTCCGCGACCGGCTCGACGCCTGCCGGGCCGGCGCCGCCTCGGTCTACACGCACCTGGAAGACAACGGCATCTCGGTCGGCCTGGTGTTCCGGCTGCGCCAGTTGCGCGAGCGGGTGTTGCGCATTCGCGAGCTGCTCGACTGCCTGATGGCGCCCAACCCCGCGCCCAGCGTGGCGCGACTGGTAGGCCGGCTGGTGCTGGCGGGCGGCGAGCGCAACAGCATCCGCGCGCTGATCGCTTCGAACTCATCGATGCTGGCCGCCAAGGTGACCGAGCGCAGCGCCGAGACCGGCGAGCACTACATCACCCGCGACCGCGCCAGCTACCTGCAGATGGTGAAGAAGGCCGCGGGCGGAGGCGCCCTCACGGCCATCACAGTGCTGCTGAAGTTCGGCATCTACGCGCTGGGCCTGTCGGCCTTCTGGAGCGGGCTGGGCGCGGGGCTGATGTATGCGGCCAGCTTCGTCGCGATCCAGCTGCTGCACCTGACGCTGGCCACCAAGCAGCCCGCGATGACGGCGCCGGCCATGGCGGCGCGGCTGCGCGACATCGATTCGGACGGCGCGGTGAACGATTTCGTCGACGAGGTCGCGAACCTCGTGCGCTCGCAGGTGGCGGCGGTGCTGGGCAATGTGCTGGTCGTGGTGCCGGCGGTGGTGAGCATCGCGCTGCTGGCCCAGCTGGCGCTGGAACGACCGTTGCTCGACGCCGCGCATGCCGCAGCCACGCTGAAATCGCTTTCGCTGGCGGGGCCGACCGCGCTTTACGCGGCAATCACCGGCATCCTGCTGTTTTCGGCCAGCATCGTCGCCGGATGGACAGAAAACGCCTTTGTCCTGCATCGCATGGACTCCGCCATGCGTTACAACCCCCGCATCGGCGCTTTTCTCGGCGCCGCACGGGCCCGCCGCTGGGCCGATTTCATGCGCACACACATCTCAGGCTTCGCCTCCAACATCTCGCTGGGACTCATGCTCGGGCTGCTGCCCGCGTTCGCGGGTTTCTTCGGGCTTGGCCTTGATGTGCGGCACGTGACACTCTCGGCCGGACAGATCGCCGCAGCCGCGGCATCCACCGGCCTCGGGGTGCTGCAGCAGCCCGCGCTGTGGTGGGCGGTAGCGGCGATCCCGGTCATTGGCGCGCTCAATGTGAGCGTGAGTTTCTACTTTGCTTTCCGCCTGGCGCTGCGCGCGCACAGCGTGAGCCTCGGTGACCGCGCCCGCATCCGCAGCGCGATCTGGGCCCGCTGGCGCAGCCGGCCGGTGAGCTTTTTCCTGCCTGGATGAATTTGACGAGCTTCCTCAACGATCTGCTGGGCTTCTGGTCCGAATGGGTGCGCCCCTCGGCGGGCCTGCCCACCGTGCTGTGGTCGCTGCTGCTGGCGGCGGCGGCGGCTTCCGGCCACCTGGTGCAACGCTATCTTGGGTTTCCCAAGGTCATCGGCTATTCGCTGGTGGGCGCGGTGGTGGGCTTTGCCGGCTTCGAAGGCGCGATCTGGCCGCTGCGCGGCATCAGCCTCTTTCTGCTCGAACTCGGCGTGGCCGTGGTGCTGTTCGAGGCCGGCGGGCGGCTGCCGCTGCGCTGGTTCCGCCATAACCCGATGGTGCTGGTGCAGAGCCTGCTCGAAGCCACGCTGACCTACTTCGGCGTGTACTGGGTGCTCACGCTGCTGGGCCTGCCCGAGCCGGTGGCCAACCCGATCGCGCTGATGGCCATCGTCGCCTCTCCGGCGGTGCTGAGCCGCGTGATCATCGACACCCGCGCCGCCGGCCCCGTGACCGAACGCGCGATGACGCTGGCCACGCTCAACACCTTCTACGCACTGGCACTTGGCTATGCGCAGGCCGGGCTGATCGAGCGCGCGCCGCAGACGATGCTGCAGAAGCTCTATCCGGTGGCGGTGGTGCTGGGCCTGTCGTTCGTGGTCGGCGGGATCATGGCGCTGGCGCTGCGTTCGGCCCTGCGGGTGATGAGCCCGTCGAGCGAGAACACGTCGATCCTGCTGCTGGCGATCATCGCGGCGGGCGCCGCGCTCACCGCGCACATCGGCGGCTCGGCGCCGCTGGCAGCGTTGATCGGCGGCGTGCTGTTGAAGACGCTCAACCCCAAGCCCTGGGCCTGGCAGCGACAGTTGGGTACTGCCGCCTCGCTGCTGACCATGCTGATGTTCGTGCTGGTGTCGATCGTGGCGGCGCAGGCCGACTGGACATTACCCGTGGCCAGCGTGGTGCTGGCCGTGATCGGCGTGCGCCTGCTGGCCAAGATTTCGGGCGTGGCCATTGCCAACCCGGGCAGCGGCGCGAGCTGGAAGCAGGCCTTCTGGGTCGGCTGTGCGATGTCGCCGCTGTCGTCGATTGCGCTGCTCATTGCCTCCAATTTCGCCACGGCATCGCCGCTGCTGGGCACGATGATCACGCAGGTGGCCCTGCCCTCGATTTTGCTGATGGAGGTGGTGGGCGCGATGCTCGCCACGGTGGCCATCCATGCGGTGGGCGAAAGTTCGGTGCCCTGGATGCCCCAGGCGTTCAGCATCACGGAGGACACGCAGCGATGAGCACCGCAACCAACAACCACAACAACACGCCTATCGACCCGGACAGCGACGACGTCCGCTCGGCGCCGCTGCCTTCGGACCCGGAGAGCCGCGCGGTCAAGCTCGAACCCTTCAACAAGTCGGAAGCGCTGTCGCTCGGCGTGGAGCTGGAGCTGCAGCTCGTGAACACGCACGACTACGACCTGGCCCCGTACGCCGAGGACATGCTGCGCCTGATGGCGCAGACCCCGCTGCCCGGCAGCGTGGTGCCCGAGATGACGTCGAGCATGATCGAGATCTCGACCGACATCTGCCACTCGGCGCAGGACGTGATCACGCAGCTGTCGCCCATTCGCGAGGCGCTGATCCGCAATGCCGACAAGCTCAACATCGCGGTGGTGGGCGGCGGCACGCACGCGTTCCAGCAATGGCACGAGCGGCGCATCTATGACAAACCGCGCTTTCGCGAACTGTCGGAGCTGTACGGCTACCTGAGCAAGCAGTTCACCATCTTCGGCCAGCACGTGCACATCGGCTGCCCCGATGCCGATTCGGCGCTGCTGATGCTGCACCGCATGTCGCGCTACATCCCGCACTTCATTGCGCTGTCGGCGTCTTCGCCCTTCGTGCAGGGGCAGGACACGCAGTTCGACTCGGCGCGGCTGAACTCGGTGTTCGCGTTTCCGCTGTCGGGCCGCGCGCCCTTCACGCTGAGCTGGAAGGAGTTCGAGGCGTACTTCGAGCGCATGACCCGCACCGGCGTCGTGCGCAGCATGAAAGACTTCTACTGGGACATCCGCCCCAAGCCCGAGTTCGGCACCATCGAGATCCGCGTGTTCGACACACCGCTCACCGTCGAGCGCGCCGCCGCGCTCGCGGGCTACGTACAGTCGCTGGCAGCGTGGTTCCTGCAGGAGCAGCCCTTCGAGCCGACGGAAGACGACTACCTCGTCTACACCTACAACCGCTTCCAGGCCTGCCGCTTCGGGCTCGACGCGGTGTACGTCGACCCGGCCACCGGCCAGCACATGCCGCTGCGCGACCACATCCTGATGACGATGACCCAGCTCGAATGGCACAGCGAGGCGCTCAACGCCACGCAGGCGCTGGGCGAGCTGCGCACCAGCGTGGAAGCCAACCGCAACGACGCGCGCTGGCTGCGCGAGAAGCAGGGGAAAGAGCGGCTGCTGGCCGAAGTGGTGCGGCAGGCGTCGCTGCGCTTCCGCGGGCAGGCCTGAGCACGGCCTCAGCCCTTATGCTCACCCCCCATGGGTGAATTCGACCTGATCACGCGCTACTTCAAGCGCCCCGCCACGCGCTCCCCGCTGGGCGTGGGCGACGACTGCGCGCTGCTTGCGCCCGCTGCGGGCATGCAGCTCGCCGTGTCCTCCGACATGCTGGTCGAGGGCCGGCACTTTCTTTCCACCGTCGATCCGGCGCGGCTGGGCCACAAGGCGCTGGCGGTGAACCTCAGCGACCTGGCGGCCTGCGGTGCGAAGCCGCTGGCCTTCACGCTCGCGCTCGCGCTGCCGGGCGTCGACGAGCCCTGGCTCGAGGGCTTCTCGCGCGGCCTGTTCGCGCTGGCCGATGCGCATGGCTGCGAGCTGGTGGGCGGCGACACCACGCGCGGCCCGCTCAACATCTGCATCACGGTGTTCGGCGAAGTGCCGGCCGGCGCGGCGCTGCTGCGTTCGCGCGCGCGCGCGGGCGACGACATCTGGGTGAGCGGCACGCTGGGCGATGCGCGGCTGGCGCTCGAGGTGTTTCGCGGCACGATCGTGCTGTCGGCCGAGGCTTTCGAATCGACGCGCATGCGCATGGAGCAGCCCACGCCGCGCGTGGCGCTGGGGCAGGCCTTGCGCGGCATCGCCTCTTCGGCGGTGGATGTGAGCGATGGGTTGATCGGCGACCTGGGCCACATCCTCGGTTCGAGCGGCGTGGGCGCCACGCTCGATGCCGATGCGGCCACGGCCCTGATCGCTGCCGAGGCGCCCGGCCTGCGCACCGAGCTCTTGCGTACCTGCGCGCTCTCGGGCGGCGACGACTACGAGCTGGTCTTCACCGCTCCCGCCTCGGCGCGCGACGCGGTCACGCAAGCCGGCTTGAACAGCGCCACGCGCGTCACGCGCATCGGCCGCATCGAGGCCGATGCCGGCCTGCGCATCGTCGATGCAACCGGCGCGCCGGTGTCACAGCGCTTCGGCTCGTTCGACCACTTCGTCTGAGCTCTTGTCGTTGCTGCGCTGCTCCGGTCAGGAGCCGCGCACCATCGCCTGCATCTTCTGCTGTGCAGCGTTGATGGCTGCCGACTGCCCGTTGAGCTGCTGCAGCATCTTGTTGAGCTCGGCCTGCACCGCCGGGTCGGTCACGGTGACCGAAGAGCCTGCGACCTGGATCTTCGACTTGTTCTTCTCCATGAAGTCGCCGATGGCCAGCGCGCTGTTGAACACGGTGTCGAGCGCGGGGAACACTTCCTTGAAGGTGGTGGACGGCGCAGTCACGGTCTTGTCGAAGGCCTTGTCGTAGACCTGCTTCAGGTCGTCGGGTTGCTTGAGCTGCGCATGCGCGGCATCGGCCTTGGCGGTCTGCTGGTCGAGCGCGGTGCGCAAGCCGGTCAGGCCATCCTTCGCGGCCTTGAGGTCGTCGCGGCGCGCCGGCAGGTCGGCAATGGAACGCAGCGCGCCCTTGGCCATGATCTGCGTCATGGGCTGGCTCACCGACTTGTTCATGCCTTCGTTGAAGTCGGTGATCACGGCGTAGTGCTTCGCGTAGTCGCCGAACGAGGCTTTCTCTTCCTCGTTAGGCACCGGCACGCGCAGGCCGGGCTTGTCGAGCACGCGGGTCTGCAGGAAGGTGGTGAAGGCCTTGCGCTGCTCGGCTTCCTTGTTGCCGCAGGCCACCAGCGCGAAGCTGAAGGCCACCAGGAGCGACAGGGCCCCGAGACGTTGAATGAAAGTTCTCATGGGGACTGGCCCTCCCGTGTGTTGTGGATCTAAAAATTATAGGGAGCGCTTCAGAGCCTCTATGAAGGCACGCGCCGCGGCCGAGAGCGAGTGGCCGCGCTTGGTGACGATGGAGATGTCGCGCGCCACGCGCGGCGAACTCAGTATCTTGATCACCAGAGACGGATTGGCCTCCGCGCGCGCGAAGGCCGAGGGCATGATCGACGCGCCCATGCCGGCGGCCGTCATCCAGATGGCGGTCGAGAGAAACGAAACCTCGTTCACCACGTCAAGCGCCACGCCCGCATCGGCCGCGGTGCCGTCGATGAGCGGGCGCACGCCGTAGCCCGGGCGCACGGTGATGACGGGATGGCGCGCCAGGTCGGTCCAGCGCACCACGCGCGCCTTGGCCAGCGGGTGGTCTTCCCGGCACACCAGCGCAAGGTGGTCGCGCATGAGCCGCTGCACCTCGACTTCGGCGCCGGGCCGCTCGGGCGTGCCGATGCCGAAATCGACGTGCTCGCCGAGGATGCGCGAGATGAACTGGTCGGGCGCGCAGTCGTTCACCAGCACGCGCACGCCGGGGTGCTGCTCGTTGAACGCGCGCATGGCATCGGGCAGAAGAAAGGCCGAGAGCGTGGGCGTGATGGCCAGCGTGACGCGGCCGCGCTCGAGCGTGGCCAGTTCGCGAAAGTCGGCCGAGAGCGAATCGACGTCGCGCAGGATGCGCTCGACCGTGACCATCATCTGCTCGGCCGCCGCCGTGGCCTTGAGCGAACGCGTGGTGCGGTCGAACAGGCGCGTGTCCAGTCCGTCCTCGAGCTGGCGGATCAGCATGCTCACCGCCGACTGCGTAACGAACAGCCGCTGAGCCGCCGCGCTGAGCTTTTTCAGCTGGTAGACCGCCAGGAATGCACGCAGCTGGCGGATCGTAGGACTGAAGTTCGTATTCATCAGAAAAGATGATATTTCATTAGAAATATCTTGATTTACGAATGAATGCTGTCATCGTTCAATCGTTGAAAAGACACATCACATTCAAGGAGCCTCGATGGCAGTACCTCTTGCCGACGGGAAGAGCGTGCTTCGCAGGCAGCTCATGCTTGGCGCAGTCGGCGCGGCATTGACCGGCGGCTCGGCTTTTGCGCAGGCACCTGCGCCATCGCCATCTTCGACCGTCGGCGATTTCCCGAACAGGCCCATCCGCATGATCGTGACCTTTCCGCCGGGCGGCAGTGCCGATGCGGTGGTGCGCCTGATGGTGCCGCGGCTCAACGAGAAACTGGGCCAGCCCTTGGTGGTCGACAACCGGCCCGGCGCGGGCGGCAACGTGGGGCTCGCGCTGGTGGCCAAGACACCGGCCGACGGCTACACGCTGGGGCTGGGCGCAGCCGGTGCGCTGACGGCCAACGCGAGCCTGTACGCACAGATGCCCTTCGACCCGGTGAAGGACTTCAAACCCGTGGGCATGGTCGCGGCCACGCCCTTCGTGATCGTGGGACACCCTTCCCTTCCGGCGCGCACGCAGCGCGATCTGATCGCGCTGGCGAAGGCGAAGCCGGGCACGCTGTCGATCGGTCATGGCGGCAACGGCACGGCCATGCACCTGTCGGCGGCGCTGTTCGCGCAGATGGCCGACGTGAAGCTGGTTGAAGTGCCCTACCGCGGCTCGGGCCCCGCGGCGCTCGACACCATGGCGGGACAGATCCAGCTCGCGCTGGTCGACTTGCAGGCTTCGCTGCAGCAGATCCGCGCGGGCAAACTGATCGCCTTCGCGGTGACCAGCGCACAGCGCGTGCCGATGCTGCCCGAAGTGCCCTCGGTGGCCGAGGCCGGCCTGCCCGGCTACGACTCCACGGGCTGGTTCGGCGTGGTGGCGCCCGCGGGTACGCCCGCACCCATCGTTGCGCGGCTCAACGCCGAGATCAACGCCGCGCTCGCCGACGAGCAGATCAAGGCCGCGATGCGCAACCTCGGCGCGGAGCCCGCGCCGAGCTCGACCGAAGCCTTCGAGGCCTACATCCAATCCGAGACGAAGAAGTGGGCGAAGGTGATCCAGACCGCCCACATCCGGCTCGACTGACGGCACGCTCCCTTCCGCCCTCTTGCGAACATGACCGACCACCACACCGCAGCAGCACTGCAGGCCGACGTGATGATCGTCGGCGCCGGCCCCGTGGGCCTTACGCTGGCCATGGACCTCGCCTCGCGCGGCGTCTCGGTCGTCATCTGCGAGACGCGCCGTTTCGCGGAGCCGCCGAACGTGAAGTGCAACCACGTGGCATCGCGCACCATGGAGCAGTTCCGCCGCCTGGGCGTGGCGCAGAAGCTGCGCGATGCGGGGCTGCCCGCCGACTACCCGAACGACGTGGTGTTCCGCATCAGCGTGACGGGCACCGAACTCACGCGCATTCCGATTCCGTGCCGCCGCGATCGCTACACCGAGACCGAAGGCCCCGACGCGTGGTGGCCCACGCCCGAGCCGCCGCATCGCATCAACCAGATCTACCTCGAGCCCATCCTGCTGAAGCACACGGCCGCGCTACCGGGCGTGACGCTCCTGAACCGCACGCAGTTCGCGGGCTTCACGCAAGACGACGAAGGCGTGACGGCCATCGCCACCGACATGGACAGCGGCGTGACGCGCAGCATCCGATGCCGCTACATGGTGGGCTGCGACGGCGGCGCCTCCACCGTGCGCAAGCAGATCGGCGCAAGGCTCGAAGGCACGGCCGTGATCCAGCGCGTGCAGTCGACCTTCATCCGCGCGCCGCAGCTGCGCGCGCTGATTCCGGGCAAGCCGGCGTGGTCGTACTACGCAATGAACCCGCGCCGCTGCGGCACGATGTTCGCCATCGACGGGCACGAGACCTGGCTGGTGCACAACCACCTGAATGCCGAAGAGCCCGAGTTCGATTCGGTCGACCGCGACAAGTCGCTGCGCGAAATCCTCGGCGTGGGCCCCGACTTCAAGTACGAGATCATCAGCAAGGAAGACTGGATCGGCCGCCGCCTCGTGGCCAATCGCTTCCGCGAGGGCCGCGTGTTCATCGCGGGCGATGCGGCGCACCTGTGGGTGCCCTATGCGGGCTACGGCATGAACGCGGGCATTGCCGACGCGCTCAACCTCTCGTGGCTGCTGGGCGCGGTGGTGCAGGGCTGGGGCGACGAGGCCATCCTCGACGCCTACGAGGCAGAGCGCCAGCCGATCACCGAGCAGGTGTCGAACTTCGCGATGGACCATGCGCAGAAGATGATCCGCGCGCGCCGCGCCGTGCCGCCGAACATCGAGGAGCCCGGCCCCGCCGGCGATGCGCTGCGCGCCGACATCGGACGCGAGGCCTACGAGTTGAACGTGCAGCAGTTCTGCTGCGGCGGCCTCAACTTCGGCTACTTCTACAGCGGTTCGCCGATCATCATTGCCGACGGCGAGCACATGGCGCCACCCTATTCGATGGGCGAGTTCACGCCGTCCACCGTGCCGGGCTGCCGCGCGCCGCACTTCTGGCTTTCGGACGGCCGCTCGGTCTACGACGCCTTCGGCCCCGGCTACACGATGCTGCGCTTCGACCGCAGCGCGGACGTGCGGCCGCTCGAACGGGCCGCGGCCGCCTACAGCATGCCGCTCACGGTGCTGGACATCGAGACCGAGGACGTGCCCAAGGCCTACACGCACCGCCTCGTGCTGTGCCGCCCCGACCAGCACGTGGCCTGGCGCGGCGCGCACCTGCCGGCCGAGGTCTACGACCTGGTGGGCCTGCTGCGCGGTGAAGGCCTGCGAGTGCGGGCGCGCCGGCGGGCGCTGGCCTGGGAAGGCGTGGTGGCCTGAGCCTTCTCTTCTTCTAAGGCTGGCCCGCTCACCAGCCGCGCCGTGCGACGGCGCGGTACGCAAGCCACACCGCCAAGGCCGGCGCGAGCGCAAAGCTCGTGAACAGCCACACGGCCGCCGAGCGCGCGCCCTCGACGCCGCCCGGCACGGTGAGGCCCGCCGCATTCGCGACCAGCCCCGCCACGGCCGCACCAACGGCCATGCCGTAGAGCTGCACGGTGGTGATCGAGGCGGAGGCCAGGCCTTCCTCGCCCCTGGGCGCGAGCGCCATCACGCGCGTGATGAGGTGCGGCCAGCCGATGCCCACGCCAAGCCCCACGGCCGCCAGTGCGACGGCGATCAGCAATGTCTCGAAGCCGTCGGCGAAGAACCCCGGTGACGGCAGCAGCCACGCCAGCGCCGCCAGCCCCAGCGTGCAGATCACCGGGCCGGCGCGCAGCATGCGGTCGGCCCCCGTGCCGCTGCGGCCCGAGGACAGCAGCGAGCCCGCGCTCCAGCCGCCCGCCATCGCGGCGGTGAGGTAGCCCGCCGCCAGCGGCGAGTGCCCGTGCAGCAGCTGCAAAAAGTACGGCACGAAGATTTCGGTGGTGCTGCCGATCAGCAGCAGCGCCACGCTCGCGTAGATGGCGCCCAGCGGCGCGCTCATCGAATAGGCGCCGCTCGGCAGCACGCGCACAGTGGCACGACTGTCGATGCGCGTGGCCGCGAAGCCGATGGCCAGCCCCAGTGCCACGCCGACGGCCTGCCAGAGCAGCTCGGGCCACAGGCCGCTGGCCGCAATCACCAGTACCGACAGCGCGAGCAGGCCGATCTGCATCCCCGGCACGCGCGGTGGAACCTCGGGCCGCGCGTGCTTCACGCCCATCGAGGGTCGCAATTGCACGAGCACCAGCAGCGCCTGCGCCGCCGCCACTGGCAGCAGGAACCAGAAAGCCCAGCGCCAATGCCCGGCCTGCGCGAACAGGCCGCCCACAGCCGGCCCGCACAAAGTGGCGACGCCCCACATACCCGACACCAGCGCCACCGCGCGCGGCCACAGCCGCTGCTCGAACACCAGCTGGATCAGCCCGTAGCTCAGCGCCGCGAGCAGCCCGCCGCCCAGCCCCTGCACCGTGCGGCCCGCGAGCATCCACGGCATCGCCGGCGCGAGCGCGCAGCCGACCGAGCCGGCGCTGAACACCGCCAGCGCCGCCAGGCACGCGCCGCGCGGGCCGAGCACCGCGAGCAGCCGCACCGACAGCGTGGCGCCGAGGATCGAGCCGACCACGAAGAGCGTGGTGCTCCAGGCGTACCAGTCGAGCCCGCCGATCTCGCCCACCACCGACGGCAGCACGGTGGTCACGATGTGCACGTTGACGGCATGCAGCGCGACGCCGCCTGTCAGGGCCAGCGCGCGCCAGCCATTGCGGCCGCTGAACAATTCGCTCCAGGCGGCGGTGGCAGGCGGAGGACGCAGGGCGGCGGAAGAGGAAGACATGGCGCGAAGACGAAGCTTGGAAAGGAGTCCGGATACTAGGCGGCCGGCGCCAATTAAACAAGTTATTGCTTTGATAAATAAATCGCACCGAACCGGTGCCGGCGCAGATGCGCGACACTTCTGCCCCGATGCACGCCGCTTCTTCCTCTCCTTCTTCCTTGTCCACCACGACCACCGGCGCCATGCCCCAACCCCCGATGCGCCGCGCCACGCTGCGCTTTCTGCTGTCGCACCCCGCGCATTTCATCGCGCTGGGCTTCGGCTCGGGCCTGTCGCCCTTCGCGCCCGGCACCGTGGGCACGCTGTGGGCCTGGGTGGCTTTCGCGGTGATGCAGCTTTGGTTCACGCCGGCGACCATCGGCTGGATCATCGCGGCCTCGCTGCCCATCGGCTGGTGGGCCTGCACCGTGGCCGCGCGCAACATGAACGTGGCCGACCCAGGCGCCGTGGTGTGGGACGAGGTGATCGCCTTCTGGATCGTGCTCTGGCTGGTAACGCCGGCCGGACTCTTCGCGCAGGCCATCGCCTTTGCGCTGTTCCGTTATTTCGATGCCGCCAAGCCCGGCCCGGTGGGCTGGGCCGACGCGCTGTTCAAGCAGCGCGATGCGGCGCAGGTGCGCTGGTGGCGCGCGGGCTTCGGCATCATCCTCGACGACTTGGTGGCGGCGTTCTGCACGCTGCTGGTCATTGCACTCTGGCGCGCATGGTGAACCCGATGGACTCTTCCTCTACAACGGCGCTCGCCGACCAGGACACGCCCGAACTGGTCGTGGCCCTGGCCGGCTTGCTGCAGAAAAAAGGCTGGATGCTGGCCACCGCCGAAAGCTGCACGGGCGGGCTGATCGGCGCGGCCTGCACCGAGCTGGCGGGGTCGAGCGTGTGGTTCGAGCGCGGCTTCATCACGTATTCCAACGAAGCCAAGACCGAGCTGCTGGGCGTGGACGCAACGGTGATCGCGGCGAACGGCGCGGTCAGCGAGCCGGTGGCACGCGCCATGGCCACGGGCGCGATCGCGCATTCGCCGCCGTCGCGCGTGGCGCTGGCCGTGACCGGCGTGGCGGGCCCGACCGGCGGCACGCCCGACAAGCCGGTGGGCACGGTGTGGTTCGGCTGGTCGGTCGATGGCGATGTGCGCACCGAGCGCCGCCGTTTCGACGGCGACCGCGCCACGGTGCGCGCGGCCACGGTGCATCACGCGCTCAAGACGCTGGTCGAGCTGCTCTCGCGCTGAACGCGCGGGCAGGCTCCGGCCTTCAGGCCTTCAGGCCGTCATGAAGTCGCCGAGCGGCCGGCGCGGCGCGGCAGGCACCGGCGCCATCGGGTAGCCGAGGCGGCACATCATCTGCACCGTCGGGCTGTGCCTGTCGCCCGGCCGCGCGGTGCCCAGCAGCAGGTCGTGCGCGACCGCACGGCACGGCGCCATCTCCGCGAACTCTTCGAGCGGCTGGCTCATCGGGTGCATGCCCAGGCCCAGGTCGGTGGCACGCAGTTGCTGGCGCACATGGGCGCGGCCCGCCGCAATCTGCTCGGTGCG
Organism: Variovorax sp. F042; assembly: GCF_057814215.1. NCBI lineage: Bacteria > Pseudomonadati > Pseudomonadota > Betaproteobacteria > Burkholderiales > Comamonadaceae > Variovorax > Variovorax sp. F042. The sequence goes on from NZ_JBVASX010000003.1 coordinate 148,216, forward strand.
GCTGTTGCCGCGCGTGCTGAGCCAGACGAAGCCCATCGCGGTTTGGGCCTGGTCCTCGAACATCTGCAGGGCCTGGCGGAACGAAGGGCTGTCTTCGGGCGCGGGCGTGCTGCGGCTGAACTGCCCCAGCGCAACGGCGATGCGCAGCGCCGGATCGTTGACCGAGAAGCCGTCGCGGTGTTCGAGGATCTCCTGCGGGCCGATGCGCAGCAGCTGCAGGTTTTCCATCGCGGTGCCGGGCGTGGCGAGCTCCACGCGCGCGGCCGCCGCGCAGAGCCTGCGCAAGGGCAGCACGCGCGCCATCTCGACCGTGCCGGATGAGCTCACCATGCCGCCCACCGGCACCACCGAGGTGAGGCCCTGCAATATGTCGGCCGACACCGGCCGCGTGAGGTCGAAGCGCTGCTTGGGCGTGCGCCGCCGCAGCACCTGCGCGAACAGCGGATCGGGCACGCCGCCGTCCGCCAGCCGCAGCCGTGCCACCGGAATGTGCGGCCAGTGCCGCGGCTCGCCGATCAGCTCGCCCTGCGGCCATAGCTGCACGCTGGCCTGCACGCCCTGTTGCGCGAGCGCCATCACCAGCAGCTCGATGAAAGCGCCGTGGCCGATGACGACCTGCCGGCCGAAGGGATCGGACTCGGGCTGCACGCGCTCGCGGTCGCAATAGACCACGATGGCTTCGGGCTCGCGCAGGTCGACCAGCCAAGGCTGGCAGTTGTACGCGGTGGGGGCCGTGACGGCATAGGCGACGGCGCGCTTGCGCACGTCGGGCTCGTTGCCGGGGCCGTTCCATACCTCCAGCGCGGCCGCCGGCATGTCGGAGTTCAGCCACCAGGCTGCCAGCGCGGCCGCACCCGCCGCTACGACAACGCCGCCTCCCAGCAGCCGGACAAAGTTTCTTCGCTCATCCATTGCGCGGATTATCGAAAGCGCGCCCGCAGTTCACAATGCGTCAAGCTTCGATAACTGCTATTCAAAACTGAATACCGATGAGACCCGACAAGGAACTGGGCTTCGACTGGCGGCTGGTGCGCGCGTTTCTGGCCGCGCTCGACCATGGCAGCCTGCTGGGAGCGGCGCGCGCCGTGGGCGCGAGCCAGCCCACGCTGGGCCGCCACATCGCCGAACTCGAAGCGCAGCTGGGCGTGGTGCTGTTCGAGCGCACCGGCCGGGGCCTGCGGCCGACCGAAATGGCCACGCGGCTCGCGCAGGCCGCGCGCGCCATGGAAAGCGGTGCGCTCGCGCTGTCGCGCAGCGTGTCGGGCGCCAACACCGCGCTGGCCGGCACGGTGCGCATCTCGGCGAGCCAGGCCACGGCGCGGCACCTGTTGCCGGCGCTGCTGGCCCAGATGCGGCGCGAGCTGCCCGAGATACAGGTCGAGCTGGTGGCAACCAACGAAGTCAGCAACCTGCTGCGGCGCGAAGCCGACATCGCGCTGCGCATGAGCCCGCCCGAGACCGGCTCGGTGATCGCCCGGCGCGTGGGCCGGTTCGCGCTCGGCACCTTCGCCCAGCGTGACTACCTGCGCCGCCGCGGCACGCCGCGCCAGATCACCGACCTGCTCAAACACGACCTGCTGGGCTACGACCGCGACGACAGCATCCTGCGCAGCTCCGCCCAGCTCGGCGCGCCCCTGAAGCGCGAGGACTTCTGCTTTCGCACCGACGACGTCAGCGTGTACTGGGAGGCGCTGCGCCAGGGCGTGGGCATCGGCTTCGTGAGCGAGTCCTTGGCCCACACCGACGGCGAAGTGGTGCGCGTGCTGCCTTCGATCAAGCTGCCGGTGCTGCCCGTGTGGCTGGCGGTGCACCGCGAAGTGCGCACCGACCGGCGCATCCGCTCGGTCTATGATTTCCTCGCCCGCACCATTCCCCAGGTGCTGTGACCCCCCGCCAACCAACCCGAAGGCCTCATGACAGCAGCCACCAATGCCCAGACCATCGAGCGCTTCTACAGCGCGTTCGCCAAGCTAGACGCCGCCACCATGGAAGCCTGCTACGCAAGCGACGCAGTGTTCGACGACGAGGCTTTTTCGCTGCGCGGGAGGCGCGAAGTGGGCGGCATGTGGCGCATGCTGGCCACGGGCACGAAAGCCAAGGGCGCCGACGTGTGGCGCCTGACCTGGCGCGACGTGAAGGCCGACGACAGTACCGGCAGCGCCCACTGGGACGCGCACTACCGCTTCAGCGCCACTGGCCGCCTCGTCGACAACAGCATCGACGCGCGCTTCACCTTCACGCCCGAGGGGCTGATCGCGACGCACCGCGACAGCTTTCCGTTCTGGACCTGGTCGCGCCAGGCGCTCGGCACGCCGGGCCTGCTGCTCGGCTGGACACCCATGCTGCACAACAAGGTGCGCGCCACCGCCGCAGCCAACCTCGCCACTTTTCTTGCACGCCAGCCATGAGCAACAACACCGCCCTCACCTTTTCCAACAACGAAACCCAGCACCGCTACGAGGCCACGCTGGATGCCAAGCTCGCGGCCTATGCCGAGTACAACCTGCTGACCGACGCGATCATGTTCACGCACACCGAGGTGCTGCCCGAGCACGAGGGCAAGGGCGTGGGCTCGGGCATCGCGAGGCACGTGCTCGACGAGGCGCGCGCCAAGGGGCTGCATGTGATTCCGGTGTGCCAGTTCATCGCGGGCTATATCCGCAAGCATCGCGAGTACGCCGACCTGGTGCGGCCGGACATTCAGCGCGCCTTCAAGATCTGACGGAATCGGCCTTCGGCGCGGGCAGCCACGCGAAGGCCGCGATGCCAATCACCAGCAGCGCGGCGATGGTGGACAGCACGGCCGTCAGCGGGTCGCCGCCATGCGCCGACGCGACCGAAGCGGCGACGCCCGTGCCCCACTGCATGAGCGCCACGCCAAGGAACATCGCCATCGTGAACACGGCCATCGCGCGGCCGGTGAGCGTGGCCGGATAGGCGCCGCGCACGTCGGCGTATTGCCAGACGATGAAGCCCGAGAGCACGCCGATCAGCACCATGCCGGCGATGTCGAGCCAGGCCGAGTGCAACACCGCGATGAGCGCGAAGAGCCCCGCATAGCCGAGCGCGCAGATCACGATCCAGCGGCGGCGCCCGGCGCCGTCGCGGTCGAGCCGGCCGAAGAGCGGCGCGCCGAACAGCGAGATCACCGACACCGCCAGCGCGACGTTGCCGCTCTGCACCAGCGAATAGCCGTGGCGCTCCATCATCAGCGGGCCGAGCCACAGGCCGCGCAACGAGATGAAGGCGGCGTAGGTGACTGCCCCCAGCACCATGATGCCCAGCGTGTGCGGCATGGCGAACAGCGCGCCGAACTGGCGGATCGCCTCGGGGATCGACTCCTTGACCTGCGGCACGGCCGAGGCCGGCTCGTGCACCCAGTACCAGATTGCGAGCCATGCCAGCGCGGCCGCCACGGCCAGCACCAGGAAGCCCGCGCGCCATGAATAGGCCTGCACCAGCCACGCCAGCGGTGTGCCGGTCGCCAGCATGCCGAGGCCGCCGACGGCCAGCACCATGCCCGACACGGTGGCGAAGCGCGCCGCCGGAAAGTGCCGCGCGATGAACACCGTGCACACCAGGAAGGCTGGCGCGCAACCCACGCCGATCAGCGCCTGGCCCGCCACCAGCACGAGGTAGCTGGACGACACCGCCGACAGCAGCGCGCCCGCGATGGCGACAGGAAAGGCCACCAGCACCGTGCGGCGCACGCCATGCAGGTCGATGCCGATGCCCATGAACAGCTGCATGGCGCCGAACGCAAAGTGAAAAGCCCCCGAGAAGATCCCGAGGGCCTGGGCGGAGAGATGAAAGTCGGCCTGCAGCGGGCTCGCCATGATGGCGCCGACCGTGCGGAACGCCTGGCTCAGCGCGACCCCGGCGCACAGCGCCAGGACCATCACCCAGGCCGCGCGCGGCGTCAGGGGTGCACTGTCAGAGCCAATGCCGGCGCTAGGTGGCACCGTGGCACTTCTTGTATTTTTTTCCGCTGCCGCAGGGGCACGGGTCGTTGCGGCCGGGAGCAGCTTCCTTGCGGATGGTCTCGGCCTTCGGGCCCAGGCTCTTCCAGAGCTGGCGCAGGTCGTACACGGCCCAGATGGCGGCGCCGAAGTCGTCCAGCCGCTGCTGGCTCACGCTGGGCGGGGCGTCGTCGCTGTACATCGACAGCGTGGGCTTGGCGTTGTCGTCCTCGGTGAGGGCGACGATGTTGTCGAGTGCGTCGTCGAGCATGCGCGCAGCATCTTTGTCGCGCGGCGTGGCCCAGTCTTCGGGCCAGTTCTCGACCGCGTACATGAAGCCCAGCGCCCAGACCTGTGCGAAGGAGGGGATCGCTTCGCCGGCCACTTCGGCACGTTCTTCCTCGGGCAGCGAGGCGATGGCGCCGCGGGTGTCGAGCACCTCGGGCTGCCAGCTGCGTTCGTCGTCGAGGGTTTCGACGGGGGCATCGAGACCCTCTTCGATCTCGACCCAGCGGCGCTTCCAGTTCCAGACGAACTCCATGTGCTGCGCGGACGAGAAGCTGTCGCCCAGCAGCACGGGCCAGTATTCGGACGGCATGATGGGGCGGCGGGTACAGATCAGCGCGGCCATGAAGCCCTCGCAGAACTCCCATTGGGGGATTTCCTCGTCGTGCTCGCGCATGGCGTCGAGCGCCTGGTCGAGTGCGTCGAAATCGTCGGGGCCGAGGGGGGACTGGGCTGCGGAGGTGGCCTCTGGGGGCGAAATGGGGTCGGGAATGGTCGTCATGGCAAGTTCGGGGCAGCCCTCTATGATGCAGCAGGCTCCGGTCGAGACTATTTCTATGCCCACGATTATTCCGTTTCCGACGCGCTACAGCGCCTTCGCCCTGTGCGTGGTCGGTCTGGTGGCCTGCCTCGCGTTCGTGCTGGTGTCACCGCACCTGTGGCTGGCCTGGATCGGCGTGGCAGTCTTTGCGGTACTTACAGGTACCGGCGTGCACGACCTGCGGCAGGCCCGCCACGCCATCCTGCGCAACTACCCGGTCATCGGCCATTTGCGCTTTCTGCTGGAGTTCATCCGGCCAGAAATGCGGCAGTACTTCATCGAGAGCGACTCGGAAGCCGCACCCTTCTCGCGCGCCCAGCGCTCGCTGGTGTACCAGCGCGCCAAGGGCGACCCCGACAACCGGCCCTTCGGCACGCAGCTGAACGTGACCATCGCGGGCTACGAGTGGATCAACCACTCGATGCAGCCGACGAAGCTCGAGAACCACGATTTCCGCATCGTGATCGGCGGCACGCCGCAGCCGGTGGGCGCCAACCCGGCGCAGGTCTGCACGCAGCCCTACAGCGCGAGCGTATTCAACATCTCGGCCATGAGCTTCGGCGCGCTGTCGGCCAACGCCATCCTCGCGCTCAACAAGGGCGCGATGATGGGCGGCTTTGCGCACGACACCGGCGAGGGCTCGATCTCGCAGCATCACCGGGTGCACGGCGGCGACCTGATCTGGGAAATCGGCTCGGGCTACTTCGGCTGCCGCAACGACGACGGCACCTTCAACGAAGAGCGCTTCACCGCCAACGCGCGCGACCCGCAGGTGAAGATGATCGAGATCAAGCTGAGCCAGGGCGCCAAGCCCGGGCACGGCGGCGTGCTGCCGGCCCCCAAGGTCACGCCCGAGATCGCGGCGGCGCGCGGCGTGCCTGTGGGCGTGGACTGCATCTCGCCCTCGTCGCACAGCGCGTTCTCCACGCCGACCGAGATGATGCATTTCGTCGCGAAACTGCGCGAGCTGTCGGGCGGCAAGCCGACTGGCTTCAAGTTCTGCCTGGGCCATCCGTGGGAATGGTTCGGCATCGTCAAGGCGATGCAGGCCACCGGCATCACGCCCGACTTCATCGTGGTCGACGGTGCCGAGGGCGGCACCGGCGCGGCGCCGGTCGAGTTCAGCGACCACGTGGGCGCGCCGCTGCAGGAAGGCCTGCTGCTGGTGCACAACACGCTGATCGGCGTGAACCTGCGCCACCGCATCAAGATCGGCTGCGCCGCCAAGGTGATCACCGCCTTCGACGTGGCCCGCATGATGGCGCTGGGCGCCGACTGGTGCAACGCCGCGCGCGGCTTCATGATGGCGCTGGGCTGCATCCAGGCGCAGAGCTGCCACACCGGCCATTGCCCCACGGGCGTGACCACGCAGGACCCGCTGCGCCAGCAGGCGCTGGTGGTGCCCACCAAGGCCGACCGCGTGCGCAACTTCCACCGCAGCACGCTGCATGCGCTGCAGGAGCTGGTGCAGGCCGCGGGCCTCGACCATCCGCAGCAGATCACCGCGCACCACATCGTGCGCCGCATTTCCGACACCGAAGTGCGCCTGTTGAGCAACCTGGTGATGCAGGTGCAGCCGGGCGCACTGCTCGGCCCGCTCGACGAGCAGCACAATGTTTTCCGTACCTACTGGCCGCTGGCCAGTGCTGAGAGTTTCCAGCCCGTGACACAGGGCCCGCAAGGGCTTGTGACGGGCTTTGCAATGGCCGCATGAGTGCAGCGCCGGGCCGCCCCAAGCAAGCTCGTACCGCAGCACGGAGTGCGGAGGTATCGACCTGATGAATCCTTTGAGACGAGGCGCCAACGCGCGCCTGCAAACGCGCAAGGGCGCAGCTTCGGCGCCCGCGCCCCTCGACGCGCTTTCCCCGAACCCGCCAGCGCCCAGCGACTACGCGGAGTTCCTGCGCACCACCCTGCCCCAGCAGAAGAAGAACGTGGCCAGCCACCGCTTCGGCAGCGAACGCGTGTGGCTCAAGAAGGCCGGCCCCCGGCATGGCAAGTGGGGCTACCGCGTGATGGCGGCGGTCGCCCGCATGGCGCGGCTGGACATCATCAAGCCGGTGCCCAACCCGGGCGGCGAAGCGGCCATCGCCACCGAGGCGCGTCGGCTGAAACAGCTCGCGGCCGCCGGCCTGCGCGTGCCGGTGGTGCTGGCACAACAGGCCGATGGCCTGCTGATCTCGGACCTGGGCGAAAGCGGCCGCGCAACGGTCGTGCTGCAGGAGCGGCTCGACCAGGCCGCCGCAGCGGGCCCCGCGGCGCTGCTGGCTGTTTGGCGCGAGGGCCTGACAGCAATCGCCGCCGTGCACGTGCGCGGCCAGCACCTGAGCCAGGCCTTCGACCGCAACCTCGTGCAGTGCCCTGACGGCGTGATCGGCTACATCGATTTCGAGGATGACCCGGCCGAGGTCATGACACTGGCCGAATGCCAGGCGCGCGACTGGCTGAGCTACCTGCACTCGACGGCCATGATGCTGGAAGCCGCCGCGCCGCAGGCTGCCGGGCAGCACTGGCATGCGGCGCTGTCCGGCGTGAACGAAGAGGTACGCGAGCGCATCGCGAACGCAGCGCGGCGCATGAAGTGGGCGCAGAAGCTGCCGGCGAGCCGGCGGTGGGGGCGCGATACGCAGCGGGTGCGGGCGGTGGCGCGGTTGCTGGGGCGGTGGTATCTGGCGCCTCTCCCGAATTAGCGACAGTCGTTGCGCGAGTTATTGGCGATCAATTTGCTTCTTTGAGTTCATACCAATGGCCCACGGGCCCGATGAGCTTGTAGAAGACAAAGCCGAGCGCAATCGCTCCGGCACCGATGGAGAGGATGCGAGCGGCAGATCTCACGGCCCAAACGCCGCCTGCACCGCCACCCCACGCAGCGCCAGCCTCTTCTTCATCGACAGCACCGCCCGATCCTTGCTCAGCAGCAGCGCCCGGTGCGCCACGGCCAGGTCGATGAACACCTGGTCATCAGGATCGCTGCACACGCAAGGTGCGCGCGGCGGAATGCCCTCGACCATCTGCACCCGCGCGTCGAAATCTGCCAGCACCACCGGCACCTGCAGTTCGCGCTGCGCCATGCGCCTTGCAATCAGCGGATAGCCCAGCACGCGTTCGAGCTCCATGCGCATGGCGGCCGTAACCAGCCAGCGCAGTTCTCCCGCGGCCAGCCGCGCAGTCAGCGGCTCCCAGGCCGGATCTTCGAAGACCAGCAGGTCGAGCGCGATGTTGGTGTCGATGACGACGGGGGCGGAGGATTCTGTCAACGTCATGGAATGTGCGGGGGATATCGCCGATGTTGCACCATGCAGGGCCGGCGTCAGGCCCGAGTCGGTTCGGCCGACGACAATGCTCCCGGGCGCTTGCGCGCCCTGCCTCATCACAGCATCCGCCCTCTTTCATGAAACGTCTCCCGCTGCTCTGCCTCGTCCTGCTCGCCTCCGTGGGTGTCCGGGCCGAGTGGTTCACGCTGTCGGGCACGCCCGGCGACGCCACCAGCAGCTACGTGCAGGTCGAGCCGACCAGCGTCGAGGTGGACGGCTCGAACCGCCTCGTGAGCCTGCGCATGAGCCTGCCGGAAGACCGCACGGGCCGCGACGGCATCAGGTTCCGCTCTTTCCAGGCCCGGGCCAAGGTCGATTGCGAGGCCCGCAGCGCGCGCTACGTGAGCGCTACCTACTTCGGCCATCCGGATTTCGTCGGCGAGCCGGTCGCGGTAAGGCATTTCGAGGAGAGCGACGTGCGCACCGTGACCCTGGCCGGCGCACGCGACCTCGTCACGCGAACGATCAACGCGGCCTGTGCCGTTCGCCCCAAGGAAGCCAAAGAACAGCAGCCCAAGCCCGAAGGCGAGCTACTTCCGCGCTGAGCCCGCGACCATGTCGAAGCGGAACAGGCGGCATTCGATAGGGCCGTTCCACATCGGCACGCGGCGCGATTCCTTCAGGCGCATCTGCTTGGGCAGCTTGAGGTCGGGCGTGAGCACCCAGGCGGTCCAGCCGGCGTAATTCTTCTTCCAGTGGGTGGCGAGCTGCGGGAAGAATTCGCCGCCATCACCCCCTTCGCCTGCTTCGGTCTGCGCCGATTCGCGCGCACCCGAGCGCCCCGTGCCGGCCACGCCGCCCACCTCGATGCGCTCGCCGTACGGCGGGTTGAGCATGATCACGCCGCCCTCGGCCGGCGGCATGCGCTGCAGCGCGTCGCCGCCGCGGAACTCGATGGCCTGCGCCACACCGGCGCGCTCGGCGTTGCGTTCGGCAAAGTCGACCATGCGGTGCGACACGTCAGAGCCGAAGATCGCCACGCCGCCCTCGCGCACGGTCGTCTCGGCCTCCTGCCTGATGGCGGTCCACACGTGCGCCTGGAACGGCAGCAGCTTCTCGAAGCCGAAGCGCCGCAGCGACCCGGCCGCGATGCCGCGCGCGATCTGCGCCGCCTCGATGGCAATAGTGCCGCTGCCGCAGCAGGGGTCGTACAGCGGCTGGGTCGACACTTCGCCCGTTTCGGGATTCCACCAGCCGCTGGCGGCCAGCATGGCGGCGGCCAGGGTTTCCTTCAGCGGGGCGTCGCCCTTGTCCTGGCGCCAGCCGCGCTTGAACAGCGGCTCGCCCGAGGTGTCGATGTAAAGCGTGCAGGTGTCGGTGGTCAGGTGGGCGAACACGCGGCAGTCGGGCCACTGGGTCTCGATGCTCGGGCGCACGCCGTTGGCCTTGGCGCGGAAGCGGTCGGCAATGGCGTCCTTGATGCGCAGGGTGGCGAAATTCAGGCTCTGCAGCGGGCTGTGCTGGGCGGTGGTCTCGATCTTGAAGGTCTGCTTCGGGGTGAACCAGATCTCCCAGGCCACGCCGTTGGCAATGGCGTACAGGTCGTTCTCGCTGCGGTAGGGCGCGTGGGCCAGTTCGACCAGCACGCGCTGCGCGAGCCGGCAGTGCAGGTTGAGCTTCAAGGCGTCGCGCCAGTCGGCGCGCACGCGCACGCCGCCGCGCAGCGTGAGCAGGTCCTGGCCGACGCGGCCGGTCAGGGCGTGCACCTCCTGGGCGAGGAATTCCTCGACGCCGGCGGCGCAAGGCAGGAAAAAGGAGAGATCGTTCACGGAAATTTGACCATCGGGGAACCCGACTAGGGGACTCCATTGTCGCCGCGTCACGCACCTTCTCTATATAGTCGATTCGCCGATGACCCCCACCCCCGCATCACCGACCGCGCCGGCCGCCGCCAGCGACAGCAGCGACGACCGCTTCGCGATCCAGTGCGAGGTGCTGCGGCTGTCGGTCCGGCCCATCGGTCCGGTGCTGCTGGTGCAGTACCTGCTGAACTGCGGCGTGGCGGCGCTCTTCGCCTGGCAGTACTCGCTGACGCGCGCGCTGGTCTGGATCGCGCTGGTCACGGGGGTGACGGTAATGCGCGGCTTCTTCCCGCAGCGCCTGCCAGAACCCTTCACGCCCGAAACGCTGCGCGAGGCGCAGCGCACGCACACGCTGCGCACGGCCATCTGGGAGCTGGCGCACGGGCTGGCCGGGGTGCTGCTGTTCAACCCCGCGAGCGCCGACCTGCAACTGCTGCTGGGCCTGATCCTGATGGGCATGACGCTGTCGTCGGCCTTCTCGGTGTCGTTCTACACACCGGCCACGCAGCTCGCCATCACTCTGCTGCTGGCGCCGATCATCGTTACCGGCCTATGGATGGGCGCGCCGGTGATGATGGCCGTGGCAGTCATCGGCATCGGCCTGATCGCGATGATGTGGAAGCTGGTGGCCGAGCGTTCGCGCCAGCTCGAAGAGAACATCGGCCTGCGGCTCAACGAGCGCACCCTGCGCGAACAGGCTCTGGCCGGCCTGCGCGCCTCCGAGCATGCGCAGGCCGAGCGTCTGCGCTTCTTCTCGGCCGCCAACCACGACCTGCGCCAGCCGGTGATGGCCATCGGCCTGCAGGCCGAGGTGCTGCGCCAGCAGCTGAACAACGGCGCGGACATGGAGGCGGTGCAGCACACGGTGGGCTCGCTGGCGCGGGCGCAGCAGGCGCTGGAGGGGCTGACCAACCAGCTGCTGGAAATCGGCCGCATCGAGGCCGCGGTCGATCCGCTGCGCCCGGCGGCAGTGGCGCTGGCACCGCTGCTGCAGGAACTGGCCCGGCAGGCGGGCGACGGCCGGGTGCTGGTGCGCTGCCCGCGCGACGCAATCGCCTGGAGCGACACGGTGTCGCTGCGCCGCGTGCTCGCCAACCTGGTCGACAACGCCGTCAAGTTCACACCGCGCGGGCGCGTGCTGCTGGCGGTGCGGGCGCGGCGGCGAGGCGCCGGCAGGGCCTGGCGCGTGGAGGTGCGCGACAGTGGCATCGGCATCGCGGCCGACGCGCAGCAGCGCGTGTTCAACGACTTCGAGCAGATCGGCAACGTCGAGCGCAACCTGCAGCGCGGCCATGGGCTGGGCCTGGCGATCGTGCGGCGGCTGGCGGCGCAGCTCGGCATTGCGGTGTCGCTGCGCTCGGCGCCGGGGCGGGGGTCGGTGTTCAGCTTCGAACTGCCTGCAGCGCCGGAAGGCGCGGTGGTGGCGGCGCGCCCTGCTGCGGTGGCGCAGGACGATGGCGACGAGGCGGCGCGCACGCCGTTGCGCCCCGGGCTCGCCGTGCTGGTGGTGGAAGACAACACGGTGGTGGCCGACAGCCTCTCGGCCCTGCTGCTGCAATGGGAAGTGGAGCCGCGCGTCTATGCCAGCGCCGCCGAGGCGCTGGCGCTGGCCGACCTGCGCGCGCTCGACGCGGCGCTGTGCGACATCCGCCTGCCGGGTGCGCTCGATGGCATCGCGCTGGCCGAGAAGCTGCAGCGGCAGAAGCCCTCATTGGCGATCGCGCTGATTTCGGCCGACATCAACGAAGCCACCCAGCGGCTCGCCGCCGAGCGCGGCTGGCATGCGCTGCGCAAGCCGGTGCAGCCGGACGAACTGCGCGGCGTGCTGCTGAAGGCGCAGCTGCTGCGGGGCTGACCGAGGCCACCGGGCTGGCACGGCCCCTGCTGTGCTGTCATGGCTTCCGATATATGCTCCGCGCACAGGCCGCCAGCCCTGCCTTCGATGTCCACCGACACATCCCCCCCTCCCCCCGCCGCCGACCCGCGCTACGACCCGCTCGCGATCGCGCTGCACTGGCTGCTTGCGGCCCTGATCGTCGGTTCGTTCGGCGTCGGGCTCTACATGACGGGCCTGCCGTTCTCGCCGCTGCGGCTGAAGGTGTACAGCTGGCACAAGTGGGCGGGCATCACGATCCTCGCGCTCTCGGCGCTGCGGCTGCTGTGGCGGCTGGGGCACCGTCCGCCGGCGCTCCCGCCGGGCATGACGCGGCTGCAGCTGGCGAGCTACCGCATCAGCCACACGCTGATGTACCTGCTGTTCTTCGCGGTGCCGCTGTCCGGCTGGGCTTACAGCTCGGCCATGGGCATGCCGGTCGCGTGGTTCGGCGTGCTGCCGCTGCCCGACTTCGTGCCGGTCGACCACGACTTCGCCGAGGCGGTGCTGCAGCCGTTGCACCGCAACTGCGCCTTCGTGCTGGCGGGCGTCACGCTGCTGCACGTGGTGGCGGTGCTCAAGCACCACTGGATCGACCGCGACGGTCTTCTGAAACGCATGTGGCCCGGGCCACGCAAGGAATCTGCTCGATGATGAAGCGACTGTTTTTCCGCCTCTTGCCGCCGCTCGCGGCGCTGGCCTTCGCCATCGCGCTACCAGCCAGCGCCGAGCCCGCGGCCGCGAAGCTCGTTGCCGACAAGAGCCAGATCGTGTTCGTCACCAAGCAGATGGGCGTGCCGGTGGAAGGCACGTTCAAGAAGTTCGACGCACACGTCGCCTTCGATCCGAAGAAGCCCGAGGGCGGCAGCGTCGCGCTGCAGATCGACACGGCCAGCGCAGGCTTCGGCGTTCCGATGAGCGATGCCGAGTTGCCCAAGCAGCCATGGTTCGACGCCGCGCATTTCCCGCAGGCAAGCTTCCAGTCGAGCGCCATCAAGGCGCTGGGCGACGGCAAGTTCGAGATGGCGGGCAAGCTCACCATCAAGGGCACGGCCAAGTACGTGACGGTGCCCGTCAGCATCGCGGCGGCCGGCGGCAACTACGCGGTGGCCACCGGAAGCTTTACGATCCAGCGGCTCGACTACAAGGTGGGCGACGGCGAATGGACCGACACCTCGATGGTCGGCAACGAGGTGCAGGTGCGCTTCAAGTTCACGCTTACAGGCCTCGGGCCGCTGTGAACGGCCGAATGGGCCTGCCCTCCCCTCACTCACTTTTCTCTTTCATGACCCACACAACCAACGCCATGAAAAAGCTCCTTCTCGCCGCGGCCCTGTCGGCCGCCGCGTTCACCGGCGCCACGGCACAGCAGCAACCACAAGGGCCCGAATACACCGCGCCGGCCGTGGCCGCCAAGCCCGCGGGCGGGCCGGTGAAAAACGCCAACTACGTGGTCGACCCGACGCACACCTTCGTGATGTATGAAATGGGCCACTACGGCACCACCACCAACCGGGGCCGCTTCAGCACCAAGGACGGCTCCGTGCAGATCGACGGTACCGGCGCCAGCGGCAAGGTCGACATCACGATGGACATCAGCTCCATCAACACCGGCGTCGACCTGCTCAACCGCCACGTGCAAAGCAAGGACTTCTTCAACGTGGCCGAGTTTCCGACCGGCCGCTTCGTGGCCGACCGCATCGACTTCAGCGGCGGCAAGGTGGTCGACGTGCCGGGCACGCTCACGCTGATGGGCCAGACCAAGCCGGTGACGCTGAAGGCCGTGCGCTTCAACTGCTACCTGAGCCCGCTGATCAACCGCCAGGTGTGCGGCGGCGACTTCGAGACGACCGTGGAGCGCAGCGACTGGGGCATCACCTGGGGGCTGAACTTCGGCTTCGAGAACAAGGTGAAGCTGCTGGTGCAGGTCGAAGCGGTCAACGTGCAGTGACACCGGAGAAGGCAAGGCCATGATGGACACCACCCTTTCGCTGCTCGGCATCGCCGGCGCCATGACTGTGGGCGCGATGAGTCCCGGCCCCAGCTTCGTGATGGTGGCCCGCACCGCCGTGACCTCGCGCACCGACGGACTGGCCGCAGCGCTGGGCATGGGTGCCGGCGGGCTGGTCTTCGCGATCGCCGCGCTGGCCGGGCTGCAGGCGGCGTTCCTGGCCGTGCCGGCGCTGTACGTGGCCATCAAGGGCCTGGGGGGCGCCTACCTCGTCTACCTGGGCTTTCGCATCTGGAGCGGCGCGCGGCAGCCGCTGGCCGTGGCGGCGCAAGAGACGGACGGGTCGCCGCGCCAGCAGGGCCGCAGCGGCCGCACCTTCCTGCTGGGCCTGGCCACGCAGGTCAGCAACCCGAAGACTGCCGTGGTCTACGCCAGCATCTTCGCGGCCTTCCTGCCGCGCGAGGTGCCGCTGGTGCTCGCACTGGCGGTGCCGGCGGTCATCTTCTGCATCGAGACGGGCTGGTACGCCATCGTGGCGCTGGCGCTTTCCTCGGCAGCGCCACGCTCGACCTACCTGCGCTACAAGGTCTGGATCGACCGGGCCGCCGGCGGCGTGATGGGGCTGCTGGGCCTGCGGCTGATCTGGTCGGCCGTGCGCGGCAACTGAGCCGACGCTACAACAGGCTCTCCGGCGTCAGCGGCGCCAGCAATTCGAGCATGGTCCGGTCCCAGAAGCCGGAGTCGGGCTCCTCGCTCAGCACGGTGAGCTTGCCGGCGTCGTCGCTGACCCATTCGATGCGCGACTCGTTGCTGCCCTCGGCAAAGCGCAGCCGGTAGGCGCCCTGCTGCTTGAGCACGTCGATGAGCTTGAGCGCCTGTTGCGCCATCTCGGGGCTGCGGATGAAGAGACCGATCTCGGTGTTGTGCGTCTCCGAGCGCGGATCGAAATTCATCGAGCCGACGAAAAGAATGCGCCGGTCGATCACCGCCGACTTGGCATGCAGCCTGCCTACCGAGGTGCCGAACAGGCCGAGCCGCACGCTGCGCCGGGTGCGCGTGGAGCTCAGTTCGTAGAGGTCGGCGCCGAGCTTGAGCATGTCGGGCCGGTAGCGGCGGTAGGCGGTGTGCACCAGCGGCTCGTCGGTGGCGGCCAGCGAATTGGTGACGACGCTGATCTTCACGTTGCGGCCGCGGATCTCGCGCATCACCTCCAGCCCCGAGGCGCCCGGAATGAGGTAGGGCGAGACGATGGTCACCTCGGAGCGCGCACGGCGCATCTGCTCGACCACGTTGTAGCGCACGCTGTCGACGTCCAGCAGCGGCACGCCGCCGTAGGACGTGGTCTTGCCGATCACGCGCTCGGGCGAATCGGCGTAGGCCTCTGCGGTGGCCCAGATCAGTCCGAGCTTGCCGGCGTTCAGGTCTTCCGCCATCGGGCTGTAGCCAAGCAGGTCGTTGGGCGCGGGCGGCGGCGGTGGTGGCGTGGTGTCGAGGCCGGTGGCGACGTCGAAGCGCTTCTGCAGCTCCTCGCGCGACAGGTCGCTGGCCACCACCGACTGGATCGGCCGCACGTAGATGCTGTTCCAGTACTGGTCGAACAGGCTGCCCAGCCGCGGGATCAGCGCGCCGGTGACGAAGGTGTCGAGGTCGAGGAAGTTCTCCCCCGCCGTGCGCCTGAAATACTGGTTGCCGATGTTGCGCCCGCCCGCCACCGCCATCGCGCCGTCGGCAATGAACAGCTTGTTGTGCATGCGGCGGTTGACGCGGCTGAAGTCGAAGAGCGACGCGCTGAAGCGCTTCAGCAGGCTGCCGCGCCCGGCCGGGAACGGGTTGAACAGGCGCAGCTCCACGTTGGGCGTGGCGGCCAGGCCGAGCAGCAGCTCGTCTTCGCCGGAGGTGTAGAGGTCGTCCATCAGCAGCCGCACGCGCACGCCGCGCTGGGCGGCGTCGCGCAGGGTGCGCATCAGGTAGCGGCCGGTCTCGTCGTTCTCGATCTGGTAGTACTGCACGTCGAGCGTGAGCTGCGCGCGGCGGGCCAGCTGGATACGGGTGTCGAAGGCGAAGTCGCCGCCGGGCATGAGGCGAAAGCCGCTCAGGTCGGGGTCGGGCTGGGAGGCCAGCGCGATCTTGCCGAGCGCGGTGTCGGCTGACACGGCCATGGCCTTGGTGGGCGGGCGCGGCGCCTCGTCGGGCAATGTGGCGCAGCCTGCGAACAGCAAGACCGCAGCCATGACGAAAACCCAATGCCCACAACGCGAAAGCGACGGCAGGCGACGGGTCATCGGTGGCTTTCTACAGGGCCTTGCGCAGGTTGGCGGGCGCGATGCGCAGCGCCTCGCGGTACTTGGCCACGGTGCGGCGCGCGCACTCGATGCCCTGCTCTTTCAGCATCTCGGAGATCTGGCTGTCCGACAGCGGCTTCTTGATGCTCTCGGAGCTGACGAACTGCTTGATCAGCGCGCGCACCGCGGTGCTCGACGCATTGCCGCCGGTTTCGGTGCCCAGCGCCGAGCCGAAGAAGTACTTGAGCTCGACCGTGCCGAAGGGCGTGGCCATGTACTTGGCGGTGGTCACGCGCGAGATGGTCGATTCGTGCAGGCCCAGTTCGTCGGCGATCTCGCGCAGCACCAGCGGGCGCATCGCGAGTTCGCCGTGCACGAAGTAGCTCTTCTGCCGCTCGACGATGGCGTTGCTCACGCGCAGGATGGTGTCGAAGCGCTGCTGGATGTTCTTGATGAACCAGCGCGCCTCCTGCAGCCGCTGCGACAGCGCCTGGCTGCCTTCGCCCTTGTGCGACTTGAGTGCGCCGGCATAGATGTCGTGCACGCGCAGGCGCGGCATCACCTCGGGGTTCAGCATGACGCGGAACTTCACATTGGTGCCGCGGCCCGTCTTGGTGACGATCACGTCGGGAATGACGATGTTGCGCTCGACGTCGACGAAGCGCCGACCCGGCTTGGGCTCGAGCCGCGCGATGATCTGCAGCGCCGAGCGCACCAGCTCCTCGTTGCTGCGGGTGAGCGTGGCCAGGCGCTTGAAGTCGCGGCGCGCGAGCAGCTCCATTGGCTGCTTGCAGATGGCGATGGCGGTCTTGCGGACCAGCTCTTCCTCGTCGGTCTCGTCCTCGCGGGCCAGGGCACGCAGCTGGATGCCCAGGCATTCGCCGAGGTCGCGAGCGCCGACGCCGGCGGGTTCCAGGCTTTGCAGCAGGCCGAGCGCCACCTGAAAGTGATGCACGAGGTCGTCGAACTGGTCGTTGTCGTCGCCGGCCAGGCCCGAGGCCAGTGCGGGCAGCGAGTCTTCCAGGTAGCCGTCGTCGTTGAGCGATTCGATGAGAAAGCGCAGCGCGGCGCTGTCGTTCTCGTTCAGGCGCAGGCTCAGGGCCTGGCGGTGCAGGAAGGACTGCAGCGACTCCTGGCTGCGCGCGAGTTCGGTGGCGTCGGCACGTTCGTCGTCGCCGAGGTTGTTCTGGCGCGCGGGCGCATCGCTGCCCCATTCGCTGTCGTCGGGCGCCATGTCGACGGTGCCGTCGCCTTCCCAGTCGGGCTCGCGCTCGGTGATCTCGGCAGCGGGGCCGTCGGTGTCGGCCGTGGTGGTGGTGCTGGTTTCGGTGGAAGCAGTGGACGCGCTGGCGGCGGGCGAAGCGAAGTCGCTTTCGCCGTCGCCGCTATCGCCGCCGTCGTCGCGCGGCACCGGGGCATCGGCCGTGTCGAGCCCGAATTCCTCGCGCGCCGCTTCTTCAGCCGTGCGCTCGAGGAACGGGTTCTCGTCGAGCATCTGCTCCACCTCCTGGCTCAGTTCGAGCGTGGAGAGTTGAAGCAGCCTGATCGACTGCTGCAGCTGTGGCGTCAACGCCAGATGCTGCGAGACGCGAAGGGATAGCCCTTGCTTCATGGGAACCGCTCCCGCCCTTACATGCGGAAGTGTTCGCCCAAGTACACCCTGCGTACTTCGGCGTTGTCGACGATCTCCGAGGGTGTGCCTTGTGCCAGCACATGCCCGTCGCTGATGATGAAAGCGTGATCGCAGATGCCCAGCGTTTCACGCACGTTGTGGTCGGTGATGAGCACGCCGATGCCGCGCTCTTTCAGGAAGCTGATGATCCGCTGGATCTCGATCACCGCGATCGGGTCGATGCCGGCGAAGGGCTCGTCCAGCAGGATGAAGCGCGGCTGCGTAGCCAGCGCACGCGCAATTTCGACGCGGCGGCGCTCGCCGCCCGACAGCGCGAGCGCGGGCGAATCGCGCAGGTGGTCGACGCGCAGGTCGGCCAGCAGCTCGGCCAGGCGCTCGTCCATGTGCTGCTTCGACAGCGGCGCCATCTTGCCGTTCTCGTCGGGCTCGCTCTGGAGCTCGAGCACGGCGCGCACGTTTTCCTCGACCGTGAGCTTGCGGAAGATCGAGGCTTCCTGCGGCAGGTAGCTCAGGCCCATGCGGGCGCGGCGATGGATCGGCATGTGGGCGATGGGCTCGCCGTCGATGCTGATGTCGCCCGCGTCGGCGCGCACCAGCCCCACGATCATGTAGAACGAGGTGGTCTTGCCCGCGCCGTTCGGCCCGAGCAACCCGACGACTTCGCCCTTCTGCACGTCGAGCGAGACGTCTTTCACGACCGTGCGGCTGCCGTAGCTCTTCTTCAGGCCGCGCGCGATCAGGCGGCTGCCCGGTGCGCCGTTGGCGTCCTGCGTTCCTGCGGTTTCGATCACTTGCGGGTTTCTCCCTGGTCACTGAGCGTGGTGCTCTGGCGCAGGCCCTTGCCGGGTGCGGGCGTGGGCGCCGGCGGCGCCGCCTTCGCGCCGGCCGGAGCTGAGGCACCGGCTGCCGGTGCGGTGGCGGCCTTGGGGGTCAGGATGGTCTTGACGCGCCCGCCCGGGGTGGACGCGTTGACGGCGGTGTTCGGCGGCACAGTGGAACCGTTGACCGTGTAGGTGTCGTTGCTCTGGTCGTAGACAATCAGCGCGCCCTGGCTCTCGTCGTTCGGCGTAGCGCCAAGCAGGCGGCGCATGGTGGCGTTGCGGATGAACTTGACGTTGTCGGCGCGGCTGTCGTACTCGATGACTTCCGACTCGCCCTCGATCCACTCGTCGGGCGCATTGCGTTTCTGCTTGTAGTAGGCCCGCTTGCCCGGTGCCGCCGTGACCACGCCGTACTGGTAGCCCTCGGGGTCCTGGCGTACATCCATGCGTGCGCCGCGGATGATGATCGTGCCCTTCGTAACGAGCACGTTACCGGTGAACACGCTGGTCTGCTTCAGGTCGTCGTAGCGCATCGAGTCCGACTCGATGTTCATCGGCTTGGTGCGGTCGGCGGTTTCGGCCAGTGCGCCCGAGGCAAGGCCGGCCAGCAACAGCGCGCCGGCGGCCAGGCGGCCGATGCGACGGAGGAAGGTAGTGGTGGGGTGAGAGTGCAATGTCATAGAGGCACGAAACTTGCTCGGCATTGTATGCGGCTGATTGCGTCAGCCCCGCACGCACAGATGAAAAAGCCCGCCGATGCGGGCTTGACTTTCTTCCTGGAACACCGCGGAACCGGCTCCGCCGGACCGCGATCCTGGGGGGTCAGCCCTTCTTCGCTTCGCCGATCAGATAGTTCACGACCTGAAGCACTTTGGTCATGTTGCCGGCGGTTTCGCCGTCCACGTACCAGCGGCCGGCCACGGCCATTGCCGGCACGCCAGCCACCTTGTAGGCGTCGGTCATTTGCGAGGCGCGCTTGGCCTTGCTGGCCACGCCGAAGGAGGTGAAGACTTCCTTGAACTTGGCGCCGTCCAGGCCGTTCGCGGCGGCCCAGGCAATGATGTTGGCGTCGCCGTTCACGTTCTGGCGCTGCGCGTGGATCGCGTTGAACACCTTCGGCTGATATTCGTCGACCTTGCCCATGGCTTCGAGCGCGTAGTACAGGCGCTGCTTGGCTTCGACGTCGTTGCCCACGAAAGGCACGGGGATGCGGCGGAAGGCGACTTCCTTGGGCACCGTCTTGATCCAGGCTTCCAGCGCCGGCTCGAAGTCGTTGCAATGCGGGCAGTTGTACGAGAAGAACTCGACCACCTCGATCTTGCCGGCGGGCGCGTCGACCGGCACGCGCTTGTCGAGCACCAGGTATTCGGTGCCGGCCTTGGGCGCACGCGCCTGGGCGTGGGCAGGGTTGGCAGCCAGGGACAGCAGCCCGAGCGAAGTGGCGGCCAGCGAAAAGTCACGACGTTTCATTGAAAGAGCTCTCCAGTTGTTACGGCAGACTGAGCCGGCGCGCGGCGGGGAGTTCCCCCTCATCCGGCGCGCCCGAGGCAGTGGATGGTGGCGGCAAACGCCGCGCGGCGAAGCTTAGGGGCTATTTGTGTCGGCTGCCGGGTCAGCGCTGCACGCGAACCAGCGCCGAATCCATGCCGCCGCCGTCGAGCCGCTCCTTGAGGCGGTCGGCGTCGTCCTTCTTGTTGAAGGGGCCCGCGCGCACGCGGTAGACGGTGCGGCCCGCCTGCTCGCGCTCGGTGACCTTGGCCTCGACGCCCATCAGCGACAGCTTGGCGCGCTGCGCCTCGGCGTCGTCAGTGGTGCGGAAGGCGCCGGCCTGCACGAAGTACATGAACGGATCGGGGCCGGAACTGCTGCCGGCATTGCTGTTGCTGCTCGGTGCGGCCGACGCGGTGGTCGTGCTGCCGGAGCTGGCGCCGCCGCCCGAGCGCGCCCGGGCCAGGTCGCCCAGCGGATCGTTCGAAGGCGGCAGGGCATTGGCTTCGGCCGGCACCGGCGCAGGGCGCGGCGGCTTGGGCGCCACCACCACGGGCACCGGCGGTGCGGTCGTGGGCGGGGCGGTGGCAGGGGCCACGGCGGTGGTGGCCGGCTCGCCGGTGACGGGGTTGACCGGGCCGGTGGGTGCGGGCGCCGGCTTGGCGGCGCCTGCCTTGCCGGCCAGCGGCGCGTTCGGGTCCCAGTCGCGGTTCTTGCGGGCCTCGGCCTCGTCCTGCTCGGCGCCGCCGCGCTGCGTCTTGGTCACGAACGGGATCGGCACCTTGGTCACGTAGACCGCGATGCCCAGCGCGACGCCCAGGCCGAGCACCAGCCCGATGATCAGGCCGATGACGATGTTGCCGCGTTGTCTGGTTGTCTTCTTCATGGTGAGGAGGTTCACATCTTGCTCGGCGCACTGACGCCGAGAATCGCGAGGCCATTGTGCAGCACCTGCGCGGTCGCGGCGACCAGCGCCAGGCGGGCCAGCTTGACCTTTTCGTCGTCGACCAGGATGCGCTCGGCGTCGTAGTAGCTGTGGTAGCTGGCGGCCAGCTCGCGCAGGTAGAACGTGACGTCGTGCGGAGCGAAGTCCTTCGACGCGGCCGTCAGCATGGCCGGGTACTTGGCCAGCAGCAGCATCAGCGCCTGGGCGGCCGGGCTTTCGAGCGGCGACAGGTCGACGTCCTTCAGCGTGGCCGCGTCGCCGCCCCAGCCGGCCAGCACCGAGCAGATGCGCGCATGCGCGTACTGCACGTAATAAACCGGGTTGTCGTTGTTTTTCGTCACCGCGAGGTCGACGTCGAAGGTGTATTCGGTGTCGGGCTTGCGGCTGAGCAGGAAGAAGCGGATGGCATCGGTGCTGGTCCACTCGATCAGGTCGCGCAGCGTGACGTAGCTGCCGGCGCGCTTGCTGATCTTGACCTCTTCGCCGCCCTTCATGACGCGCACCATGGTGTGCAGCACGTAGTCGGGGTAGCCCTCGGGAATGCCTTCGCCGGCCGCCTGCAGGCCGGCGCGCACGCGCGCGATGGTGCCGTGGTGGTCGGTGCCCTGGATGTTGATGACCTTGTGGAAGCCGCGCTCCCACTTGGCGATGTGATACGCGACGTCGGGCACGAAGTACGTGTACGTGCCGTCCTGCTTTTTCATCACGCGGTCTTTGTCGTCGCCGTAGTCGGTCGACTTCAGCCACAGCGCGCCGTCTTGTTCGTAGGTCTTGCCGGCGGCCACGAGCTTCTGCACGGCAGCTTCGACGCGGCCGCTGGTGTAGAGGCTGGACTCCAGGTAGTACTGGTCGAAATGAACGCGGAAGGCCTGCAGGTCGAGGTCTTGCTCGCGGCGCAGGTAGGCCACGGCGAACTCGCGGATCGCGTCGATATCGTCGATGTTTCCGCTGGCGGTGACTTCGCGGTCTTCCGACTTGACGGTCTTCTTCGCCTTGAAGTCTTCGGCGATGTCGGCGATGTAGTCGCCGTTATAGGCAGGGGCCTTCTCGCCGCTGGGCCATTCGGCGTCGCCGGGCTTGAAGCCGCGGGCGCGCAGCTGCGTGCTGGTGGCCAGCGTCTGGATCTGCACGCCAGCGTCGTTGTAGTAGTACTCGCGCCAGACGCTTTCGCCCTGCGAGGCGCGCAGGTTGCAGATGGCGTCGCCCAGTGCCGCCTGGCGGCCGTGGCCGACGTGCAGCGGGCCGGTCGGGTTGGCCGAGACGAACTCGACCAGCACCTTCTCGCCGGTGGCGGGCTGTTGCCCGAAAGTATTCCCGGCCGACAGCACCTCGCGCACGATCTGCTGCTTGGCCGTTGTCTTCAGGCGGATGTTGAGAAAGCCGGGCCCGGCGATCTCGATGGCCTCGACCCATTGGCCGAAAGCGGGGGTGGCGAGCAGCGCAGCGCTCAGTTGCTCGGCCAGCTCGCGGGGCTTGCGCCCCAGCGGTTTGGCGAGCTGCATGGCGGCCGTGCTGGCGAAATCGCCATGCGCAGCCACCTTGGGCGACTCGAACGCGGCTTTGGAGCCAGCGCCGGGCGAGAAGGATTCGAGCGTGTTCGCGAGCGCCGCGAGCAGCTCCTGTTTGACCAATAGCATCCGGGAATTTTACCGGGGGCAAACCCGGGTGCAGTTGACGATGGTCATCCGATTGTTGGCTTGGCCCGTTAGGATGGTCGGCCCCGAGGCGGGGCTCCTGTCACAACCCAACCTTGCAAGGACACATCACCATGAAGAAGCTCCTTTCCCTGCTCGCACTCGGCGCCTGTCTTTCCTTCGGCGCCGCACAGGCTCAAGACAAGGCCGCCACCCCGGCACCAGCCCCCGCCGCCGCTGCTGCACCCGCTGCCGCCGCCGGTGCAAGCTGCGAATCCAAGGCTGTGGACAAGAATGGCAAGGCCCTCGCTGGC
This sequence comes from Variovorax sp. F042, assembly GCF_057814215.1. Lineage (NCBI taxonomy): Bacteria > Pseudomonadati > Pseudomonadota > Betaproteobacteria > Burkholderiales > Comamonadaceae > Variovorax > Variovorax sp. F042. The sequence goes on from NZ_JBVASX010000003.1 coordinate 171,059, forward strand.
GCGGCCAAGGCCAGCTCCATCAAGAAGTGCGAGAAGGACACCAAGGCTGCAGCTGCTCCCGCCTGCGCCGCCAAGGCCGTCGACAAGAACGGCAAGGCACTGGCCGGCGCCGCCAAGAACAGCTTCATGAAGAAGTGCGAGAAAGACGCCAAGGCCTGAAGCCACGCTGCACTGACAATTGTGAAAAGAGGCCCGCCACGTGCGGGCCTTTTTCATGGCCGCGCCAATGCACCACGCTACTTCAGCACGCCCAGCAGGTTGTTGAAGTCGTCGGTCCAGGGCCGCTGGCCCGGCTTCGTGGCGATCGGCGTCGCGGCCTCTCGTATCAGCTCGCGCGCCAGCACCTGCGGATCGCGCGCGACCAGCACCCAGTCGGTACGGTGCAGCCAGTCGGACTGCTCGGCCTCGTCGTGCACCAGCACCGCGTGCAGTCCCCGGGCCTCGGCCACTTTGGCGATCACGGGAGCGAGCGCCAGGAACCGGTTGGTCACGTGAAAGGCGATCACGCCCTCGGGCTTCATGTGCCGCAGGTACACGTCCATCGCCTCGGCCGTGAGAAGGTGCACCGGCACCGAGTCCCCTGAAAAGGCGTCGACCGCGAGCACGTCGAAACCCTGCGCCGGCTCTCGCTCCAGCGCCAGCCGGGCATCGCCGAGCACGCGCTCGATGCGCGCTTCGCTGTCGCGCAGGAAACTGAACTCCTTGTCCGCCAGCGCGAACACCTGCGGATTGATCTCGTAGAAGCGGTAGACGTCGCCGCTGCGGCCATAGGTCGCGAGCGTGCCCGCACCCAGTCCGATCAGGCCCACGCGGCGCGGCCCGGCCGGCGCAGAGTCGATCGCGCGGCCGATGCCGGAGGTTTCGCCGTAGTAGGTGGTGGGCTCGTGCCGGCGCTCCGGGTCCAGGAACTGCGAGCCGTGCTTGATCGACCCATGCGCCAGCTGGCGCACGTTGTCGGACGGAGGATCGCCCGTCGTGTCGTAGACCAGCAGCGCCCCATAGAAATTGCGCTGCAGGCTGCGCGCGCCCGACCGGTCGCTGCCGACCTGCAGCAGCAGGAAGAGCGTGCAGCAGGCGGCCAGCACCACGCAGCAGACCCGCAGCCACACCCGCTGGCGCAGCACGGCCGCCGCCGCCAGCGCGGTCAGCATCAGGCCGAGCCCCAGCTCGTAGTACGCCACCAGCACATGCGGCGCGACCAGCCCGACCGTCACCCCGCCCAGCGCCCCGCCGAGCGACATCATCAGATAGAAGCGCGTGAGGTAGCGCGGCCCCGGCCGCAGCTTCGCGGTTTCGCCGTGCAGGAACATGCACAGCACGAACAGCCCCGACACATACAGCGGCAGCGCAATGCGGACCTCGGCGCCGATGTGGTGCTGCAGGCCGAAGGCGCACAGCAGCAGCATGACGGCCGCCAGCGGCAGGAACACGCCGCGCCTGTACCAGCGGTCGCTCTCGAAGCACAGGACGAAAGTCAGCAGATACAGCGACAGCGGCAGCACCCAAAGGAATGGCACCGCGGCAACGTTCTGGGTGATGTGGTTCGTCACGGCCAGCAGCAGCCACGACGCCAGCGCCGGCAGCGCGAGCCACAGCAGGTAGTCGGCGACGCGCGGCGGCTTGTCCTCCACGACGGCTTGGGTGGCCTGGCCCGGCGATGACTGCTGCGGCACTACCTCGGCCGTCAATCGCCGCGCCATGTACAGCGTCGTGCCGGCACACAGCACCACGAAGGCGGCGTAGCCCCACGACCATCCGTGCGCCTGCTGCAGCAGCGTGCTGCGCGGCTCGATCAGCACGGGATAGCTCAGCAGCGACAGCAGCGAGGCCAGGTTCGACAGCGAGAAATAGCGGTACACCTGCGCGCCCCACGGCGTGCGCGCTACCCATGACTGCACCAGCGGCCCGGTGGTCGAGAGCAGGAAATACGGCAGGCCGATGGTGCCGAACAGCAGCCCCAGGATGCGCCAGGCTGGGTCTTCGGTGCCCGTCGGCTTCCAGTTCGCGCTCACCACGATCGGAAGAAACGCCAGGCTCGCGAGCAGCAGCGCCACGTGCAGCACGGCCTGTGCCCGCATGCGCAGATGGCGCGTGACCCAGTCGGAATACGCGTACCCCGCGAGCAGCACCACCTGGAAGAACACCATGCAGATCGACCACACCGCGGCCGAGCCGCCGAACCACGGAAGAATCTGCTTTGCGATCAGTGGCTGGACCAGGAACAGCAGGAACGCGCTGCTGAAGATGGTGCCGGCAAACAGAAGCTGGATGCCGGGGTGTCCCATGCCGGGCTTACTTGCCGAAGCCGCGGGCCAGGAACACCGCCACCAGCGGAATCAGTGCGATCAGGTGCGCCTGCACCATCACCAGCTTGCGCGTTTTCTTGATGTCGGCCTCGGCCGGCAGCTTGCCGGTGGCGCGCAGCGTCTTGCGCCAGCGGAAGTAGGTGAGCGTCGGGAAGATCGAGAGCACGCCCACGATGATGAACAGCCCCAGCTTCACGTGCAGCAGCGGGTTGGTCCAGTACCAGGCCGTGCCCTTCACGCCCCACCAGGTGCGCGCGATGCCCGTGGCGAGCACCGCGATGGCGGCAATGCCGTAGACCATGTCGACCTTGGCCAGCCGCTCGACCACTGCGGCGTTGAGCCACTGCACGCGGCATAGCGCCGCTTCGCTGGAAATGAAGACAACCATCGTGAGGATGGCAAGCAAGTGCAGGTACGCGAGGATGGCTTCGAGCGTCATCGATGGCTTTCTTCCGAGTGGGGTTGCAAATGCAAACAGATTGTGACGCCGCTGATGCGCCTCAGGCCCTTCCACCCCAGAATTCCGGGTTGCCGTATTGCTCCTTGAGGAAATCAAGCCACAGTCGCACCCGCAGCGGCAGGTGCTTGGCGCCCGCGAACACCGCGTAGATGCCGTTGGGCGGCGCGGCGAACTCGTCGAGCAGGGGCACGAGCAGGCCGGCATCGATCTCGGCCTCGACCTCCCAGGTGCTGCGCCAGGCGATGCCGTGGCCGGCCAGGCACCAGTCGTGCAGCACCTGGCCGTCGGAGCAATCGAGCGGGCCGCTGGGGCGCAGGTGGATCAGCTCCTGGGTGCCTTCCTCGTTGACGATGCGAAACGCCCAGCCGCGCGTCTGCGAGGCATCGCTCGACAGCGTGAGGCAGGCAAAGCGCGAGAGCTCGCCCGGGTGCTTGGGCATGCCGTGGCGGCGCACGAACTCGGGCGTGGCAACGCAGCGGCGGCGGTTGTCGGCGAGCCGCACGCTCACGAGCGATGAATCGGGCAGGTCGCCCACGCGCACCGCGCAATCGAAGCTCTCGCCGGTGACGTCGACCACGCGGTCGCTGAGGTTCAGCGAGATCGTCACTTCCGGGTGCAGGGCATGAAATCGCGGTACCAGCGGCGCGACGTGCCTGCGGCCGAAGCCCGCCGGCGCCGTCACGCGCAGATGGCCGCTGGCCTTGATGCCGCCGGCGCTCACGCTGGCTTCTGCGTTGGCGAACTCGGCCAGGAGACGCTGGCAGTCCTCGAGGAATGCGCTGCCTTCGTGCGTGAGCGTGATGCGGCGCGTGGTGCGCACCAGCAGCTTGACGCCCAGGCGCTCTTCCAGCGCATCGAGCCGGCGCCCCATGATCGCGGGCGCCACGCCCTCGGCCTTGGCCGCGGCCGTGAGACCGCCGCGGGTCGCGACCGAGACGAAGGATTCGAGCTGCTTGAGGCGGTCCATGGGGCGGAAACTATATCGCCCGCCGGTTTGCTGGTTAGCTGGGGGGCGCCTATTCGGGCCGTACGCCCGCCTCGCGCACCGCCGCGCCCCAGCGCGCATGCTCGGCCTTGACGTACTGCGCCGCCTGCTCCGGACTGCCGCCCACGGGCGTGCTGCCTTCGGCCAGCAGCTGCGAGATGGTCGCGGGCTTGGCCAGCGCCTTGTCGACGGCGGCATTGAGCTTCTTCACGATGTCGGCGGGCGTGCCGGCCGGCACCACGAGCGCCTTCCAGTCCACCGCCTCGAAGCCCTTGTAGCTCTCGCCCACGGTCGGCACCTCGGGCATCACCGGCAGGCGCTTGGCCGAGGTGACGGCCAGCGCGCGCAGCTTGCCGCCCTTCACCATGGCGAGCGCGCCCTGCGGCGTGGCGAACATGTAGTCGGTCTGGCCGCCAAGCAGGTCGGTGATGGCCGGCGCGGCGCCCTTGTACGGCACGTTGAGCACCTGGAACCCCGCGCGCTTCGCGAGCACCTCGCCGGCCATGTGGCCCAGCGTGCCGGTGCCGGCAAGCGCCTGCTTGATCTCGCCGGGCTTGGCCTTGGCGGCCGCGACCAGCTCGGCCAGCGACTTGTACGGCGCGTCCGCGCGCACCACCAGCACCACGGGCTGCGAGGCCACGACCGACACCGGCACCAGGTCCTTCAGCGCGTCGTAGGGCATCTTGGGGAACAGCGTCGGGTTGATCGCGAGGTTGGCGGTCTGGCCCAGGCCGATGGTGTAGCCATCGGGTTTGGACTTGGCGACCACGTCCATGCCGATGTTGCCGTTGCCGCCCGCACGGTTGTCGACGATGAAGGTCCACTTGGTGTCGTCGACGAGCTTCTGCGCGATGAGGCGCGCCACGATGTCGGTGGCGCCGCCGGGCGTGTAGGGCACGACGAGACGCACGGGCTTGTCGGGCCAGGCCGTGTCGGCAAGAGCGGGAGCGGCGTTCAGGCATGCGGCGGCCGCGGCGCACGCCAGCAAGGCGCGCCGTGTGATGAAAAACATGGGGTCAGTCTCCGAGGGTGATGTGTTGTGTTTCGAGCGCGGCGATTTCTTCGTCGCTGTAGCCCACTTCTTTCAGCAGCTCGCGGCTGTGCTCGCCGATGTGCGGCGGCTGCAGCCGGATGCCGGGCCGTTCGCCTCCCAGCGTGAACGGCATCAGCGGCACCTTGGCCGTGCTGCCGTCGTTCATGCGCACCGGCGCAAGGCCGCCGGTGGCGTTCAGGTGCGGGTCGTCGAACAGCTCCTGCGGCTTGGTGATGGGCGCGAAGGGCAGCTCGTTCTGCTCGAACACCGCGCTGAGTTCGGCCGCGCTGTGGTTCGCGAGGTGCGAGCGCAGGATGGGCATCATCCATTCGCGCGCCAGCACGCGGTCGTTGTTGGTCTTCAGGCGCGGGTCGGCCAGCATGTCCTCCAAGCCGAAGGCCTTGCAGAAGATGGCCCACTGCTTGTCGCTCACGGCCGCCAGGAAGATCTGCTCGCCGTCCTTCACGGTGAACACGTCGTACACGGCCCAGGCCGAGATGCGGCTGGGCATCGGGTCGGCCGCCTTGCCGGTGGCGGCGAACTGCATCATGTGCTGCGCGACCAGGAACACGTTGTTCTCGAACAGCGCGGACTGCACTTCGCAGCCCTTGCCGGTGAGGTCGCGCTGGCGCAGCGCGGCCATTGCGCCGATGGCGCCGAACATGCCGCCCATGATGTCGTTCACGCTGGTGCCCGCGCGCAGCGGGTCGCCCGAGCGGCCCGTCATGTAGGCGAGGCCGCCCATCATCTGCACCACTTCGTCGAGCGCGGTGCGGTGGTCGTACGGGCCGGGCAAGAAGCCCTTGTGGCTCACGTAGACGAGGCGCGGGTTGAGCTTGCTGAGCGTGTCGTAGTCGAGCCCCAGCTTCTTCATGGTGCCGGGCTTGAAGTTCTCGCTGACGACGTCGGCGGTGGCGACGAGGCGCAGCGCGGCCTCCACGCCCTCGGGCTTCTTCAGGTCGAGCGCGATGCTCTTCTTGTTGCGGTTGAAGGTCGGGAAGAAGCCCGAGCCCGAGCCGAGCAGGCGGCGCGTGTTGTCGCCCTCGATGGGCTCGACCTTGATGACCTCGGCGCCGAGGTCGGCCAGCAGCAGGCCGCAGGTCGGGCCCATGACCATGTGGGTGAACTCGACGACGCGGACGCCGGCATAAGGAAGAGGATTGGCTTCAGACATGTTGTGCGGTGTGTTCCTGGACGAAGCCCTTGGGCAATCCGGCTTCCGGCGTCATGCCGTAGACCGGCTCGCCCGGCAGGCCGGCCATGAGCGGCGCGCGCGCCGCGATGAGTTTCTGGATGTCGATGCCGGTGCGCACGCCCATGGCCTCGAACATGAACACAAGGTCTTCGGTGACGGCATTGCCCGAGGCGCCCGGCGCATAAGGGCAGCCGCCGAGACCGCCGAGCGATGCGTCGAAGGTACGCACGCCCTCGTCCCAAGCCGCGAGGCAGTTGGCGATGCCAAGTCCGCGCGTGTTGTGCATGTGGGCCGCACCGGCGTGCCTGCCGATCTCCGCGCGCAGCCGCTTGAAGAGGCGGCGCACCTGCGCGGGGTTGGCGTAGCCCACGGTGTCGGACAGGCCCGATTCGTCAGCGCCGGCCTCGATGCATTGCGCGGCCAGGCGGATCACGTCGTCTTCGGGCACCAGGCCCTGCAGCGTGCAGCCGAAGGCGGTGGAGATGCCGGCTTCGAGCTTCACATGCGGCGCAATGGCGCGGCGTAGATCGGAAATGGCGCGCACCTCCTCGACCATTTCGGTCGGTGTCTTGCGCACGTTGGCCAGCGAGTGCGCCACGCTGGCCGACACCGGCATCGTGAGCTTGTGCACGCCGGCTTCGAGCGCGGCCTGCGCGCCCTTGCGATTGGGCACCAGTGCCATCACGGTGAGGCCGGGCAGCGTGACGGCGTGGCGCACCACCTCGGCGGCGTCGGCCATCTGCGGCAGCAGCTTCGCGGGCACGAAGGACGCGACCTCGATCTCGCGGATGCCGGCGGCGTAGAGCGCGTCGATCCAGCGCAGCTTGTCGGCCGTGGGCATCGTGGCCTTGACCGACTGAAGGCCGTCGCGCGGGCCGACCTCGCTGATGAGGACGTCGGGGGGTGTCATCGGACTTGTCTCCTTCGATGGAATCGTGGAATCGCTTGACTGTTCTATCTTACAGAACTATATTCCGTTAAACAGAATTAGACCGTCGATCCACCCGACTGTCAAGCCGACCCATTCCCTCCCTCCTCCTCATGCCCCGCAAAGCCCAGACCGAATCCGTGTCCGACCTCAATGCCGCCCCCGGCGGCGCGGCGGCGGTCGACCGCGCGCTGAGCCTGCTCTCGGCCTTTCAGCCGGGCGACGAGGCGCTGTCGCTCGCGCAGTTCGCCGAGCGCACGCAGCTCTACAAGAGCACCGTGCTGCGACTGCTGGCCTCGCTCGAACATGCGCGGCTCATCCGCCGGCAGGACGACGGGCGCTATGCGCTGGGCATGGAGATCGCGCGGCTGCACGGGCTGTACGCGGCGTCGCAGTCGCTTGACCGCATCGTGCTGCCGGTGCTGCGCTCGCTCGCTGCAACAACGGGCGAAAGCGCGGCGTACCACGTGCGGCAGGACCAGGGCGACAGCTGGGTGCGCCTGTGCCAGTTCCGGGTCGATTCATCGCACGTGGTGCGCGACCACGTGCGCGTTGGCGATCTGCTGCCCAACGACCGGGGCGCGGGTGCGCGCGTGCTGATCGCCTTCGGCCCGGAGGCCGAGCAGCCGCGTGGCACGAAGGAACGCAAGCTGTACGACAGCATTCGCGCGCAGGGCTACTGCGCGCTGGTGGGCGACCGCACGGCCGAACTGGCGGGCATCTCGGCGCCGGTGTTCCATGCGGACGGCAGCCTTGCCGCGGCAGTCACGCTGACCATGCCCACGCACCGCTACGACGAGCGCTATATCGAGCCAGTGCAGGCTGCAGCGCGGGAGCTCGGCGGGCAGGTCTGAGCGGGCGGCGAATCAGGACTCGGCCTTGAAGCCCGAGTTCTTGATCGGCATTTCCCAGCGCTTCAAGTGCGCTGCCTGGATGGCTGCCAACTCGGCCGGCCCGGCATGCGCAGGCACCAGCCCCAGCGAATAGATCTTCTCCTGCACATCGGGCATGCGCAGCGCATCGGCCACGGCCTTGTCGATCCGTGCGACCACTTCGGGCGACATCCCCGGCGGGCCATAGAGGCCGAAGAACGCATCGGCCGTCACGTTGATGCCCGACTCCTTCAGCGTCGGCACGTCGGGCAGCGCGCGGCTGCGCTGCTCGCCCGTCACCGCGAGGATGCGGACCTTGCCGGCGCGGTGGTGCTCGATGGTTTCCGAGGCCGTGTCGACCATCAGCGGCACCTGGCCGCCGATCAGGTCTTGTGCAGCCGGCGCGCCGCCGCGGTAGGCCACGTGCGTCATCGGCACGCCGGCCGCCTGGGCGATCAGTTGTCCGGCAAAGTGCGGCACCGTGCCCGCGCCCGAGGTGGCGTAGTTGGCCTTGGCCGGGTTGGCCTTCATCCACGCCAGCACCGTCTTCAGGTCGCCGGCGGGCGCGCCGGGCCCGGCCGTCACCGCGAAGTCGAAGGTGCTGCCGAGCGCTATCGGGGTGAAGTCCTTCGCCGGGTCGTAGCCGAGGTTCGGATACAGCCACGGATGGATCACCATCGCGCCGCTCGGCGAGAACACCAGCGTGGTGCCGTCCGGTGCCGCGCGCTTGAGTTCGCCCAGCGCGAGCCGGCCGGCCGCACCGGGCTTGTTGTCGATGATGACGTTCTGCCCGAGCGACACGCGCATCTTCTCGGCGAGCACCCGCGCCACCACGTCCGCCGAGCCGCCCGGCGGAAAGCCGACCAGGATCCGCACCGTGCGGTCTTGCTGCGCGAACACCAGCGGCGCAGCGGCCGCGACGGCAAAGGCGGCAGCGGACTGCGCTGCGAACTGACGGCGTTTCATGGTCTTGTCTCCTCGGGGCGTTGTTGAAAAAGGAGTGCCGCCCTGCTCAGCGCAGCGCGGCCAGCACCGCGCGGTTCTGCTCGGGCAGGCCGATGCTGATGCGCAGCCACTGCGGCAGGCCGTAGTTGCCGAGCAGCGAAACCTCGATGCCGGCCGCCAGCAGGCGCGCATGCACGGCCTGCGCGTCGCCGACCTGCACCATCAGGAAATTGCCCGACGAGGGAACGTACTCGAGGCCCAGTTCCTTGAAGCCCGCAGCGAGCTGGTCGCGCCCGGCCGTGTTGAGCTCATAAGTGCGCGCGAGGAAGTCCGCATCGCCCAGCGCGGCCACCGCCGCGGCCTGCGCTGGCGTCGTCACGTTGAAGCGCGGGCGGTGCGCGTTCATGCGCGCCGTGAGCGCCGGCTGCGACACGCCGTATCCGATGCGCAGCCCGGCCAGGCCGAAGGCCTTGGAGAAAGTGCGCGCCACGACCAGGTTGGGCAGGCGTCGCACCCACTCGATGCTGTCGTAGCGCTGCGCAGGCGACAGGTACTCGGTGTAGGCCTCGTCGAGCAGCACCGTCACGTGCGCGGGCACCGATTGCAGAAAGGCCAGCAGCGGCGCAGCATCGATGAAAGTGCCGGTCGGGTTGTTCGGGTTGGCCACGAACACCAGCTTCGTGTCGTCGCCGATGGCAGCGCGCATGGCGCCCAGGTCGTGGCCGAAGTTGAGCGAGGGCACGACAGTTGCGTGCGCATGGACCTGCGCCGTGGCCTGCGCGTAGACGACGAAGCCGTACTGCGAATAGACGACGCCCTCGCCGGGCTTCAGGCTGACCTGCGCCGCGAGATGGAGGATTTCGCTCGATCCGCTGCCCAGCGTGAGCCAGTCGGCCGGCACGTCGAGCCGCGCGGCCAGCGCGTTCTTCAGCGCGGTGCCGTTGCTGTCGGGGTAGTTGCCAGCGCCTGCGAGCGCGGCGGCGGCCGCGCGGCGGGCCGATTCGGGCATGCCGAGGGGGTTTTCGTTGGAGGCCAGGAGGATCATGGAAACGGGTCGGGATTTATTTAAGAAGTTAAATATATCCCTCGCCTGCGGCGTTCTTATCAGTGCCTACCCTTTGCGCCCCAGGCCGCTCGCCAGCGATTACCTTCATTTTTGTCACGGATAAATCCCGCTTCCGGCTCTTACTCGCCAGCAAAGTATCGAATAAAGTTCGCCCCAGGATTGCATTTTTCTCAAGGAGAAACCCCATGACCGCCCGCACCACCGCCCACGGACTCCAGGTCGCGACCGAGCTCCACCGCTTCATCGAAGACAAGGTCCTGCCCGCCAGCGGCGTGGCCAGCGACGTCTTCTGGAAGGGCTTCGACGCCATCGTCAGCGACCTCGCGCCGAAGAACATCGCCCTGCTCGCCGAGCGTGACCGACTGCAGAGCGAACTCGACGCCTGGCACAAGAAGAACCCCGGCCCGATCGCCGACATGCCGGCGTATCGCGCCTTCCTCGAGAAGATCGGCTACCTGCTGCCGCAGCCCAAGGGCACGAAGGCCAGCACGGCCAACGTCGACTCCGAACTCGCGCTGCAGGCCGGCCCGCAGCTGGTGGTGCCCATCCTGAACGCGCGCTACGCGCTCAATGCCGCCAACGCACGCTGGGGCTCGCTGTACGACGCGCTCTACGGCACCGATGCCATCTCCGAAGCCGACGGCGCCGAAAAGGGCAAGGGCTACAACCCCGTGCGCGGCGCCAAGGTCATCGAGTTCGCGCGCAACGTGCTCGACCAGGCCGCGCCGCTGGAAAACGGCTCGCACAAGATGGCCACCGGCTACAGCGTGAAGGACGGCAAGCTCGTCGTCACACTGCAAAGCAGCAGCACCGGCCTGGCCGATGCCTCGCAGTTCATCGGCTACCAGGGCGACGCCGCCGCGCCGTCGTCGGTGCTGCTCAAGCACAACGGCATTCACCTCGACATTCGCATCGACCGCAGCACGCCGATCGGCAAGAGCGACGCGGCCGGCGTGAGCGACCTGGTGCTCGAAGCCGCGCTCTCGACCATCCTCGACCTCGAAGACTCGGTGGCCGTGGTCGATGCGGCCGACAAGGTGGTCGCGTATTCGAACTGGCTCGGCATCGTCGAAGGCACGCTGACGGAAGAAGTCGCCAAGGGCGGCAAGACCTTCACGCGCGGCCTCAACCCCGACCGCGAATACACGGGCGCCGACGGCAAGCCCGTCAAGCTGCACGGCCGCTCGCTGATGTTCCTGCGCAACGTGGGCCACCTGATGACCAACCCCGCCGTGCTGTATGCCGGCGGCAAGGAAATCCCCGAAGGCATCCTCGATGCCGTGGTGACCACCACCATCGCCACCATCGACCTGAAGCGCAAGGGCAACTCGCGCACCGGCAGCATCTACATCGTCAAGCCGAAGATGCACGGCCCGGCCGAAGTGGCCTTCGCGAGCGAGCTGTTCGGCCGCGTCGAGCAGTTGCTCGGCCTGCCCGCCAACACCGTGAAGCTCGGCATCATGGACGAGGAGCGCCGCACCAGCGTGAACCTGAAGGCCTGCATCGCCGAGGCCGCCGCGCGCGTGGCCTTCATCAACACCGGCTTCCTCGACCGCACCGGCGACGAAATGCACACCGCCATGCAGGGCGGCCCGATGATCCGCAAGGGCGACATGAAGTCCAGCGCGTGGATCGGCGCCTACGAAAAGAACAACGTGCTGGTCGGCCTGTCGTGCGGCCTGCGCGGCAAGGCGCAGATCGGCAAGGGCATGTGGGCCATGCCCGACCTGATGGCCGCCATGCTCGAACAGAAGATCGGCCACCCCAAGGCCGGCGCCAACACCGCCTGGGTGCCCTCGCCCACCGCCGCCACGCTCCATGCGCTGCACTACCACCAGGTCAGCGTGACCGCGGTGCAGCAGGAACTGGAAAAGATCGACGCCGACGGCGAGCGCGACAACATCCTCAACGCGCTGCTGCAGGTGCCGATCGCGGCCGACGCCAAGTGGACTGCCGAAGAGCGCCAGCAGGAAATCGACAACAACGTGCAGGGCATCCTCGGCTACGTGGTGCGCTGGATCGACCAGGGCGTGGGCTGCTCCAAGGTGCCCGACATCCACAACGTCGGCCTGATGGAAGACCGCGCGACGCTGCGCATCTCCAGCCAGCACATCGCCAACTGGCTGCTGCACGGCGTGGTGACCAAGGCGCAGGTCGACGAGACCTTCCAGCGCATGGCCAAGGTGGTCGACGAGCAGAACGCGGGCGACCCGCTGTACCAGCCGATGGCCGGCAACTTCACGACCTCGTCGGCCTACAAGGCGGCGCAGGACCTGGTGTTCAAGGGCATCGAGCAGCCGAGCGGGTATACCGAGCCGCTGCTGCATGCGTGGCGGTTGAAGGTCAAGGGCGAAGCCTGAGACCCGATCAGGCAAAGCAAGCCAAGCCACACAAACGGCACCTTCGGGTGCCGTTTTTTATGCGCCCGGCGCTTTCTTCCTGGAGGCCCTCTTGAGCTGCGGCGTCATGGATAACTGCCGGATTTCCCGGCGCAACTCTCGTTCGAGTTCCTGCTCGGTCGGCAGGTGCAACTGGTAGCGGCTGGCGAAGATATTGCGCTCCTGCTGCTCGCCCAAGGTGTACTTCACCACGGCATCGTTCTTGTCCGGGCAAAGGATCACGCCCAAAGTCGGGTTGTCGCCTTCAGTGCGACGCTCGCGGTCGTAGTAGTTCACATAGAACTGGATCTGACCGAGGTCGCCATGAGTCAGCTTGCCGACCTTGAGATCGATGAGCACATAGCACTTGAGCACTGCGTGATAGAAGACCAGATCGATGTAGAAGTGGTCGCCGTCGATGGTGATGCGCTCCTGACGCGACACAAATGCAAAGCCCTTGCCCAGCTCGAGCAGGAAGGTTTGCAGGTTGTCGATGAGCGCCTGCTCCAGCTTGGACTCGACCAGCCTCGGGGACTCCGGCAGGCCGAGGAACTCAATGACTACCGGGTCTTTCAAGGCATCGAGCGGCTGCATCACCTCCTGGCCGTGAGTTGCCAATCGCATCAACCCCCTCTTGTCCTTGCTTTTGGCCAGGCGGTCGTACAGCAGGCTGGCCGTCTGGCGCTGGAGCTCACGCACGGACCACGCGCTTCGGATCGCTTCGATCTCGTAGAAGGCACGCGCTTGCGGCCTCGTCACACGCAAGAGTTGGCGGTAGTGACTCCACGAAAGAGACGGGTGCAGCAATCCGGGGCACCAGTCCGTGCCGCCATCGGATTTCCGAGACGGCGTCTCGGAACTGGCTTGAAGAGGCAGCACCAGCGGTGCGGTCGATTTCCGAGACGCCGTCTCGGAAATCAGTTGCGGATAGTCCAGATAGAACTGCCTGAACGCTTCCAGGTTGTCCACGGAATAGCCGCGACCAAACTCGGCATTCAGGCGGGTCGACAGATCGGCAAGCAGCTTGGCGCCATAGCCCGCTCGGCGCCGCCCTCGCTGCTCTTCCTCGACGATCTCGCGTCCGATCAACCAGTTGGCCGCGACCTGTGTCGTGTTGACCGTACGCGCTACACCGGCACGTGCAGCATCCAGGATCTCGCGCACACGGCTGAAAAGCGGCTGCGCGGCTGGCGCACCCTTTGCCGTGCGGGTACTGGGGGAGGTGGAGGGCGTTGGCAATGCGAAGCTCTGAAGAGTTGTCTGGAAATTATGGGGGTACCTGTCATGCTCAGTCGAATGCGCACAAAGCGTCGCCGCCGCGACTACGCGCGCTCCATGATCAACTAGCATCCAGGTCGCCCATCCTTCCTGGCCTCTCGCCCCATGAACCCGAACGCGGCATCCAAGCCCGCGGAGCGCACCGGCAACCCCGGCTCCAGCTCACGCTTTTTCCGCTGGTCCGACTCGACCACCGCGATGCTGATCGCCCTCGCCACCGCCTTCGCCCTGAGCCAGGCCTTCCGCACCGTTGGCGCCATGATGGCCACGCCCCTCAGCGGCTACTTCGGCCTGACGCCCCAGCAACTCGGCATGTGGGCAGGCACCTTCCACTTCGCCTTCGGGATCATGCAGCTCGCGATGGGCGTGTCGATCGACATCTTCGGCGTGCGCCGCACGGTGCTGACAGCCTTTCCCCTGGCCATCGCTGGCGCAGCGCTGTGCGCGGTGGCGCCGAACTTCCACGCACTGCTGCTCGGGCAGGCGTTGATCGGCGTCGGTTGCGCGCCGGCGTTCCTGGCCTGCACGGTGTTCATCGCGCGGCATTTCGATGCCTCGCGCTTCACCGCGATGTCGGGGCTGGTGATGAGCATGGCCGGCATGGGCATCCTGTTCACCGGCACGCCGCTGGCCTTGCTGATCGAGGCTGCGTCCTGGCGCGCCGGCTACGCGGTGCTGGCCGCATTCGCGGTGCTCTCGTGGCTGGTCATCTTCTGGCGCGTGCGCGAGCCCGCTGCACTCGCGAACCCGCAGCCCGTGCCAGCCGAGCGCCAGTCGCTGCGCAAGGCCGTGCGCGAACTGGTGCCTCTGTTCGCGATGCCCCATACGTTGGGGCTGGTGTGCTTCGCCTGCGTGTCGTACGCGGCATTCATCACGCTGCGAGGCCTGTGGCTCGGCCCGGTGCTCCACGACCGCCACGGCCTCTCGCTGGTGGCCAGCGGCAACGTCGCACTGGTGATGACCGTCGCCGGCATGATCAGCCCGATGCTGTTCGGCCGCATGGACCCGGGCGGCGCGCGGCGCACGCGCTGGATGATGGGATGCGCGTTCGCCGGTGCGCTGATGTTCGGCGCGATGGCGCTCACGCATTCGCGCATCGTGGACATCGGCCTGCCGATCATCTATGGCCTGCTGTCCGGCTACAGCGTGCTGCAGTACGCGTACACCAAGAACGCCTACCCGGCCGCCATGACGGGGCGCGCGATGGCGCTGATGAACATGGCCATGTTCCTCGGCGTCTCGCTGATGCAGTGGACGACCGGCGTGGCCGCATCGTGGGCTGTGGCGCATGAGGTCGAGCCGTACCGCGCGGTGTTCCTCACGGTGGCGGGCATGCTGGCCGCGGGCACGATTGCGTTCCTCGTGCTGCCGCGGGCGCCGGCGCGAGCTGGCTAGCGCTTGATCGCCAGCATCAGCACGCCGCCGGCGATCAGCCAAAACGCTTTCGCACCTCCCATTGGCTGAGTCTGCGCATGGCGGAGGCGTACACATGATCGCGCCCATACATCTCCCGATGATCGGCTGAACCGAAGGCCGGCTTTTCGCAACCGCCGCGCCGCGTGACCGGGCAGCGGCGCAACAGGTCGTAGTACGTCACATCGAGCATCGTCCGCCGCAACTCGGGCAGCGGCGCGAGCGTGACCTCGAACCAGCAGCCATCGATGCGGTGCCATTGCGTGACCTCGTCGATCACATGAAAGACAGGCGCCTTGCCGGCCGGCGGCCTGCTCCACGCGGCGCGATAAGCCAGCTTCTGCGCCTTGCGCGCTTCATGCAAGCGCCGGTTGGGCAGCAGGATGCCGGTGACCGGATGCACGAAGAGTTCCACATGTGCCGCTTCACTCAGTAGCGTGCGAAGGCGGCTCCGCCACCGCTCGGCAGGCACCCACCCCTGGCCGTCGCGCAGTTCGGCCCTGCGCTCCACGAAGCCGTCGATGTGCTCGAAGATGTGCGCCTGCACCGTGCTGCGGCGGTCAATGCCGCTACAGAGTTCGGCGTACACCTTGTTCCACGGCCGGTGCACCTGCTTGTGCAACCAGCGCTTGAGCGGCGCGAGGTTTTCGCTGAGCCACTTCGGGTGGGCATGGCCGCGCTTCATGCCCAGGTGCGACCCCCGGTCCTTGCTGTTGCGCCACTTGCGCCCATCTCCCTGCACGCGCCAGCCGCCTCGCGGCCGCTCGACGATGACCTTGTCCATGTCTTCACGCATCGTCGCCCCTCCCGCCCAGGCTGCGCGCAGCCTTCTGCAGCGCCACCTTCTGCGCACGCCGTTCCGCGCGGTGCGTACGCAGGTGACGTCCCGCGCCCTGGCTCGATTCGCCGCGCGCCATCGCAGCCACCACTGGATTGCGAGGTGCCGCAGTCGGCACCGAAAAATAGAACCGGCCCAGACGCTTGTCGTCGTCGCGGGCCTTTCGTTGAGCACTCATGTGCACACACTCCAAAAACAAAAAGGCCCCGGCGAATGGCTGCGCGGGGCCTTTGTCGACGGGCCTCGGCGGATGCGTGGATGCACGTCCGGCCGGGGCGGTCGGTGTGCGGGTCAGGTGTTCAGGAAACGGTTCATTGAATTGGTTTGTCGCCCGGGAGGTTGGTCGTCGCCAGGCGCGGTGAAAAGAAAATGTTGCTGAAAAACGAAGGGCGGATTCTGTCGAGCGCGCTCGTGATGCGCAAGCGCCGCACGCGCGGTTGTGGCGCAAAGCCGACGCGTGAATCCAGTTGCGCGGCCGCGCCGTATTCGACTCAAGCGCATCGCGCCTCCGAGCTGCCGGCGGTTTCCGCAGAGAACTTCAAGAACCATTCTTTTCAGGAGCCTTCAATGAAAAAACTCATGATTGCAGTCGGCGTTTCGGTCCTGCTCGGCGCTTGCGCGGGCGGCATGGGCGGCAGCAGCGGCGGCATGTCGTCGACGAACCCGATGGTCGGCGGCGCCGCGATGTACCCGACGAAGGACATTGTCGACAACGCCGTGAATTCGAAGGACCACACGACGCTGGTGGCCGCAGTGAAGGCCGCGGACCTGGTCGGCACGCTGAAGAGCCCCGGCCCGTTCACCGTGTTCGCACCGACCAACGCGGCCTTCTCCGCGCTGCCGGCCGGCACTGTCGACACGCTGCTCAAGCCCGAGAACAAGCCCACGCTGACCAAGGTGCTGACCTACCACGTGGTGCCCGGCAGGATGGACGGCCCGGCGCTCATGAGCGCCATCAACGCAGGCGGCGGCAAGGCCACGCTGAAGACCGCGAGCGGCGGCACGCTGACCGCGACGATGAGCGGCAGCAACGTGATGGTGACCGACGCCAAGGGCGGCACGGCGATGGTGACGATCGCCAACGTCTACCAGTCGAACGGCGTGATCCACGTCGTCAACAAGGTGCTGCTGCCGGGTTGATCGTCGGTCAGCTTCGCTGCGCGGCCTCGGCTTCGTCGCGCAGCCACTGCGCGAAGTCCTGCGCGTCGCGGTTGCCCGCGGCGCGCCTCGACATCTCGATGAAATAGCCGCGGTGCGATGCGGCGCCTTCGCCGAGCGGCGCCACGAGCCGGCCATCGCGCACCAGTTCGCTCAGCAACGGCAGCCGGCCGATCACCACGCCCTGCCCCGCCACCGCGGCGGCCACGGCATCGGCGTACTGCGTGAAGCGCAGCGTGCTCTTCATGCGCAGGTCTTCCAGCCCCATCACCTTGAGCCAAGGCTCCCAGTCGGCGGTCGGGGCTTCGCTGTGGTCGGGGTATTCCACGGTCAGCAGCGTGAGCTTCGAAAAGTCCGAGAGCTGGCGCAGCGATGCGGCAAGCTGCGGCGAACACAGCGGGATGACGGACTCCTCGAACAGCGCCGGTCCGATGCCGCGGCCGATGGGCGCGAAGCGCACGGCCAGGTCGATGCGGCTGCTTTCCAGGTCGAGCACGTCGAGCGTGGCCGACACGCGCACGTCGACCTGCGGATGGCTGCCGGTGAAGCGCGCCAGTTTGGGAATGAGCCAGATCGATGCAAAACCCGGCGTGGTGGTGATCGCCACCTGGCGCGGCGCCGAACTCGCACGCACGCGCGCCGTGGCGTCGCGCAGCCGCTCCAGGCTGTCGGTAACGGCTCGCTGCAGCACGCCGCCGGCCTCGGTGAGCGCCAGCGCGCGGTGGCGGCGCTCGAACAGCAGCACGCCCAGGCTGGCTTCGAGTTGCTGGATCTGCCGGCTGACGGCCGATTGCGTCAGGTGCAGTTCGCCAGCCGCCAGCGTGAAGCTCAGCCGGCGCGCGGCCGCCTCGAAACTGCGCAGAAGTTCGAGCGGCGGTAGCTCGCCGCTCATGGCGCCTGGGGCTTTCGCATTCTCTGAGTGCATGCAACGAGTTCCGAATGACCGTGTGCAAAGGGGAGGTCGGCTCACTATATTCATTCGTATCACGAATGCAATGGAGCTTGCCATGAGCACCTCTTCTTCCAACACCTCCCGCTTCCACGTCAACCTGCCGAAACGTTCCGTCTTCACCGTGCCCGACGGCGCGGGCGTGGGCATCGAGTGCCGCAGCGGCTCGGTGTGGGTCACGCTCGACCGCGATACGCGCGACATCGTGCTGGAGCCCGGCGACCGCTTCGAGAGCACCGACCACCGGCGCGTGCTGGTGTCGGCGCTGGAGCCGTCGTGCATCACGGTGTCTGACGCACAGCCGGCCGCGATGCCGCTGCCCGCGCGTTCGCGTGCATGGTCGCCTTGGCGACTTCTGCCCCACGGGTTGTCCCCGGCTTGACCGTGCTCCATGGGCGCCGAACCATCGATGCCCATGAGCCCCGACGCACCGACACAACCCTTCATCCTCCAGGAACAGGCCGACGGCATCGCAACGCTGACGCTGAACCTGCCCGCCAAGCTCAACCCGATCGCGCACGGCCTGCAGGTCGAACTGCGTGATGCGCTGGAACGCATACGCGACGACCGCTCGGTGCGCGCCGTGATCCTCACGGGCGCCGGCAAGGCCTTCTGCGTGGGCGCCGACCTGAGCGCGATGGCGCCGGGCGACAAAGACAAGTCACTGGGCACACAGACTGCCGAGTGGATGCAGGAGCTCAGCAACCCGCTGATCGAAACGCTGCGCAGCTTGCCGGTGCCGGTAGTTGCCGCAGTCAATGGCCCGGCGGCCGGTGCCGGCGTGGGCCTGGCGCTGGCAGCCGACGTGACCATCGCGGCACGCAGCGCCTACTTCTACCTGCCCTTTTTGCCGAAGCTCGGCATCGTGCCCGACCTCGGCTGCACCTGGGCCATTCCGCGCCGCGCCGGCCGGGCACGTGCAATGGGCATGGCCCTGCTCGACGAGCGCGTGGGCGCGGGGCGTGCCGTGCAGTGGGGGCTGATCTGGGCCTGCGTGGACGACGAGCAGTTGCTGGAAGAAGCCAAGGGCATCGCGCAGCGCCTCGCCCGCCTGCCGGCGCATGCCGTGCTCGAAGCGCGCGAAGCCTTCGAGGCCTCCGAGCACCACACGCTGAAGGAGCAGCTGCACTACGAGAGCGAGCGCCAGCGCGAGCTGATCGACCGCCCCAGCTTCCGCGAAGGCGTGAGTGCTTTCCTGCAGAAGCGGCCGCCTGTCTTCGAGAGCCGCTGACATCCTGACACGCCGGCACTGGCGCCTGCCTTAGGGCTGCGGGAGAATCCCGCGCATGCCCATCCTCAACGCCTTCTACGCCCAGTCGGGCGGCGTCACCTCGGTCATCAACGCGTCGGCCTGCGGCGTGATCGAAACGGCGCGCCGGCACCCGGACCGCATCGGCAAGCTCTACGCCGGGCGCAACGGCATCATCGGCGCGCTGACCGAGGAGTTGATCGACACCGGCGCCGAAACTGCCGAAGCAATCGCGGCGCTGCGCAGCACACCTTCGGGCGCCTTCGGCTCGTGCCGCTACAAGCTCAAGTCACTGGAGAAGAATCGGCGCGAGTACGAGCGGCTGATCGAGGTGTTCAAGGCGCACGGCATCGGCTACTTCTTCTACAACGGCGGCGGCGATTCGGCCGACACCTGCTTCAAGGTGAGCCAGCTGTCGCAGTCGATGGGCTATGCGCTGCAGGCCATCCACGTGCCCAAGACCATCGACAACGACCTGCCGCTGACCGATTGCTGCCCCGGCTTCGGCTCGGTCGCGAAGTACGTGGCGGTGTCGACCATCGAGGCTTCGTTCGATGTGCGCTCGATGGCGGCTACGTCGACCAAGGTGTTCGTGCTCGAAGTGATGGGCCGGCACGCGGGCTGGATCGCCGCGGCGGGCGGCCTGGCGGCGGACCAGGGCATTCCGGTGGTGGTGCTGTTCCCGGAGATCGAATTCGACAAGGCACGCTTCATCGCACGTGTCGACGAACTGGTGAAGCAGCACGGCTACTGCTCGGTGGTGGTGTCCGAAGGCTGCCATCACCCCGACGGCACCTTTCTCGCGGAGCAGGGCACGCGCGACGCCTTCGGCCATGCGCAACTCGGCGGAGCCGCGCCGGTGGTGGCGCAGATGGTCAAGGAAGCGCTGGGCCACAAGTTCCACTGGGCCGTGGCCGACTACCTTCAGCGCGCGGCGCGCCACATCGCCTCTGCCACCGACGTGAAGCAGGCCTACGAGCTGGGCCAGCGCGCGGTGGAACTGGCGCTGGAAGGCCGCAACGCGGTGATGCCGACCATCGAGCGCACGTCCGACGTGCCGTATGCCTATCGCATCGGCAGCGCGCCGCTCGAATCCGTCGCCAACGTCGAGAAGCCGATGCCGCGCGATTTCATTTCGGACGACGGCTACGGCATTACCGAGAAGTGCCGTCGCTACCTGCTGCCGCTGATCGAGGGCGAGGACTACCCGGCCTACAGCGGCGGGCTGCCGGTGTACGTGACGCTGCAGAACGTGGCCGTGCCGAAGAAGCTGCCGGCCTTCGAGATCGCATGACCACTCTGGCGGCAGTCCCGGGTCTGATCGACGCCACGCGCTGTCCGCTGTGCGGCGAGCCGAACCGCTGCGCGATGGAGATCGAACGAGAGATGGGGCAAACGCAGCCACCCTGCTGGTGCATGCAGGTCGACTTCAGCAGGGCGCCGCTCACGAACCTGCCGGAAGACATGCGCGGGCTGGCGTGCATCTGCATGCGCTGCGCGACGGGCGAGTCGCCGCCTCAGGGCTGACCGGAGCTTTGCGATTGCGTCTGTGATTGCACCTGCTCGGGTGCAGGGTCGGCCACATCGCCAGCCACCACCATCGTCGGCGCATCGCCCGGCCGCTGCTGTGTGATCACGCGGTGAATGAACTGCAGCTTTCCCACCGCCACGCGCGGCAGCACGAAGGGGTAGTAATCGGGCTGGCCCATGCTGCGCGACAGTTCGTTGAGCACATTGGTGAGCAGCACCCAGCCATTGATGAAGTCCAGGAACTTGCCGGCATCGGGATCTTCCGGCTCCCACAGGTCGTCGAGGGTGAACAGGTCGCTCGTGAGCTCGACGTTGGTCGCGTCGACGCCAAAGCTCATGGCTGTGTCTGCTGTGTCGGCCATGTGCAGGTAGTGGGCCCAGGTCTCGGCCCAGTCTTCCCACGGATGGGTGCTCGCGTAGCTGCTCACGAAGCGGTCGGCCCAGTCGGGCGGCGGGCCCTGCTCGTAGTGGGTCTGCAGCGCGGCGGCGTAGTCGGCGCGGTCGTCGCCGAAGAGCGCGCGGAAGTCGTCGATCCACGGCGTGGGCAGCACCAGCAGGTCCCAGTAGTAGTGGCCGATCTCGTGGCGGAAGTGGCCGAGCAGCGTGCGGTAGGGCTCGCGCATCTCGGCGCGGATGCGCTCGCGCACGGCGTCTTCGGCCTCCTCGGCGTTGAGGGTGATCACGCCGTGCTGGTGGCCGGTCATCACGTGCGGGCCGCCCGGCATGTTGCTGAGGAAGTCGAAGGTCAGGCCGTGCACGGGATCGACATGGCGGCTCACCACCGGCAGGCCGAGCGCGAGCAGCTGCGAGATGAGCCGGCGCTTGGCGGTTTCGAGCTTGCGCCAGAGTTCTCCGTTGCTCTCCAGCGAGAGATCGGGGATGGTGCGCGTGACGCTGCAGGCCAGGCAGTAGCCCGGCGCAAGGCCTTGGGTATCGGGAGGCAGTTGTTCGCCGTCGCGCGCGGCGGGCACCATCCAGCTGCAGGCGGCCGGCGTCATGAGGTTCGCACAGCGGCGGTAGGTGTTGCCGTGCGGATCGCCGAACACGGTGAAGGTGTCGGGCTGCGCGCCTTCGCCCACTGCCGGTGCGAGCGGCATGACGCCGAGCCGGTCGATCACGTAGCCCAGCGGCGTGTGGCAGGCCAGGCATTCGCTGTTGCGCAGGAAGACGGGGCGGCCGCACTGGCAGCGATAGGCGCGGCTGACGGTCGGCGAGGCCAGTTCGGCCGCAAGCGTAGGCGCGCCTTCGGGCTCGATGGCAGCCTGCTGGGCATTGGCTTGTTCGTCGGGTGAAGAGTCCATGTTCTTGTCTTGATCTTCTTGACGCGGAGGGGACAGCGGATGCATTGTGCGGCCGCCTCGCGCAGTCCCGGCCGTGCAAAGACCGATATGCTTGTAGGACGACGGACCCCGAGACATTCCGCCGCCCCATGACCTCCCCACAGACTTCCGAAGCCGCGATCGCGCCGGCCCCGCCTTCCATCGGCTCGCTGCGCGAGCGCTATGGCGAACGCTACCGCTGGTACTTGCTGCTGTCGGTCATGGTGGGGACGATGGCGTCGATCATGTCCTCGACCATCGTCAACGTTGCGATTCCGGGCATGAGCCATCACTTCTCGCTCGGCCAGGAGCGCGCGCAGTGGGTGAGCTCGGGCTTCATGGTGGCGATGACGGTGTCGATGCTCACCACGCCGTGGCTGCTGTCGCGCTACGGCTACCGGCGCACGTACGTGGGCACGATGCTGTTGCTGCTGGTGGGTGGCATCGTGGGCGGCGTGGCCAACGACTTCTCGCTGGTGCTGTTCGCGCGCGTGGCCGAAGGGCTGGCGGCGGGGGTCGTGCAGCCCATTCCGGCCATCATCATCCTGCGCGCCTTCGAGCCGCACGAGCAGGGGCGTGCGAGCGGCATCTTCGGCATGGGCGTGGTGCTGGCGCCTGCCATCGGGCCGAGCATCGGCGGAGTGCTGGTCGACCTGTTCGGCTGGCGCTCGATCTTCTTCATGGTGGTGCCGTTCTGCCTGGCCTCGCTCTGGCTGGCCTACAAGTTCGTGCCCAAGACTGCGCCCGGCGGCGTGGCCGCGGTACGCGGCAGCGGGCTCGACGCGCGCGGGCTGGCGCTGGGCACGGTTGGCACGCTGTGCCTGCTGAACGGGCTGGTCGCGCTGCGCGGCGATTCACCGCTGCAGGCGGGCCTGCTGCTGGCCGGTGCGCTGCTGGCGTTCGGCATCTTCGTTTGGTGGCAGCGGCGACTCGCGGCCTCGGGCGGCACGCCGCTGATGAACCTGGCGCTCTTCCAGTACCGGCAGTTTGCGATGGGCAGCGTGGTCGCCTTCATCTACGGCACGGCGCTGTTCGGCTCGACCTACCTGCTGCCGGTGTACATGCAGGTGGGGCTGCATCTTTCCGCATCGCACGTGGGCACCATCCTGCTGCCGGCGGGCATCGTGCTGGCGCTGACCATCGCCGGCGTGGGCCGGCTGGCCGACAAGCATCCGACCTGGGTGCTGGTGACGATCGGGCTCGTGCTGCTGGCGGCCTCGTTCGCGCTGATGATGGTGCTGCGGCTCGACAGCGCGCTGTGGCTGCTGGTGGCCTTCGCGATCATCGGGCGCATCGGGCTGGGCTTCATCCTGCCTTCGCTCAACCTGGGCTCGATGCGGCCGCTGGCCAAGCCGCTGATTCCGCAGGGCGCGAGCGCCATCAACTTCGTGCGCATGCTGGGCGGCGCGGCCGGCGTGAGCCTGTGCGCCATCGTGCTCGAGTGGCGTCTCGCGGCGCATGGCGATTCGCTGGCCAATCCGATGAGCAGCCAGGCGCGGCTGGCGGCCTTCGACGAGGTCTTCGCGATGCTCGCCGGCCTTTGCGCGCTGGCCATCTGCGCAGCGTGGCAATTGCGCCGCCCGCCACAGTCAGGGTAAGCACCAAGTAGTACGAAAGAACCCATCGTCTCTAATTGTGAGAATTTGTTAAATCAGTTGGGATGGGTCTTACATGCAACGCAGAAGTTTTATCGCCTCGACGGCCGTGGCGGCCGCCGGGCTCGCTCGGCTCTCTTCCGCGCAAGCCGCCGAAACGGGGGTGAGCGACAGTGAAATCGTGCTCGGCAGTTCGGCCGTGCTGAGCGGGCCGCTCGGATCGCAGATCAAGGTCGTGCACAACGGTGCCGCGCTGGCGTTCGATGCCGTCAACGAACAGGGCGGCGTGAACGGGCGCAAGATCAAGATGGTGGCGCTGGACGACGAGCTGAAGGCCGACAAGGCGGTAGAGAACTACACCAAGCTGCTGAACGACCATCGCGTGTTCGCCTTCTTCGGCTGCGTGGGCTCGGGCACCACGGCCGCCGCGGCCAAGCTGCTGCAGCAGAGCGGCGCGCCCAGCGTGGGCGGCTACGGCGTGGGCGACAGCGCGCGCGAACGCGTCGCGGGATCGGCTTACTTCGTGCGCGCCAGCAACGCCCGTGAAGCGCAGGCCCTGGTCGAGCACCTGGCGACCATCGGTGTGAACAAGATCGCGATCGCCCACCTCGACAACCCCGGCGGCGCCGAGGCGGTCAAGCTGATCGAGGCGGCCATGGTCCCCCACAAGCTGGTGCCGACGGCCAAGGTGGTCGCCAAGGGCGACGGCTCCGACGCCGCCGCCGCCGGCAAGGCGCTGGCCGACAGCCAGTCGCAGGCCATCCTGATGTACCTGGCCGGCACCGTGGCCGGCGAGGTGATCAAGGCCACCTACGCCGCCGGCAGCAAGCCGATGTTCTACGGCATGTCGATCGTGCCGGGCGAAGTCACGGCCAAGGTGGTGGCCCTGCAGGCGGGCGGCCTCGCGATCTCGCAAGTCATGCCCTATCCCTGGGGCGAGGTGGAGACGGTGACGCGCGACTATCGCCGGCTGGCGGAGCGGGCACAGGTACCGGTGGGTTACGGCAGCTTCGAGGGCTACCTGAACGGGCTGGTGATGATCGAGGCACTCAAGCGCACCGGCCGCGACCTGACGCGCGCCCGCCTGCATGCGACGCTGCGCGCGCTCAAGTTCCGCCTGGCCGGCATGGACATCGATTTCTCGACCGGCAACACCACCGGCTCGCGCTTCATCGAAATGGTGCGCGTCACGCCCGAGGGCCGCTTCGTGCGCTGAGCGGCGAGCGGATCCGCCGCACGGCCGGCCGGCACTCGCGCTCTAATAGCGCCATGTGCCAATTGCTAGGAATGAACTGCAACACGCCGACCGACGTGACCTTCAGCTTCACGGGGTTCGCGCAACGCGGCGGCCGCACCGACCACCACGCCGACGGCTGGGGCATCGCGTTCTTCGAGGACCGCGGGCTGCGCCATTTCGTCGACCACCAGCCGGCGAGCGAATCGCCGGTTGCGGAGCTGATCCGGCGCTATCCCATCCAGAGCCGCAACGTCGTGGCGCACATCCGCAAGGCGACTCAGGGCGAGGTCAACCTGCAGAACTGCCACCCGTTCGTGCGCGAACTGTGGGGGCGCTATTGGGTGTTCGCCCACAACGGCGATCTGAAGGAATTCCGCCCGCGGCTGCACGGCAACTTTCATCCGGTGGGCAACACCGACAGCGAACACGCCTTCTGCTGGATCATGCAGGAGCTGGCCAAGTCGCATGCGGGCGTGCCGAGCATCGAAGAGCTGACACTCACGCTGCGCGAGCTGGCGCCACAGCTCGCGAGCCACGGCACCTTCAACTTCATGCTGTCCAACGGACAGGCGCTGTGGGCCCATGCCTCGACCAACCTCTGGTACGTGGAGCGCCGCCACCCCTTCGTGACCGCGCAGCTGTCGGACGAAGACGTGGAGATCGACTTCGCGCAGCACACCACGCCCAACGACCGCGTGGCCGTGGTCGTCACCGCGCCGCTGACCACCAACGAGACCTGGACACCCTTCGTGCCGGGCGAGCTGCATGTGTTCGTGGACGGGCAGCGATCCGGGTTCTGACGCAGATGTGAAGTCTTTCGACTGACACTTTTTTGCAACATTGCAAGAAAGTATCAACAGGTGGATGCAATCGAGTGAACAATAACCGTTCTCATTTGCATCTTATCTGGATCGTCCATGCCCGCTCCCCGCTTCTTCCTCCGGCCAACCGTGGTCGCGTCGCTGCTCGCGCTCAACACCGTGGCCGCCCTGGCCCAAACCACCACTGCCGAGCCGGCTGCGGCAGCGGCCAGCGGCACGCTCTCCACGGTGACCGTGGAGGCCAGCGCCGATGCATCGGCCCAAGGCCTGACCAAGCCCTATGCGGGCGGCCAGGTGGCGCGCGGCGGGCGGGTCGGCATCCTGGGCAACCAGGACATGATGAGCACGCCGTTTTCCAGCACCAACTACACCAACGAACTGATCCAGGACCAGCAGGCCAAGAGCGTGGCCGACGTGCTGCTGAACGACCCGTCGGTGCGCCAGGCGCGCGGCTTCGGCAATTTCCAGGAGCTGTACGTGGTGCGCGGCTTCCCCGTCTACTCGGACGACGTCTCGTACAACGGCCTCTACGGCATGCTGCCGCGCCAGTACATCGCTTCTGAGTTCTTCGAGCGCGTGGAGGTGTTCCGCGGCGCCAACACCTTCCTGAACGGCGCCGCGCCCGGCGGCAGCGGCATCGGCGGCGCGATCAACCTGCTGCCCAAGCGCGCGCCCAACGAGCCGCTCACCCGCGTCGGCTTCGGCGTGCAGACCGGCGGCCAGGGCTTCGTCAACCTCGACCTGGCCCGCCGCTTCGGTCCCGACGACAGCCTGGGCATTCGCGTGAACGCTGTGCGCCGCGAAGGCGGCACCGGCGTGAAGAACGAAAGCCAGCAGCTCAGCGCCTTCGGCGTGGGCCTCGACTGGCACAACCGCAACGTGCGCCTGTCGGCCGACTTCGGTTACCAAGACTACGACCTGAAAGACGGCCGCCCGAGCCTGACGCCCTCGTCCACGCTGCCGATCCCCCGCGCGCCCGACGCCCGCACCAACTTCGCCCAGCCCTGGACCTACTCGAAGGAAAAGGACAAGTTCGCCACCTTCCGCGGCGAAGTCGACATCACCGACAACATCACGGCCTGGGCCGCCGGCGGCGTGCGCCGCAGCAGCGAAGACAACGTGCTGTCGAACCCCACGCTCGCCGACTCGTTCGGCAACACCAGCAACACTCGCTTCAGCAACACCCGCAAGGACCGCATCGGCACCGCCGAACTCGGCGTGCGCGGCAACTTCGCGACCGGCCCGGTGAAACACACGGTGGTGGCCTCGGTCGCCAAGTACAGCAACGACCGCGACAACGCGTACACGATCTCGCGCGGCACCATCCGCAACAACATCTACGCACCGTACGCAACGGCATACCCGGTCGCCAACGCCTTCACCGGCAATACGCTGGAAGACCCGCGCCTGACCGACAAGATCGACACCTCGAGCGTGGCCATCGCCGACACCATGTCCTTCATGGACGACCGCCTGCTCGTCACCCTCGGCGCGCGTCGCCAGACCATCGAGCAGACCAGCTTCGCCTACACCACGCTCAAGCAGACGAGCACCTACGACAAGAGCAAGACCACGCCGGTGGCCGGCGTCGTGTTCAAGATCACGCCGACTGTCTCGGCCTACGCCAACTACATCGAAGGCCTCGTCAAGGGCAACGTGGCGGGCACCACGGTGAACAACCGCCCCGTCACCAACGCCGGCGAAATCTTTGCGCCCTACCAGGCCAAGCAGAAGGAAGTCGGCGTCAAGTACGACGGCGGCACGCTCGGCGCCAGCGCCGCGTTCTTCACCACGGACCAGCCCACCTACTACTACTCGGGCCAGACCTACGGCCTCTACGGCAAGCAGCGCAACCAGGGCCTGGAGTTCTCGGTGTTCGGCCAGCCCACCAAGGGCCTGCGCTTGCTCGGTGGCCTGACGCTGCTCGACGCCAAGCAGAAGAACACGCAAGGCGGCGCGACCGACGGTCTCACCGCCATCGGCGTGGCCAAGCAGCAGGCCAATCTCGGCGCCGAATGGGACGTGCCCGGCGTGCGCAACCTGTCGCTGAACGCACGCGTGCTGTACACATCGAAGCAGTACGCCAACGCCACCAACACGCAGTCGGTGCCGTCGTGGACGCGCTTCGATATCGGCGCGCGCTACCTGGTCGACCTCGGCAACGGCCGCGCGCTCACGCTGCGCGCACGCATCGACAACCTGTTCAACAAGTCGTACTGGGCCTCGGTGGGCGGCACGCAGGGCAGCAACTACTTGGTGCTGGGCGCGCCGCGCACCTTCGCGGTGAGCGGCACCATCGACTTCTGACCTGCTGCGTCAGCGGCCCTGCTTGCGCAGGGTCTCTTCCAGCGCATCGATGAACATCGCCGGCACGTCGAAGCCGGTCTGTTCGGTGATCTCCTGAAAGCAGGTCGGGCTGGTCACGTTGATCTCGGTCACCGAGTCGCCGATCACGTCGAGCCCGATCAGCAGCAGCCCGCGCGGCGCGAGCGCACGGCCCACGGTCTCGGCGATCTCGCGATTGCGCGCGGTCAGCGGTTGCGCCACGCCCTTGCCGCCCGCAGCCAGGTTGCCGCGCACCTCGGTGCCCTGCGGAATGCGCGCCAGCACGAAGGGCGCCGGCTCGCCCGCGATGATCAGGATGCGCTTGTCGCCCTGCACGATCTCGGGCACGAAGCGCTGCACCATGATCGTCTCGGCGCCGTCCTTGTTGAGCGTCTCGACGATGGAGCCGAGGTTCAGCGCGTCCTGCCGCACGCGGAAGATGCCCATGCCGCCCATGCCGTCGAGCGGCTTCAGGATGATGTCGCCGTGCTCGGCATGGAAGTCGCGCACGGCCTGCGAGCTGCGCGTTACCAGCGTGGGCGTGGTGAACTGCGGAAACTCCATGATCGCGAGCTTCTCGGGGTGGTCGCGCAGCGCGCGCGGCTTGTTCACCACCTGCGCGCCCTCGCGCTCGGCCTGCTCCAGCAGGTGCGTGGCGTAGATGTACTCGGCGTCGAAGGGCGGGTCCTTGCGCATCAGCACGGCGTCGAAGTCCTTTAGTGCCTTGGCCTCGGTGATGTCGACGCTGTACCAATCTTTCGGGTCGCCGGTCAGCGTGATCTGCTGCACCGTGGCCGTGACCACGCCGCCCGACTTCCACTGAATGTCCTGCGGCAGGCAGGCCGCGATGCGGTGGCCGCGGCGCTGCGCCTCGCGCATCATCGAGAAGGTCGTGTCCTTGTAGATCTTGAAATGATCAAGCGGATCGGCGACGAAGAGGATGTTTTTCATCAGGCGTTCTTTCTTGCGGTGCCGGGAGCGGCGGCTGCCACCGGGATATCGGGCGCGATGTTGCCGGAAGCGGCGATGTCCTTGCCGGGCGGGGCCTTTTCTTCATGCGTCCGGCCGAGCTTGGGGAATCGCATCGGGCGATTGTGCCGGGAGGCCGGCAGCACCAGATTGTCAACAATCTGAATTCCATAATGTCAACCATCAGGCACGGGAATTGCACGAACCCAGTCGCGACATCCCGCCGTGCACCGCCATGGCCCAGCAAGATTGGAGAACCCCGTGGACGCATCCGTTTCGCAGCAGAGCAACCCCGCGCTCGACCCCGCCGCCGTGGTCGACGAGTTCCTTCGCCTGGTGATGATTCCCGACCCGGAGTCGGCCTCCCGCTTCACCGCGCCCGGCATCCGCATCCGCTTCACCGGCAACCGGCCAATGCAGGCGCCCGGCGACACCTCCGCCTTCAACGCAAAGCGCTATGCGTGGGTCAAGAAGAAGATCGAGCGCACCGAAACGGTGGCCGGCGGCACGCCCGAGGAAACGGTGGTCTACAGCCTCGGCACGCTCTACGGCGCGTGGCCCGACGGCACGGCCTTCGAAGGCAATCGCTATGTCGACCGCTACGTGGTGCGCCACGGCCTGATCGTGCAGATGGACGTGTGGAACGACAGCGCCGAATGGCTGCTGGTGCGCGCCGGCCTCGCCGTGCTGTGATGAGGCCCCAGGCATGACGACGCGCTGGCCCGACCGGCTTCCCACACACGACCGCTTCGACTACCGGCCCATCACGCGGCGGCCCGACTACGTGTGGCCGAACGGCGCGCGGCTGGCGGTGTACATCGGCTTCAACATCGAACACTTCGCCTTCGGCGACGGGCTGGGCGCATGCATCGGCCCGGCCTCGCCGCAACCCGACGTGCTCAACCACGGCTGGCGCGAGTACGGCAACCGCGTCGGCGCGTGGCGCTGCCTGGAGCTGTTCGACGCGCTCGCGCTGCCCACCGGCGCGCTCGTCAACACCGCGCTGTACGACCACTGCCCCGAGCTGGTCCAGGCGCTGGTGGCGCGCGGCGACGAGCTGATCGGCCACGGCCACAGCAATGCCGAGCGCCAGGGCGCGCTCGACGAAGTGCACGAACGCGCGCTGCTGCAGCGCTGCCGCGAACGCATGGTGCGCGGGAGCGGGCAGGCACCCGCCGGCTGGCTCTCGCCATGGATCTCGGAAAGCGCCGTCACGCCCGACCTGCTGGCCGAGACCGGCTACAGCTACACGCTCAACTGGTGCCACGACGACCAGCCGCTGCGCATGCGCACACGCAGCGGCGGCTCGCTGTGGTCGGTGCCGTATCCGCAGGAGCTCAACGACATCCCGATGATCGTCGGCCGCCTGATGGACGCAAAGGACTTCAGCTCGATGGTGATCGACAACTTCGAGGAGATGCTCGAACAGTCGCGCACGCAGCCGCTGGTGATGGGCCTGGCGCTGCACCCGTACATCGTGGGCCAGCCCTATCGGCTGCGGCACCTGCGCACCGCACTCACGTACCTGGCGCAGGCGCGCGACCGGGGCGAGATCTGGTTCACCACGCCGGGCGCGATCGCCTCGCACGTGGAAGGGCTCGCGAAGGAGCGCCCAGGAGAATTCGACTGAGGCGCCCTGCCTGAGCCTCAGATTTCGATCTTCGACCCCAGCTCCACCACCGCGTTGTTCGGCAGCCCCAGGAATGCCGCCGCCCCGCTCGCGTTGTGGTGCATCTGCGCGAACAGCTTCTCGCGCCACGGCGCCATGCCGCTGCCGAGCGTCGGAATCACGACGTCGCGCGACAGGAAGTAGCTGGTCGTCATCGGCTCCAGCTGGCAGCCGCGCATACGCGCGTTTTCGAGCGCGCGCGGCAGGTCGATGTCGTTCTTGAAGCCGTAGTGCACGATGATCTGCCAGCAGTGGTGGCCGAGCGCCTCGATCTCGATGCGCTTGTCCATCGGAATCCACGGCACCTCGTGGTTGCGCACGGTGACGAACATGTTCTGTTCGTGCAGCACCTTGTTGTGCTTCAGGTTGTGCAGCAACGCATTCGGCACGGTGCCCGGCTCGGCCGTGAGGAACACCGCCGTGCCGTCGACACGCGCCGGCGGGCTCACGAACACCGAGTCGAGAAAGGACTTCAGGTCGATCGCATCGGCATGCTGCGCCTCGCCCATCAGGCGGCGTCCTTCCTTCCACGTCATCATCAGCGTGAAGACGAATCCGCCGATCAGCAGCGGGAACCAGCCGCCCTCGAACAGCTTGAGCAGGTTCGACGCGAAGAACAGGAAGTCGACCACGAAGAAGACCGCTGTCGATGCGATGCACAGCGCCAGCGGAAGCTTCCACGCGTAGCGGATCACGAAGAAGGTCAGCACCGTGGTGATCAGCATGTCGGTGGTCACGGCAATGCCGTAGGCCGCGGCCAGGCTGCTCGACGAGCGGAACATGACCACCGCCAGAACGATGGCCACGAACAGGCCCCAGTTGACCAGCGGAATGTAGATCTGGCCCGCCGTGCGCACGCTGGTGTGCTCGATGTTCAGGCGCGGCAGGTAGCCCAGCTGGATGACCTGGCGCGTGACGCTGAAGGCGCCCGTGATGAGGGCTTGCGACGCGATCACCGTGGCCGCCGTGGCCAGCAGCACCAGCGGAATCAGCGCCCATTCGGGCGCCATCATGAAGAACGGGTTCTTCACCGCCTCGGGGTTCTCCAGCAGCAGCGCGCCCTGGCCGAAGTAGTTGAGCGTCAGCGCCGGCATCACGACCGAGAACCACGCAATGCGGATCGGGCTCTTGCCGAAGTGGCCCAGGTCGGCGTACAGCGCCTCGGCACCGGTCACGCACAACACGGTGGCGCCCAGCAGGATGAAGCTGGTGCCCGGGTTGTCCCACATGAACTTCAGCGCATAGAACGGGTTCAGCGCCTTCAGGATCTCGGGGTGGTGCAGGATCTGCGACACGCCAAGCACGGCAATCGCCAGGAACCACACGAGCGTGATCGGCCCGAAGAACTTGCCGATGCCCGCCGTGCCGCGCTTCTGCACCACGAAGAGACAGAACAGCACGACCAGCGTGAGCGGGATCACGTAATGCGTGAAGTGCGGCGACACCACCTCCAGGCCCTCGACCGCCGAGAGCACCGAGATGGCCGGGGTGATGACCCCGTCGCCGTAGAAGAGCGAAGTGCCGAAGATGCCGACCACCAGCAGCAGGTGGCGCAGCCTGGGCTTGTCGGCCACCGCGCGGGAGGCCAGCGCCAGCATGGCAACGAGGCCGCCCTCGCCTTCGTTGTCCGCGCGCAGCACGAGCACGACGTACTTGATGGAGACGATGACGGTGAGTGTCCAGAAGAACATCGAGAGGATGCCGTAGACGTTCTCGACGGTGAACGGCACGTGGCCGTGGCCGAACACTTCCTTGACGGCATACAGCACGCTGGTGCCGATGTCGCCATAGACGACGCCGATGGCGCCGACGATGAGGCCGGCTGAGAGATTTTTGGGGGCTGACACGAAGTCGATGGGAAAAGGGCAGGCTGCTGGAATCGACGCGTCAGACACGCCGGGGCGAGGCAAGTGTGAACTTTAGTCCACCTGCGTCACCCTCCCGCCCTTTTGTTTCCGTTGCTGTGGGGCCGCTATTTTGCCGTTGCTTGTGGTCGGCGCAAGCCGCCACAAGCCGCCCCCGGCAATCATTCGTAGATTTCGGCGTCCGGATCGGTCGCTTCCATCTCGTAGCTGGCGGCCACCATGGCCAGCCGGCCGACCACGCCATACATGTAGAAGCGGTTGGGCGCGCTGGCGCCAGGCTTGGCGCCGGGCTGTGGCAAGTGCGCACTTTCAGAAAAAGCCAGCGGCACGAAGCTCGCGCCCGGCAGCTTGAGGTTTTCGTCGGCGGCGCGCTCGGCATGCACGCGGTAAAAACCGCCGACAACGTAGCGATCCATCATGTAGACCACCGGCTCGGCCACGCCGTTGTGCACGCGCTCGTTGGTGAGCACGCCTTCCTGGACGATCAGCTCGGTGGGCTCGCGCAGCTCGCGGCCGGCGCCGGTCTTGCCGGCCGGGGCGCTGCTGGCGGTGTCGCGCGGCTTGCCGATCAGCGCCTCGACGTCCTTGGCATCGCGCACCGTCACCACGCCCGGGCTGCCGCTGCCGCTGTGGCCGCCCTTGACGACCACGAACGGCTTCTCGTTGATGCCGTATTCCTTGTACTTGCGGCGCACCTTGGTCAGCACCGCATCCACATGGCTGGTCAGCACGTCGATGCCGCGGCCCTCGGCCACATCCACGCCTTCGGCGCGCGCATAGATCGGGTTGATGAGCCACGGGTCGATGCCCAGCAGCTTGCCGAGACGCTTGGACAGCTCCTCGTAGCTGTGCAGGTGGTTGCTCTTGCGGCGCACCGACCAGCCTGCGTGCAACGGCGGCAGCAGATACTGCTCATGCAAATCTTCGAGGATGCCGGGCGTTCCCGCAGAAAGCTCGTTGTTGAGCAGAATTGTGCAAGGATCGAAGTTCTTCAGGCCCAGGCGGCGCTTGCTGCGCACCACCGGTTCGAGCGTCACGGTCTCGCCGTTCGGCAGTTCGATCTTCTTGGGCGACTTGATGGCCGGATCGATCGACCCAATGCGCACGTTGAGCCCCGCCATGTGGAAGATGCGCACCAGTTGCGCGACGTTGGCGAGATAAAAGGTATTTTTGGAGTGATTTTCCGGAATGACGAGCAGGTTGCGCGCTTCCGGACAGATCTTCTCGATGGCCGCCTGAGCAGCCTGCACCGCCAGCGGCAGCATCTCCTTGGTGAGATTGTTCCAGCCGCCCGGAAAGAGGTTGGTGTCGACCGGGGCCAGCTTGAAGCCGGCGTTGCGGATGTCGACGGCGCTGTAGAACGGCGGCGTGTGCTCCATCCACTCGAGCCGGAACCAGCGCTCGATGGCGGGCATCGAGTCGAGCACCCGCTGCTCCAGTTCGTTGATCGGGCCGGTCAGGGCGGTGACGAGATGCGGAACCATGCGGCGGCCTTGTTGGTTTTGTGCTTAAAGGTGGAGCGGAATTGTAGGATTTGGGGATGGCCGCCCCAATGACAAGACCGCACGCGGGCGCATCGGATCAGGTCCGGACTTCGCCCTGCCCCAGCACCACGTACTTGAGCGAGGTCAGCCCTTCGATGCCCACCGGACCGCGGGCGTGGAACTTGTCAGTGCTGATGCCGATTTCGGCGCCCAGCCCGAACTCGAAGCCATCCGCGAAGCGTGTGCTCGCATTGACCATCACGCTGGCCGAATCGACCTCGCGCAGAAAGCGCTGCGCATGCACGTGGTCGCGCGTGACGATGGCATCGGTGTGATGGCTCGAATAGCGGTTGATGTGCGCGATGGCCTCGTCCACGCCGGCCACCACCTTGATGCTGATGACGGCGGCCAGGTATTCCTCGGACCAGTCGGACTCGACCGCATCGACCACCCGGGCCTTCGGATCGAGCGCCTCGTCGGCGCGCAGGATGGCGGCAGCGGCCGGGTCGCAGCGCATTTCCACACCCTTGGCCGCGAAGATGGCGGCAATCTCGGGCAGGAAGTCGTCGGCCACCGACGCCGACACCAGCAGGCCTTCAGCGGCGTTGCAGGGGCTGTACTTCTGGGTCTTGGCGTTGTCGACGATGCGCAGCGCCATGTCGAACTCGGCCGTGTCGTCCACGTAGACGTGGCAGTTGCCGTCCAGGTGCTTGATGACCGGCACCTTGGCGTCGCGGCTGATGCGCTCGATCAGCCCCTTGCCGCCGCGCGGAATGATCACGTCGACGAACTCGGGCATGGCGATGAGCTGGCCGACGGCCTCGCGGTCGGTGGTCTGCACCAGCTGCACCGCCTCGACCGGCAAGCCGGCTTCGGCCAGCGCCTCGGACACCAGCAGCGCCAGCGCCTTGTTCGACTCGATGGCTTCCGAGCCGCCGCGCAGGATGGCCGCGTTGCCGCTCTTGATGGCAAGGCTCGCAGCCTCGATGGTCACGTTGGGCCGGCTCTCGTAGATCATGCCGAAGACACCGATCGGCACGCGCATCTGGCCCACGCGGATGCCGCTGGGCTGCTGCTTCATGCCGATGATTTCGCCGATGACGTCGGCCATGCCGGCGAGCTGCTCGCAGCCCAGGGCCACGGTCTCGATGACCTTGGGCGTGAGCTTGAGACGATCGACCATCGGCGCCGAGAGGCCGGCGGCGGTGGCGCGTTCCAGGTCCTTCTGATTGGCGACCGCCAGCACCGGGCCGGCTTCGCGCAGACGCCGGGCCAGCGCCTTCAATGCTATGTTTTTGGTAGCTGCATCCGCACGGGCCATGAGGAATGCAGCGGCTTTGGCTTGCAGACCCAGGGTCTGCATGTGCTCGCTGACGTTGAACGCATTCATGTGTTCATTTTCCCACGCCGACCTGTGACCCGGCTTACACGGGCCTTTTGATGGCTGGAGCCATCGTGCGCGGGCCGAGTCAGGCGCGTCGCGGAGCGGTCGCCGCGCTGCTGCAGGCGCGGCACAGCATCAGCGCCAGCCGCTGCAGGGCCTGCCAGCCGCTGGCTGGCCAGTCGGGCTGCTTCAGCCCCTTCACGATGCCGTCCACCACATGCGCCGCGCGCAGCAGCCGGGTCAGCATGCGGTCGTCCAGCCGCGGCAGCACACGCTCGAAGGCACGCTCGCGCGGGCCCCAGATGCGGTTCTCGCGCAGCGCCATCGGCAGCGGGCGTCCCGAGGCCATGGCGTCCTTCACACGCTTGAGCGCGCGGATGTCCTCGGCAATCGTGTAGTGCACCAGCACCTCGGCCTCGCCCTCGGCCTGCAGGCCATCGAGCATGCGCGCCACGCGCTGCGGATTGCCGGCCAGCACGGCTTCGGACAGCTTGAACACGTCGTAGCGAGCCACGTTGTTGACCGCACCTTCGACCTGCTCCCAGCTCAGCTCGCCGGCCGGATGCAGCAGCGCGAGCTTCTGGATTTCCTGGTGCGCGGCGAGCAGGTTGCCCTCCACGCGATCGGCAAAGAACTGCAGCGTGCGCTGGCCTTCGTCGCCGGGCATCACGCGCTGGCCCTGCTGGCCCAGGCGCTGCGCGATCCATTGCGGCAGCGCGCCGCGCTCGATCGGGTCGACCTGGATACTCGCGCCGTTGTTCTCCAGCGCCGAGAACCAGGCGCCGGTGCGCGTGGCCTTGTCCAGCCGCGGCAGCATCACCAGCGTGAGCGTGCTGTCGTTGCCGGGCGCGGACTCGGCCATCTGCTGAAGGGCCGCGCTGCCGTCCTTGCCGGGCTTGCCCGAGGGGATGCGGATCTCGACGATCTGCTTGTCTGCGAACAGCGAGAGCGAGCCCCCGGCCGCGAGCACCGCGCTCCAGTCGAAGTGCGCGCCGGCCACGGTGTAAGAACTGCGCTCGGTGTAACCCTGCGCGCGCGCGGCGGTGCGGATGGCGTCGGCCGCTTCCTGCGCGAGCAGCGGCTCGTCGCCGTGGATCGTGTAGAGCGGCTTCAGGCCCTTCTGCAGGTGGGCTCCGAGCTGGGCGCTGGCAAGTTGCATGGAAATGGAATGGCCGGAGCGCGCAGGCTCAGAGTTCCTTGACGGCCGCCAGGCGGCGCATCAGCTGCTGCGCGATGTCGGACTGCATATCGCGGAACAGCAGGTCGGCTTCGCCTTCCTTGGCCAGCGCGTTGGTTTCGTTGAAGCTCAGGTCGCGCGTCTGCGAGACGTCGGTGGCCGGCAGCAGGTCTTTACCGCCCGGCGTGCGCAGGCGGAAGCGCACCTTCAACTGAAGCTGCAGCTCGCGCACCAGGCCGGCCGAGTTGGTCGAGATCACGATGCGGTTGCGGTCCTCGCTCAGGATCTCCAGCACCACGTCGGCGGCCGGCGACGAACCACCGGCGGTGGACGTGTCGGGCGTCACCAGAGTCACAGTGCCCGTCGCCCGCAACTCGCGCCGGATCTGGTTGATCATGGCCGAGTTGCCCGACACCTGCAGCGTCTTGAACGCGAAGACAGGCGCCTTGCGCAGCTCGAAGCCGCAACCGGCCAGGCCGAGCGAAGCGCCCGCCGCCGCCAATCCGAGAAGAAAGCCGCGGCGCGGCAGCGAGACATTGCGAGTGTTCATGCTTGAGTCGTTCAAAGGACCACGTTGACCAGGCGGCCGGGAACCACGATCACGCGCTTGGGCGGCGCGCCTTCGGCGAAGTTGACGAAATCGTCGCAGGCGAGCGCGAGCTTCTCGATCTCGTCCTTCGATGCGCCGGCCGGCACGCTGAGCTTGCCGCGCAGCTTGCCGTTGACCTGCAGCATGAGCTCGATCTCGTCCTGCACCAGCGCACCGACGTCGACCGCGGGCCAGGGCGCGTCGAGCAGGCCGCCCAGGTCCTTGTCGTAGCCGAGTTCGTTCCAGAGCTGCTGGGCGATGTGCGGCGTGGCCGGGTAGAGGCAGCGCAACAGGATGCCGAAGCCCTCGCGCATCGCGGCCGCGTCGCCCGCGCTGCCGTCGGGCTTGAAGCCTTCCAGCGCGTTGAGCAGCTTCATCGCGCCCGACACCACCGTGTTGTATTGCATGCGCTGGTAGTCGTAGTCGATCTGGCGCAGCACGGTGTGCACCTCGCGGCGCAGCGCCTGGGCATTCTTGCCGAAGGTCTGGCCGCTGACAGCCACCGGCGCCACGTCCGCCTGCGCCACGCCGAAATTCCACACCCGGCGCAGGAAGCGGTAGCTGCCTTCGACGGCCGCGTCGTTCCACTCGAGCGTGGCTTCGGGCGGTGCGGTGAACATGGTGTACAGGCGCGCGGTGTCGGCGCCGTATTTCTCGATCAGGTCCTGCGGGTCGACGCCGTTGCGTTCGCTCTTGCCCATCTTGCCCACGCCGCCGTACTCGACCTTCGTGCCGTCGGCGGTGGTGCCGCCGGTGATGCGGCCCTGCGCATCGAGCACCGTCGCGACTTCGCTGGGCGGGAAGTAGTCCTTGCCGCCCTTTTCATTGCGCTTGTAGAAGATGTGGTTGAGCACCATGCCCTGGGTGAGCAGCTTGCTGAAGGGCTCGTCGGCCTTCACGAGGCCAAGGTCGCGCATCACCTTGGTCCAGAAGCGCGCGTACAGCAGGTGAAGAATCGCGTGCTCGATGCCGCCGATGTATTGGTCCATCGGCATCCAGTAGTCGGCGCCGCCGGCCACCATCGCCTCTTCGTTCTTCGGGTCGCAGTAGCGCATGAAGTACCACGACGAATCGACGAAGGTGTCCATCGTGTCGGTCTCGCGCCGCGCGGGCTTGCCGCAGACGGGGCAGACCACGCCGGCGTGGAAGCCTTCGTGCTTGTGCAGCGGGTTGCCCGAGCCGTCCGGCACGCAGTCGGTGGGCAGCACCACGGGCAGGTCTTTCTCGGGCACCGGCACTGCGCCGTGTTCGTCGCAATGGATGATCGGGATCGGCGTGCCCCAGTAGCGCTGGCGGCTCACGCCCCAGTCGCGCAGGCGCCAGGTGGTCTGCAGCTCACCCAGGTCCTTCTGGCCCAACGCATGCGCCACGGCGGCCACGGCCTCTTTGTACGACATGCCGCTGAAGTTGTCGGAATTGATGGTCACGCCGCGCTGCTTGTCGGCGTACCAGTCCTGCCACTTGTGATAGTCGAAGTGCGGCTCGTCGTCGACCAGCACCACCTGGATGATCTCGATGCCGTACTTGTTGGCGAAGGCGAAGTCGCGCTCGTCGTGCGCGGGCACGCCCATCACGGCGCCGTCGCCGTAGCCGATCAGCACGTAGTTGCCGACCCACACGGGCACCTGCTCCTCGGTGATCGGGTGCTTGACAGTCAGGCCGGTGGGCACGCCCTTCTTCTCTTGCGTGGCGAGTTCGGCCTCGGTGGTGCCGCCGCTCTTGCACTCCTCGATGAAGGCCGCGACCTTGGGGTCGAGCGTGGCGGCATGCGCGGCCAGCGGATGCTCGGGCGCCACGGCGCAGAAGGTCACGCCCATGATGGTGTCGGCGCGCGTGGTGAACACGTACATGCGTCCGTCCTGGATCAGCTTGCCGCTCGCGTCCTTGATGTCATGCGTGAAGGCGAAGCGCAGGCCCTCGCTCTTGCCGATCCAGTTTTCCTGCATCAGCTTGACGCGCTCGGGCCAGCCCGGCAGCTTGTGCTGGGTGTGTTCGAGCAGTTCCTCGGCGTAGTCGCTGATCTTCAGGTAGTAGCCCGGGATCTCGCGGCGCTCGACCGTCGCGCCGGTGCGCCAGCCCTTGCCGTCGATCACCTGCTCGTTGGCCAGCACGGTCTGGTCGACCGGGTCCCAGTTGACGACCTGGGTCTTGCGGTAGGCAATGCCCTTTTCGAGCATCTTCAGGAACAGCCACTGGTTCCACTTGTAGTAGCTCGGATCGCAGGTGGCGATCTCGCGGCTCCAGTCGATGGCCAGGCCCATGGCCTGGAGCTGGCCCTTCATGTAGGCGATGTTCTCGTAGGTCCACTTGGCCGGCGGCACGCCGTTCTTCAGCGCTGCGTTCTCGGCCGGCAGGCCGAAGGCGTCCCAGCCCATGGGCATCAGCACGTTGTAGCCGCTCATGCGCAGGTGGCGCGTGAGCATGTCGTTGATCGTGTAGTTGCGCACATGGCCCATGTGCAGCTTGCCGCTGGGGTACGGCAGCATCGAGCAGGCGTAGTACTTCTTGCGGCTCGTGTCCTCGGTGACGCGGTAGGCATCGGCGGCGCTCCATTGCGCCTGGGCAGCGGACTCGACGTCGCTGGGTTTGTAGCTGGGATTCATGGCGGTTCGGCAAGAGCCCGGCTCGGAGCGGCCGGGAACGCGGGATTATCGCGCCCGGGCGAAAGCCCCGGCCGGCAGACTCTAGACTCGGGGCACGTAACCTGCGTGTTGCGCGGGTAACGCCTGCCGTCCGACAGGTTTTTCGCACCGCCTGGAACACCATGAAACTGCGCCTGAAACACCTCGCCCTGGGCCTAGCGGCCGCCGTCGGCCTCGCCGCCACGCCCCTGTGGGCCCAGCAGAACGACAAGCCCCTGCGCATCGTCGTGCCCTTCGCCACCGGCGGCGCGCAGGACGTGATCGCGCGCTACCTGGGCGCCAAGCTCACCGACAAGCTGGGCCAGCCCGTCATCATCGACAACAAGGCCGGCGCTGGCGGCATCGTGGCCGCCGACGCGGTGGCCAAGGCGACCGACGGGGCCACGGTGCTGCTGGCCACCGGCGGCGCGATCACGATCGCCCCCCACCTGCAGCCCAAGCTCCCCTACGACCCGGTGCACGAGCTGGTGCCGGTGGCCCTGGTGGCCGACACGCCGATGACGCTGTCCGTGCGCACCGAGAGCCCCTACAAGACGGTGGCCGACGTGCTGCGCGACGCCAAGGCCAGGCCGGGCCAGGTGACCTACGCCTCGACCGGCAACGGCACCGTCTCGCACCTGACCGGGGCGCTGCTGGCGCAGGCGAGCGGCACGAACCTGCTGCACGTGCCCTACCGGGGCGCCGCGCCCGCCATGACGGACCTGCTGGGCGGGCAGGTAGCCGCCATCGTCACCAGCGTGGCCTCGATCGAACCCATGGTCGCCAGCGGCAAGGCGCGCGTGCTCGGCACCTTCTCCCGGGTTTCCCTTCCCAGCATGGGTTCGGCCCCCACCATCGGCGAGGCCACCGGCCTGCCGGGAATGGAAGTGCCGGTCTGGGTCGGCGTGATGGCACCTGCGCGCATGCCGGCGGCGAGCGTCGAGAAGCTGTCGGCGGCGCTGCTCGAGGTGTGCAACCTGCCGGAGACGAAGCAGCGCTTCGCCCAGTTGGGCGCGGTGAACACCTGTGGCGGCCCGGCTGCCTTGGGCAAGGTCGTGACGGAAGACAGCCAGCGCTGGGCGAAGGTGATCAAGCAGGGCGGGATCAAGGTTGACTGAGGTTCCGGGCAAGAAGTACCGCGTCGGCATCGCGGGCGCCGGGGCAATCGCGCTGGCCAGCGCGGCTTGGCTGCGGCAGGCGGGCCACAGCGTCACCATGTGGTCGCCGGGCGGCCAGGGAGCAGAAGCCTTGCGCACGCAGGCACTGGAGGCCAGCGGCATCCAGTCGTTTTCAGTGACCGTCGAGGTTGCCGACGACGCGGCCGGGCTGTGCGCGGCCTCGGACGTACTGCTGCTGGCCCTGCCGGTCAACGGCCACAAGCGCGTGATGGATGCGCTCTTGCCCTCTCTGCGCGACGGCCAGACCGTGATCGTCAGCTCAATGGCCTCGCTGTCGTCGCTCTATCTTCATGAAGCAGCCCGCCGCGCCGGCCGGCAGATCAATGTCGCCAGCTTCGGCACGACCGTTCTGACCGCGCGCCGCGAATCGGGCACGCAGGTCAGGGTGATGACGCGACGCAAGGCCGTCGGCGTCTCCGCCCTGCCCGGCTCAAAAGTCGGCGAAGCCGTCGCGCTGTGCACCGCCCTCTTCGGCGACGGCTTCTCCGCGCAGGACGGCGCCCTTGCCAGCGCCCTGGCCAACGTCAATCCGCAGTCGCACGGCCCGCTCGCGGTCTTCAACTGGACCCGCATCGAGCGCGCCGAGAACTGGGCGCAGTACCACTGCATGACGCCCGGCGTGTCGCGCGCTATCGAGGCGCTTGACCAGGAACGCCGCGCCGTGGCGGCAGCCTTCGGCATCGAGCTCGGCCCCATCGAGGCGCACTTCGCGCGCTCCTTCGGCACCACGTCGGAAAAGCTCGAAGACATTGCCGCCGAACTGCACGCCAAGCGCGGCGGCCCGCCCGGCCCCACGCAGGTCGACACCCGCTACGTGACCGAGGACATGCCCTACGGCCTGGCGTTCGTCGAGGCGCTGGGCGCCATCGCCGGCGTGCCGACACCCGCGACGCGCACCATCGTGGAAGCAGCCTCGCTGGTCAACGGCGTCGACTTCCGCCGCGAAAACGACCTGCTCGAACCGCTGGGCCTGGCGAACGAAACTGTCGCCGGGCTGCTCGCGCGCCTATGAACCGTCTGCTTCGGGGAACACCGGCTCCCCGAGGTTGAGCATCAGCCGGTTGGCCCAGGCGAAGATGGCAACCGAATGGATCAGGTCGAGTATTTCCAGCTCGGTCAGCCCGACCTCCTTCAACCCGCGCACGTCGTCGGCCGAGACCTTGTCGGGTTCCGCGCCAAGACGGATCGAAAACTCGACGATGGCCTTCTCGCGCGCCGTGGTGCCGGCGCCCGCCGGCTCCTCGAACACCTGCGAGATCACGTCGTTGCGCTTGGCCAGCTGCTCGAAGCGCTGCGCATGCACCGAGGCGCAGTACACGCAACCGTTGACGCGCGACTCCACCGTGGCACCCAGCTCGCGCTCGGCGCGCGGCATGCCGCCCGGAGCGAACATGATCGCGTTGAAGGCGATCGAGCGCTGCAACAGTATCTCGGGCTGATGCGCCAGCACCAGAAAGTACGGCGACGTGCGCGCCTGCGGGCTCATCTCGTCCAGCGCCGCCAGTTGCGCCGGCGTGGCGGTGTCGACGTTCACCGTGTCGAGCCACGGCTTCCACTTCAGCACCTCGTTGGTGAAGC
The DNA here is from genome assembly GCF_057814215.1 of Variovorax sp. F042. Classification (NCBI taxonomy): domain Bacteria; kingdom Pseudomonadati; phylum Pseudomonadota; class Betaproteobacteria; order Burkholderiales; family Comamonadaceae; genus Variovorax; species Variovorax sp. F042. The sequence continues at coordinate 213,453 of NZ_JBVASX010000003.1, forward strand.
CCTTGATGCGGATCGGGGCCATCATGCCGCCACCTCCACCGCTGCCAGTGCCTTCAGGCCCGCGGCAACGCGGATCTGGTACGACAGGAAGGCGATCAGCTGGCTCATCGCCACGATGGCGGGCGTCGAAAGGCCGCTGTCGACCAGCGATTGCACAGCCGCCTTGTCGCCCTCGATGGGGCGTTCGATCAGCTTGCCGGTGAAGGCCCGCACGGCCTGCAGGCGCGCATCGGCCACGGGCTTGCCGGCGTCCACCGCCGCCGTCAGGGCGCTGTCCGCGCCTTCGGCCGCCAGCCGGTCGCGGTAGTGCGCGGCAAGGCTGTCCGCCTTCGACACGCGGCAGGCATGCAGCGCCACCAGCAGCCGCTCGCTCACTGACAGGCCTTCGACGGCCGGGGAAAACATCGCGTCGTAGCTGCCTTGCGTCGCGGCGACGACCTTGTCGCGCTGGCGCCGCAGCGCCCAGGTGGGGTGGTCTGGCGCCAGCGGGACGGCGGCATCGATCACATCGGAAGTGGGAGTGCTGGTTGTCATGGTTCAGTTTCTTTCCTGAGGCGGCAGCGCGGGCGTCCATTCGTCGCCGAAGAGTTCCGGCTCGGCGTAGGCCTCGAGGTTGGCGTAGTGGTGGTCGAAGTCTTCGCGGTAGAACAGGCTGGCGATGCCGCTCGCCAGCCGCTTGGCGCCGTCGCTGATGGCCGGGATGTCGCCCGACACCGTGCCGTGCGACAGCGCCGCCGGGTAGCAGAAGCAGTGGATGCGCCCAAGCCCCGGGCATTCGCCCGGCACGCGCTCCTGGAATTCGAAGACCGGCCCGAGGTCGGGCGAGTCGGCCAGTTCCTGGTCTTCGTCGCCGGGGGCGGGTACGAAGCGGTCTTTCCAGGTGCGCACCTGGGCGGCGATGCCGTCGAACTCGGGGCGGTTCGGCCAGTCGACCTTGAAGCCGGTCGAGACGATGAGGAAGTCGAATTCGAAGTCGCCCTTCGGCGTCCACACGCGCATCGAATCGCCCTTCGGCTCGATGGCCAGGATCGGACAGCCGAAGTTGAAGAAGGCATTGGCGTGCCCCGACACCCGCAGCGTGCTGCCGTGCGGCGGCGGCACGTTCGCCACGTTGATGTAGTGGCGGATGCGCCACTTGAGTTCGTCGGGCAGGTCGTAGTGACCCTGCGTGAGCCCCGGCACGCCCGCGCCCTTGCCCTTGTTGACGCGCGGCAGGTCGGGCCGGCGGATCAGCAGCTCGACGCTGTGCGCGCCGGCCTCCAGCGCGGTGCCTGCGCTGTCCATGGCCGAGGAGCCCGCGCCGACCACGCCCACGCGCAGGCCCTTGAGCCGGCCGTAGTCCATCTCGTCGGAGGAGTGCGCCCATTTCGAGCGCGGCAGCGCGTTGACGAAAGCGGGAATGGCCGGCCCGCCGAGGCCGTCTCGCCCGGTGGCGAGGACGACCCGGCGCGCCAGCACGCTGCGTTCGCCTTGCGGCGTGCGCAGGTCGAGGCGCACGCCGGTGGCATCGGTCAGCGGATGAATGCCGGTCACGGCCGTGTCGTTGCGCACGTCCACGCCCATCACGCGGCGGTACCAGACCAGGTAGTCCATCCACTGCAGGCGCGGGATCTTGTCCATCGCCGTCCAGGCCTCCAGCCCGAACTGGGCCTCGAACCACGCCCGGAAGGTGAGCGACGGCAGGCCCAGCGCGGGACCGGTGAGCTCCTTGGGCGAGCGCAGCGTCTCCATGCGCGCCGTGGTCGCCCAGGGGCCTTCGCTGCCCGCGGGCGAGCGGTCGAACACCACCGCGCGAATGCCCAATTGCGCCAGCGCGACCGAGGCAGCCAGGCCGGCCTGCCCGCCGCCGATGACGGCCACGTCGAGCACCGGTTCACCGCCGACTTGCCGCGCGGGCATCCAGTTGCGCCCGGGCCAGCCGAGGTATTCGAGGTCCTGGGCGAGCCGCGCTTCGAGCGCGGCGAGGGAAGAAGAGGCGGAATCTGATGTCGTCATTTTGAAAAGCGGGAGCGGCGCCCAGTGTAGAAAGCTTCACGGGTCTTCGCGCCATGCACCACCGCCCCGCACCTGCGTATCACTGGCCCGAATTTCGCATGCCACAATGATTTCAGACCACAGGGACCGGCATGGGCAGCAATACCGACAGCAGCGAATGGTGGCGCGGTGCGGTGATCTACCAGATCTACCCGCGCAGCTTCATGGACAGCGACGGCGATGGCATCGGCGACCTGCCGGGCATCACGTCCCGGCTCGAGCACGTGGCCAGCCTCGGCGTCGATGCCATCTGGGTTTCTCCTTTCTTCCGTTCGCCGATGAAGGACTTCGGCTACGACGTGGCCGATTACCGCGCCGTAGACCCGATGTTCGGCACGCTGGCCGACTTCGACGCCATGCTGGCGCGGATGCACGAACTGGGCCTGAAGCTCGTCATCGACCAGGTGTTGTCGCACACGTCCGACCAGCACGCTTGGTTCGCCGAGAGCCGCTCGAGCCGCGACAACCCCAAGGCCGACTGGTACGTGTGGGCCGACCCCAAGCCCGACGGCACGCCGCCCACCAACTGGCTGTCGGTGTTCGGCGGCTCGGCCTGGCAGTGGGATTCGCGCCGGCGGCAGTACTACCTGCACAGCTTCCTGGCGGAGCAGCCCGACCTCAACTTCCATTGCCCCGAAGTGCAGGAGGCGCTGCTGGGCGAGGTGCGCTTCTGGTGCGAGCGCGGCGTGGACGGCTTTCGCTTCGACGCCTGCAACCACCAGTTTCACGACGCGCAGCTGCGCGACAACCCGCCGGCCTCGCTGGCCTCGATAGGCGAAGTCAGCACGGTGCGCGCCGACAACCCCTATGCGATGCAGCAGCATCTGTACGACAAGAGCCAGCACGAGAACCTGGCGTTCCTCGAGAGCCTGCGCCGGCTGCTCGACGGCTACGGCGCGGTGGCGCTGGGTGAGGTCGGCGACGAGAACGCGCCTCCCGTCATGGCGCAGTACACCGACCGCGGCAAGCGCCTGCACCAGGCCTACAGCTTCAGCCTGCTGACGGCCGACCACAGTCCCAAGCACCTGCGCCACCAGGTCGAAGCCCTTGACGAGGCGCTCGAACCCACGAACGGCTGGGGCTGCTGGGCAATGTCGAACCACGACGTGCCGCGCGTCGCCACGCGCTGGAGCGACGGCGGCGCACCCGACACGCGCCGCGACCGGCTCTGGCTGACGCTGCTGCTCGCGCTGCGCGGCAGCGCGAGCATCTACCAGGGCGAGGAACTGGGCCTGCCCGAGGCCGAAGTGCCGTTCGAACTGCTGCAAGACCCGTACGGCCGCGCCTTCTGGCCCGAGTTCAAGGGCCGCGACGGCTGCCGCACACCGATGCCATGGACCGCCGAGGCGCCGAATGGCGGCTTCACCACCGGCGCGCCCTGGCTGCCGGTGTACGGCGCCCACCTGCCGCTGGCCGTCGAACGACAGGCCGCGGACCCTGGGTCGATGCTGGCCTTCAGCCGCACGCTGCTGCACTGGCGGCGCACGCAACCGCTGCTGCGCACCGGTGGCATCCGCTTCATCGACGCACCCGAGCCACTGCTGCACTTCGAGCGGCGCGACGGAAAACTCTCGCTGCGGGCGGTCTTCAACTTAGGGAGCGAGCCGGTATCGATGCCGTTGCCCGACGGGCTGATGCCTCTCGTCGGACAGCCGCTTGAGCACACCGCCGTCATGCAGACCGTGGATGAAAAGCGCATGCTGACGCTGGCGCCGTACGGCGTCTTCTTCGGCACACCCGCCGTTGAAGGACGAAGCTGACCACCATGCCCTTGAAGCCGCTGCCCGAGTCCGAAGTCCATGCGCTGATGCGCGCGGAGCACGGCGACCCGTTTGCCGTGCTGGGCCCGCACGAGAGGCCCGAAGGCCTGGAAGTGCGCGCGCTGCTACCCGGCGCGCAGCGCGTGGCCGTGGTGCATTCGCGCACCGGCTGGCCGCTGGCCATCCTCGCGCGGCACGAAGGCTCGGACCTGTTCAGCGGGCTGGTTCCGGCGGCCGAAGCCCGCATGGGCTACTCGTTCCAGGTCGACTGGGAGGCGCACACCTCGCGGCTGGAAGACCCGTATCGCTTTCCGTTCGTGCTCGGCGAAACCGATGTTTGGCTGCTGGCCGAAGGCACGCACCTGCGACCGTGGGAGCGGCTGGGCGCGCACATCCGCGAGATGGACGGCGTCAAGGGCGTGGCCTTCGCAGTCTGGGCGCCGAATGCGCGGCGCGTGTCGGTGGTCGGCAACTTCAACAACTGGGACGGCCGGCGCCACATGATGCGGCTGCGCCGCGAGTGCGGCGTGTGGGAGATCTTCGCGCCGCACGTGACCGTCGGCGACAGCTACGAGTTCGAGATCCTGTCGGCGCAGGGCGAGGTGCTGCGCAAGGCCGACCCCTTCGCGTTCTCGTCGCAGCTGCGGCCCGACACGGCCTGCGTGGTGCAGCCCCTGCCCGCGCCGGTAAAGATGCCCGAAGGCCGTGCCGCCGCAAACGAGCGCCACGCGCCGATCAGCATCTACGAAGTGCACCTGGGCTCATGGCGCCGCAAGAACGGTCACGAATGGCTGGACTACCGCGACCTGGCCGACACGCTGGTGCCCTACGTGCGCGACCTGGGCTTCACGCACATCGAGCTGCTGCCGATCACCGAGCACCCCTTCGACGGCTCGTGGGGCTACCAGCCGATCGGCCTGTACGCGCCGACCTCGCGCTTCGGCACGCCGGGCGACTTCCGGCATTTCGTCGAGGCCGCGCATGCGGCCGGGCTGGGCGTGATCCTCGACTGGGTGCCCGCGCACTTCCCGACCGATTCGCACGGCCTCGGCCGCTTCGACGGCACGGCGCTGTACGAGTACGCCGACCCGCGCGAGGGCTTCCACAACGACTGGCAGACGCTGATCTTCAACTACGCCCGCACAGAGGTGCGCAACTACCTGGTCGGCAATGCGCTCTACTGGCTGGAGCGCTACGGCGTGGACGGCCTGCGCGTGGATGCGGTGGCATCGATGCTGTACCGCGACTACAGCCGCAAGGCCGGCGAGTGGGTGCCGAACGTGCTCGGCGGGCGCGAGAACCTGGAGGCCATCGACTTCCTGCGGCGCATGAACCGCGTGGTGGGCGTCGAGCGGCCGGGGGCGGTGACGCTGGCCGAGGAGTCGACGAGTTTTCCCGGCGTGACCCGTCCGCCGGAAGACGGCGGGCTGGGGTTTCACTACAAGTGGAACATGGGCTGGATGAACGACACGCTGTCGTATGCGGGCACAGACCCGGTCTATCGCAAGCACCATCACCAGCAGATCACCTTCGGGCTGATGTACGCGCACAGCGAGAACTTCGTGCTGCCGCTGTCGCATGACGAGGTGGTGCATGGCAAGGGATCGCTGATCGGGCGCATGCCCGGGGACGAGTGGCAGAGGTTTGCTGGCCTGCGCAACCTGTACGGGTACCTCTGGGCGTATCCCGGCAAGAAGTTGTTGTTCATGGGCGGGGAGTTCGCGCAGTACGCGGAGTGGAATGCGGACCGCGGCCTGGACTGGCATCTGCTGGAGCATGCCTCTCACCAAGGAGTGCGGCGGCTGGTGCGCGACTTGAACAACGTGTATCGGCACTTTCCTGCGTTGCACGAGCTTGACCATGACGGGGCGGGGTTCGAGTGGATCGTGCATGACGATGCGGATCAGTCGGTGTTTGCGTTCGTGCGGCGGGGGCGGGATGGGGCGTTTGTTGTGGCTGTTTGCAACTTCACGCCTGTGCCTCGGCATGGGTATCGGTTGGGGGTTCCTGCTTCGGGTTCCTACCGGGAGGTCATCAATACGGATGGGGCGGTTTATGGGGGGAGTGGCGTGGGGAACGGGGTTGTTGAAAGTGCTCCTGTGCCTTGGCATGGGAAGGCGGACTCTGTTTCTGTCAGCGTGCCGCCGTTGGCTACCGTGATGTGGGTGTTGGCTTGAATTGCCTGGGTCTGGTTTGTTTTCCGGGGCCGGGTCTCGGCCCGGCGGCCGACCTACTTTTCTTTGCTTCGCCAAAGAAAAGTAGGCAAAAGAAAGGCGACCCTGCTGTCTGCGTCCCTACGCTTCGCTACGGGCAACCTGCGGTGCTCGACGTAGACGGGGGTCCGCAGAACTCGCTTCGCTCAAACAGCTGCGGCCCTGATCCCGTCTACGTCTGCGCTCCTCGGCACAGCCAGAAGGGATGGGGGAACCCAGCAGGCCTTCGCTGCGCTCGGCCCCCGAACATCCAACAGCCAATACCAAGCCGAGCGAAGCAAAGGCCCGTTCCGTTTCCCCTCCCCTCTGGCTGCGCCGAGGAGCGCAGCGTTTCGCGGATCAGGGCTCGCCCTTGTCTGAGCGAAGCGAGTTTGGGCGAGACCCCGCGAAACGCGAGCACCGCAGGTTGCCCCTTCGCTACGCGAAGGGGTCGCAGACAGTGGGGTCGCTTTTTCTTTGGCTACTTTCTTTTGGCGAAGCAAAAGAAAGTAGCTCGCCCGCCGGGGCGAGTCCCGGCCTCGGAAAGCAAACCCACCCAAAGGCCAGCCAAATGCTGAGCCCAGGCACCCCCTTCCCCTTGGGCGCAACACCTTCACACCAAGGCGTGAACTTCGCCTTGGCAGCCCCAACAGCAGAAGCAGTAGAACTCTGCATCTTCGACACCACAGGCAAAAACGAACAACAACGCCTGAAACTGCCAGCACAAACAAACGGCATCTGGCACGGCCACCTCCCCAGCGCATCTCCAGGCCTGGTCTACGGCTACCGAGTCCACGGCCCCTGGTCCCCTCAAGAGGGAACCCGCTTCAACCCAGCCAAGCTCCTGCTCGATCCCTACGCCAAAGAGATCGTGAGCAACTACGACGGCAGCGACATCTTCCTGGGCCACGACCCAGCGAACCCAGACAAGAGAGACACCCGAGACAACGCCGCAGTAGCCCTCAAGGCCCGGGTAGCTGCACCCGGTCCGGCACCAGCAGCCCCTCCCGGCCACGCGCGCATCGCAGCAGGCGACCGAGTCCTCTATGAGCTGCACGTAAAAGGCCAGACAAAGCTCCACCCCGCCGTCCCCGCAGCCCTGAGAGGTACCTACGCCGGCCTGGCAGAACCCGCCGTACTCGACCACCTCCAGGCCCTGGGCATCACAACCCTGAGCCTCATGCCCGTCCAGCACCGAGCAGACGAGCAGCGCCTGCAGCACATGGGCCTGAGCAACTACTGGGGCTACACCACCATCGGCTGGTTCGCCCCCGAAGCCCGCTACTGGAGCGGCCGCCCCGGCACCACCCCCGCCGGCGAATTCCGCGCCATGGCCGACGCCATCCACGCGCGCGGCATGGAACTGGTGATAGACGTCGTCTACAACCACAGCGCCGAAACCGACGAGCTCGGCCCCACGCTCTCGCTGCGCGGCATCGACAACGCCCTTTACTACCACCTGCGCCCCGACGACCGCGCCCTCTACGAGAACTGGACCGGTTGCGGCAACTGCCTCAACCTCGGCGAGCCGCGCGTGCTGCAGCTGGTGATGGACAGCCTGCGCTTCTGGGCCTGCGAGATGGGCGTGGACGGCTTCCGCTTCGATCTCGCCCCGGTGCTCGGGCGCGATGCACAACGGGGGTTCGATGCGCGCGCGCCCTTCTTCGCCGCCATCGCCCAGGACCCGGTGCTCTCGCGCACGCTGCTCATTGCCGAGCCATGGGACATCGGCCCGGGCGGCTACCGCCTCGGCGAGTTCCCACCCGGCTGGCTCGAATGGAACGACCGCTACCGCGACACGCAGCGTGGCTTCTGGCTGCGGCAGGACCACGACGACAAGGCCAGCCTCGGCGACTTCGCCCATCGCTTCACCGCCTCCAGCACCCAGTTTGCGCACAACGGCCGCGCGCCGACCGCGAGCGTCAACTTCGTCACCGCGCACGACGGCTTCACGCTGCGCGACCTCGTGAGCTACAACGAGCGCCACAACCTCGCCAACGGCGAGGACAACCGCGACGGCCACGGCCACAACATGAGCAACAACTGCGGCGTCGAGGGCCCGAGCGACGACCCCGCCGTGCTGGCCTTGCGCAGTCGCCTGCAGCGCGCGCTGCTCGCCACGCTGATGCTGTCCCAGGGCACGCCCATGCTGCTGGCCGGCGACGAGCTCGGCCACAGCCAGCAGGGCAACAACAACGCCTACTGCCAGGACAACGAAACCACCTGGCTCGCATGGATAGGCGCGTCCGCCCCCGGCAGCGACGCCGCCCGCATGAGCGCCTTCGTGGCGCGCCTGGCCGCCTTGCGCCGCGAGGCCCCGGCCCTGCGCAGCACCCGCTGGTGGCCGGCCGAAGCGCCGCAGGGCACGCCACCGGGCATCCGGTGGCTGCGCCCCGACGGCGAGCCGATGACGCCCGCCGACTGGAGCAGCACGGGCACGGCCCTTGCAGTCCTCTTCGGCGATGGCACCGACGAGGACGGCAGCGCGTGGCTGGTGATGGTGAACGCAGGCCCGCAGGCCGTGTCCTTCACGCTGCCCGCGGGCACGTGGCGCCTGAGCCTTTCCACCGACCCCGGGCTCGACCCGGGCGAGGTGGGCCAACCGCTCGGCGACACGGCACAAGTGCCTTTTTCAAGCATCGGGATTGCAAGAACGTAGGAGCCAGGCGCGCGGCGCGGTGCTAGTCTCGATGCAGAAACTCTGACGGCGAATTCCAACAAGCGAACGATCGAACGAACGGAGACACAGGATGGACAACCTCACACCGCAAGCGCACCCGCAGCAGGAGCTGCAGGCCCATCAACTGGTACGCCGCACCATCGCCCTGGTGCTGGCCGGCGGGCGCGGCTCCCGCCTCAAGCAGCTGACCGACCGGCGCGCCAAGCCGGCCGTGTACTTCGGTGGCAAGTTCCGCATCATCGATTTCGCGCTGTCCAACTGCCTGAACTCGGGCATCCGGCGCATGGCGGTGGTCACGCAGTACAAGTCGCACTCGCTCATGCGCCACCTGCAGCGCGGCTGGAGCTTCTTGCGCGCCGAGCTCAACGAGATGGTCGACGTGCTGCCCGCGCAGCAGCGCGTGGGCGACGAGCACTGGTACCGCGGCACGGCCGATGCGGTGTTCCAGAACCTCGACATCATCCAGACCCGCTCGACCAAGCACGACTACGTGGTGGTACTTGCCGGCGACCACATCTACAAGATGGACTACTCGATCATGGTGAAGGACCACGCCGAGCACGGCCTGGGCTGCACGGTCGGCTGCATCGAGGTGCCGCGCATGGAAGCCACGGCCTTCGGCGTGATGGCCATCGACGACGGCCGCCAGATCACGGCCTTCCTCGAAAAGCCCGCCGATCCGCCCGCCATGCCCGGCCACCCCGACGTGGCGCTGGCGAGCATGGGCATCTACGTGTTCGACTCCGAGTACCTCTACCAGCTGCTCGAAGAAGACAGCGTCAACCCCGATTCGAGCCACGATTTCGGCAAGGACATCATTCCCCGCGCCGTGGCCCAGGGCCGCGCGCTGGCCCATCCTTTCGGCATGTCGTGCGTCACGCGGGCCTCGCGCGGACCCGACGCCAAGGCCTACTGGCGCGACGTGGGCACGATTGATGCATTCTGGGCAGCCAACCTCGATCTGGCCTCCATCACCCCGGAGCTCGACATCTATGACACGGACTGGCCCATCTGGACCTACCAGCGGCAGCTGCCACCGGCCAAGTTCGTGCTCGACCGGCACGGCCAGCACGGCATGACGGTCAACACCATCGTCTCGGGCGGCTGCATCGTCTCGGGCTCCAAGGTCAGCAGCTCGGTGCTGTTCTCGGGCGTGCGCATCCATTCCTTCTGCGAGATCAACGAGGCCGTGCTGCTGCCCGACGTGGAAGTCGGCCGCGGCGCCCGGCTCAACCGGGTGGTGATCGACCGCGCCTGCGTCATACCCGACGACATGGTGATCGGCGAAGATGCCGCGGCCGACGCCGCCCGCTTCGAGCGTACCGAGAACGGCGTGGTGCTCGTGACACGCGAGATGCTCAAACGACTGGCCGCCTGAGGCCACAACGCCCCACGATGCGAATCCTCCAGGTCAGCGCCGAGCTCTTCCCCCTCCTCAAGACCGGCGGCCTGGCGGACATCGCCGGGGCCCTGCCCCTGGCGCTCATGGCCGAAGGCGAGGACGCGCGCGTGCTGCTGCCGGGCTTTCCGGCCATCGTGGCGGGCGTGCGCGACCTGGCGCCCGTGGACGGTTTCAACGCGCCCTGGGGCGAGCGCTTCGGGCTGCGCCTGGGGCACATCGACATCGACGGGGCGCCCGGCATCCCGGCCTACGTGATCGACGCACCGGCGCTCTACGGCCGGCCCGGCAATCCTTACGAAGACACCTCGCGCCAGCCCTACGGCGACAACCACCGCCGGTTCGCGCTGCTCGGCTGGGCCGCGGCGCAACTGGCGCAAGGGCTCGATCCGCAGTGGCGGCCGGAGGTGGTGCACGCGCACGACTGGCACGCCGCGCTCGCGCCGGCCTACCTGCACTTCGCGCGGCAGGCCGGCGGCCCGCACGTAGGCAGCGTCTTCACCGTGCACAACCTGGCCTACCAGGGCATCTTCGCGCCCTGGAACTTCACCGAGCTCGGCTTGCCCGGCGCTGCGTTCCAGATGAACGGGCTCGAATACCACGGCCAGGTCTCGTTCATGAAGGGCGGCCTGTATTTCGCCGACCGGCTCACCACGGTCAGCCCGACCTACGCGCTCGAGATCCAGACGCCCGAGCAGGGCTGCGGACTCGACGGCCTGCTGCGCCAGCGCAGCGGGGTGCTCAGCGGCATCCTCAACGCGGTCGACGACAAGGTCTGGAACCCGGCGACCGACGCCGCGCTGATGCAGGGCTATCACACGCCCGAAGGCCGCCACATGGCCGGCAAGGCGCGCTGCAAGTCGGTGCTGCAGCATCAGCTGGGGCTGGCCGAGCGGCCGGATGCGCCGCTCTTCATTCTCGTGAGCCGGCTCACCGAGCAGAAGGGCCTGCACCTGGTGCTGGGCGGGCTCGATGCGCTGCTCGCCCAGGGCGGCCAGCTGGCGCTGCTGGGCAGCGGCGAGACCTGGCTGGAGGAAGCCTTCCGGCAGCGCGCGGCTGCCACGCCGCAATCGGTCGGCGTCACCATCGGCTACAACGAGACGCTGGCGCACCAGATGTTCGGTGCGGGCGACGTGACGCTGGTGCCCTCGCTCTTCGAGCCCTGCGGCCTCACGCAGATGTACGGCCTCAAGTACGGCAGCCTGCCGTTGGTGCGCCGCGTCGGCGGGCTGGCCGACACGGTGGTCGACAGCTCGCTCGAAGACATGGCCAGCGGCGAAGCCACGGGCTTCGTGTTCGACAGCTTCGAGGTTGCCGACTACGAGCGCGCCGTGCGCCGCGCCTTCGCGCTCTACGAGCGTGCGCCCGACTGGCGGCGCGTTCGCGGCAACGCCATGCGGCGGCCGGCCGACTGGGCCACTGCAGCCGCGCAGTACATCGATGTCTACCGGCAGGCGCTCGAACAGCCGCGTGCCTGACCACCACAACAACTTCCACGCAACAAGGGCGCCCATGACGATCAAAGACTTCGCCTATGACCACCCCGACCGCGACGTCGCGGCCTTCAAGCGCGCGGTGGCCAACAAGCTGATCTACGCGGTCGGCAAGGACCCGGTCGCCGCCAGCCAGGACGACTGGCTCAACGCCACCTCGCAGGCGGTGCGCGACCAGCTGGTCGAGCGCTGGATGATGACCACGCGCGCCAACTACGCGCAGGACCTCAAGCGCGTCTACTACCTGTCGATGGAATTCCTCATCGGGCGCACCTTCACCAATGCGCTGCTGGCCGTGGACCTCTACGACACGGTGCGCGAGGCGCTGGCCGACTTCGGCGTCGACATGGACGCGCTGGCCGAGCGCGAGCCCGACGCTGCGCTGGGCAACGGCGGCCTGGGCCGGCTCGCAGCCTGCTTCCTCGACTCGATGGCCACGCTCGGCGTGCCGGGCATGGGCTACGGCATCCGCTACGAATACGGCATGTTCCGCCAGCGCATCGTCGACGGCCAACAGGTCGAGACGCCCGACTACTGGCTCACGCGCGGCAACCCGTGGGAATTCCAGCGGCCCGAGGTGAACTACCGCGTGCGCTTCGGCGGCCACGTGCAAAAGCGCGAGGGCACCAACGCCCCCTACGGCGCGGCCGACTGGGTCGACACGCACGACGTGCTGGCCGTGGCCTACGACACCATCATCCCGGGCTACGGCACGCAGGCCACCAACACGCTGCGCCTGTGGTCGGCGCGCGCCACTGAGGAAATCGACCTCTCGGCCTTCAATCGCGGCAACTACATGGGCGCGGTCGAGAGCAAGAACCAGTCGGAGAACGTCTCGCGCGTGCTCTACCCCGACGACTCCACGCCCTCGGGCCGCGAGCTGCGGCTGCACCAGGAGTATTTTTTCTGCAGCGCCAGCGTGCAAGACCTGCTGCGCCGCTACCTGCGCAACCACAAGACCTTCGACCAGCTGTCCGAAAAAGTCAGCATCCACCTGAACGACACGCACCCCGTGCTGGCGGTGCCCGAGCTCATGCGCCTCTTGCTCGACGAACACGGCCTCGCATGGGACGTGGCCTGGGCGCACACGCAGAAAGTGTTCAGCTATACCAATCACACGCTGATGCACGAGGCACTGGAGACCTGGCCGGTCGAGATGCTGGGGCGCATCCTGCCGCGGCACCTGCAGATCATCTACGACATCAACGCGAAATTTCTCGCCACCGTGACGCAGAAGGTCGGCAACGATGTGGAGCTGATGCGCAGGCTGTCGCTGGTCGACGAGGCCGGCGAGCGGCGCGTGCGCATGGCCTACGTGGCGGTGCTGGCCAGCCACTCGATCAACGGCGTGTCGGGGCTGCACTCGGAGCTGATGAAGCAGTCGATCTTCTCGGATTTCGCGAAGATCTTTCCCGAGCGCTTCAACAACAAGACCAACGGCGTCACGCCGCGCCGCTGGCTGGCGCAGGCCAACCCGCCGCTGGCGGCGCTGCTCGACCAGCGCATCGGCAAGGGCTGGCGGCGCGACCTGTCGCAGCTCGAGGCGCTCAAGCCCATGGCCGCGCAACCGGCCTTCGTGCGCGCATTCCGCCATGCCAAGCGCGAGAACAAGCTGCGGCTGGCCAACTGGGTCGAGCAGCACCTGAAGCTCGACATCGATACCGACGCGATGTTCGACGTGCAGGTCAAGCGCATCCACGAATACAAGCGGCAACTGCTCAACGTGCTGCACGTGGTGGCGCGCTACCACCGCATCCTCGACGCGCAGGCGGCGGGTGGGCCGATCGACATCGTGCCGCGCGTGGTGGTGTTCGCGGGCAAGGCGGCTTCGGCGTATGCGATGGCCAAGCTCGTCATCCGGCTCATCAACGACGTGGCGAGCACCATCAACGCCGACGCGCGCGTGGGCAAGCTGCTGAAGGTGGTGTTCCTGCCGAACTACAGCGTGAGCCTGGCCGAGATCATCATGCCGGCGGCCGACCTGTCGGAGCAGATTTCCACGGCGGGCACCGAGGCCTCGGGCACCGGGAACATGAAGTTCGCGCTCAACGGCGCGCTCACCATCGGCACGCTGGACGGCGCGAATGTGGAAATGCGCGAGAACGTGGGGCCGGAGAACATCTTCATCTTCGGCAACACCACGCCCGAAGTGGCCGACATCCGCGCACGGGGCTACCAGCCGCGCGAAATCTACGAAGAGAACGCCGAGCTCAAGCGCGTGCTCGACGCGATCCGCGACGGCGCGTTTTCAGCGGGCGAACCGGCGCGCTACCAGGGCATCTACGACGCGCTGGTGAACTGGGGCGACCACTATCTGCTGCTGGCCGACTACGCGAGCTACGTGGCCAAGCAGGCCGAAGTCGATGCGCTGTACCGCGACTCGGATGCGTGGACGCGGATGGCGATTCTCAATGTGGCGGGTATGGGTGCGTTCTCGTCGGACCGCACGATTGCGCAGTACGCGCATGAAATCTGGCACACCAAGCCCGTGGTGCTGGGCTAGGCTAGCTTCCGGGCTTCTTCGGCGGCTCGGCCTCAGTCACGAAGCCGATGCGGCTCAGCCCGGCCTTGTTCGCAATGCCCATCAGCGCGACCACCTTGCCGTAGGGCACGGTCTGGTCGGCGCGCAGTTGCACTTCGGTGTCCTTGTTGTCGGTAGCGGCCTTTTCGAGGCGGGTGGCCAGTTCTTCGTCGGTCACGGCCTGGTCGTTCAGGAAGACCTTGCCCGAGGCATCGACGGACAGGCTCACGAACTTGGGCGCGTCGTTGGGCTGGCCGGCGTCGGTCTGCGGCAGGTCGAGCTTGATCGAGCTGGCCATCAGCGGCGCGGTGATGATGAAGATCACCAGCAGCACCAGCATCACGTCGACCAGCGGCGTGACGTTGATGTCGGACAGCGGCCGCTGCGCGCCCGCTCCCATGGCACGTCCACCGCCGCCGGCGCTGCTACCCAGTGAAGTGCGACCGAAGGCCATGGTGCTGAGTGCTCAGACCGGCAGTGGCCGCGCGGGCGGCGGTGCAGCGGGCTCGGGCGGGGCGCCGAAGCTGCCCAGCAGGTCATGCGCGAAGCCTTCGAGCTCGGCCTCGATGCGGCCGATGACGCGGCCGAAGACGTTGTAGGCCAGCACGGCCGGAATGGCCACGGCCAGGCCGAAGGCCGTCATGATGAGCGCCTCACCGACCGGTCCGGCCACCTTGTCGATGGTGAAGCCGCCGGTCTGGCCGGCAATGCCCGTCAACGCGCCGTAAATGCCCCAGACCGTGCCCAGCAATCCGACGAAGGGCGCGGTGGCGCCGACCGTGGCGAGCAGGATCTGCCCCGCCTGCAGCCGGCGCAGCGCGCCGTGCAGGGCGTCGCGCAGAACGCGCGTGAGCCGCTGGTTGCGGTCGACCGTGGCGCCCAGCGTGCCGGCCGGCGCACCGGCGGCCACGCTCTTGATGGCCGACACGGCGGGCGACACGAGCGTCGCGCGGTCGAAGGCTTTGAGCTTCTGCTCGGCGTCGACCAGCGTGGACGACTGCCAGAACGCCGCGATGCTGCGCAGCACGTCGCGCGTGCCGCCGCGCAGCAGCCACGCCTTCCAGAGAATGATGACCCAGCTCGCGATCGACATCGCCAGCAGCAGCGCCGCCACCGAACGGCTGACGCCGTCGCCATGGGTCAGCAGATCGAGCACGCTCATCGGCGGTCCTTTTGGTTAGCGCAAGCCCAGCACGTCGTACATGTCGAACAAGCCGGCGCGCTGTTCGGCCAGGAAGCGCACCGCGCGCAGGCTGCCCTGGGCGTAGGTGGTGCGGCTCGACGACTTGTGGGTGATCTCGATGCGCTCGCCGGTGCCCGCGAACAGCACGGTGTGGTCGCCCACGATGTCGCCGCCGCGGATGGCCGAGAAGCCGATGGTGGAAGGGTCGCGCTCGCCGGTGATGCCTTCGCGGGCGTACACGGCGCAGTCCTTGAGGTCGCGGCCCAGCGCATCGGCAATCACTTCGCCCATCTTGAGCGCGGTGCCCGAGGGCGCGTCGACCTTGTGGCGGTGGTGCGCCTCGATGATTTCGATGTCGTAGCCCGTCGACATGGCCTTGGCCGCCATTTCGAGCAGCTTGAAGGTGACGTTGACGCCCACGCTCATGTTGGGCGCCATCATGATCGCGATGTCTTTCGCAATCTCGGCGATCTCGGCCTTCTGCTCGTCGCTGAAGCCGGTGGTGCCGATGACGGCCTGCACGCCAAGTTCGCGGCAGACCGCGAGGTGCGCGAGCGTGCCTTCGGGGCGGGTGAAGTCGATGAGCACCTGCGCGTCCTTCAGGCCAGTGCGCAGGTCGGACACGATGGACACGCCGCTGTCGAAGCCCAGGAAGGCGCCGGCATCGGTGCCGAGGGCCGGGCTGCCCGCGATGTCGAGTGCGCCGGCCAGTCGCAGGTCGGGCGCGTTGCGCACGGCCTCGATCAGCATGTGGCCCATGCGGCCCGACGCCCCGGCGACGGCGACACGGCGCGGCGCAGTGGAGGAACTGGAAGGAGTGGTGGTGGATTCAGTCACGCGGATTCAGTCTTCGAAATTTCGAAACGGCCAATGGCATGCATGGACACGGGACGGACGCCGCCTGACTCGGCGGGCGCCGCCCGCTGCTGCTTGTGCTGCGCTCAGCGCGCGGCTTCGAGCGGGGGGTAGGCGGCCGGCAGCGGCGGCAGGGAGGCCGACGTGCCTGCGGCGGCGTCGGCTTTTTTATCGTCCTTGGCGGGTGCGAATTTCTTGAGCTCGTCTTCCGAGGCCTCGAGCGTCGGCACCTTGCCCGATTTCTTGCGGGTGTCGAGCGTGGCGACGAATTCCTCTTCGCTGGGCATTTCATCGCCCTCGAAGCGGTCCAAGAGCTCGCCATTGAAGAACACGGTCAGGTGGCGCTCCTGCGGATCGACGCCCTGGCGGCGGATCGTGAACACGTAGTCCCAGCGGTTGGCGTGGAATACGTCGTTCAGCAGCGAGGTGCCGAGGATTTCACGCACCTGCTGGCGCGACATGCCCGGCTTGAGCGCCGCGACTTGTTCCTTCGACACGAAATTGCCCTGCACCACTTCGACTTTGTAAGGTGTAACAGCGGCCAGCGCGCCACGCGTGCGATCGCTGAAACCGCTGCAGGCACCAAGGCAGAGCGTTGCGGCAACGGCAGCAACCAGCAGCCAGGGACGGCGTTGGAGAATGGCAGGCATGGGAGGAAAAAGGGGGTAGCGATATGATCGGCCATTGTAGCGGCTGGCCTTTTTCGGGGCCTTTTTGCCGCAGCCCCAGGGCGCAGGAACCAACATGGCCAACATCGACGAACTGAAGAACACCGGCCTCAAGGCCACTCTACCGCGCCTGAAGATCCTCGAGATCTTCCAGACCGGCAGCCAACGGCACATGACGGCGGAAGACGTGTTTCGCGTGCTGCTGAACGAACATTCCGACATCGGCCTGGCCACCGTCTACCGGGTGCTGACGCAGTTCGAGCAGGCCGGCATCCTCGAGCGCAGCCACTTCGAAAGCGGCAAGGCCGTATACGAGCTGAACGAAGGCACGCACCACGATCACCTGATCTGCACCTCCTGCGGCAAGGTCGAGGAGTTCTACGACGCCGAGATCGAACGCCGCCAGCAGATGATCGCCAAGGACAAGGGCTGGATCCTGCAGGACCACGCCATGTCGCTCTACGGCCTGTGCGGAGACTGCGCAAAGAAGCGCTGATCCGTCTCCCTCGTTTTCAGTCCCCGTCGCGGGAGTTTTCCATCGCCTTGTGGTGTCGCGCCACGAAGTCGGCGTACGTGTCGATGCCGCGCAGCTGCAGGATCGAATTGCGCACCGCCGCTTCCACCAGCACGGCGATATTGCGCCCCGCCACCACCTGGATGATGACCTTGCGCACCGGGATGCCCAGCACGTCCTGCGTGAGCGGCGCCGAGGGCATGCGCTCGTAGTCGCGCTCGAAGCTGTCGCGCCGCACGAGGTGCACGATGAGCTTCAGCCGCATCTTCCGGCGCACCGCCGTCTCACCGAAGATCGCGCGGATGTCCAGCAGGCCGATGCCGCGAACTTCGAGCAGGTTCAGCAGCAGGTCGGGGCAGCGGCCTTCGATGGTGTTCTGGTTGATGCGGAACAGGTCGACCGCATCGTCGGCCACAAGGCCATTGCCGCGCGAGATCAGCTCCAGTCCCAGCTCGCTCTTGCCCAGGCCCGACTCGCCCGTGATCATCACGCCCATGCCCAGGATGTCCATGAACACGCCATGCATCGAGGTGCGCTCGGCAAAGTGCTTGGACAGGTAGGCGCGCAGCAGGTCGATCACGAAGGCCGACGACTCGCGCGTGGCGAACAGCGGCAACTGGGCGCGCTCGCAGATCGACAGCAGCTCGTCGGGCGCAGCCTGGCCGTCGGCCAGCACCAGCATCGGTGGCTCCAGCGTGACGATGCGGGCGATGCGCCGCGCGCAGTCTTCCTCGCTGCCGCGCGTCAGGTAGGCCACCTCACGGGCGCCGAGGATCTGCACGCGGTACGGGTGGATGTAGTTGAGATAGCCAACAAGGTCGGCCGCCGACTGGGCGCGGCTGATGACTTCCGGGTCGAACTGGCGCTCTGAAGCACCGAGCCCCGCGAGCCATTCCCAGCGGAGCGAACCGCGGAACTCCTCGAACATGGCATCGGCGCTGATGACGGTCGGCTTCATGCGTTCAGGAGACGGCGCCCGGCGCCGGCATTGGATGAGTGACGGGAAGAAGTGCCGCGCAGCTTATCAGCAGCCGCACGCGCCGACACATGCGCTCAGGCGACTTGGGTCGACTGCCAGCCGGCAATGAGGCCGTGCAATGCAGAAGCGTCGGTGCTGGACTTGATCTGTTCGCGCAGGCTGGCGTCGCTCAGCAGTTCGGCGATTTCAGAGAGGATTTCGAGGTGCTTCTGCGTGGCCGCTTCGGGCACCAGCAGGAAGATCAGCAGCGCGACGGGTTGCTCGTCGGGTGCGTCGAAGCCGATGGGGTTGGCCAGCTGGAACACCGCGGCCATCGGCGCCTTGAGACCCTTGATGCGGCCATGCGGAATGGCAACGCCGTGGCCCAAACCGGTGGAGCCGAGGCGCTCGCGGGCAAACAGGCTGTCGGTGATGAGGGCACGGCCCAGACCGTGAAGGCTTTCGAACAGCAGGCCGGCTTCTTCGAAAGCACGTTTCTTGCTAGTAGCGTCAACGCTCACAAGCACTTGAGCGGGCGGCAGGATGGACGCGAGGCGATTCATGGTGGGTGCAGAGCGGGGGCGATTATGCACCCGCTTGGTAAAAACCCCCAGTCCCCCTATTTACTTTCTGTCTACATGTTGTCCTGAGGCCTCGTGCTTCCCTCTGGGGGCTTGCCAAAGCCCTACCGCAACAGTCGGAAAACAAAAAGCCGCCCGAAGGCGGCCTTGATGCGAGCCGGGGGCTCTTACATCACGCGCTTGGGCGCCGCGTGATGGTGGTCCTGCAGGCGATCCTTGTGGCGCACCACCTGGCGGTCGAGCTTGTCGACCAGTTCATCGACCGCAGCGTAGAGATCAGCGTGGCTCGACTCCGCGAACATGTCATTGCCCTTGACGTGAATGTTGCACTCCGCCCTTTGGCGGCGTTCCTTTTCCTTCTGCTTTTCCACCGTGAGGATCACCTTCACATCGACAACCTGGTCGAAATGTCGGGTGATCCGGTCCAGCTTGCTCGTGACGTAGGTGCGCAAGGCAGGGGTGACGTCGAGGTGATGACCGCTGATCGTCAAATTCATGAATGACCTCCTGGAATTGACGGTTGGGGAAATGACCGCGCTACGGAATGCAGCGTGGCCGGCGAAAAACGGGAGTTTTGAGAGGGGGAACGGGAGGAAGGGAAGAAGAGGAAAGAGGGGTGGGTCGATTCACTATGCCCAAGCTGTCACGGTATTGCAATACCTGAGTTGCCCGGGGTTTTGCGGCTTCGTGCGCAGCTTTTCACACGCTAGCGAATCAATAGCAGCTGGCGCTCATGGGGCAGGCGATGCAGCGCTTCGAGAACAAATGTTTCAGCCCCGGTCCACGTGTGACCCTGCCACCGGAAGGGCCAGCAGCCCGCTCAGCGATTCAGCGCCAGGCCGCGCGCATCCGGTTGCGCAGGTCGATCACCGCGCTCGGCGGCGGCACGGCCGGCGGGCGTACCGGCGGAGGCGGCCAGGTCTGCTGCTCGAAGCCTTCGAGATCGGCATCGGCGATGAAGCGCGTGCGGTTGGCATACAAGTGCCGGTCGCCGCGCGCCGCTTGCTGCGTGATGTGGAAGCGCTGCGGTATCAGCAGGTGCAGGTGGTCGCGCGCCCGGGTCATTGCCACGTACAGCAGCCGGCGCTCTTCTTCCAGCTCGTGCGCGCTCTGCGCTACGTCGGCCGGCAGGCAGCCGTCGACCACGTTGAGCACGTGCACCGAATTCCACTCCTGCCCCTTGGCCGAATGGATGGTCGAGAGGATCAGGTAGTCCTCGTCGAGCAGCGGCGGGCCCGGACGGTCACTGGTGGCTTCGGGCGGGTCGAGCGTGAGTTCGGTGAGGAAGCGTTCGCGCGAGGCATATCCGGCCGCGAGCCGCGCCAGTTGCTCCACGTCTGCGCGCCGCACGCCGGAGGTGTCTTCGTACAGCCGCTCAAGGTGCGGCAGATACCAGTCCATTGCCAGCTCGACATCGGCCGGCCACTTCAGCGCGGGTGCGCGCAAGGCGGCGTAGGCCTCGGCAAAGTCGGCCCACTGCGCGCGTGCCGCGGAAGGCGGCACGAAGTCGCGCACCGCCGCAGCGGGGTCGGCCGCCTGGTCCATCGCATCGAGCAGGCGCGCGCCCGTGACAGGGCCGATGCCCGGGATCAGCTGCGTCACGCGAAAGCCCGCCATGCGACCGCGCGGGTTCTGCGCAAAGCGCAGCACCGCGAGCAGGTCCTTCACGTGCGAAGCCTCGAGAAACTTGAGCCCGCCGAACTTCACGAACGGGATGTTGCGCCGCGCCAGTTCGAGTTCGAGCGCCGCGCTGTGCGTCGAAGTGCGGAACAGCACCGCCTGCGACTTCAGCGCGAGCCCGCCCTCGCGGTGCGCCAGCACCTTGTCGGCCACCCAGCGCGCCTGCCCCGCTTCGTCGGGCACGAGCACCAGCAGCGGCTTGCCGGCCGAGGGCTTGTCGGTCCACAGCGTCTTGGCATGCCGCTCGGCCGCATGCGCGATCACGCGGTTCGAGACATCGAGGATCGGTTGCGTCGAACGGTAGTTGCGCTCCAGCGTGACCACGCGCGCGGCCTGCGTGAACTGCGACGGAAAGTCGAGGATGTTGCGCACCGTCGCGCCGCGAAAGGAATAGATCGACTGCGCGTCATCGCCCACCACTGTCACACCGCGCCCGTCGGGCTTGATCGCGAGCAGGATCGAAGCCTGCAGCAGATTGGTGTCCTGGTACTCGTCGACCAGCACGTGGTCGAAGCGCTCACCGATGTGCGCAGCCAGCGCGGGCTCGGCGGCCATCTCGGCCCAGTAGAGCAGCAGGTCGTCGTAGTCGAGCACGTTCTGCCGCTGCTTGGCCTCTACGTAGGCGCCGAACAGCTTCTTCAGTTCGGCCTCCCATTCGCCGCACCAGGGAAAGGCCTCCTTCAGCACATCGGCCAGCGGCGCGCGCGTGTTCACGCAGCGCGAGTAGATCGACAGGCAGGTGCCCTTGCGCGGAAAACGATTGACGGTGGAAGACAGGCCCAGCTCGTGGCGCATCAGCCCCATCAGGTCTTCGGCATCGCCGCGGTCGTGGATGGTGAAGTTCTCGTCGAGCCCGATCTGCGGCGCGTACTCGCGCAACAGCCGCGCGCCAATGCCGTGGAAGGTGCCGGCCCAAGGCAGCGCGGGCGGGGCTTCGGACTTCAGGCCGAGCACGCGTGCCAGCACCTGGCCTGCGCGGCGCTCCATCTCCTGCGCGGCACGGCGCGAGAAGGTCAGCAGCAGCAGGCGCTGCGGATCGACACCGCCGGCAATGAGGTGTGCGACACGGTGCGCCAGCGTGCTGGTCTTGCCCGAACCTGCGCCGGCGATCACGAGCAGTGGCCGATCGTCACGCTCGGCAATGGCTGCTCCCACCCCATGTTCGACCGCCGCGCGCTGCGCGTCGTTGAGCGTGGCCAACGCGGCGGCCAGGCGCTCGGCCTGGGTCTTCGCGGCAGCGGAAAAAACGGGGAGCGCAGCGGTCTGCATGGGCACGACTTTACTGTATGCCCGTCCAGTCCAGCCACCGTGCTGCCATGTGGCCGGTGACATAATCGCGCCTCGCTGCAACCGGAGATTCTTCCCAATGGAAACCGCCCCGTCTCGGCAGCTTTCAACTCCCTTTCACTGACGCGTTTTTCTTAGCGCACGTCGGGCCCGGGAATTGAAAGCGCCCCTCCCTCGCCCATCGTTCAGTCATTCCCGGGAGTGAGCCAATGCTCAACATCTTCACGCTCGCCAACGGCCGCCTCGTTCAGGAAGAAATCGAGGCGCTCGAAGAGCTCTCCAAGTTCCAGCCGATCTGGGTCGACCTCGAGTCGCCCACGCTCGAAGAAAAGCGCTGGATCAAGCAGTACTACGGCCTGTCCATTCCCGAAGACGCGATGGACGAGGACATCGAGGAGTCGGCCCGCTTCTACGAAGAAGACAACGGCGAGCTGCACATCCGCTCCGACTTCTTGATCGACGACGACGAAGACCCGCGCACCGTGCGGGTGGCCTTCATCCTCAACCAGCACAACACCGACCTGCGCAGTCGCGGCGTGCTGTTCTCGATCCACGACGAAGACGTGCCCGTGTTCCGCCTGCTGCGCATGCGTGCGCGCCGCGCACCGGGGCTGATCGAAGACGCCAAGGAAGTGATGCTCAAGCTCTTCGACGCCGACGCCGAATACTCGGCCGACACGCTGGAGAACATCTACGACGAGCTCGAAGTGGCCGGCAAGAAGGTGCTCTCGGGCAATGTCAGCGACGAGCTGGCCGGCGAAGTGCTCGGCGCCATCGCGCGGCAGGAAGACTTGAACGGCCGCATCCGCCGCAACGTGATGGACACGCGCCGCGCGGTCAGCTTCATGATGCGCAGCAAGATGCTCAACGCCGAGCAGTTCGAGGAAGCCCGGCAGATCCTGCGCGACATCGAGTCGCTCGACAACCACACGGCCTTCCTCTTCGACAAGATCAACTTCCTGATGGATGCGACCGTCGGTTTCATCAACATCAACCAGAACAAGACCATCAAGATCTTCTCGGTGGCCAGCGTCGCGCTGCTGCCGCCCACGCTGATCGCCAGCATCTACGGCATGAACTTCAAGTTCATGCCGGAGCTCGACTGGGCCATGGGCTATCCGTATGCCATCGTGCTGATGGCGGCCAGCGCGCTGGTGCCGATGTGGTACTTCCGCCGGCGCGGCTGGCTCAAGTAGCCTGAGCGGGGCGCGCCGGCGCGCGCAGCCTCACGGGCGCTTTCCTGACAGGGCGGTGCGCATGCGCGCCGCATGATGGTCCGATGGCCGGCGCCGCTTCGGTCCATCGGAGCCGTCCCCATGCCACATTCCCCCTCCCCTGCCATCCCCGCGCGCTTCGCGTTGCTCGACGCCTGGTGGCGCGCCGCCAACTACCTGTCCGCGGGGCAGATCTACCTGATGGGCAACCCGCTGCTGCGGGAGCCGCTGGCCCTCGAGCACATCAAGCCGCGCCTGCTCGGGCACTGGGGAACCACGCCGGGGCTCAACTTCATCTACGCCCACATGAACCGCGCCATCAACGCGCGCGACCTCGATGCCATCTTCATCGCCGGCCCCGGCCACGGCGGGCCGGGCGTGGTGGCCAGCACCTACCTCGAAGGCACCTACACCGAGGTCTACCCGCACATCTCGCGCGACACCGAAGGCCTGAAGCGGCTGTTCACGCAGTTCTCGTTTCCGGGCGGCATCCCGAGCCATGTGTCGCCGGAAACGCCGGGGTCGATCCATGAGGGCGGCGAGCTCGGCTATTCGCTGCTGCATGCGTACGGCGCGGTGTTCGACAACCCCGAGCTGCTGGCCTGCTGCGTCATCGGCGACGGCGAGGCCGAAACCGGCGCGCTCGCGGCCAGCTGGCATTCCAACAAGTTCCTCAACCCCGCGCGCGACGGCGCGGTGCTGCCGATCCTGCATCTCAACGGCTACAAGATCGCCGGCCCAACCGTGCTCGCGCGAGTCGGCGACGAGCAGCTCACGCAGCTGATGCGCGGCCACGGCTACGAACCGCGCTTCGTGTCGGGCCACGACCCCGCGCTGATGCACGGCCTGATGGCGGACGCACTCGACGCTTCGCTCGATGCGATCCGTGCAATCCAGGTGGAGGCGCGCTCGGACGGCTTCGGACAGCGGCATCGCTGGCCGATGATCGTGCTGCGCTCGCCCAAGGGCTGGACCGGGCCGAAGACGGTGGACGGCGTGCGCATCGAAGGCACGCAGCGCGCGCACCAGGTGCCGCTGACCGGCTTTGCCGAGAAGCCGGCCCACATCGCGCTGCTGCAGGAATGGATGCAGAGCTATCGCCCCGAAGAACTGTTCGATGCCGACGGCGCCCTGCGCGCCGACATCGCCGCCCTCGCGCCTCGAGGCACGCGCCGCATGAGCGCGAACCCGCACACCAACGGTGGCCTGCTGCTCAAGAACCTCAAGCTGCCCGACTTCCGCGACTACGCCGTGGCGGTGCCGAAGCCAGGCGCCGTCGACGCCGAGGCCACGCGCGTCACCGGCGAGTTCCTGCGCGACGTGATGCGGCTCAACGCCGGCGAGCGCAATTTCCGGATCATGGGCCCGGACGAGACCACGTCGAACCGCCTGGGCGCGGTCTTCGAGGCGACCGACCGCATGTCGAGCGCCGAGATCCTGCCGGGCGACGACCACGTGGCACCCGACGGCCGCGTGATGGAAGTGCTCAGCGAACACCTCTGCCAAGGCTGGCTCGAAGGCTACCTGCTGACCGGACGGCACGGTTTCTTCTCGTGCTACGAGGCCTTCATCCACATCGTCGACTCCATGTTCAACCAGCATGCGAAGTGGCTGAAGGTGACGCGCAACATCCCCTGGCGGCGCCCCGTCGCGTCGCTGAACTACCTGCTGACCAGCCATGTCTGGCGCCAGGACCACAACGGCTTCAGCCACCAGGACCCGGGCTTCATCGACCACGTCGTCAACAAGAAGGCCGAGGTCGTGCGGGTCTACCTGCCGCCCGACGCCAACACGCTGCTGTCGGTGACGGACCATTGCCTGCGCAGCCGCAACTACGTCAACGTGATCGTGGCGGGCAAGCAGCCCGAGGCGCAGTGGCTCGACATCGCCGCGGCCGAGCGCCACTGCAGCGTGGGCCTGGGCATCTGGGACTGGGCCAGCAACGACAACGGCGTGGCGCCCGACGTGGTGATGGCCTGCGCCGGCGACGTGCCCACGCTGGAGACCATGGCGGCGGTGGACCTCCTGCGGACGCTGCTGCCGGACCTCAAGGTGCGGGTGGTGAACGTGGTCGACCTGATGGCGCTCGAATCACCCTCGGGGCATCCGCACGGCCTGCCCGATGCGGTCTTCGACTCGATCTTCAGCACCGACGCACCGGTGATCTTCGCCTTTCACGGCTATCCCGCCCTGGTCCACCGGCTGACCTACAAGCGGCGCAATCACGGCAACTTTCATGTGCACGGCTACCTGGAAGAAGGCACGACCACCACGCCCTTCGACATGACGGTGCTGAACCGGCTCGACCGCTTCCACCTCGCGGCCGATGCCATCGATCGCGTGCCCCGCATCCGCGACACGGCGGGCCACGTGCAGCAGCACCTGCGCGACCGGCTGCTCGAGCACCGGGCCTACATCACCCGGCACGGGCAGGACATGCCCGATATCGCCGACTGGCGCTGGGTGCGACACTGAGCGCTTGCGGGGCCGACCGACACCGCCCCGGGAGACCACCGTGCGCAGACTTCGTTTCCTCACCAACCGCCATCGAGCGCCGTCTACCAACACCGCGCTCGGCCTGCTGCTGGCCTTCAATGCCGGGGCCGTCAACGCGGGCGGATTCCTTGTGCTGCACATGTACACCTCGCACATGACCGGCTTCGCGTCGCAGCTCGCGGACGGCATGGTGCTGGGCAACGCCACGCTGCTGCTGAACGCGCTGGGCGCGATCCTGGCGTTCCTGAGCGGCGCCGCGGTGTGCGCGGTGCTGGTGAACTGGGCGCGGCAGCACCGGCTGCACGGCGTCTATGCGCTGCCTCTGCTGCTGGAAGCCGCGCTGATGTTTCCGTTCGGACTCGCGGGAGCCATCACGCTGACCTGGCCAACGCCGTTCGCGGTGCCGCTCACGGTGCTGCTGCTGTCGTTCATCATGGGCCTGCAGAACGCCGTGGCGTCGAAGACCTCGGGCGGCAGCACGCGCACCACCCACATGACCGGCAACATCACCGACATGGGGATCGAGCTGGGCAAGATGCTCTACTGGAACCGGCGCATGCCGTCGACACCCCTGCCGGTGCGCCACGACCGCAGCAGGTTGCGCCGCTGCGGCGGGCTGGTCGGCATGTTCGTGCTTGGGGGAACGGTGGGCGCGCTCGGCTTCAAGCACGTGGGGTTCGTCTGCGTCGTGCCGCTGGCCGCCCTGCTGCTGGTGCTGTCGATCCCGCCCCTGCTTCGCGACCTTCCGCATTGGCGGCGGGCCACGCCTTAGCTCAGGCCCTTTTCGCGTCCCGGCCGGCCAGCCACGCGTTCACGAGCGCGAGGCTGTAGCGGCTCGCGACCTCAGCCACGAACCGTGCGAAGTCGCCATGCGCCTCATCGTCCGCGCGATCCGAGATCGTCCGCATGGCCGCGAAAGGCACGCCGTAGTCATGGCAAACCTGCGCCACAGCGGCGCCTTCCATCTCGACCGCGAGCGCGTCGGGCAAGCCGAGGCGCAGCGCTTCGCTTTCGGCGGCGGTCGAGACGAAGCGATCTCCACTCACCAGCAGGCCGCGATGCACCTTGGGCGACTGGAGGCCGAACTCGTCGACCGCCTCTTGCCCCACCAGGGCCACCGGATCACGCAGCGTCATTTCGGCCACACCCGCCAATGCGTCGCTGATCGCCGCATCGGCCGTGAAGCGCGAAAGGCCCAGCAGGGGCACTTCGTATTTCGGAAAGATGGGCGAGGCATCGAGGTCGTGCTGCAGCAACTGCGTGGCAACAACCACGTCGCCGACATTCACGCCCGGCGCGAGTCCGCCCGCGACACCGGTGAAGACGATGGCCCCGACGGCGAATCGCTCGAGCAGCATCGTGGCCGTCACCGCCGCCGCGACCTTGCCGATGCGCGACAGCACCGCGACCACAGGCTGGCCATGCAGATGGCCGACCCAGAAGTCGCGCCCGGCGATGCGCACGCGCTGCTCGTCAGGCATCTGCGCGAGGAGCGCACTCAGCTCCTCGTGCATTGCCGCGACGATGGCGATGGGCGCAGCCACCTGCTACTTGATGTCCACGCCGTAGAAGGTGTGGCGGCCGAAGGGGCTGAGCTTGAAGTCGACCACTTCCTTGCGCACCGGCTTCAGCTGCACCGCATGCGCGATCGTGAACCACGGCGCCTGCTCCTTGAAGATCAGCTGGGCCTTCTTGTAGAGCGCGTCGCGGTCGGCCTGCTTGGTCGTGCTCTTGGCCTTCACCACAAGGTCTTCATACGGCTGGTAGCAGAACTTCGAAATGTTGCTGCCGCTGGCCGACTTGGCCGAGGCGCAGCCCAGCAGCGTGTACATGAAGTTGTCCGGGTCGCCGTTGTCGCCGGTCCAGCCCAGCATGCCCATCTGGTGCTCGCCGGCCTGCAGGCGCTTGCGGTACTCGCCCCACTCGAAGCTCTTGATCTCGGCCTTGACGTTGATCTTGGCGAGGTCTGCCTGCATCAGCTCGGCAATGCGCTTGGCGTTCGGGTTGTACGGGCGCTGCACCGGCATGGCCCACAGGTCGGTCGAGAAGCCGTCGGGGAAGCCGGCCTGCGCCAGCAGCTTCTTGGCGGCTTCGGGATCGTACGGGTCGTCCTTCACGGCATCGTTGTAGGACCACATGGTGGGCGGAATCGGGTTCTTCGCGGCCACGCCGGTGGAGAGGTACACGCCGTCGATGATGGCCTTCTTGTTGATTGCCATGTTGATGGCCTTGCGCACGCGCACGTCGTCGAAGGGCTTCTTCGTGGTGTTGTACGAGAGGTAGCCGACGTTCAGGCCGGGCTGCTCCAGCAGCTGCACGTTCGGGTCCTTGCGGATCGCGTCGAGGTCGGCCGGGTTCGGGTAGGGCATGACGTGGCATTCGCCCTTTTGCAGCTTGGCCCAGCGCACCGAGGCATCGGGCGTGATGGCGAACACGAGGTCGTCGATCTTCGCCTTGCCGCCCCAGTACTGCGGGAAGGCCTTGAAGCGGATGATCGCGTCCTTCTGGTACTGCACGAGGTAGAAGGGGCCGGTGCCGATCGGGTCCTGGTCGACCTTCTCGGGCGTGCCGGCCTTCAGCATGGCAATGGCGTATTCCTTCGACTGGATGCCCGCATACTGCATGGCCAGGTTCGCGAGGAACGGCGCCTCGGGCTGGTTGAGCACGATCTTCACCGTGTAGTCGTCGATGCGGTCCACCGTCTTCAGCAGCTTGGGCATGCCCATGTCGTTGAAGTAGGAGTGGTTCTGGCTCGTGACCTTGAAGAAGGGATCGCTCTCCTTCCACTGGCGCTCGAGCATGAAGATGAAGTCGTCGGCGTTGAAGTCGCGCGTGGGCTTGAAGCTCTTGCTCGTGGTGTGCCACTTCACGCCCTTGCGCAGGTGGAAGGTGTAGACCGTGCCATCGGCGGAGATGTCCCACTTCTCGGCCAGACCCGGCACGACCTTTGTGCCGCCGCGCTCGAACTCGACGATGGTGTTGTAGACCTGCGTGGTCACGTCGAACGAGGTGCCGGTGGTGTTCATCCCCGGGTAGAAGTTCTCGGGGCTGCCTTCCGAGCAATACACCAGCGTCTTGGCAGACACTGCGCCACAGGCCAGGGTAAGGGCCGCAAGCGCTGTCGGTGCCAGGAGCGCCAGGCTTCGTGAGCGGCGCGAAACGGTGGGCTGGGTCTTCATGTGGACTCCTTGAGACACGGTTGAAAAAGCGAACGTTAAGGGTTCGTCGCCATCGCGATGGCGGCGGAGGGAACATCGGCGCGCACGAGCGGCGCACCGTCGAGAAACTTCTCGGAGAAGTGGCAGGCCACCAGCCGCTCGTCGAGCATGCGCAGCAGCGGCCGCTCTTCGTGGCAGCGCGGCGCCACGTGCGGGCAGCGCGTGCTGAACACGCAGCCCGAAGGCGGATTCAGCGGCGACGGCAGCTCGCCCTTGAGCACGATGCGCTGACTGCTCAGGCCCGGCGTCGAGGCCAGCAGCGCCTGCGTGTACGGATGCAGCGGCCGCGCGAAGATGCGCGACTTGGGGCCCTGCTCCACCGCGTGCCCGAGGTACATCACGAGCACGTCGTGCGCGATGTGCCGCACCACGCCGAGGTCGTGCGAGATGAAGAGGTACGCCAGGCCCAGCTCGGCCTGCAGGTCGGCCAGCAGGTTCAGCACCTGCGCCTGGATCGACACGTCGAGCGCCGACACCGGCTCGTCGGCCACCAGCAGGCGCGGGCTCAGCATCAGCGCGCGCGCAATGGCGATGCGCTGGCGCTGGCCGCCCGAGAACATGTGCGGATAGCGGTTGGCGTACTCGGGCCGCAGGCCCACGCGCGCGAGCATGTCGCGGGCCTTGGCGGCGCGCTCCGACTTGCCCATGGTGGTGTTGATGGCCAGCGGATCTTCGAGCACCGTCGAGATCTTCTTGCGCGGATTGAGCGAGCCGTACGGGTTCTGGAACACCAGCTGCACAGCCTGCCGCAACTCGCGCTTGCGCTCTGGCGGCGGGTTCACCGCGTCGGCGCCGACCAGCGTGAGCTGGCCTGCCGTGGGCTTCTCGATCAGCGCGACCATGCGCGCCAGGGTCGACTTGCCGCAGCCCGATTCGCCGACCACGGCCAGCGTGCGCCCGCGCTCGATGCGGAACGAGATGTCGCCCACCGCGCGCAGATGCGACGGCGCGCGGAACAGACCGCGGCGGATGTCGTAGGTGCGCTGGAGGTTGTTCGCCTCGACAACCACTTCAGTCGATGTGCTCTCGCTCATGACAGCACCTCGGCCGCTTGCTGCTTCGGCGGATCGCTCTCTATGGCCGCCTTGCGCCCCGGCTCGCCGAGCGGAAAGTGGCAGCGCACCTCGGCGCTCTGCCACTCGCGCAGCGCGGGCCGCACCTGGCAGGCACGTTCGGTGACGTAGCTGCAACGCGGCGCGAACAGGCAGCCTGCGGGCCTGTCGTGCACGCCGGGCACCACGCCGCTGATGGTGGCGAGCCGACCCTCGGGCGCGGCGCGCTCGGGCAGCGCAGCAAGCAGCGCCTCGGTGTACGGATGCTGCGGCGACGCGAAGAGCCGGTCGACGCGCTGGTGCTCCATCACCTGCCCCGCGTACATCACGGCAATGCGCTGCGCCATTTCGCTGACCACGCCCATGTTGTGCGTGATGAGCACCAGCGCCATGCCGCGCTCCTTCTGCAGGTCGCGCAGCAGGTCGAGGATCTGCGCCTGGATGGTCACGTCGAGCGCGGTGGTCGGCTCGTCGGCGATCAGCAGGCGCGGGTTGCAGGCGATGGCCATGGCGATCATCACGCGCTGGTTCATGCCGCCCGAGAGCTGGTGCGGATAGCTGCCCAGGCGCGACGACGCGGCCGGGATGCCCACCTGCTCGAGCAGCTCGGTCGCGCGCTTCTTCGCCTCGCGCTTGTCGAGCTTCAGGTGCAGCCGCAGCGTCTCCATCAGCTGGAAGCCGATGGTGAAGCAGGGGTTGAGGCTGGTGGTCGGCTCCTGGAAGATCATCGCGACCTCCTTGCCGACCAGCGCACGGCGCGCCTTGTCAGAAATGCCGAGCAGTTCCTTTCCCGCAAAGCGCATGTGGTCCGCGCGCACGCGGCCCGGAAAGCCGACAAGGCCCATCAGCGCCATCATCGTGACGCTCTTGCCCGAGCCCGATTCGCCGACGATGCCTAGCACCTCGCCTTCTTCGAGCGTGAGACTCACGCCGTCGACCGCATGCAGCACGCCGCCCTGGGTGGGGAACTCGACGTGCAAATTCTTTATTTCAAGCAAAGGCATCTTTTCTTTCCTTTGCTTCAGCGCTTGAGCTTCGGGTCGAGTGCATCACGCAGACCGTCGCCCAGAAGATTGAAAGCCAGCACCGCCGCGAGGATCGCCATGCCCGGGAAGGTAACGACCCACCACGCGCGCAGCACGAACTCGCGCGCATCGGCCAGCATGGTTCCCCACTCGGGTGAGGGCGGCTGCGCGCCGAGCCCGAGGAAGCCGAGCGCCGCCGCATCGAGGATGGCGGTCGAGATGCCGAGCGAGGCCTGCACGATCAGCGGTGCGGCGCAGTTGGGCAGCACCTCGCTGAACATCAGGCGCAGCGTGCCGGCGCCGCTCACGCGCGCGGCGGTCACGTAGTCGCGCGAGACCTCGGCGATGACGGCAGCGCGCGTGATGCGCACATAGTGCGGCAGCACCACGATGGCCACCGCGAGCATTGCGTTGACCAGCCCCGGCCCGAGGATCGCGACGATCACGATGGCCAGCAGCAGGCTCGGCAGCGTGAGCACGATGTCCATCAGCCGCATGATCGCGATCTCGAGCACGCCGCGGAAGAAGCCCGCGATCAGCCCGAGCACCACGCCCACGACCACCGACAGCGCCACCACCGCGACGCCGATCGACAGCGACAGCCGCGCGCCGTACATCAGCCGCGAAAGAATGTCGCGCCCGATCGCGTCGGTGCCCAGCAGGTAGCTGACGGAGCCGCCCTGCTGCCACGCCGGCGGCTGCAGGAAGACGGCGCTGTTGGTTTCGTTCGGCGCGTGCGGTGCGATCCACGGCGCGAACAGCGCAACCAGCAGCAGGAAGACGATGGTGGCGAGCCCGATGACCGCGCCGCGGTTGGCCGAGAACGCCGTCCAGAACTCGCGCCACGGACCGGGAGGGGCGGTGCTTTTCGCACCGGTGGAAATGGTTTGTGTCGAGGCCATGAGCTCAGCGCCGGATGCGGGGATTGATGACGCCGTAAGCCACGTCGACGAGCAGGTTCACCAGCATCACGATGCCGCCGAGCAGCAGCATGCCGCCCTGCAGCACCGGATAGTCGCGCCGGCCGATGGCCTCGATGAGCCACTTTCCGACGCCGGGCCAGGAGAAGATGGTCTCGGTGAGGATCGCGCCCGTGAAGAGCACGCCCACCTGCAGCCCGATGACGGTCACGACCGGGATCAACGCATTGCGCAGCGCATGCAGCCCCACCACGCGAAAGCGCGACAGGCCCTTGGCGCGCGCGGTGCGGATGTAGTCCTCGCCCAGCACTTCGAGCATGGCCGAGCGCGTCATGCGCGCAATGACCGCAAGCGGCACCGTGCCGAGCACGATGGCCGGCAAGATGAGGTGATGCAGCGCCGACCAGAAGGCATCGACGTCGCCGGCACGCAGCGAGTCGATCAGCAGGAAGCCGGTGTCGGGCTCGATGTAGTACTGCACCGCGATGCGCCCCGACACGGGCGTCCATCCGAGCTGTACCGAGAAGAACAGGATGAGCAGCAGTCCCCACCAGAAGATCGGCATCGAATAGCCGGTGAGCGATGTGGCCATCACGCCGTGGTCGAAGATGGAATTGCGCCGCACCGCCGCGAGAATGCCGGCCGGCAACCCCAGCAGCAGCGCGAAAAGAATGGCGCAGACCGCAAGCTCGACAGTGGCCGGAAAGAGCGCGAGGAACTCGCTCATCACCGTGTCCTGCGTGATGAGCGACTTGCCGAGGTCGCCGTGCAGCACGCGGCCGATGTAGATGCCGTACTGCACGATCACCGGCTTGTCGAAGCCGTAGGCGGTGCGCAGTTCGGCATGGCGCGCGGGGTCGATCCCGCGCTCGCCGGCCATGGTTTCAATGGGGTCTCCCGGCACGAGCCGGATGAGGAAGAAGGCGAGCAGTGTCATGCCGATGAAGGTCGGCACCAGCAGGCTCACACGGGTCAGTAGGAATCGAAACATCGACCCGCGAATATGCAAGATCGATGCCGTGGCCCTACCCGGGCCGAACCCTTACTTCAGCGCTTACTTCTTGGCGTCGCGCAGCTCGCGGCGAAGGATCTTGCCGACCGGCGTCTTCGGCATGTCGCTACGAAACTCTACGATTCGCGGCTGCTTGTAACCCGTAAGGTTTGCTCTGCAGTATTCGCGCACCTGCGCCTCGGTGAGCGAAGGGTCTTTCTTCACGATCACGAGCTTCACGGCCTCGCCGGTCTTGTCGTCGGACACGCCGACCGCCGCGCATTCGAGCACGCCCGGAATCAGTGCAACCACGTCTTCGATCTCGTTCGGGTACACGTTGAAGCCCGACACCAGGATCATGTCCTTCTTGCGGTCGACCACCTTGAAGTAGCCGCGCTCGTCGACCACGCCGATGTCGCCGCTCTTGAAGTAGCCGTCGGGCGTCATGACCTTGGCGGTCTCGTCAGGGCGCTGCCAGTAGCCGGCCATCACCTGCGGGCCCTTGATGGCGATTTCGCCGCGCTCGCCGGCCGGCACTTCGTTGCCGTCGTCGTCGAGCAGCTTGAGCCAGGTGCTCGGCAGCGGCAGGCCGATGGTGCCGGTGTAGGCGGTGCTGTTGGTCGGGTTGCAGGTGGTGGACGGCGAGGTTTCCGACAGGCCGTAGCCTTCGCAGATCGGGCAGCCGGTTTTCTCGAGCCAGAGCTTCGCGACCGCGGCCTGCACCGCCATGCCGCCGCCGACCGAGACCTTGAGGTTCTTCCAGTTGACGGTGTTGAAGTCGGGGTGGTTCGCCAGCCCGTTGAACAGCGTGTTGACGGCAGGGAAGCTGTGGATGGTGTGCTTCGACAGCTCCTTCAGCACGCCGGGAATGTCGCGCGGATTCGGAATCAGGATCAGCTTGCCGCCCGTGCGCATGTTCAGCATCATGCCGACCGTGAACGCGAAGATGTGATACAGCGGCAGCGCGCACACGCTGGTGGGCTGCTCGTTGGCCGGCACCTTGTTCATGACCGGCTCGTTCCAGGCCTCGGACTGCAGCACGTTGGCGATCACGTTGCGATGCAGCAGCACCGCGCCCTTCGACACGCCGGTGGTGCCGCCGGTGTACTGCAGCACCGCCACGTCGTCGGGGCCGATGGCCACGGGCTTGAGCGATGCGCTCGCGCCCTTGTCGAGCGCGTCGTTGAAGCGCACCGCGCCCGGCAGGTTGAACTGGGGCACCATCTTCTTGACGTTGCGCACCACGTAGTTGACGAGCGCGCCCTTCAGGAAGCCGAGGCGGTCCCCCATGGAGGCCAGCACGATGTGCTTGACCGGCGTGGCCCCGATGCATTGCTGCAGCGTGGTGCCGAAGTTCTCCATGATGATGATCGCCTTCGCGCCGGAGTCCTTGAGCTGGTGCTCGAGTTCGCGCGGCGTGTACAGCGGGTTCACGTTGACCAGGATCAGCCCGGCGCGCAGGATGCCCGCAACCGAGATCGGGTACTGCGGGCAGTTGGGCATCATGACCGCCACGCGGTCGCCCTTGGCGAGGCCCAGGCCCTGCAGGTAGCCCGCGAAGGCCTTGCTCTGCCTGTCGGTCTCCGCGTAGCTGATGTCCTTGCCCATGAAGCTGTAGGCCGTGCGGTCTGCGTACTTCGTGAAGCTCTCTTCCATGAGCGCGACCAGCGAGGGGTACTGCGAGGCATCGATATCGGCGGGCACACCCTGCGGGTAGCTGCTGAGCCAGGGACGATCGGTCATTGGATTTGTCTCCTCCGGGAAGTCGGACTTGTTGAAAACGAAAACGGCGCTCGAAGTGGCGCCGCGAAGAACTCGCCCGCCGTGCGGGCAGGGACCTTCGGCCTATTCGATGGCCTTGCCCATATCTTCCACTACTTTTTTAGCATCGCCAAAGACCATCATGGTCTTGTCCATGTAGAAGAGCTCGTTGTCCAGCCCGGCATAACCGGCGGCCATGGAGCGCTTGTTCACGATGACGGTCTTCGCCTTGTAGGCCTCCAGGATCGGCATGCCGTAGATCGGGCTGCCCTTGGTGTGCGCGGCGGGGTTCACCACGTCATTGGCGCCCAGGATGATCGCCACGTCGGCCTGGCCGAACTCGCCGTTGATGTCTTCCATCTCGAACACCTGGTCGTAGGGCACTTCGGCCTCCGCCAGCAGCACGTTCATGTGGCCGGGCATGCGGCCCGCCACCGGGTGGATCGCGTACTTCACGGTGATGCCCTTCTCGGTGAGCTTGGCCGCAAGTTCCTTCACCGCATGCTGCGCGCGTGCGACTGCAAGGCCGTAGCCCGGCACGATCACCACCGTCTCGGCATTGCCGAGCACGAAGGCCGCATCGTCGGCGCTGCCGGTCTTCACCGGGCGCTGCTCCTTGGCCGCGCCGCCGGCCGTGGCCGCCTCGCCGCCGAAGCCGCCCAGGATCACGTTGAAGAACGAGCGGTTCATGGCCTTGCACATGATGTAGCTCAGGATCGCACCCGAAGAGCCCACCAGCGAACCGGCCACGATCAGCATCGCGTTGTTCAGGCTGAAGCCGATGCCCGCGGCCGCCCACCCCGAGTAGCTGTTGAGCATCGACACCACCACCGGCATGTCGGCGCCGCCGATCGGGATGATGATGAGCACGCCCATCACGAAGGCCAGCGCCAGCATCGCGAAGAAGGCCGGCCAGCTTTCGGTGAAGACGAACACCAGGCCCAGGCCGATGGTGGCCAGGCCCAGAACGAGGTTCAGCATGTGCTGGCCCGCGAACTGCACCGGCGCGCCCTGGAACAGGCGGAACTTGTACTTGCCCGAGAGCTTGCCGAAGGCGATGACCGAGCCGCTGAAAGTAACGGCGCCGATGGCCGCGCCCAGGAACAGCTCGAGCCGGTTGCCGCTCGGGATCGGGTCGCCCTTGATCGCGATGCCGAAGGCATGCGGCTCGGCCACTGCGGCCACCGCGATGAACACCGCGGCCAGGCCGATCATGCTGTGCATGAAGGCGACCAGCTCGGGCATCTTGGTCATCTCGACCTTGTTGGCCATGTAGGCGCCGAGGCCGCCGCCGAGCACCAGCGCGACCAGCACGTAGGCCAGGCCGTTGAGGTTGCCGCTGGCGAGCTTGTAGATCAGCGCGCCGGTGGTCAGCACGGCGATTGCCATGCCAGTCATGCCGAAGATGTTGCCGCGGATCGAGGTGGTCGGATGGCTCAGGCCCTTGAGGGCCTGGATGAAGCAGATGCTGGCAACGAGGTACAGCAGCGTGACGAGGTTCATGCTCACTTGGCGGCTCCCTCTTCAGCCTTCGGTGCGACGGCCTTCTTTTCTTTCTTCTTGAACATCTCCAGCATCCGCCGCGTGACGAGGAAGCCGCCGAAGACGTTCACCGCGGCCAGCGCCACGGCCAGCACGCCCATGGTCTTGCCCAGCGGCGTGTCGGTGAGTGCGGCCGCCAGCATGGCGCCCACGATCACGATGGCCGAGATGGCGTTGGTCACTGCCATCAGCGGCGTGTGCAGCGCTGGCGTGACGGTCCACACGACGTGGTAGCCGACGTAGATGGCCAGCACGAAGATGATCAGGTTGATGACTGTGTGCGAAACGATGTCCATGTTCTTCTCCTCGGCGGGCGTTATTTCTTCGTGACCTGGCCGTCTTGCGTGACGCGGCAGGCGGCGACGATGTCGTCCTCGAGGTCGATCTTCAGCGCGCCCTCCTTGGTGACGATGAGCTTGAGAAAGTCGAGCACGTTGCGCGCGTAGAGCGCCGAGGCATCGGCCGCCACGAGCGCCGCGAGGTTGGTTTCACCGACGATGGTCACGCCGTGCTTCACCACCGTCCTGTCGGCTTCCGACAGCGGGCAGTTGCCGCCCACGCCGCCCGCGCCCTTGCCTGCGGCGATGTCGACGATCACCGAACCCGGCTTCATCGACTTGACCATGTCCTCGGTGATGAGGGTCGGCGCGGCACGGCCCGGAATGAGGGCAGTGCTGATGACGACGTCGGCCAGCGCCACGCGCTTGGCGACTTCGACCTGCTGGCGCGCGAGCCAGCTCGGGGGCATCGGCTTGGCATAGCCGCCGACGCCGACCGCGGCTTCTTTTTCTTCATCGGTGTCGTACGAGACTTCGATGAACTTGCCGCCGAGCGATTCGATCTGCTCCTTGACGCTGGGGCGCACGTCGGATGCCTCGATGACAGCGCCCAGGCGCTTGGCCGTGGCGATGGCCTGCAGGCCCGCCACGCCCACGCCGAGGATGACGACGCGCGCGGCCTTCACCGTGCCGGCCGCCGTCATGAGCATCGGGAAGAAGCGCTGGTACTTGTCGGCCGCGATCATCACGGCCTTGTAGCCGGCGATGTTGGCCTGCGACGAGAGCACGTCCATGCTCTGGGCGCGGGTGGTACGCGGTGCGGCTTCGAGCGCGAACCCGACGACGCCTGCAGCCGCCAGGCGCTGCAGGCCGGCCGCGTCGAAGGGATTGAGCATGCCGATGACCACGGCGCCGGACTTCAGCAGCGCGGTTTCGGCATCGGTGGGCGTGCGCACCTTGAGCACCATGTCGGCGGAGAAGGCCCCGGCCTGGTCGGTGATCTCGGCGCCTGCGGCCTGGTACGCGGCATCGGTGACGCTGGCTGCAACGCCGGCCCCCGACTGCACCCGTATGGAGTGCCCTGAGGCGACCAGTTTTTTCACCGTCTCAGGTGTAACAGCCACGCGGGTTTCGCCAGCCAGTGTCTCGGCGGGCACGCCTATCAGCATAGAGATCTCCTCAGAGCAAGGGGGCACAGGGAATGCGGGCAGAGCTTACAGCAAGATTACAGCCGCCCGCCGTCGCCAAAACGCTCTGTGGTTTTGACCCCAAAGTGCCGATGAATGCTGTCGGCATCGCTATTCAATTGATAGCAAATTCGGGTATTCGATAGCCGCCTCGCGAAGACCGCGGCACGTGTCCAACCTCGCGCAGGCCGGACTCCAGGCGGTTTGTCCAGCGAGCAGTTGTCGATGTCCACCCATAACGCCTTCCACTCAGGATCTCGATTTGTATTCAACTGCCGTTAACTTCGTTAACAAGTGAACTGAAAACCTCGATTTGCGTGCATTAGTTGCAATTCAAAAACTTTACGTTAGTCGCAGATAGATACACTTCAGCCCAATCGCCAGTTCACAGAGACTGACGAAGGGGAGGAAGAAGGGGATGGAATGCGAATCGCGGTACTCAATGACGGTGTAGATCAATTCAAGCGAATCAATCGAACCATGGCGGCACTCGAGCACGAGTGCCATCCCTACACGGAAGGAAAAGCGCTGTTGCAGGCAATGCGCCGGCAGACCTTCGACCTGCTGATACTCGACTGGAACCTGTCCGACATGGAGGGCCCGGACGTGGTGAGGTCCATCCGTCACGAACTCAACAGCCGGCTTCCCATTCTTTTCGTGACCGACAAGCGTGACGAGGCGGACATGGTCGAAGGCCTCAACGCGGGCGCGGACGACTTCATGGTCAAGCCCACCCGTGCCGGCGAACTCGAAGCGCGTGTGAACGCGCTGCTGCGCCGGTCCTACCCGGCCCAGCACGAGATGGAACTGGTCTTCGGCCCTTACCACTTCTATCCGCCCTCGCGCGTTCTGAAGGTTCGCGGCGTGCAGGTCGAGCTGAAGAACCGGGAGTACGAGCTCGCGCTGTTCCTGTTCCAGAACGTCGGGCGACTGCTTTCGCGGGAGCACCTGCACGAGGCCGTCTGGGGCCTGGGCATCGAGGCGCTGTCGCGCTCGCTCGACACCCATGTCTCGCGCCTGCGAACCAAGCTCGACCTGCGCCCCGCAAACGGCTTCCTGCTGCTGGCCATCTACGGCCTGGGCTACCGGCTGGAAACAATCGAAGCCGATGCCCTGTCCAGCATCAGCGCGCGCTGAGTCGGGAATCTCCGGCACGCTACAGTCTCCAACGGCACCCCGCCGTCATGTGCTTGCGCCACAAGGAATGAGACGAATGAATTCGATGATCCGGTTGCTGCTCGCCGCCACGTTGTTCTGGAGCTGGTTCAGCCCGGCCGCTGCGCAGGAGGTCGAAGCCAGCGACATGGTGCGCGGCGGCATGCTGGCGATCCAGATGATCGACCAGGGCAAGGCCGGCGAACTGTGGGACGGCGCCACCCCGGCCACCCGCAAGCGCGTGACGCGCGCCGACTTCACCAGCCAAGTCGCCAGGAGCCGCGCCCCAATTGGCGCACCGCAGATGCGCACCTGGGTGGCAGTCAATCGCCAGGTCGTGGCCGACGCGGACAGCGAGACGGCCGGCCAGTACGTCAGCGTCGAATACGAGACCCGCTTCACGAACAAGCCTGACGGCACGCTGCGCGAACTCGTGAGCTTTCACCTCGACAGCGACCGCGTCTGGCGCTTCAGCGGCTACGTGCTGAAATAAGCGCCCAAAACACGGTAACTCCCATGGCAAGCCCGCGCTGGAAACCCAACGTCACCGTGGCTGCGGTAATCGAGCGCGACGGGCACTTCCTGCTGGTCGAGGAGCAGACCAGCGACGGCCTGCGGCTCAACACTCCCGCAGGCCACCTGGACCCCGGCGAATCCCCGGCCGAGGGCTGTGCGCGCGAAACCCTCGAAGAAACCGCCCACCATTTCACGCCAACAGCGCTCATCGGTGTCTATATGGCGCGTTCCCGCCCGCTGGCCGAGCGCGGCGAAGACACCACCTACATGCGCTTCGCCTTCACAGGCATCCTGGGTGCATTCGAAGAAGGCCGACCGCTCGACGAAGGCATCGTGCGCACCATCTGGATGACGGCGGACGAAATCCGCGCCAGCGTGGCGCGGCATCGCAGCCCGCTGCTGCTGCAGTGCATCGAAGACCATCTGGCCGGCAAACGCCACCCGCTGGATCTAGTCCACGTCGACGAATCGGTGCGGTCAGCGCCCTGAATAGTCAGACGATGACGCCACCGCCAAGGCAGCGTTCGCCGTCATAGAGCACGGCCGACTGCCCCGGCGTCACAGCCCACTGCGGCTCGCCGAAGCGCAAGCCGAACGCAGCGGCATCACCAGCATCCATCTCGCAAGCCGCATCGGCCTGCCGGTAGCGCGCCTTCGAGCCGTAGCCGCCCGGCACCGGCGCCTCGCCGGAGACCCAGCTCGCATCGTCCGCCTTCAGCACCGACGACAGCAGCCACGGATGGTCGTGCCCCTGCACCACCCACAGCGTGTTCTTCTCGACGTCCTTGCGCGCCACGAACCACGGCGAGTGGTCGCCCGAGCCGCGCTGCGCGCCCTTCTCCTTCACACCGCCAATGCCCAGCCCCTGCCGCTGCCCCAGCGTGTAGAAGCTCAGCCCCTGGTGCTCGCCCAGCTTGCGGCCGCGGTCGTCCTTGATCGGGCCCGGCTCCTTGGAGATGTAGCGGTTGAGGAAATCGCGGAACGGCCGCTCGCCGATGAAGCAGATGCCAGTCGAGTCCTTCTTCTTCGCGTTGGGCAGGCCGATTTCCTCGGCGATGCGGCGCACCTCGGTCTTGTGCAGCTCGCCCACCGGGAACAGCGTCTTCGACAGCTGCGCCTGGTTCAGGCGGTGCAGGAAGTAGCTCTGGTCTTTCGAGGGATCGAGCCCCTTCAGCAGCTCGTGCTTGCCGGTGGCCTCGTTCAGGCGCACGCGCGCATAGTGCCCGGTGGCGATCTTCTCAGCGCCCAGCCGCATGGCGTGGTCGAGAAAAGCCTTGAACTTGATCTCGGCGTTGCACAGCACGTCGGGGTTCGGCGTGCGGCCGGCCTTGTATTCGCGCAGGAACTCGGCGAACACGCGGTCCTTGTAGTCGGCCGCGAAGTTGACGTGCTCGATCTCGATGCCCAGCACGTCGGCCACGCTGGCGGCGTCCACGAAGTCGATGTTCGACGAGCAGTATTCGCTGTCGTCGTCGTCTTCCCAGTTCTTCATGAAGATGCCGACCACCTCGTGCCCCTGCTGCTTGAGCAGGTGCGCCGTGACCGCGGAGTCCACTCCGCCGCTCAGTCCCACCACGATCCGTTGCTTTGCCATAAGCCCGCCATTGTCCCAGCCCGGCGGTAGGGGCTTCCCGTGTGTGGGAAATCGGGAAAACCCCTGTCGCCGGCTTGTCAGCTACCGCCCCACGATGCGAAAGGCCGGCGCTAAAGTGCCGCAAAGCACAGCGGAGACAAGACGCATGGCCACCCCCTCCCCCGCCGCCCTTTCCGGCGACAACACCCCCTGGACACGCGCCTACCCGCCCGGCATGCGCTGGGACGCCGAACTGCCCGTGAAGCCGGTGCAGCAGATGCTCGACGAGGCCGTCGAGCGCTGGCCCGACCACTCCGCCGTCGAGTTCATGGGCCAGGCCATCACCTACCGCCAGCTCGGCGCCGCGGTCGACCGTGCCGCCAAGGGCCTGCAAGACCTGGGCGTGAAGCCTGGCGTGCACGTCGGCCTCTACCTGCCCAACACGCCTCACTACCCGATCGCCTTCTTCGCCGTGCTCAAGGCCGGCGGCACGGTGGTGAACTACTCGCCACTCGACGCCGAGCGCGTGCTGGCCCACAAGATCGAGGACAGCCGCACCGACATCCTCATTACGCTGGACCTCGTCAACCTGTACCCGCAGATGGCGCGCCTGCTCGACAACTCGCGCCTGCAAAAGCTCGTGGTCGGCAGCCTCGGCGACTACGGCGCGATGGGCGACAAGGTGCAGGCCCAGCTGCAGGGCGCAGGCCAGATCGCTCCCGTGCCCACCGACGACCGGCATGTGCGCTTCACCGAGCTGCTGAAAAGCGAAGGCACGCACAAGACCCACCCGATTGGCGACCTCGCCGAAGAAATCGTGGTGCTGCAGTACACCGGCGGCACCACCGGCCTGCCCAAGGGCGCGATGCTCACGCACGCCAACCTCACGTCGGCCTCGGCGCAGTACTACGAGTCGACCAAGGGCGACCCGCCCATCCTGGCCGAAGGGGCGGAACGCTTCCTGGTCGTGCTGCCGCTCTTTCACATCTTCGCGCTCAGCGCCGCGATGCTGCTCGGCGTGCGCCTGGGCGCGGCGCTGGTGCTGCACACGCGCTTCGATGTCGACGCGGTGATGAACGAGCTCGCGGCCAGCAAGATCAGCGTGTTCCCCGGCGTGCCGACGATGTACACCGCGATCCTCGCGCACCCCAAGGCCAAGGAGATGGACCTGCGCTCGCTCAAGTTCTGCGGCTCTGGCGGCGCGCCGCTGCCGGTGGAGGTGGAGCAGCGCTTCTTCGAGCTCACCGGCTGCCACCTCAACGAAGGCTGGGGCATGACCGAGACCTCGCCCGTGGGCACCTTCACGCCCGCACGCGGCGTGCGCAAGGCGGGCTCGTGCGGCATGCCGCTGCCGCAGGTGCGCATCAAGCTCGTGAGCCTGGACGATCCGGCGAAGGACGTCACCGCGTTCGGCGAGCCGGGCGAACTGTGCATCAAGGGCCCGAACGTGATGAAGGGCTACTGGAACAACCCGAAGGCAACCGCCGAGTCGATGACGGCCGACGGCTATTTCCGCAGCGGCGACGTCGCGAAGATGGACGCCGACGGCTACTTCTACATCGTCGACCGCACCAAGGACATGCTGCTGTGCGGCGGCTACAACGTCTACCCGCGCGTGCTGGAAGAGGCGGTGTACGAGCACCCCTCGGTGGCCGAGGTGTGCGTCATCGGCATCCCCGACGAGTACCGCGGCCAGTCGCCCAAGGCCTTCGTGAAGCTGAAGGAAGGCGCGAGCGAACTGACGCTCGATGCGCTCAAGGCCTTCCTGAAGGACCGCCTCGGCAAGCACGAGATGATCGGCGCGCTGGAGATCCGGCCTGAGCTGCCCAAGACCGCCGTGGGCAAGCTCTCGAAGAAGGACCTCGTGGACGAGGAAGCCCGCAAGCGGGCCTGAGCTTTACTGCTTCGGCGCCTGTCCGAACGCGTTGGCCAGCAGCTCATAAGAGCGCAGCCGGGCAGCGTGGTCGAACACCTGCGAGGTGATCATGAGTTCGTCGGCACCGGTGCGCGCGACGAACGCTTCCACGCCCTTCTTCACCGTCTCGACCGAACCCACCGCGGAGCACGACAGCACCGAGTCGAGCAGCGCGTTCTCCGCGGGCCCGACCTTCTGACGATAGTTTTCCACCGGCGGCGGCAGGCGCCCCGGCCGGCCGCTGCGCAGGTTCACGAAGGCCTGCTGCCACGAGGTGGCGCGGAACTCGGCCTCTTCATCGGTGTCGGCCGCGAACACATTGAAGCCCAGCATCACATACGGTTTCTGCAGCTGTGCCGACGGCTTGAAGGTCTCGCGATAGATCTGGATGGCCTGCATGATCTGCTGCGGCGCGAAGTGCGAGGCAAAGGCGTAGGGCAGCCCCAGGTGCGCCGCGAGCTGCGCGCCGAAGGTGCTGGAGCCGAGGATCCACACCGGCACTTCGAGCCCCGCGCCGGGCACGGCCCGCACTGGCTGCTGCGGCGTCTTCGACATGAAGTCCATCAGCTCGATCACGTCCTGCGGAAACTGGTCCGCGTCCGATTCGAGGTTGCGCCGCAAGGCCCGCGCGGTGCGCTGGTCGGAGCCGGGCGCGCGCCCCAGGCCCAGATCGATGCGCCCCGGGTACAGCGATTCCAGCGTGCCGAACTGCTCGGCAATCACCAGCGGCGAATGGTTCGGC
Source organism: Variovorax sp. F042 (assembly GCF_057814215.1). Classification (NCBI taxonomy): domain Bacteria; kingdom Pseudomonadati; phylum Pseudomonadota; class Betaproteobacteria; order Burkholderiales; family Comamonadaceae; genus Variovorax; species Variovorax sp. F042. The sequence goes on from NZ_JBVASX010000003.1 coordinate 256,843, forward strand.
AGCATCACGCCGCCTGCACCGATGCGGATGGTGGAAGTGCCCGCCCCCACGTGCGACAGCAGCACGGCAGTGGCCGCGCTCGCAATGCCCGGCATGCCGTGGTGCTCGGCCAGCCAGTAGCGCGTGTAGCCCAGCTTCTCGCCATGCTGCGCCAGCGAGAGCGAGTTGCGGAACGACTGCGCGGCGTCGCTGCCCTCGGTGATCGGTGAAAGGTCGAGGATCGATAACGGAATCATGGGCGCGATCATGGCGCGAACCGCCCAACGCCGTCGCCCGAGGGGCTATTCGGTTTGGTATAGCGTCGTCACGCTCGCGAAGTCGCGGCCGTTCTGCTCCACGTTCACCTGGAACGGCACGCTCTCGCCCGGCGCGATGGCCGGCAGGTTCTCCACCAGCTTGAAGCCCGTGAGCTGCCCGTTGCGGTCGCGCAGGCTGACCCACAGCCGCACCTTGCCGACGATGCCCGTGCCCGGGTTCTTCACGCTGCCCGTGACTTCCACGCTCTTGTAGTTGAAGCGCTGGCTGAAGTTGAGCAGCACGCTGCCGGTTTCGGCCTTGGTGCCCGTCACCTTCACCTCCAGCGGCTTGCGCGGACCCGGCAATGCCGCGCGGCGCATCGGCTTCCATTCGATGCGAGTCGCGGTGATGCGCTCCATGTCCTCGGGCTCGAGGAAGATCGGAAAGCGCTCGCCCGGATAGAGATACGCCAGCCCCGCGATGTTGGTCGTGCCATGCGCCTTGCTGCCGCTGAAGCGCGAGATCACGCCGCCCGGCGCGAGCACCACTGCATCGGTGCTGCGGTTCACCAGCTCGCCCAGGAACAGCCGCTGCTGGATGTTGTTGCGCCCGTCCACCAGCGGCAGCAGTTCGAGCTGCTTGTCGTCGAAGCGCTCGCTGTCGTCGGCCAGCAGGTCGTCGGTGCCCAGGCGCAGCTCGGGGTTGAAGGACTCGGGGCCGCCCACCGTGCGGATCACGCGGTCGGCGTTCAGCACCGGCGTGCGCGTGCCCGACGACTCGACCGTGCTGTAGCCGATGCGGTAGTCCCATGCCGCAATGGCCGTCGCGCGGCCGAAGCGCGCGATGCTCACGTCCATCGAAGTCCGCGTGCCCGGCTGGATCTCGTTGGCCTGCCCGTAGCCGTGGCCGAAGCCGATCACCTGCCCCGCGTCGTCGTACAGCGTGACCAGCACCTCGAAGCCGCCGAGCACCGTGGCGTCCTTGCGGTCGTTGGCGATGCGGCCCACCAGCCGCACGCGCTCGCCCTGCTGGATGAGCCGCACGCGCGAGAAGGCCATGCGCGGCCCCTGCACCGCGCTGTAGGGCTCGGCCAGCTTCTGCACGCGCAGCTCCTGCCGAGTGACGTTCTTGCCGCTGGGCATGTCGATCAACACGGGCGCACTTTCGCCGGGCTCCAGCACGGACACCGGCAGCATCTCGCTGCGCTCGTCGAGCTTGCTGTCGCCGTCGTAGTACGTGGCGCGAATGCCCGCGCGCGACAGCGACTTGCCGGTTTCGTTGCGCGCCACCACCAGCAGCTTGGGCATGGCCGAACTGCCGCTGCCCACCAGCACCTGGCGCGGCTCGTTGAGCTTCAGGCCATCGACGGGAATGGTGCGGTCGACCGCAGCGGCCACCACGGACCGCGGTGCACCGGACGCGGCGTCGCGGGAGTCGAAGAGAAACAGCCCGACCACGCGAAACACCAGCACCACGCCCAGCAGGATGGCTATGGCTATGCCGACCTTGCGCAGCATCAGCTTCTGCCTCAGAGCCTCTTCAGCCGCGAGCCGGCGGCCGGCTTCATTCTTCACCTGGTTGAGCACGCGCTCCAGCCGGTCGGACACGTTGTCTTCCACCAGCGTGACCGAGCCGCAGTGGTCGCAGGTGTATTCGTTGAGGCCGGTGCGCTTGAGCACGCTGCTGCCGCATTCGCCGCACTTGAGCGTCTGGAGGTCGATGGTCATTGAAGTGCTGCTCCCGTATTGTTTTTCCTGCGGCGCGCCAGCTGACTACCAGTCGAACAGGTCCGCGATGTCGCCGGCCTCGCTGGCGCCAATCAGCGGCGTGAGCCGCTCGATCAGGCGCGCGCGGTGCACCGGGTTGACGGAATCGTCGTCCATGAAGATGTCCTCGCCCGCCTCGTCCCACACGTGGCCGATAGTGCCGAGGCACGCGGCCATCTCGAGGATGTCGGCAAAGATCGGTGCATCGTCTTTCCACACACCCTCGCCATGCCGGGCGAACTGTATCGCGCCTGTGTTCAGGTCGAAGATGAAGGGGTCCGCGCCCTGGTCGGCCACCACCAGCCAGTGATCGGGCCAGTCGGCAATGCGCTCGCCGGTGATGCCGTGCCAGCGGTAGCCGGCCTGCAGCTCCCACAGGCGCGCGAGCGTCGGAATGCTGAAGGGGTTGCCAGCGGTCGGCACCGTGAGGCCCGCATGGCCCACGCGGTCGTTGATCCACTCGCCGAGCGGGCCGACCTGTGCGTAGAAGGTTTCGATGGCGGCCGGCAGAGGGATCTCTCCGCGCCAATGCTCGGCGGCGGATTGCGGCGCCAGCGCGCCATGGGAAGCCAGCGCCGCGCGGGCCTGTTCGATCGATGCCATCTGTCCTCTCCGTTCAGGGGATGCAAGCAGCCTGCAATGCGGCGCGCAGGGCCTTGACGTCGCCCGGTGCTACCTCGCGCACGCCGGTCGAGCCTGCGAGGCCGCATGCGGTCGAGGCCACCACGGGCACCCCGGCCGCCACGGCGCGCAGCACCGCGCGCGGTGCGTGCTCGACGTGCGCGGGCAGCACGACGACGCTGGCGCCGGCCAGCCAGTCGCCTTGCCAGTTCATGTGTTCGATGTGCGCGATGCCGCGCCAGAGCTGCGCGTCATCCGAAGGCGAGCCCAGCACGCGCAGCCGGTACGGCCAGCCTTGCAGCGCCGCGGCAAGTTCGCGCGCGCCCTTGCGTGCCAGTGCGCTTGCGGCGAACACGACGAGCGGCGGCCCCCTGCGTTCGATGAAAGCAGCAGCCTTGACCGGGGGCAGCATCCAGTCGAACCGCGTCAATGCTGCTTGCGGTGCCAGCTTGGCGAGCTGCCGGGCGACATCTGCATGCGGCGTGACCACGGCCTTCGCGCGGGCAAGCGCCAGCGTCTCGGCGCGCACCAGCGACGGATCTGCGCGGAAGTCGCGCAGCGTTCCGTCACCGGGCCAGTGCCGGGCCGCGGCATCGAGCCGATGTTCGATTTCGGCCATCGGCAACGCGCTGGCCAGCACGGTGACGCGGCGCCCGTCGAGCGCACCGATGCGCTGCAGGTGCGGCAGCAGAGCCTGCTCGACCACCAGTTCGGTGTGCTCCGGCGTCAGTCGGCTTGCCAAGGCTTGCGCGAGCCAGCGCTGGCCGTCGATCAGGCTCGCCTGCCTCCGGCCTGCATGCCGCGCCCAGAGCCGCTGCCACAGCGCGCGACGCAAGCTCACGGCCCACAGTGTCTGCGCGGGCACTGCTGTCTCACGGTGCCAGCCGGTCGCGGGCAGACGCCAGAACGCAAGCCGCAGCGGCGCCGGCTGCAGGCGCTGCGCGTGTGGATGTTCCTCTCGCAGGTAGCGAGCGAACTCCGGCGTCCAGCCATCGACCAACACCGCCGCGCGGCCCTCGGGGCCGACGTCGACCTGGGGACGATGGCGAAAGCAGGAGGTCTGTTCGCAACTCAGGCAACCGCGCGCCAATGGCAGTGCTGCGCCCGCGTCGTCATACGTTCGGCGCAGCACGACTGGCGCAGCCGGTGCCGCCAGCGCAGAACGCGCGCGGATGCGCAGCACCAGCTCGCTGTCGGTCAATTCCACTTCGAGCCGCCACGCATGCTTTGCGCGCAGCTTGAGATCGACGTAGTTCCAGAACACCGTCGCATCGACCGCGTCACCGTCGGCCGCGCCGGCCTGCTCGATGCGCGCCGTGTGCCCGTGGCGCTCGACCAGCTCGAAGCCCGCGCGCACCGCCACGGTGGCGAGCGCGTTCGACAGCTGGCAGAGCCCGCCGGCCAGCGTCGGCACCACGCAGCCGCCGCGCAGCTCGCGGCCCTGCACGAAGCCGCGCCATGCGCCCGGCCGCCCCAGCTGGCGCCAGAAGCTCAGCACTTCGCCTGCCGGCACCTCGATGGCATCGAAGGCACGGCGCGCCACGCGCAGGTTCTGCACCTTGCCGGCCACGAGCGGAAATTCTTCGGCGCGGCCGTCGGACCACAAGGGAGTGCGGTATTGCGCGAGCACCGGCGCGTCGGCCAGTGCGCTGTCGCCGCCGTGCCAGCGCCGGGCCGAAGGCCGCAGTGTCTCGCGCAACGCATGGGCCGTGGCCAGCAGCCGCGAGCGCAGCCAGAAATCGATCGCGTCGATGCGGCGCGGCGGCTGCCAGGCCTGTTGCACGCTCACGCGGAGGGGCCGCGCTTGCGCCATTGGCCGAGGTCGGCTTCGATGCGCTGGTCGATGTTGCCGCTCCATTGCACGCCGAAGCCGGCCGCACGCAGCAGCTCGGCGATGCGGTGGCCCACCACCACGGTGTTGGCTTCGCGCTGCTCGATCTCGGGGATCATGCCGCCGCTGAAGGCCAGGTGCAGGCGGCCGGTGCGCACCGCCGCATCGAGGTCTTGCGCGTGATAGAAGCAGCAGCCGCGAATACCCGAGTCCATGCGGCCCGCGGCGCGCCATTGCTCGCGCACGTCGTCGTGGCCATCGGCGAGCGTGTTGCCTGCGCGATGCAGCGCAATGATCTTTTCGCTGCGCAGCTGCGCGAACACGGCTTCGAGCCGGTCGTATTCGGTCTGCGCGGGCCACCCGGCCTCGGCCGCGCGCTTGGCGGCGCATGCACTTGCGGCCTCGGCCTTGACCCAGGCCCGGTCTTCGGCGGTGATCTCATCGGGATCGAGGTACTCGTCGGTGATCAGCCATTCGACATCGGCGTCGGGATAAAAGCCGCTCCACACCAGGTCGTGGATGCGTCCGCGCGTGTCTTCGGGGTCGAGAGTAAGGGCCATGCGTGTTGGGTTGCCGCCTCGGCTGCAACGGGATCATGCTTTCTTTTTTCCTTACGGAAGCGTGCTCGTATTTTCACCCGGCCGCACCACGATGACGCACTAATGCGAAAGCATGAAGTCTTGCGGCCACCCCTTCCGCGCCGCGCAATCATGAAGGATGCGCCGTGGCAAGGCAATGCGCCTTTTGGCGAAGGCAGCTCCGCCACATGGCCGGGGGCCGCACCGGCGTGGTGCTGCCTGCTTGCTGCGCGACTGGCTATGCTCGGCGGCTCTTCATGCTGCAGCGCCATTCATCCATCGACCCGATCGCCCAGCCGGACGACGAAAGGCTGCCCACCGAATGGACCTCGCGCGCGCCGCAGGCCACGGAGCGCGCGCCGAAGTCGGCCGCCGACTGGGCCGCATGGCTGGTCGCGCTCGCGGTGCTGGTGTTCATGGCGGTCTTCGGCTTCCAGGCAATGACCTGGGCGCTGGCCGGTGGCTGGCAATGGCTCTGGCTGGCGGTGGGTCTGCCGTTCTTCGGGGTCTTCTCGGTGTCGGCGGTGCTGCTCGTCGTCACGAGGCTGCGCGAGCGCCGCCGGGTGCGCGTGGCGCTGGAGAACATATCGCTGGAGCGCGGGGAAGGCTTTCGCGTCGGCGAGCCGTTCGAACTGCGGCTGCGCGCGACGGTGCCCATTGCGCGGGAAGGCGAACGCACGGTGGCGCCGGAACGCATCGTCATGCGGCTGATGCGACGGTCCCTCGTCGATGCGCCCGATGGCACGGGGTCGCTGGTCGATGAGTGCTGCGATGAAGCCATCGCGTCCCGGGAGGATGCGCGGGCAGGGCGGCTGCTCTATGCCTGCGAACTCAGCGCAGGCTCCGGATACGGCAACGCCGCGCAATGGTTCGTCGAACTGCACGACCCGACCGACGACGACAACGCGCCTTTCCTCATCGCCGCGCTGCGGCCGCTGCCCGCGCGCTGACCAGGCGCAGCAAGCCAGACGCAAAAAGGCCGGGCCATGCATCGCATGGCCCGGCCTTTTGTCTCAGCCCCTGTCGGGGGAGTGATTACAGCGGCAGTGCGTCACCGCGAGCGGCAGCGCGGGCTGCGGCACGCACCGCGGCGCGGTCGACCGTGCTTGCCACGACCGGTGCGACACCAGCGGCAGCGCCTTCGGCATAAGGGTCAGCGCTGTGTGCAGCGGCAACTGCATCGGCGCGAACGGCGGCACGGCTGGTCGTCGAGACGGTCACGCGAGCGGGGCCTGCGTCGGCGCCGGTGGCATAGGGGTTGGCGCTATGGGCTGCAACCACGGCCTGGCCGGCAACGTCGGCGCGGCTGGCGGCCGAGGTCACTTGGTGCACGCCTTCATACGTTTCAGCGTGTGCGGCACCGGCAGCGGCCAGCAGGGCGATGGAGATAGCGGAGAGGAGCTTAGAGGCGGTCATTTGGATGTCCTTCAATTCGTTTCAGTTCTTTGGATGATTTCGAACCGGTCTTGGGTGGGTCACCGTCCCTCCGGGGGCGGCCACCTCGCTCGGGGCCCTGTTCACCCAGATCGGCTTTGGGGCCGGTCTGTGAGATGAATTGTGCGCCGTTGTCTAAGTAAAAACCCTTAGAGAAAAGAACCACGGCGTTCACGAAGTGGAAACAATCAGCTGCTCCAAAGGGAGATCAGGGCTTGTCGTAGAGTCTTTGCATGAGCGCGCCGGCCCCTGCCTTTCCACCCCCGCCCCCCTGGGGCACTGCGGACACTGTCTTCGACAGGCTGGTGGGTGCATGGGACCTGGAACGAACCATCGAGGGCCAGGCCTCCATGACCGGCACAGCCGTGCTCACGCCGCTCGAGACAGGGATGCTGAAGTACCGCGAAGAGGGCCGGATCCGCCTTGCCGACGGCAAGGAATTCGACGGCCACCGCGAATACCTCTTCGAGCGCGCCCCGGGCGGCTTCGTGGTGCACTTTGCCGAAACCCCGCCGCGCCTGTTCCACGCCATCGGCATCATGCGCGACGGCGATGCGCTCGCCGGTTCGGCCACGCACCTGTGCACGCCCGACACCTACGACAGCAGCTACCGCTTTCTGGCGGACGGCTCCTTCGCCATCCGCCACACGGTCCACGGCCCGCGCAAGGACTACCTCTCGGCCACCGTGTTCAGGCGACGCGGCAAGTAGCTCAGTCGCGGTCGAGCCGCCAGCCCGGCATGCCGCGCATCACCGTCTGCACGAGCATCGCGCAGATGCCGCACTTGATCAGGTCGCCGGGAATGAACACCAGCATGGCCAGCGCGGCCTGCGGCAGCGACATATGGGCGATCAACGAAAGCCCGACGATGCCGAAGCCGTAGACCACGACGATCCCGCCGACCACCGACGACACAAAAGCCCCAACCAGCAGCCCCACGCCCGTGGCCCCGGCCATGCGACGCACGGCAAGGCGCATCAGCAAGCCGCAGGCAAGGGCCCCGAACATCCAGCCGAACAGGAAGCCCCCGGCCGGCGCCACGAACACGCTCAGGCCGCCGCGGCCGCCGGGCAGCAGCGGCAGGCCCAGTGCCACCGCGAGCAGGAACAGCGCAATCGCCAGGAACCCACGGCGCGGCCCGAGCAGGCAGCCCGCCAGCATCACGCCCAGCGACTGCAGCGTGATCGGCACGCCGAACGGCAGGTCGATCTTCGGGATCAGGCCGAACACCGCCATCAGCGCTGCGAACAGCGCGATGTACGACAGGGAGCGGGACGAAGTGAGGGAGCCTGAAGTGGTGGTCATGGCAATCGCTATCTAGGAAAAGGAAGGAAGCTCAGCGCCCGAGCCGCGCGGCCAGCGCATCGGCCACGCGCTCCGCCGTCTGCAGCGTGCGGATGGTCAGCGGCGCCAGCAGCCGCAGGCCGCCGCCGTGGCCTGAACGCGCGCGGTAGGCGTCGTCGAGGCGCTGCCACTGCACATAGAAATTTTCGGCGAAGCGCAGCATCAGGCCAAGGCCCAGTGCGATCCGCTCGGTCGGCACGCCAAGGCGCTGCAGCGGATGCAGCACCGCTTCGAGCACCGCCAGCAGGTCTTCGAAGCGCGTGGTCAGCGTGAGCATCAGCGCGAGCGTGGCCGCGCTGGCAAGGCGCAATGCGCTGGCCACGCCGAGCGGGGTCGTGCCCATCGCCCAGTGGAAGCCGACGATCAGCCCGCCAGCGACCGCCACGCCGACCAGCATGCGCACCCGGCGCCACGCAGGTGGCCCGAGCGAGACGAAGATCAGCAGCACCACCGCACAGGCAACGGCCAGATGCACCGGCCGCTCGACCAGCACCAGCAGCGTGCCGCACACCGACAGCACCGCGAGCTTGACCCACGCCGCAATCGCATGCATCCACGTCGGCTGCTCCGAATAGAGGCTACGCATGGCGACCCCGCTCTGCCGCAGCGCGCTCGCGCACGTTCTCGGCATAGGCCTCGCACACTTCGCGGCCCGGCCCGTCGGCGCGCACCTTGCCTTGTTCGAGCCACAGCACGCGTTCGAAGTCGTAGACGTGTTCGAGCAGGTGCGTGGACACGAGGATCTGGTGGTCGCTCGCCTCGAGCTGCGCGGCCAATCGCGCCTGGCTCAGCAGGTCGAGGCTGGCAAAGGGCTCGTCGAGCAGCAGCGTGGCGGGCTCGCTGATCTGCAAGGCCAGCAGGCACACCTGCTGGCGCTGCCCCTGGCTCAGCTCGCCCACGGCGCGCCCGGCCCAGGCTTCGAGCCCGCGCTGCGCAAGAAAATCGCGCGCCTGCTGCCGCGCCGCCTGCCGTGTTTCACCGCGCGCCGTGAGGCTGAACGCCAGTTCCTCGGCCACGGTCGGAAAGATGATCTGGTCGTCGGGGTTCTGGAACATCAGCCCCACGTGCTTCGACAGCTGCCTGCGGTCGGCCTGCGTGTCGCAGCCATGCACGACCACGCGCCCCTGCTGCGGCTGATCGAGTCCGCTGATGAGGCGGAACAGGCTGCTCTTGCCGGCTCCGTTGTCGCCGATCAGGCCAATGCGCGTCTCCTGCAGGCTGAGCGTCAGCCCCTCGAAGACATGCTGGTTGCCGCGCACCAGCGTCACCGCCTCGAGGCGGATGCTGTGCGGGGAACTGGTTTCGGGCGGGGTCGGCTGCGGCAAGGGGCGCCCACTGTACCCGAACGCGCCATGGGGCCAAGGAGCTCAGGCAGTGGCGGCAAAAAGCCCGTTGATCTCGCCAACCGACAGCATGCCCTCGCCCATCGTGCCGAAGCGGCCATGCTCGAAGGCCTCCTTGGCGATGCGGTCCACAAGCCCCAGCGCCGACTGCAGCGGGCCGCAGCCCAGGCTGATGCGCCGTGCACCGGCGCGTGCCAGGCCATCGGCCGAGGGTGCGCCGGCATAGCCCGCGTACACGTTCACAGGCAGGCTCAGCGCGCCAGACAGCCGCTCGATTTCTTCAAGATTGGACATGCCGGGCACGAAAACGCCGTCCGCGCCCGCCGCCGCGTAAAGCTGTGCGCGGCGCAGCGCCTCTTCGAATCGTGCCACCGGGTCGTTCCAGGGCACGAAGTAGACGTCGGTGCGCGCGTTGATGAAAAAGCGCGCATCGAGCTTGCGGATGGCGGCGATGCGCTCGCACATCACCTCGGGCGCCGCCAGCTCGCGCGTGCCCGGCCGTGTGCCGTCCTCGATGTTGATGCCGGCCGCGCCCATGCCGATCAGCGCGCTTGCCACGTCGCCCACCGCCTGCGTGCTGTCGCCGTAACCCTGTTCGATGTCCACGCTCACCGGCACTCCCGTCACGCGGCAGATGCGCTCGCAGGCTGCGATCAGCTCGCTGACGGGCATGCGCTCGCCGTCCGCGTAGCCAAGCGACCAGGCCATGCCCGCGCTGGTGGTTCCGATGGCGCTTGCGCCGGCGCGCTCGACGATGCGGGCGCTGGCGGCGTCCCAGGCGTTCACGAGAACCAATGGATCAGGGCCGGCGTGCAGCCGGTGAAAGGCATCTGTCTTCTGTTGCGCGTCGCTGGATCGCATGTCTGGTCGTTCCAAAGGAGTTGAAGGATGACCGCAGCCTAGACGCAATGCGCCGCCGGGACTTGGAAAAAACTGCTGTCCGCGCCGCGACCTGCCTACATCAGCCCGACCACCGGATAGCGCCGCCACCCCGGCTCCGCATGGCGCCGGCCGTGCGCAAAGAGAAAGCCCAGCACAGCCTGCTGGTCAGACAGCTTCTCGGGGTTGTCCGCCTTCCACTGCTCGAACTGGCGCTTCAGCGCGGGCTCGTCCTCCAGCATGCGCAGCGCGGTGTCCTCGAAGACATAGGCCGAGAAGTTCTCCTTCTTCTCCAGCACGCTATTAAAGAAGCCCCAGCGGAAGAAGCTGTCGTGGGCTTCGGGCTCCAGCGTCTCGACCGCGTAGCGGGCGTTGGGTTGGTCCAGTGGCACCAGCACGTCGCCCACGCGCGCCTGGAAGCGCTCGGTGTGCGTGGCGAGCACCAGCTGGTCATGGAACATGTGGCCTTCGTAGGCGCTCGCGCGCGAGGTCACGCTCTGCACGCGGTACACCCGGGCTGCATCGAACAACTGGTCCGCTTCCAGGCGCCGCAGCTCGACGCCGTTCCATTGCAGGCGCTCGATCACTTCGCGCCAGGCCTGGGGCACCAGGTAGGCCTTGGGCGCCGCGACCGCCAGGTCTTCCACGCAGCGATCGAAGTGCACGATGTCTTTCTCCCAGGGCTGGCTGCGGTCGTAGGCCAGGCGCTCGTAGTTCCCGAGCCGGCTCGGCGTGCGAACCGCGCGATAGCCCTTGAAGCGAAGGCTCGCCGGCCGGCTGCGGTCGTTGCGCCATGTCAGCGGCCAGCGCGCCTGCTGCGCTGCAGCAGCCTTGGCGTCGCGGCGCAGATTCTGAATCTGCGCCGCATGCGCGACGGTGAATTCCAGCACCACATCGACCAGCGTCCGCATGGAAGCCACGCGGTCGGCAAAGGGCTTGAGCATGTGGGTCTCGGGCATGAAGCCGATGGTGTGGTGCAGCGCCGCATAGCCGGTGGAAAAGCGCGGCAGGTCGAGGAAGTCCTCGATGCCGTCGTCGGGCGTCTCGGCCAGCAGGTTCATGTACGGGCAGGTGAGCCAGCCGCGTTGCGCCATATCGCCGTAGATCGCAGGCAGCATGCTTTCGCGCAGGAACTGCCCGAGCCCGCCGCCCAGCTTGTCGGGCTGGGTCGGGATCAGCGTCATGGTGTAGCTGTAGTCCGCGCCGTTGGAGGTGTGGGTGTCGACCATCACATCCGGGTCCCACGCGGTGAAGAAGCGGTTGAACACCTGCGCGGCCAGGCTGTCGCACTTGATGAAGTCGCGGTTCAGGTCCAGGTGCCGGCCGTTGCCGCGGAAGCCGAAAGATTCGGGCCCGAGCTGGTTCACGCGCGAGGTGTTCTGCCGGTTGATACAGCCGTCCACGTTGTAGACGGGAATGAACAAAAACACCGTGTCGCCCAGCGCCGCCAACCGCCCGGGCTGCGTGCAGAAATCGCGCACCAGCGCCATGCAGGCGTCGATGCCCTCGGGCTCGCCGGGGTGGATGCCGTTGTTATTGAAGAACACCGGGCGGCGCTGCTGCTTGAGCGTGTCGCGATCGAACACGCCGTCGGCAGTGACCACGCCGGCGTGAAGGGGAACGCCGGTGTCCGACACGCCGATCTCGCCCCAGCGCAGCACGCCGGGAAATTGCCCGGCCAGCCGCTCGTAGAAGGCGATGCATTCGGCCCAGGTGGTGGTCTGGTTGCCGTTGCCGGACTCGAACGGCGTGGGGTACTGGTTTTCGTGTGCAGCAGTCATGGGAAGAAGGCTACAGTAGTCGCCCCGATCCGGTCATCCAGCCCTTCTTTCTGCAAAGCCAGGAGCCTGCCAGACACGGCCGCACGCACAACACACATTCAAGGAAACAGACATGGGCGCCCAATGGAAAGCGAAACACAAGGATCTGGCGGCCAATGCCAAGGGCCGGCTATTCAGCAAGCTCGCCAAGGAAATCATGATGGCCGCGCGCAACGGCGCCGATCCGGCCTCCAACTCGCGTCTTCGGCTGGTCGTGGAGCAGGCGCGCAAGGCCTCGATGCCCAAGGACACGCTCGACCGCGCCATCAAGAAAGGCGCGGGCCTCACTGGCGAGGCCGTGCATTTCGAGCATGTGATGTACGAAGGCTTCGCGCCGCACCGCGTGCCGGTGATGGTCGAGTGCCTGACCGACAACGTGAACCGCACCGCGCCTGAAATGCGCGTGCTGTTCCGCAAGGGCCAGCTGGGCACCTCGGGCTCGGTGTCGTGGGACTTCGACCACGTCGGCATGATCGAAGCCGAACCCGCCAAACCCGACGCCGACCCCGAAGTGGCCGCCATCGAAGCCGGCGCCCAAGACTTCGAACCGGTCAGCGAAGGCCACCCCGCGGTCTTCCTGACAGACCCCACCGACCTCGACCTCGTGAGCCGCGCGCTGCCGGCCCAGGGCTTCACCGTGCTATCGGCCAAGCTGGGCTACAAGCCCAAGAACCCGGTCGATCCGGCGAGCCTGAGCGCGACAGACCTGGAAGAAGTCGAAACCTTCCTGGCGGCCATCGACGCGAACGACGACGTGCAGAACGTGTTCGTGGGCCTGGCGGGCTGAGGCAGCTTCTTCATCGGCCGCATGCTCGCGGGAAAGTGCCTCTGCGGCGCCGTCCACTACAAGGTGGCGGATGAATTCGCCTACGCCCTGAACTGCCACTGCTCGGACTGCCGGCGCGCGACCGGCTCGGCCTTCAAGCCCTTCGCGGGCATCGAGCGCGGCAAGCTCGCCATTACGCAGGGCGAAGACGCGGTGATGATCTACGGCAAGAAGGACGCGGGCGATATTCACTGCGCAAAGTGTGGCTCGCTGCTCTATTCGGTGGTGCGCGACGGCCAGTTCGTGCACGTCACCCTGGGCACGCTGGTCGATGCGCCAGCGATTCGCCCGACCGCGCACATCTTCGTCGACTCGAAGGCGCCGTGGTTCACGATCACGGACGACCTGCCGCAGCACAAGGGCCACGTCGGCGAGAACTGAGCGCTGCCGCGCAAGAAGATGCCACCGCGGCGCCGACAACCGCATCCTGTGCCGTGACGCGGCCCAAGTTCGGGCCCGCGCCCGCAGGGTGCGCACCTATGCTCGATGAAGTCCTCTTCTTCATCCTCGGAGCTTTTCCATGTCCCTGCAAGATTTCAAGGTCCTCACCTTCGACGTCGTCGGCACGCTGATCGATTTCGAGGGCGGCATGCTCGCCTACCTGCGCAGCGCGGCGCCCGATGCCGACGTGAGCGACGACGACTTCCTCGCCGCCTACCGGCGCGCGCGTGCCGACGGCAATGCCGGCTGGTACCCCGACGACCTGGAGCGCTGCTGGCACGCCGTCGCGCCGGCGCTTGGCTTGCCCGACACCGACGCCATCGCGCAGGGCCTGCGCGACTCGGTCGCGCAATGGCCGGCGTTCCCCGATTCGGTGGAAGCGCTGAAGCGGCTCGGCAAGCGCTTCAAGCTGGTGACGATGACCAATGCGCAAGCCTGGGCACTGGCGCATTTCGACAAGACCCTGGGCTCGCCCTTCGACATGCTGCTGAGCTGCGACGACGCGCTGTGCGAGAAGCCCGACGCGCGCTACTTCGCCTATGCCCGCGGCCGCTTCGAAGGCGCTTGGGGCTACAAGCAGGCCGACAACCTGCACGTGGCGCAAAGCCAGTACCACGACATCGGCATCTCCAAGCAATTGGGCATCACCACCTGCTGGATCGAGCGACGGCATGCACAAAAGGGTTCGGGCGGCACCATCGAGTCGAAGCACACCGTGCCCGACTACCACTTCCACACGCTGGCCGAACTGGCCGATGCGGTCGAGGCCGGACGTTGAGCACCATGGGCATCACCATCCTTCGCCAGTCGGCCACCATCGGCGGCCTGCAAGACCAGGGCACGCCCGCACGCCCCCTGAGTCAGCCACCCTGCCGGCTGAGCGGCATCGACGTCGAGCTCGCCGGCGCAGGTGACAACAAGAGCGGCATCTGGCAATGCGAGCCCGGCCGCTTCGAGCGCCAGCTGGCCAACGCCGAGGTCATGCACATCCTCGCCGGTGCCTGCACATTCACGCCGACCGATGGCGCCGCGCTGGAGATTCGCGCGGGCGACACGCTGTTCTTTCCGGCGCACACCACCGGCGAGTGGCATGTGCACGAGACCCTGCGCAAAGTCTTCGTCGTGATGGCGCAGTAGCGGGCAGCAGCGGCCTCAGGCCGCCTGCTTCGTCAGCTCATTCGCGAACCGGCCGATAGAGAAGCTCTCGATCGGCGTCGACGTCTGGCCGGTTGCGATCAGCTCGGCCATCGTCTCGCCCACGCCCGGGCTGATCGCAAAGCCCTCGCCATTGAAGCCGAAGGCATAGTGCAGGCCCGGCACGCGGGCACTCGGGCCCATCACGGGTTGCCAGTCGGCGGTGTAGCCCTCGATGCCGCTCCACACGCGGATCAGTTGCACGTGCTCGAAGGCCGGCACGAAGCGGCGCAGCTCGCGCAACTGGCGCAGCACGTTGTCGGGCTTCACGTAGGCGCGGATGTGCTGCGCATGCGCCGGCCCCTTGAGCCCGCCGCCGAAGACGATGTTGCCGCGCGCGATCTGCCGGAAGTACAGGCCCTCGTGCTCGATGGGCGAAGAGATGCCGATCGACGGCCCGATGGCGTAGGGCAGCGGCTCCGTCACGCCCATCTGCGGCCCGCGCGCATCCATCGGCACGGCTTCGCCGAACTGTTCGGCCATGCGGTTCGACCACGCGCCGCAGGCTACAAAAAGCTGCGCCGCGCGAAAGCGCCGGCCGTCCGCCGTGTGGGCGACGAAGCCCGCGCCATCGCGCTCGACCTGCATCACCTCGGCCTGCTCGACGATGTTCGCGCCCGCGCGCCGCGCGGCGCGTGCGAAGGCCGGGCCGGCCAGGCGCGGGTTGGCGTGGCCGTCGTTCGGCGACAGCGATCCGCTCACGATGCCGGGCGCGAAGATGCCCCAGCGCCGGCGCAGATGCTCCGCATCGAATAGTTCGAGATCGAGGCCGAGCGGCCTCACGTCTTTCGCGTGCTGCTCCAGCACCGCAGCCTGCTGCTCTGTGTAGCAGACGCGCAGGTGGCCGTAGGGCACGAACTCCAGGTCTTCGCCGAGCAGTTCCTTCACGCGGCCCCAGACGGCGCGCGCACGGTTGGCCAGCGGCATCTGCGCCAGCGCGCGGCCCTGCCTGCGCACATTGCCGAAGTTGGTGCCGCTGGCCTGGCGGCCCACGAGCTCGCGTTCGAGCAGCGTGACCGACAGGCCATGCTGGCGGCGCAGGAAGAAGGCGGCGGTGGTGCCCATCAGGCCGCCGCCGAGCACCAGCACGTCGGTGGTGGTCGTCGTATCGCTCATGCCTGCACCTCGCGCGTGTTCATCATCAGCGGCTTGACGGGTGCCTGCGAGCGCAAACGCCCCACCAGTTGCACCGGCACGCCGCTGGCCTGCGCCACGATCTCGGCCGAGGCGTGGCCGCAGAAGCGGCCCTGGCAGCGCCCCATGCCGACGCGGCTGAAGGCCTTGGCGCGGTTGACTTCATGGCTGTCCATCTCGTTGACGCAGCGGCGCAGTTCGCCTGCCGTCACCGCCTCGCAGCGGCACACGACCGCGTCGTCGGGCAGTGCCGCAGCCTGTGCATGCGGCCATGGAAAGGCACGCGCCAGGCCTTCGCGGAAGCGATTCATCTGCGCCAGCGTGCGACGCAACGCGGCGGACTCGGCGTCGTAGAGCGCACGGCCCGGTGCATGGCCGAGATCGGCCAGCGCGGCGAGCGCTGCCAGTCGGCCGGCCGCTTCGGCACCATCGGCGCCGAGGATGCGAACGCCGTCGCCCGCCAGGTACACGCCCTTGGTGCTGCTGCGGCCATCGGCGTCGATGCGCGGCAGCCACTGCCGGCTCAGCGGCTCGAATTCGAAGTCGCAGCGCGCAATGTCGGCCAGCTGCGTTTCGGCGCGCAGGTGCCAGCCGAGGCCCACGGCATCGCACTCGAAGCGCTGCTCGCGCCCCTGGGCATCGCGCACGGCCACGGCCTGCACGCCCAGGCTGTCGTCGCCGTCGATGCGCTGCGGCGCCACGCCTTGCAGCACCGGCACGCCCGCGCGGCGCAGGCCGCGAATCAGCGCGAGCCCGCGCAGTGCCAACCGCGGTCTTGCAAGCAAACCGGCCACGGCGCCCCAGGGCTTGGCGGCCGGTGCGGTGTCGAGCACCGCTGCCACCCGCGCGCCGGCCTGCACGTACTGCGAGGCCACGAGGTACAGCAGCGGGCCGCTGCCCATGAAGACGACGCGCGAACCAATGGCGCAGGCCTGCGCCTTCAGCGCGATCTGCGAAGCGCCAAGGCTGTAGCAACCGGCGCGGTGCCAGCCCGCCACGGGCATCAGGCGATCGGTCGCGCCGCTGCACACCAGCAAGGCATCGAAGGGCAGCGTCTGCGGCTCGCCGGCATGCACGACATGCAGCGCGCCTTCGCTCACATTCCAGGCCAGCGTGTCGCCGCGGTAGTCGATGTGGTCGCGCAGCGCGTCGAAGTCGCTGTGCAGCGCCTGCGCTTTTTCGGCCTCGGTGCCGTAGAGCTTGGCATAGGGCCGCTTGAAGCCCTCGGGCTGGCGGCGGTAGATCTGGCCGCCGTCGCGCCGGCTTTCATCGACGACGATGGGCCGCACGCCGGCGCGCACCAGCGCCTGCGCGGCGCGCACGCCGGCGGGGCCGGTGCCCACAACGACGATGCGTGGCGAAGCAGAAGGAAAAGAAGGAGGCGCCCCGCTCATGCCCCACCCTCCGGCGCATGGCGAGCCAGCGACTGCTGCAGGTCCGGTGTCGGCAACCAGTGGTCCGCCGGCGGGCGCGTGAACACCGACATGCCCTCTTCCACCGGCGTCGAGCAGGCGCGCAGGCGCTCGCCGGCCGGTGTCCACACCCAGCAGTCCTGGCAGGCGCCCATCAGGCAGAAGCCGGCGCGCGGCCCGTCGCCGAACTCGCTGTCGCGCACGCGTCGTCCGTTGCTCAGCAGCGCCACCAGCAGCGTGTCGCCGGCCAGCGCGGTGCGGGCTTCGCCGTCGATGTGCAGGGTCAGCGCGGGCCGGTCGGTTTCCGCGAGCCGCACGAAGCGGGCTGGCGGCTGGAAGCGAGGCTTTGGTTCAGGCATGGACGGTCGAAGGCGCCGGTCAGCGCTCGTGAGGAAAAAGCCGTTCGATCGGACAGTGCGTCTTGATGAACGGCGACTTGATGACGATGTAGCTGAAGTACTTCGCGATGCCGATGTTGCGTTCGAGCAGCCCTTCGATCACTTCCTGGTAGTGATTCACGCCGCGGGTGAGAAAGCGCAACAGGTAGTCGTAGCCGCCGCTGACCAGGTGGCATTCGAGTACCTCGTCGACCTCGCGGATCGCAGCCTCGAAGCGCACGAAGTCCTCGCGGTGGTGGTCAGACAGCGTGACCTCGGTGAACACGGTCAGCGTGTCGCCGAGTTTCTCGAGCCGAAGGTGCGCGCCGTAGCCGGCGATGTAGCCGGCCTGCTCCAGCCGCTTCACGCGAATGAGGCAGGGGCTGGGCGAGAGCCCCACCGCATCCGCCAGGTCGACGTTGGTCATGCGTCCGTTCTTCTGCAACTGGGCCAGGATGCGAAGGTCGAGTCGGTCGATCTTGAAAGCTTCTGACATGGCGGTGCCTGATAACGAGAGAAAGCCCGATTCTGCGTCGTTGGCCGCCGGTCTTGCGGGCTTTGCGTGCCTGTTCGCTCAGGCCGCCATCGCGGCGCGGACGTCGGGTGCTTCCAGCACTTCGTCGAGCGTCTTCTTCAGCCGCGCGAACATCTGCGCAAACTCGTCCTCGGTGAAGGTGAGCGCAGGCGCAAAGCCGAGGATGTGGTCGCCGAATGAGCGGAACACCAGGCCGTTGCGGTAGCCGGCGGCGAAGATGCGGTCGGACAGCCCCAGCGCCGCATCGAAACGGCGCTTGCTGGCCTTGTCGCTCACCAGCTCCAGCGCGCCCAGCAGGCCGCGGTGGCGCGAATCGCCCACCAGCGGATGCGCGAGCAGCGCATCGAGCCCGGCGGCAAAGTGCGCCGCGCCGCGCTGGCCGTTGGCAAGGATGCCGCCTTCCTCGTAGAGCCGCAGCACTTCGAGCGCAACAGCGGCGCCGACCGGGTGCGCCGAATAGGTCGCGCCGTGGCCGACGGAGGCGCCCTCGGGCGCGCCGTCGGCGATGCCGGCGTAGACCTTCTCCGACATCATGGTCGCGCCCATCGGCACGTAGCCGGCCGTGAGGCCCTTGGCCATGGTCATCAGGTCGGGCTCCACGCCTTCGGCTTCGCAGGCGAACATGGGACCGGTGCGGCCGAAGCCGGTGATGACTTCGTCCACGACGAAGAGGATGTCGAGCTCGCGCGCGGCCTCGCGCATGGCCTTCAGCCAGCCCTTGGGCGGCACGATGACGCCGCCCGAGCCTTGGATGGGTTCGCAGAAGAAGGCAGCCACGTTGTCCGCGCCCAGCTCGGCCACCTTGGCGCGCAAGGCCGCGACCGACGAGGCGATCAGCGCCTGCGGGTCGGCGCCGTCGGCATGGCGATAGGCGTAGGGCGACGCAATGTAGTGCTGCGTGGGCAGCGGCAGGTCGAAGCCGCGATGAAAGGCCGGCAGCGCCGTGAGGCCCGCGCCGGTGGACGACGAGCCGTGGTAGCCGCGCTCCAGCGAAATGAACTGCTTTTTCGACGGCCGGCCGGTCGCGTTGTAGTACTGCACGATGAAGCGCACGGCGGCATCGACCGCCTCGGAGCCACCCAGCGTGAGGTACACGCGGGTCAGCGAGGCGGGCGTGATCTGCACCAGTTTTTCAGCAAGGCGGATGGCCGGCTCGCTGCTGAAGTGGAAGTAGCCGGTCGCGTACGGCAGCTTGCGCATCTGCTCGGTGGCGGCCTGCACCACGCTCTCCTGCCCGTAGCCCACGTTCACGCACCACAGGCCCGCAAAGGCGTCGAGCAGTTCGTGGCCGTTGCCATCGGTCAGCCAGGCACCACGGCCCGAAGACAGCACGGTGGGGCCGCGCTGCTCGTGCACGCGCCAGGGCGAGACGGGGTGGATGAGATGCGCGCGGTCGATTGCGTCGAGCGCGGCTTGGTGGGGCAATGCGGTGGGGTGCGTCATGGCAGTGTTGGAGGGAGCGAGAGCGAAGGAGCTTTCGATGCCCTCAGCTTAGGCGGCGCACCGCACGAGGTGGTGCTGCTTTGGGGGTGCCGCACAAAGCAGGCTGCGGTTGTGTGCATGGCACGCAGCAGATCGTGCGGTCGGTCTTCCTTCTTCCCGTCTTCAATACCCACGCGCGCGATCGACCAGCCCGAGCATCGGCTCGCCGGCTTCGAAGCGCTCGAGGTTGTCGAGCACCACTTCCGCCGCGCTCAGCGGCTGCGTCATGCTCGCGATGTGCGGCGTGAGCTGGATGCGCGGATGGCGCCAGAAGGCGTGCTCCAGCGGCAGCGGCTCGGGGTCGGTCACGTCGAGCACCGCATCGCCGATCTGCCCGCTTGCGAGCGCGGCCAGCAGGTCGGCATCCACAAGCTGCGGCCCGCGCCCCACATGCACCAGCCCGGCGCCCGTGGGCAGCAACGAAAACAGCCGCGCATCGAGAAAGCCGCGTGTCGAATCGGTCAGAGGCAGCAGGCACACGAGGATGTCGGTGCGCGCCAGAAAGGCCGGCAGCTCATCGGCGCCGGCATGGCATTGCACGCCGTCGACCTCGTGCCGCGAACGGCTCCACCCTGCGCAGTCGAAGCCCAGCGCAACAAGCTGCGCCAGCACGGCCTGCCCGAGCGAGCCCAATCCGAGCACGCCGATGCGCCGTTCACCAGCGGGCCGCACGGGCAGCGGCCTCCACAGGCCCTCCTGCTGCTGGCGCCGGTATTGCGGCATGTCGCGATGCAGGCCAAGCACAGCATGCGTCACGTACTCGACCATGCCGCGCACGATGCCGGGCTCCACCATGCGCACGATTGGCAACGAGGCCGGAAGCGCTGCGAAGTCGAACTGGTCGACGCCCGCGCCGGAAGAAAACAGCACTTCCAGATTGGGAAAGCGCGTTGCCAGATCTTCCGGCGGCTCCCAGGCTGCGAGGAAGCGCACCTGCGCTGGGTCGCCGATGTCGGGCCAGATGCGGAAGTCGATGTCGGGGGCGCGGCGGCTGAACACTTCGGCCCACAGGCGGCCTCTTGCCGGGTCGGATTTGTAGAGGAAGGTAGTTTTCATGATTGACTGGACTCAGCTGGGAACACGTTCAGGGTGCGTGCGAATGACACCGGGTACTCCCGTCGGCGTGATCGCACCCCGAACAGCAAGCGCTCATCCAACAGCCTGAGTAACGATGGCAAAGAGCGAAGGACCACCCGCCGGAGTGACAAGCGGCGCACCACGCACCATCGTCGTAGGCGCATCCACACGCAGCAGCCCGATGCTCTCCAGGCACTCAGACAGCCCACTGTCGAAGTCGATGTCGATGCGCGTGAAGTGCCCGGCATTCACACTGGCCAGATGCGCGACCAACGCCTTCGCACCGTCGACATCAGGCGCAACCACCGGCCCGATCGAATGCCCGCGCCCGAAGCGACGCAGCATCGCAAAGCCGCGCGGTTCGTTGTCATGGTCGAGCACCACGCAGGCATCGGCGGTGGACAGCAGGTCGGCAATCAATGCATCGCGCGGCATGCCACGCGCCGCCGCGTCGAGGGCCTGCAGCGCTGCTGCCTCGTGAACACCGGCAGGCCGCAGACGCCAGCCTGGCTGCAAGGCCACCAGCGGCGCCGACTGCGCGATGCCCTGGTGCTGCCGCAATTCGCCGGTGCGCACGAACCCCAGCCGCTCGTAGAGGCCGCGACCTTCGGCGGTGGCATGCAGCAGCACCGTGCGGTCTTCCAGGCCGTCGAGCAGTGCGCTCATCAGGCGATGCCCGATGCGCCGCCCCTGGCAGGCTGGCGTCACGACCACGAGGCCGAGGGTGGCGTGGCGTTCGCCCCAGAGCCAGCGCAGGGCACAGCCGATGATCTCGCCGTCGCGCTCGGCCACGATGCCCTCGGCATGCGCGAACACCTGCGCCCAGTCCGCCAGCCGATGCGGCCAGCGCAACAGGTCGGTCAGCGCCTGTGCGAACGGCAGGTCGGCAGGCGTCATCGGTCTCAGCACCACGCCGTCTCCGGTGGGTGCATTCGGGGTCTGATCGGGCATTGAAAGGTCTCGGTAGCGAAGAGGATGTTCCTTCCATCTTGGACGACATCGGCGCACGGTGCCAGACCGAAATCGACGTTCACTGCAACTTGCAAGCTTCGGCTGCAACGTGCCCGGGTTTTGCAATTCGCTGCGGTGCGGTGCCTGCGTACGCATACAAATGCTGTGCCAACCTGCCTAGGATCGATCGCCGCTCTTGCGGTGTTCTCGCAACCTACGCCCATGCAAGCCTTCGACCCGCGACAGATCCACGTGCCTTCGGGCCATTTCATCGGTGGGCGCCTCGTGCCCGACGCCGGCCGTATCGTGGTGCACAGGCCCTCCGATGCGCAGGCGCATGCCGAGCTTCCACTGGCCGACGCCGACACGGTGGACGCCGCCGTGCGCGACGCATGGAATGCCTGGCGCCACAGCGACTGGGCACGCCGTGCACCGCGTGAACGCGCTCGCGTGATGCGCCGCTGGGCTGAACTGATCGAGGCCGATGCGGCAAATCTCGGCCCGCTGGAAGCCGTGTGCTCCACGCGGCCGGTGCGCGACGCCATCGCGTGGGACGTTCCATTCACGGCCGAGGGCCTGCGCTTTTTCGCCGAGTACGCGGACAAGCTCGGCGGCGAGGTCGCGGCAACGCGCCACGACCACCTCGGCATGGTGGTGGCCGAGCCCTACGGCGTCATCGGTGCGATCACGCCGTGGAATTTTCCGCTGGTCATGGTGTCGTGGAAGGTCGGCGCGGCGCTCGCGGCCGGCAATGCGGTGGTGCTCAAGCCATCGGAGCTCACGCCCTGGTCGGCGCTGCGGCTGGCCGAGCTGGCCATCGAGGCCGGCGTGCCGTCCGGGCTCTTCAACGTCGTGCAGGGTGATGGCCGCATCACTGGAGACGCGCTCTCGCGGCACCCGCTGATATCGAAGATGACCTTCACCGGCTCCACCCGCACCGGCGCCGCCATCATGGCCGCTTGCGCCATGACCGGCCCCAAGCCGGTAACGCTGGAACTCGGCGGCAAGAGCCCGCAACTGGTGTTCGACGATGCACCCGACATCGACCGCCTGGCCGGCATGATCGCCGGCGCCATCACCGGCAACGCGGGGCAGGTGTGCGTGGCCGGGTCGCGGCTGATCGTGCAGCGCGGCATTGCCGAGGCGCTGGTGGAGCGCATCGCGGCGCGCTTCGCGGCGATGCGCCCGGGTGCGACCTGGGACGACACGGCCACGCTGCCGCCCATCATCTCGACGCCGCAGGCCGGCCGCATCCTGGAGATCGTCGATCGCGCGCGCGACGCCGGGGCCACCGTGCGCTGCGGCGGCGGCCTGTTCGACGGCGGGCCGGGCGGCGCCTACTTCCAGCCCACGCTGATCGAGGGCGTTGACGGCGCCAACCCCGCGGTGCGCGAAGAGATCTTCGGACCGGTGCTCACGGTGCAGACCTTCGCCGACGAAGAAGAAGGCCTGGCGCTTGCCGCGCACGAGCACTACGGGCTGGCCAGCGGCGTGCACACCGCCGACATCGGCCGCGCGCTGAGGGCGATGCGCGGCATCAGTGCCGGCACGGTCTGGATCAACCGCTACGGCCGCAGCGCCGACTTCGTGATTCCCACCGGGGGTTATCACCAATCGGGCATCGGCAAGGACCTGGGGCGCCAGGCGGTCGAGGCCAACCTGCGCTTCAAAAGCGTGCTCATCGACTTCGCCGCGACGCACTGAGGTGCGCCGCCGCACGCATGGAGGGCAGACCGCATGGCATGCCGCCACGCCCCCTTCAAACCGCAGCTTTGTCGCGGCGGGCAACGTTTTTCCCTACAACTCCGGAGCGGCTGCGTGCTGCAATCAATTCGTAATGAGCTTGTCGCAATTGCCATCCAAAGCAAGCGACCCGACCCGGCCGGCGACCGGTTTGAATGAACCCAAGGATTCGAGACCATGACCTTCAAGCCCAAGTACGTGACCTTCGACTGCTACGGAACGCTGACGCGCTTCCGCATGAAAGAGATGTCGCATGATCTCTTCGCCGATCGCATTCCGGCCGAGCACATGGAGCAGTTCATCGCCGACTTCGCGGCCTACCGCTTCGACGAGGTGCTGGGCGCCTGGCAGCCCTACGAGGTGGTGCTGAAGAACGCAGTGCGCCGTCTGTGCCGCAAGTGGAAGATCCAGTACTTCGACCTGGACGCGCAGAAGATCTACGACGCGGTGCCCACCTGGGGCCCGCACGCCGACGTGGCCGCCGGCCTGGCCAAGGTCGCGAAGGAAATCCCGCTGGTGATTCTGTCGAACGCATCGGACGACCAGATCCAGAAGAACGTCGCGATGCTCGGCGCTCCCTTCCACCGCGTCTACACCGCGCAGCAGGCCCAGGCCTACAAGCCGCGCCTGACCGCCTTCGAATACATGCTCGATTCGCTCGGCTGCAACCCGGAAGACGTGCTGCACGTGTCGTCCAGCCTGCGCTACGACCTGATGTCGGCGGACGACCTGGGCATCGTCAACAAGGTGTTCGTGAATCGCGGCCATGGGCCGGGCAACCCGGCGTACCGCTACACGGAGATCCAGGACATCGGCGGCCTGCCCGGCGTCGTCGGCCTCTGATCTTTCTTTCTTGCAGCACCAGCTCCACGCCATGAAGCTCGACTCCTACTGGACCGATTCGGCGCCAGCCTTCGCCCCCGAGGCACATGAGTTGCCGGCGCAGGTCGACGTAGCCATCGTCGGCGGCGGCTTCACCGGCCTGTCGGCGGCGCTGGCACTGGCCCGGCGTGGTGCCCGCGTCGCGGTACTGGAGGCCGGTGAGCGCGTGGCGGCAGAAGCCTCGGGGCGCAACGGCGGGCACGTCAACAACGGGCTGGCCGTCGACTACGCCGATGTGGCGGCCAAGGTCGGCGTCGAGCGCGCGCGCGGCTGGTATCACGCTTATGACGCGGCAGTCGATACGGTGGCGCGGCTGGTGCGCGACGAGGCCATCGACTGCGACTTCATGCGCCACGGCAAACTCAAGCTCGCCACGCGGGCGAACCAGATGGCCGCGCTCGAACACAGCGCCCGACGCCTGGTCGACGACGGCGTGGACTGCGACGTCGAACTGCTCGACGCGGCGCGCGTGCGCGCCGAGGTGCAGAGCGAACGCTTCCACGGCGGCCTGCTCTACAAGCGCAGCGGCCAGATGCACATGGGCCGCTTCGCGCACGGACTGGCGACGGCCGCGCAGCGCAACGGCGCACAGATTCACACCGCCACCGAGGTCAGCCGCATCGAACGCATCGGCCAGGGCCATGCACACCGGTTGCACACCGGGCGCGGCGTGGTCACGGCGCAGCAGGTGCTGCTGGCCACGGGCGCGACGCGCCATGGCGGCTACGGCAGCTTCGGCTGGCTGCGCCGGCGCATCGTGCCGATCGGCAGCTTCATCGTCGTCACCGAGCCGCTGGGCGCCGAGCGTGCGCAGGCGCTGCTCGCGGCGCGGCGCACCTACACGACCATCGCGAACATCCACCACTACTTCAGGCTCACGGCCGACCACCGGCTGGTGTTCGGCGGGCGCGCGCGCTTCGCGGTCTCCAGCCCGCAGTCGGATGCCGCGAGCGGCGACATCCTGCGCGCGGGGCTGGCCGAGACATTTCCGCAGCTCGGCGCGGTGCGGCTCGACTATTGCTGGGGCGGACTGGTCGACATGACACAAGACCGCCTGCCGCACGCCGGCGAACGCGACGGCCTCTACTACGCCATGGGCTACAGCGGCCACGGCACGCAGATGTCGGTGCACATGGGTGAACGCATGGCCGCCGTGATGGGCGGCAATGCGGGCGCCAACCCCTGGCAGGGCCGCGAGTGGCCCGCCATTCCCGGCCACTTCGGCCCGCCGTGGTTCCTGCCGGCGGTGGGCTTCTATTACCGGCTCAAGGACAGACTGGCCTGAGGGCTTGCAGTCATCTCTTTCGTTCGTTTCCGATTTTTCTTCCACCCCACGGCCCCTCAGGAGCACCCACCATGAGCGACAGCAGCAACAAGAGCTTCGAAAACCTCGTCGGCCCAGACGAAAGCCTTCGCGTGATGGCATCGCTGCGACGCGGCGCCTCTCGGCGCGACATCCTGACGATGCTGATGGCCGGCGGCATGCAGGCCACGCTGGCCGGCAGCCTGGCGGGCATGGCGGTGTCGGCCCATGCGCAGACGCCGCGGCGCGGCGGGCGCATCCGGGTGGCGGGGGCCACCGCTGCCGCGACCGACACGCTCGATCCGGCCAAGCAGTCGAACCAGACCGACTACTCGCGCTGCAACATGATCTACAACGGCCTGACGACGCTCGACGGCAGCCTGACGCCGCAGCCCGCGCTGGCCGAATCATTCACCACCAAGGATGCCAAGACCTGGGTGTTCACGCTGCGCAAGGGCGTGCTGTTCCACGACGGCAAGGCGCTCTCGCCCGCCGACGTTGTCTTCTCGGTGATGCGCCACAAAGACCCGGCCGCGGCCTCCAAGGCCAAGGTGCTCGCCGACCAGATCGAGAGCGTGAAGGCCACGGGCCCGAACGAAGTGACGGTGGTGCTGAGCGCGCCCAACGCCGACCTGCCGGTGATCCTGGGCACCTTCCACTTCCACATCGTCAAGGACGGCACCACCGACTTCAACACCGGCATCGGCACCGGCCCCTACAAGCTCAAGGAGTTCAAGCCCGGCATCCGCTCGCTGGTGGTGCGCAACGAGGCCTACTGGAAACCCGGCAAGCCGTACCTCGACGAGATCGAGTTCGTCGGCATCGGCGACGAGAGCGCCCGCGTCAACGCGCTGCTGTCGGGCGGCATGGACCTGGTGGGCTCGGTCAACCCGCGCTCGGTGGAACGCGTGAAGGGCACGCCCGGCTTCGGCATCTTCGTGACCCAGTCGGGCCAGTACTCCGACCTAGTGATGCGCAAGGACGCGGGCCCCGGCGCCAACCCGGACTTCGTGCTCGGCATGAAGCACCTGTTCGACCGCGAGCAGATGAAGAAGACCATCGCGCTCGACTACGCAGTGGTCGCCAACGACCAGCCGATCGACCCGACCAACCGCTTCTACTTCGGCGGCCTGCCGCAGCGCCCCTTCGACCTGGACAAGGCGAAGTTCCACCTGCAGAAGGCCGGCGTCACCGGCAAGGTGCCGGTGGTGGCGTCTCCCGCGGCGCTCTACTCGGTGGAGATCGCGCTGATGCTGCAGCAGACCGCGCAGCGCGCAGGCCTGGAGCTCGACATCAAGCGCATGCCGGCCGACGGCTACTGGTCGAACCACTGGCTCAACAGCCAGGTGGGCTTCGGCAACGTCAACCCGCGCCCGAGCGCCGACGTGCTGCTCACGCAGTTCTTCCAGTCGGGTGCGGCCTGGAACGAGTCGCGCTGGAAGAGCGAGAAGTTCGACCAGCTGCTGCTGGCCTCGCGCGCCGAGACCGACCTGGCCAAACGCAAGCAGATGTACGCCGACATGCAGACCATGATCCACCAGGACGCCGGCATCGGCATTCCGCTTTTCCTCGCGAGCATCGACGGCCACACTTCCAAGCTCAAGGGGCTGTCGCCGATTCCGCTCGGCGGCCTCATGGGCTACAACTTTGCCGAGAGCGTATGGCTCGAAGCATGAGCCCGCTGACATGAACCGACAGATCCTCAAGCTGCTCGGCCAGCGCATAGCGCTGGCGCTGCTGTCGCTGCTGGCGGTGTCGGTGATCGTGTTCTCGATCACCGCGGTGCTGCCCGGCGACGCAGCCCAGGAGCAGCTCGGCCAGGACGCCACGCCGGAAGCATTGGCCGCGCTGCGCGCGCAAATGGGCCTGGACGTACCCGCGCCCAAGCGCTATGCGCAGTGGCTGCTCGGCATCGCGAAGGGCGATCTCGGCCGCTCGGCCACCACGCAGATGCCGGTGTCGGAGCTGGTTGCCAGCCGCCTGCCCAACTCGCTGCTGCTGGCTGCTGTCACGGCACTGTTCTCGGTGCCGATCGCGCTGGCGCTGGGCATCGCCTCGGCGGTGTGGCGCGGCTCCTGGTTCGATCGCCTGGCCTCGACCTCGGCGGTGGCGGTGGTGTCGGTGCCGGAATTCCTGGTCGCGACGCTGGCGGTGCTGGTGTTCGCGGTCAAGCTGCGCTGGCTGCCGGCGCTTTCCTTCGTCAGCGACATCGACTCGCTGGGCCAGATGCTGCAGGCCTTCGCGATGCCGGTGCTGGTGCTGTGCTGCGTGATCGTCGCGCAGATGATGCGCATGACGCGCGCCGCGGTCATCGACCAGCTCGAGGCGCCCTACATCGAGATGGTGCGGCTCAAGGGCGCCTCGCCGATGCGCATGGTGCTGGCGCACGCGCTGCCCAACGCGGTAGGCCCGATCGCCAATGCGGTGGCGCTCAGCCTGTCGTACCTGCTCGGCGGCGTGATCATCGTCGAGACCATCTTCAACTACCCGGGCATCGCCAAGCTGATGGTCGATGGCGTCTCGCAACGCGACATGCCGCTGGTGCAGACCTGCGCCATGATCTTCTGCTGCGCCTACCTGATCCTGGTGACCGCTGCCGACATCTGCGGCATCGTCGCCAACCCGCGGCTGCGGCACCGCTGAAGAAGAGGCAGCAAGCATGGAATCGTCCACCTCCCCCTCCTCTTCTCCGGCTGTGAACGCCATGGCCTCCATCGCGGCCGCGCCGCTGCCCGAGCCGAAGCGCGGCCGGTTGCACTGGCTCGCAGGCTTCGGCGTCTCCGGCCTGCTCGGCCTCGCGGTGCTGCTCTTCTGGATGCTCGCGGCGGTGTTCGGCCCCTGGCTGCTCTCGTACAGCACGGCATCCACCGGCACCTCGAACGTCTTCATGCCGATCGGCGCGGCGCATTGGCTCGGCACCGACTACCTCGGCCGCGACATGCTGGCGCGCGTGATCGAAGGAGCGCGCTACACGGTCGGCGTCGCGCTGCTCGCCACGCTCGTGGCCAGCGGCACCGGCACCGTGCTGGCGCTGCTGGCAGCAGCCAGCGGCCGCTGGATCGACGCAACGCTCAGCCGCTGCCTCGACACCCTCACGGCCATTCCGAGCAAGATGTTCGCGCTCATCATGGTGGCGGGCTTCGGCTCCTCGGTGCCAATGCTTGTCTTGACCGCGGCCATCATCTACGTGCCCGGCGCCTACCGCATCGCTCGCTCACTGGCCGTGAACATCAACGCGCTCGACTACGTGACCGTGGCGCGCACGCGCGGCGAAGGCACGCTCTACATCATGCTGCGCGAGATCCTGCCCAACATCGTCGGCCCGATGCTGGCCGACCTGGGGCTGCGCTTCGTCTACACCGTGCTGCTGCTGGCGAGCCTGAGCTTCCTCGGCCTGGGCATACAGCCGCCGGCCGCCGACTGGGGATCGCTGGTGCGCGAAAACATCGGCGCGCTGGCCATGGGCGGTGCCTCAGTGATCGTGCCGGCGCTGGCCATCGCGAGCCTGACCATCGCGGTCAACCTCGTCATCGACAACCTGCCCGGCGGCGCCGCGCGAGAAAAAGGAACACGCTGATGGGAGCACCACTCACAGTCCGGGGCCTGAGCATCTGCGCCGGCGCGAGCACGCTGGTCGACAACCTGAGCTTCTCCGTGCAGCCCGGCGAAGTGCTGGCGCTGATCGGCGAGTCGGGCTCCGGCAAGACCACCACCGCGCTGGCGCTGATGGGCTATGCACGCCACGGCTGCCATATCTCGGCAGGCAGGGTGCAGATCGGCGACACCGACGTGCTGGCGCTCGATGCCCGCGCACAGCGCGCGCTGCGCGGGCGCACCGTGGCCTACATCGCGCAGAGCGCGGCTGCATCCTTCAACCCTTCGCGCACGATCATGGACCAGGTGGTCGAGCCGACCGTGATCCACGGCCTGTGCAAGCGGGCCGAAGCCGAGGCGAAAGCGGTGCAGCTGTTTCGCGAACTGGCGCTGCCCGATCCGGAGAGCATCGGCTCGCGCTATCCGCACCAGGTGTCGGGCGGCCAGTTGCAGCGGCTGATGGCGGCGATGGCGCTGATCGGCGACCCCGACCTCGTGATCCTCGACGAGCCGACCACCGCGCTCGACGTGACCACGCAGATCGAAGTGCTGCGCGCCTTCCGCCGCGTGGTGCGCGAGCGCCGCGCCACCGCGGTGTACGTGAGCCACGACCTGGCGGTGGTGGCGCAGATGGCCGACCACATCCTGGTGCTGCGCAACGGACGCATGCGCGAGCTGAACGCGACGGGGCAGATCCTCACCGCGCCGGCCGACGAATACACGAAGAGCCTGCTGGCCGCCGCACGGCCGGTGCCGCGTGCTTCAGCCGGGACAACCGACGACGGCCGCGAACTGCTGCTCGAAGTGCGCCAGCTCTCGGCCGGCTACGGCCCGGTGGATGCGCAGGGGCGCCCGGCCAAGCCGATCCTGCAGGACATTGACCTGAAGCTGTACCGCGGCCAGGCAATCGGCGTGATCGGCGAATCGGGCTCGGGCAAGACCACGCTGGCGCGCGCGGTGGCGGGCCTGCTGAAGCCCAGCCATGGCAGCGTGCTGTTCCACGGCCGCGAACTGAAGCCCACGCTGCAGCAGCGCGAGCGCGACGAACTGCGCCGCATCCAGATCGTGTTCCAGATGGCCGACACGGCGCTGAACCCGTCGCAGACCATCGAGCGCATCCTGGCGCGGCCGCTGGAGTTCTACAAAGGCCTGCGCGGCGAACCGCTGCAGAGGCGCATCCGCGAACTGCTCGACCTGGTGAAGCTGCCCCAGACCGTGGCCGGTCGCCTGCCGGGTGGGCTGTCGGGCGGGCAGAAGCAGCGCGTGAATCTGGCGCGCGCGCTCGCTGCCGACCCCGACCTGATCCTGTGCGACGAAGTCACGTCGGCGCTCGACACCGTGGTCGGCGCGGCGGTGCTGGACCTGATGGCAGAGCTGCGGCGCGAGCTCGGCGTGTCTTACCTCTTCATCAGCCACGACCTGCACACGGTGCGCGCCGTGTGCGACGAAATCGTCGTGATGCAGCACGGCCGCAAGCTCGCGCAGGTGGCGCGCGCCGACTACGACCGCGGCCCGCACCACCCCTACTACGAGCTGCTGGCGCGCTCGGTCCCCGAGTTGCGCCAGGGCTGGCTCGACGAGATGGACCGCGCGAATCACGTGGACCGCGCCACGGCCCTCACATCATGAGAAAGACCGAAATGACACCGACCTTCCGCATCGCGCTGATTGCCGGCGACGGCATCGGCAAGGAAGTGATGCCCGAGGGCCTGCGCGTGGTGCAGGCCGCCGCGGAGCGCTTCGGCTTCGAGCTCGACTGCCGCACCATCGACTGGGCCAGCGCCGACTACTACGCAGCGCACGGCCAGATGATGCCGGACGACTGGAAGGAACAGCTCAAGGGCGTCGACGCGCTGTTCTTCGGCGCCGTCGGTTGGCCCGCGACCGTGCCCGACCACGTCTCGCTCTGGGGATCGCTGCTGAAGTTCCGCCGCGAGTTCGACCAGTACATCAACCTGCGTCCGGTGCGCCTGTTCGAGGGCGTGCCCTGCCCGCTGGCCGGCCGCAAGCCCGGCGACATCGACTACCTCGTGGTGCGCGAGAACACCGAGGGCGAATACACCTCCCTCGGCGGCGTGATGTACGAGGGCACCGAGCGCGAAATCGTGATTCAGGAATCGGTCTTCTCGCGCCACGGCGCCGACCGCGTGCTGCGGTACGCCTACGAGACCGCGCGTGCGCGCAAGCGCAAGCACCTGACGGTGGCCACCAAGAGCAACGGCATCGCGATCAGCATGCCCTGGTGGGACGGACGCGCTGACGCGGTGGGCCTCGACTTTCCCGACGTGACGGTCGACAAGCAGCACATCGACATCCTGTCGGCGCGCTTCGTGCTGCAGCCCACGCGCTTCGACGTGGTGGTGGCGAGCAACCTGTTCGGCGACATCCTCTCCGACCTCGGGCCCGCGACCACCGGCACCATCGGCCTTGCGCCGTCGGCCAACCTGAACCCCGAGCGCAAGTTTCCGTCGCTGTTCGAGCCGGTGCACGGCTCGGCGCCCGATATCTACGGCCAGAACATCGCCAACCCGATCGCAATGATCTGGTCGGGCGCGCTGATGCTGGACTTCCTCACGCAGGGGCAAGGCGCGGGCCGCGCGGCGCACGACGCGATCCTGGGCGCGATAGAGGCGGTGCTGCGCGACGGTCCGCGCACGCGCGACCTCGGCGGCTCGGCGAGCACCACCGAAGTGGGCATCGCGATTGCAGAGCGCGTCGCGGCGGCCTGAAAAAAGACTTTTCGACCATGACGACACTCGAACTCGAACACAAAGACCTGATGCCCGGCCGCCAGCTCATCGGCGCCGATTGGCGCGAGGCCGGCGACGCCCGCCGCCTCGACGTGACCAACCCCGCCACCGACGCCGCCTTCGCGAGCGTGCCCGACGGCACGGCCGCCGACGCACGCGCAGCCGTCGATGCCGCGCACGCAGCCTTCCCAGCTTGGCGTGCGGTGCCTGCCAAGCAGCGCGCGCAGATCCTCAAGCGCTGGAACGACCTGATGCTGGCGCATCAGCAAGACCTGGGCCGCCTGGTTTCGCGCGAACAGGGCAAGCCGTTGGCCGAGGGGATCGGAGAGATCGCCTACGCGGCCAGCTACGTCGAGTGGTTTGCCGAAGAAGCCACGCGCGCCAACGGCGAAGTGATTCCCGCGCCGGTAACGGGCCGCCGCATGCTCGCGTTGAGAGAGCCGGTGGGCGTGGTCGCGGCGATCACGCCGTGGAATTTTCCGGCGGCCATGATCGCGCGCAAGATCGCACCGGCCCTCGCGGCGGGCTGCACGGTGGTGTGCAAGCCGGCCGAAGACACGCCGCTGACCTCGCTGGCCCTCGTGAAGCTGGCGCAGGAAGCGGGCGTGCCTGCCGGCGTGCTCAACATCGTGACCGCATCGCGCGAACGCACGCCCGAGGTGGTGGACGTGTGGCTGGCCGATGCGCGCGTGCGCAAGATCAGCTTCACCGGCTCGACGCCTGTGGGCAAGCACCTGGCGCGGGCTTCGGCCGACACGCTGAAGAAGCTCTCGCTCGAGCTCGGCGGCAATGCGCCCTTCATCGTGTTCGACGACGCCGACATTGACGCCGCGGTGGAAGGCCTGATGGCCTCCAAGTTCCGCAACGGCGGCCAGACCTGCGTGTGCCCGAACCGCGTGTTCGTGCAGGCCCAGGTGCACGATGCGTTCGTCGACAAGCTGGCCGCGCGGGTCGGTGCGCTGCGCGTGGGCCCGGCTACCGAGCCAGACTCGCAGATCGGCCCGATGATCAACGCGCGCGCGGTCGACAAGATCGAGCGCCATGTGCGCGACGCCGTCTCCAGGGGCGCGCGCATCGTGGTCGGCGGCGAGCGGCTGCGCAATGCGCGCTGCGACGGCCCCAACTACTACGCGCCCACCGTGCTGGTGAATGCCGACTCAACGATGGAATGCAGCTGCGAGGAAACCTTCGGCCCCGTGGTGCCCGTCATGCGCTTCGAGACCGAGGCCGAAGTGATTGCCGCCGCCAACGACACGCCCTTCGGGCTCGCGGCGTACTTCTATTCGACCGATGTGCGCCGCATCTCGCGTGTGGCCGATGCGCTGGAGTCGGGCATTGTCGGCATCAACGAAGGCGCGCTGGCCGCCGAGGCCGCGCCCTTCGGCGGCGTGAAGGAATCAGGCTACGGCCGCGAAGGCTCGGTGCATGGCCTGGAGGACTACATGCACATCAAGTACGTCTGCCAGGGCGGGCTGGGCTAGACGCTACCGGATCGCCTACTGGGCCAGCGCCGCCACGTCCGCGCTGCCCAGCGCGCCGCTGTAGATGCGGAAGTCGTCGATGCGCCCCTTGAGATACGAATCGCCGGAGAACTGCGAACGCCCCAGCCAGTTCTGCGTCGTCGAGCCGAGGTCGAAGGGCCCCAGGCTCATCTGCGCGTTGGAGCCGGCCTCGACGCCGTCCACGTACAAGGTGCCGAGCGCGCCGGACACGGTCACTGCAACGTGCACCCACTTGCCGGTCGGCAGCGCCGCCGATCCGTCGATCACCTGCTCGTTGTAGCCGTGGACGGTGGAGATCGCGAAACGCGGCGTGCCGCTGTTGCTGCGGGCGGTCAGCATCATGTAGCGGCGCTCGCCGGAGCCGAAGTCGAAGGCCCGCGACCACGTCGCGAGGCTGTCGATGTACAACCATGCGGTGATGCTGAAGTCGGCAAGGTCTTTCGACACCACGCCCGCAGGCAGGGCGACATAGCTGCCGGCCTTGCCGTCGAGCACAACTGCATTGCCTTCGCGTCCGGCAACCCGGGCCGCGCCGCCTTGCAATGCGCTGGCGCCGAACCGGCCGGTCGCGTCGGCAGCTGTGGTGCCGCTCGCTTCATCGAACTTGAGCTGCATCAGCAGCTCGGCCTTGATCGCGGCCCTCTCTTCGTTGGAGGCAGCGCTCTCTCCCGACGCGGTTACCGCAACGATCACGTAGTACCAGACTTCTCCGGCAACGACACTGCTGTCCGTGAACGTGAGCGTGTCGGTGATGTCCGGGGCGATGGTGGCGTACGGCCCGCCCGCGGTGCTCGCGCGCTTGACCGAATAGCTCTGCGCGTCGGGGCAGCCCCACCATGACAGCACCACCTGCGTGCCGCGCACCCGGGCTGTGAGCCCGCTCGGCTTTCCCTGTGCCGCGAGCGGATCGCGCGTGAAGGTCAGCGTGCCGAAGCCCAACTGGTCGCCGTTGCCACCGTCCCCCTCAGGGTACATCTGCGCC
Organism: Variovorax sp. F042; assembly: GCF_057814215.1. Taxonomy (NCBI): domain Bacteria; kingdom Pseudomonadati; phylum Pseudomonadota; class Betaproteobacteria; order Burkholderiales; family Comamonadaceae; genus Variovorax; species Variovorax sp. F042. The sequence goes on from NZ_JBVASX010000003.1 coordinate 290,881, forward strand.
ACCTGCAGGGCGGTGTAGGGCGTCGCGATGCCCAGGCGATTCGCGTAGTGGTTGTGCACGCTCTCCCAGACAGGTCGGCGGCTCCCCTGGCTTCCCGTCGACAGCACGGATTGCGTGCCCTGCCTGTTGATGTTGGTGACGTACGGCACCGTGTAGAAAGCGCCCGCACCATCGCGAAGATTGGACTTCGCCACGTACTCGGCACCGGCCAGGAAGCGGTTGTTCTCGTAGCCGTAGATGTCGTCGCCCTGGTTCCAGGCCATCTCGCAGAATGCGCCCGCAAGCCCGATGCCGAGCGTGCTGTGCCCCTGGTCGCGCCCGCTTTCCTGCCATTGGCCAAGGTAGCCGGGATGTACGTAATAGACCGCTTGCAGGCCCGCGCCGTTGCCCTGGCCTGTCTTGTAGTAGCTCATTGCCTCGTCGTAGATGTCCTGCCGGTCGCACAGCACGCCGATGGCCAGCATCGCGGCCAGGGTGCACTGGTCCCAGTTGGCCCAGTAGTTGGTGATGCCAGTGACGTTGGTGCCGTTATGGTCGGTGAGGAAGCTGTGGTTGAGCGGGTAGAAGATGTCCAGCATCATCTTCTGGAAGCGCGCGAAATCGGAGGCGGCCCAGCCCTCGTAGGTGCGCATGATCTCGGCCGCGTTGGCGAACTGGTAGCCGTAGATACCAGCGGCCAGGAAGCGGTCCGCATTGCCGGTGAGCGTGGTCATCGTGGATGACCATTCGTTCAGGAAGACCACGGCCAGATCGGCATAGCGCGTGTCCTGCGAGACCTTCCAGCGCAGCGCCAGTTGATAGGCGCGCGCGATGTCGATGTACATCTGCGCGAAATTGGAGTCGTCGCCGCCGCGGATCACGGTGGCCAGCGGGCGCGGCTTCGCACCAAGCTGCGCGCGGCCATTGCCCGTCAATGCGTTCCAGCCGTCGAGCCAGGGTTGCGCCTTGTCCTTGACCTTCTGGCGCATGCGCTCGAAGTCGGCTTCGGTGTGCAGCAGGCCGGGGTGGACGAACTTGCGCGCTTCCACGGATGGAGTCGTCGATTCGGGGACAACGACATCGGCAACGGCTGCTGCATCGGTCGACCCTGCCGCGACCGTTCCCTGCTGTGCGGCGCCAGAGGTGCCAGCGCCCGACGCGACCGAGAAGCTGCCTCCTCCACCGCCGCAAGCCGTTGTTCCCAGTGCCAGGGCGCTTGCCGTGCCCAGAAAAAACGTACGGCGGTCCAGAGAAAAGCCGTTCTTGTCGTCCAACGAATTTGCCATCTGCCGAATTTTTGTAAAAATTTAATTCAGCAACATGCATGCCATTCGCTTTGCGCCGTGCAAACGCGTGCCATTGGTAGCACGGATGAATGCATTCGGCCTGGATTGCGTTGGCGAATCGCGCAATCCCATGACATTGATGTCACAGGCGGCTTGCGACTGCGCCAGAAATGTCGGCTATCGAAGAAAGCGGCCGGGCGCGAACGGCAGTGGATCGATGTCGCAAGGCTCGCCGTGCATCAGCGATGCCAGCAGGCGGGCCGTTCCCGGACCGGTGTTGAAGCCGATGTGCTGATGGCCGAACGCAAGCCACAGGCCGGGACGCTGCGGGCATTCGCCGACGATCGGCCGGCTGTCCGGCAATGTGGGCCGGCTTCCCATCCAGGCCTCCGGTTCGAGGCGGCTGTCCAGCGGGAAAGCTTCGCGTGCCGCGCGTTCCGCAAGTTCGAGTTGAACGAAGTTCTTCGGCGCATCGCGCTGCGCGAGCTGCACGCCGGTGGAAAGCCGCAGGCCCTGCTCCATGGGCGACAGCACATAGGCGCCGCAGGTGTCGTACACGGGCCGTCCGAGCGAGGCGTTGCCCACTGCGCTGTAGTGCATGTGATAGCCGCGCTCGAACGCCATCGGCACGGAAATGCCGAGCGACTTCTTCGCGAACTCCCGGGTCCACGGCCCCAATGCGAGCACGACCTTCGATGCCTTGTGCACCGAGCCGCTCTCCTCGCGGAGCTGCCAGGCATCGGCTGAATCGGAGTAGCCGATCCCGCTGATCGACGCCTGCCTGACCTGCCCTCCGCGCGAGACGAAAAGCCTGGCGTACGCCTCCACGACGCGGCCCGGGCTGTCCACCGAATCGGTGTCCTGGATCCACAGCGCACGCGGAAAGAGAGGCTTCAGATGAGGCTCGAGGTCCGAGAGCTCTTTCGCATCCAGCACGCGCGTGGCGACGCCGAAGCGATCGAAGGTCTCGCGCGAAAGACGGCTGCCGGCAAAGCCTTCTTCGCTGCGGTAGAGAAACAGCCACCCGTTGGTGCGCAGGCGATGCGCCGCCCCTGCTTCGACGAGCAGGCGCCGGTGTTCCGACGTCGAGAGCCGGATCAGCGCATCCAGCGCGGTAGTGGTCTCCTGGAACACGCTGGCGCGCGCGCTGGCGAGAAAGCGCACGGCCCACGAAAGATTCTTCGCAAGGAACGCGGGGTCGTAGCGAAAGCTCGCCGCGGTGTTCTTCAACAGCTTCGGCAGCACCGACCACAGCCCGGGATGATTGAACGGCATCAGCGAGCTGCGTGCGATCACCCCGGCGTTGCCATACGAGGTCTCGCGGCCCGGGGCAGTGCGGTCGAACAGCGTGACCTCATGCCCTCTGCGTTGGAGCTCCAGGGCACACGACACGCCGACGATGCCGGCGCCCAGAATGGCAACAGTGTTCTTGTTCATTCCCTCGATTTTCGTCGGCGGCGAGGGCCAAGCCAGGTGCGCAACGCACTCGGGCTGCGAGATGGACGAATCAATCAGGCGTGCGCAGGCTCGCCCTTGGGCCTTGGCGCGGGAGCGAACGACGCCACGCCCAGGCCCTGGTAGTAGTGGCCGACCTTGGTGGCAAGGAACTGCCCGAGCGGCGCCTGCTCCTGCCCGACGAAACCGTGCGCGGGAAGCTGGCCCTGCCGCAGCAGTTCGAACACACCGACGACGCCGGCGGCCGTGGTCAGCTCGATGGCGGTGCGGTCCTTGCCGCGCAGCGGCGCTCCGAACACGCGCCCGACGCGCGTCTCCTGCTCGAAGCGGCCATTGCGCATGCCCGAGGCCGATGCAAACAGGATCACCACGTCTTCGCGGCTGTGCGGCACTGCATGCTCGAGCACCTGGCGCAGCAGGTCGCGCCGCTCGATCAGGCGCAGGTCGTGCAGCAGGAAGTTCATCGCGTCGCGATGGCCGGGATAGCGGATGGTCTTGTAGTCGAGATTGCGGACCTTGCCTTCGAGCGTCTCGCACAGCGTGCCCAGGCCGCCTGAGGTGTTGAAGGCCTCGAAGGCTTCGGCATCGAGCGTGAAGGTCTCGTGCCCTTCCATCGGCTGCACCGACACCAGCTGGCCGTTCACGATGGCGTCGCACGGGTTGCAGTACTCGTTGATGACGCCGTCGATGCTCCAGGTGAAGTTGTAGCGCAGGCTGTTGGTGGCATTGCGAGTGAGTGCGCCCACGCGCAGGCGCAGGTCGTAGAGCTCGTCGAAGCGGCTTGCGAGGTAGCCGCCGAGCATGCCGATCACGCCGGGCGCCAGGCCGCTCTGGGGCATGAGGACCGAGGTCGCCGTCTTCGAGATCTCGCGGATGGCCTTGGTTGCCGCCACGTCCTCTGTCAGGTCGAAGTAATGCACGCCGCATGCAGCAGCCTCGGTGGCCACGCGCTGCGCGAGGAAGAACGGCAGGCAGTTGATCACCACCGAGTGCGCGCGCAACGTGGTGCGCAGGTCTTCGGTGCTCTCCACGTCGAGCGCGATGCGCTGCACCAGCGGGTCGTTTTCGTCGCCGCGGCCCGGCCTCACGTCGGCCAGCGTCACGGGCAGGCGGTGGTATTCCGCAATCATGTCGGCCACGGTGCTGCCGACCTTGCCGGCACCCAGAACCAGGACTTTCTCGATCTTCACTTTGGTCATTTCATTTCTCCTGCGGGGCACCGTTGCCCTGTAAAAGAACTGTAAAAGTGAGTCCTGGCAGTTGATAGAGAGCAGATCGGCGAAAGGGCTGCGCGCTTCGTCGATACGACGACGCCGTTCGTCAGCTTGGACTGTCGGCACAGGGGCAATGACTTTCAGGCCTGAAGTCGCCGCGCGCAACGAAGCGCCGCATGCCCGGCCGAAACCGTCGAAACGACGCGCCAGACTGCATATCGCCGAAGACTCTGACGGTATGACGAGAGAAATCCGTCGTCCTGACGATGTGCCGCGTTGCTTGTGACAGTCCGCACTTCTAGACTCGGACTCGGGCTGGGAAGCGATACTTTCCTTTTCTTTTTATGGCGAGCTTCTTGCTTGGAGTGAACGTGCTTACCAAACGAATCCTTTTCCGTGCCCTCGTGGCTGTGACAACCGTCTGCGCGCTGGGCTCGACCTTTGCGCAGGAATCAGCAGAAAGCTCGCTGGCCCGGGTGCAGCGCACCAAGGTATTGCGCGTCGGCGCCGTCGCAGGCGCCATTCCGTATTTCGCCAAGGACATCACCACCGGCAAGTGGGAAGGCTTCGGCCCCGACTTCGCGGAAAGCCTGGGGCAGAAGCTCGGCGCCAAGGTCGAGTACGTCGAGACCACCTGGGGCAACGCGGTGCTCGACCTGCAGTCCAACAAGATCGACGCCATGTTCGGCATGGCCCCCACGCCGGCCCGCAAGGAAGTGGTGGGCTTCTCCGACACGCTCTTCGACAACACCTACACGGTGGTGTGCAAGAAGGGCATTCCGCAGAAGACCTGGGAGCAGCTGAACTCGCCCGACATGAAGATCGTGGTGGACGTCGGCTCCAGCCACGACCAGCTGGCAACGCGCGTGCTGCCCAAGGCCGATGTCTCGCGCCTGGAAAACTCCGGCGCCGCCACGATGTCGCTGCAGGCCGGCCGCTCCGATTGCCAGGTGCTGGTGATCCTGCTTGCCCAGCCGCTGCTCGCCAAGCGCGGCTCCATCGGCACCATGTACATCCCGCAGCCGGTCTACACCGCCCCGGTGAGCATCGGCCTGCGCAAGGAAACCGACACCGGCATGCAGAAGGCCGTCAACGCCTGGCTGGCCGATGTCCGCGCGAAGGGCGAAGTCCGCAGCGTCATCCTGAAGAACATGGAGAAACTCGCGGGCGTGCCCGCCAGTGCCTTCCCGCCCGAAATCAAGTTCTGAGGACGCCCCGATGGACAGCGTGGAATCTTCGAGCGAGCCGAAGAGCCGCTCCCCGCTCGGCTCGGCCCTGCTGATCGTCCTGGCCCTCGCGGGCGCCTGGGCGGCCCTGAAGCACTTCTCGGGCGGAGCCCTGGGAGGCGGTGCAGGCAGCTACGACTGGGACTTCGGCGTGCTCTGGAAATACCGCAGCCTGCTGGTGTCGGGCCTGCTCTACACCCTGCTCTTCACGGTGATCTGCGTGGTGCTGGGGCTGTTCGTCGGCCTGGTGACGGGCCTGGGCCGGCTGTCGAGCAACCCGCTCATCACCGCGCCGCTGCGCGCCTACATCGAAGTCTTCCGCTGCACGCCGGTGCTGGTGCAGCTCGTGTGGTTCTACTACGCGCTGCCGGTGCTGACCGGGCTCGAGATGTCGGCGGTCGTGGCCGCCACGCTGTGCCTGTCGCTCTACGGCGGCGCCTTCTATTCGGAGATCGTGCGCGGCGGGATCATCTCGATCGACGCCGGCCAGACCGAAGCCGCCAAGGCGCTGGGCATGACGCGGCTGCAGCTGCTGCGGCGCGTGATCCTTCCGCAGGCGTTCAAGAAGATGGTGCCGCCGCTGATGAACCAGTCGATCATGCAGCTGAAGAACACCTCGCTGCTGTCGGTGCTGGCCGTTCCCGATCTGCTCTACCAGGGCCAGGTCATCGCGCACGACACGTACCGGCCGCTGGAGCTCTACACCTTCATCGCGATCGCGTACTTCGCGGTTCTGCTGCCCATCACGATCTGGGCCAAGCGCATGGAATTCGGCTCCGGCCCGAAAGAGGTTTGACATGGCCAGCCCCCTGATCGAAATCGCCAACCTGAAGAAGGCCTTCGGGCAGAACGTCGTGCTGAAAGACATCTCGCTGCAGATCGAACGCGGCCAGGTGGTCGCGATGATCGGGCCCTCGGGCTCGGGCAAGTCGACGCTGCTGCGATGCATCAACCTGCTGTCGATACCGAACGCCGGGCGCATCACGGTCGGCGAGCAGACCATCGAGTTCGACGGCGCGCGCACCACGCTGCCCAGCGAGCGCAGCCTTGCGCGCTTCCGGGCCTCGACCGGCATGGTGTTCCAGCACTTCAACCTCTTCCCGCACATGACCGCGCTGCGCAACGTCATGGAAGGACCGGTCACCGTGCTGAAGACGCCCAAGGCGCAGGCCGAGGCCGAGGCGCGCGCGTTGCTGGCGAAGGTCGGCCTGCTCGACCGGGCCGACTACTACCCGGACAAGCTGTCGGGCGGACAGAAGCAGCGCGTTGCGATCGCGCGCGCGCTGGCGATGAAGCCCACGGTGATGCTGTTCGACGAAGCGACTTCCGCGCTCGACCCGGAACTGGTCGGCGAAGTGCTCAACGTCATCAAGGGCCTGGCCCGCGAAGGCATGACGATGATCCTCGTGACGCACGAGATCGGCTTTGCGCGCGAAGTGGCTGACCAGGTGATCTTCATGCGCGACGGCGTCGTCGCCGAATGCGGCCCGCCGGGCGTGGTGATCGACAACCCGCAGCAGGAATCGACGCGTGCCTTCCTCGGGCGCTTCAAGGCTTCGTCGGAAGCTGCCAGCAGCAGCAGCAGCAACAACAACGTCGTCACGGCCGTGGCGTAAGCGGGCGATGGTCCCCGCCATCGAGATCTCAGCGTACGACGGCCGCGACGCGGCGGCACAATCCACTCATTTCCGCTGCAGGGCCGCCATGGACCTACGACTCGACGACCTGGACCGCCACCTGTTGACGCTGCTGCAAGCCAACGCCCGCGAGCCCGCCGCCAATCTCGCTCGCAAGCTCAAGGTCGCCAGGACCACCGTGGTCGCACGCATCGCGCGACTGGAGCGCGATGGCATCGTCTCGGGGTACGGGGTGCGCCTCGGCCAGCGGCTGGAGCAGGCTGCGGTGCGGGCCTTCTGCGGCCTCAGCGTCAATGCGAAGAGCGCCCCCGTGATCATCAAGGCGCTCGGGCGTTTGCCCGAAGTGGAAGAAGTGTGGGCCGTGAGCGGCCAGTTCGACTACATGGTCCTGCTCCGATGCAGCAGCCCCGAACAGCTCGACACCCTTCTCGACCAGATGGGACAGATCGACGGCGTCAACCAGACGCAGACCTCGATCGTGCTGAGCCGCAAGATCGATCGCCGCAGCACGGTGGAGTGACGGCAGGCCCCACGATGGCAATGACCCGCGACGCCGGTGCCTTCCTTGGCGTGCTGATGCTCGACACGCGCTTTCCGCGGCCACCGGGCGACATCGGCAATCCTGAGACCTTCAGCCGCCATGGCATCCCGGTGCGGTTCCAAGTGGTCAGGGGCGCTTCGCCCGAGCGCATCGTGAAGCAGGCCGACCCTGCGCTGCTGCAGCCTTTCGTCGATGCCGCTCGGGCGATGGTCGACGAAGGCGCAGCGATGATCACGACCAGCTGCGGCTTTCTGGCCGCCTACCAGGACACGCTGGCCGACGCGGTGCCCGTTCCCGTCGTCACGTCGAGCCTGCTGCAGTGCAAGGACTTCGCGCGGCCGGGCGTCCTGACCTTCGATGCGGCTTCACTGAGCCCCGCCATCCTGGCCATGGCCGGCGTACCGCAGGCGACGCCCGTGCAGGGCGTGGAGCCGGGGTGCGAATTCCATCGGCGCATCCTCAACAACGAAACGCAGCTCGACCTCGAAGAGGCCGGCCGGAATGTGGTCGATGCCGCATGCCGCCTCGTGGAGCTGTCGCCCTCGGTCGAGGACATCGTGCTCGAGTGCACCAACATGCCGCCCTACCGCGAGGCGATTGCGCGCGCGACAGGGCGGCGCGTGCACGACATCGAAACCCTGCTGGTCGCGCGTTGGGCGGGGCGCGGGAAGCCCCACAGCAAGTAAAGGCGCGCCGCAAGCCGGCCGCCTCTTCCACCCCCTGAATTCCTGACTGCGGGCACGCCATCGGCGGCAGCCCGGGCAGCGCCGACGGCCGAATTGCGCCACCAATACAGCCCCCACTTTGGTGCCAATACAGTTATTTATAACGATTTGAACCGTAAATGGAATGCCTTCGACAAGGCACCGTACGATCCGCTCGGCTTCAATTGTTTTTATTCTTCAATCTTCTTTTCGAGCAAATCCGGACAATTAATCCTTTTTATTTAATTCGACAAATCACCAATCCCGACAGGGACTTTTTTGGCCCAACCGATGCCGAAGGCTGTTTATCGCCTCGGATTTTCTTTTCTTCATCTCCTGGAGATTTTATGGACAGCAATTCCGGTCGATCGATATTTCCAGCACCGCACCCCAGCATCGCGTGGATGGACGGTGAATTTGTCAATTGGGAGCAATGCACTTTGCATGTTCGCACCCAGGCTGGGTTTTTTGGTGCAAACATATTCGAAGGGCTTCGGGCTTATTGGGACGAATCCACGAAAAAATCGTACATCTTCCGCCTGGACGACCATCTGAAGCGGCTCGAGCAGTCGATGAAGATCATGCGGATGAAGTCGCGCTTCGATACGCCAACGCTCCGGCAGGCGACGATCGAGCTGCTGAGCCGCTGCGAATTTCAGGCGCACGCGCAAATCAACCTGTCGACGTATTTCAGATATTCCGGCCCCGGCGAGCCACTGGTTGCTACCGAAGACACGGGCGCGCACATTACCGCAATTCCGCTGCCGCGCTCCCCGAAGATAGAAAAAGGAGTTGCCGCTGCAATTTCCACCTGGCGCCGGATTTCCGACGACTGCATACCGCCGCGCGCCAAGGTAGCAGCCAATTACCAAAACAGCCGTCTTGCACAAAACGAAGCGCGCGATAACGGTTTTGATATCGCAATCATCCTGAATAACAGGGGCAAGGTGTCCGAAGGCCCGGCGGCGTGTCTTTTCATCATCAGAGACGGCGTCTTGATCACGCCTCCGACCTTCGCCGATATCCTGGAAAGCCTGACCCGCGACACACTGATCGTGCTGGCCAGGGAGAAATTGGGGCTGCAGGTCGTGGAGCGCGAAATCGACCGCACCGAATTGCTGATTTCCGATGAAGTGCTGATGTGCGGCACCCTGTTCGAAATACTTCCCGTGACTTCCGTCGATCGCCTGCCCATCGGCGACGGCGAAGTGGGGCCCATCACCCGCCAGCTGCAGGCGCACTACCTGACGACGGTGACGGGCGGATACCCGGAATATTCGTCCTGGTGCACCGAGGTGGCCGCGCCGCCCGCAGCGCTTCCACCCAAGGTCACGCTGACTCACCAGGAAGCCATCGAATGGGTGGACAGCGCCGACAACGCCTACCCGTGGGCCAAGGCGAGCCTGGACGATTTCAGCGGCTACCTGCGGGAGCCGAGCAAGTTTCCATGCAACTTCGCACGCGCGGCGTTCCGCACGAACACGCTGCATTTCGTCTTCGCGGGCTCCGACACCGATCCGCTCGAACTCGCTCGCGTGCGACAGGGGCTGCGCGAATACCTGAAGACGGTCTCGGTGATGACGGGGATCGAGGAATCCATGAACGTGCTGGTGATCCTGTTCAAGCCCGAAGCACAGGAGCGGGCGCTCGATCACTACCACCAGACCGCCTGGCACGTGATGCAGGACTGGGTCGACAACGATCCCGAACCGTGGCCGCCCGAGATTCCCACCGACCCCGAGCAGCCGTTCTGGAGCCTGTGCTTCGCGGGCGTTCCGCTCTTCATCAACGTCAGTGCGCCGGCGCACCGGCACCGCAAGAGCCGCAATCTCGGTCGATCGCTGGCCATGGTCACGCAGCCGCGGGCGGGCTTCGACCTGCTCGCCGGCCCCACGCCGGAAGGCGACAAGGTGAGGCAGCGAATCCGCCGGCAGGTGGAGCTGTACGACGGGCAGCCGGCGCCGGACGTCGTCGGCACCTACCACCGGGGCGACCTCGAGTGGAAGCAGTACGTCTTCACGGACACCAACGACGAGAAGCTGACCCGCTGCCCGCTGCACATCGACGCCGCAGCACCCACGCAGCAACGCCGCACGGGCTGAAGAAAAAAGGAGAACGAATTGAACGGTTCCGATGTCATTTGCGAAACCTTGATCGCCTCGGGCGTCGAGGTGTGTTTTGCCAACCCGGGAACCTCCGAGCTCCACCTCGTGGCCGGCATGGAGCGCCGGGCGGACCTGCGCTGCGTGCTGGGCCTTTTCGAAGGCGTGGTCACGGGCGCGGCCGACGGCTATGGGCGCATGACCGACAAGCCCGCCGCGACCCTGCTGCACCTGGGCCCGGGCCTGGGCAACGGGCTGGCGAACCTTCACAACGCCAGGCGTGCCAGGACTCCCATCGTCAACATCGTCGGCGACCATGCGACGCACCACCTGCCCTTCAACGCTCCGCTGACCTCCGACATCGAAAGCCTCGCCAGGCCGATGTCGAACTGGTACGGACGCATCGGCTCCGTGCATGACATTGCCTCGAGCGTTTCCGACGCGTGCCGGGCAGCCAGGTCGCTGCCCGGTGTCGCCACGCTGGTCGTGCCCGCGGAAGTCACCTGGGGCGATGCCGATCCGGTGCAGCCACCGAGTCTCACAAGATTCGCAGACTCACCGCCGCCTCCCGATCGCGAGAAGGAACAGCGGGCCGTGGCCCTGCTGCGCAGCGACCGGAAGACGGCGTTGTTTCTCGGTGGCCGCGCACTGCGGCAGGAAACCCTTGCGCTCGCTTCCGAGATCGCGCGCAAGACCGGCGCCAGCCTGCTGGCCCCCTTTGCGAATGCGCGCATGGCACGCGGGGCAGGAAGGCCCGCCGTGCCGCGCGTGGCCTACGCGACGGACCTGGCCGTGGCCCAGCTGGGGCAGTTCGATGCGATCGTCATGATCGGCGCCGAGCGGCCGGTGGCATTCTTTGCGCATCCGGGCATGCCGAGCCGCCTGCTTCGCGACGATTGCGAAGTGATCGAGCTGTGCGAACCGGGGGGCGACGTTGCTGCGGCCATCGAAGGTCTCGCGGAATACTTCGCTTCGGCCCGGTTGGTCCTGGACGAGCCCCCGCCCGCAAGACGCCGCGACCAGCCACATCTTCCACTAGGCCCCCTCACGAACGAAGCGCTCGCGGAGCTGATTGCCCGGCTGCTGCCGGACAACGCCATCGTCTGCGACGAGGCCCTGTCTTCCGTGACGCAGCTTTTTTCCAAGTCGTACGACGCGGCACCGCACGACTGGCTGCAGATTACCGGCGGCTCGATCGGCATCGGGATTCCGCTCGCAACGGGCGCCGCCATCGCCTGCCCCGACAGAAAGGTGATCACGCTTCAAGCCGACGGCAGCGGCATGTACACGCTGCAGGGGCTCTGGACGCAGGCGCACGAGAACCTCGACGCGATCACGATCGTTCTGGCCAACAGGAAGTACGCGCTGCTGATCGACGAGATGCGGCGCATGGGCGTGAAGCCCCCCGAACACCAGACGCGCGGCAGCTTCGACCTCACCGATCCCATTCTCGATTGGGTCTCGCTGGCAAAAGGCATGGGCGTGGAGGCCGCGCGTGCTTCCACGGCGGAAGAGTTCATCAAGGTCTTCGTCGGCGCGCTGAAGCGCAGGGGGCCTTTTCTGATCGAGGCGGTTCTCTCATGAGAACGCGCTCATAGCGCGGACAGGAACTGCCAGAACCTGTCCGTGTCGCAATAGGCCACGTTGAAACGGAACCAGGCGCTGGCGGTGTCCGATGCGCTGAAGTACATGCCTGGGGCGAGCCAGATGCCCTGCCTGAGTGCGCGTGCCGTCACTTCCCTGGCCTCGGCAGGATCGATCGGCAGGCGCCCCCAGAGAAAGAGGCCTCCGCGCGGGCGATGGAACAGTTCCACGCCGGCAGCGCAGAGCTTTCGCTCGATCTGCGTGTGCACATCCGCCAGGCGATGGCGCAGCCGTTCGAGATGCTGGCGATAGGCGCTGTCGACAAGAATCTGGTGAACGGCCTTTTCCGTGACCGCGGAAGAAGTGAGCCCCGTGACCATCTTCAGGTGCACCAGCGCTTCGAGGGTGGCCGCATCGGCCGCAATGAAGCCCACGCGCAGCAGCGGCGAAATGGTCTTTGAGAATCCGCCGATGTGGATGACCGGCCCGAGGCCCGCCATGGCGGCCAGCATCGGTGTGTCGGGCGGAGCGAGCCCCCGGCTCACGTCGTTCTCGACGATGAGCATCTGCGTGCGCTGCGCAATCTGGAGCACCTTGTAGGCCATCGGCAAGGTGATCGACGTGCCCGTGGGGTTGTGCAGCGCGGAGCTCACGAAGAGGGCCTTGGGCTTGTGCTTCTGCACCAGGGCCTCCAGCACGTCGGTGTCCAGGCCGGCCGGCGTGCGAGGCACGAACAGCAGCTGCACGCGCGCCAGCTTCAGCCGTTCGAGCAGGTTGCAATAGCAGGGGTCCTCGACCACGACGACGTCGCCTGGCTTGAGGAGAAAGCGGATGACGAGGTCGATGGCCTGCGTGGCGCCCTGCGTGATCAGCACCGAGTTGATGTCGGCAGGCACGCCGAAGCGCGCCAGCTCGAAGGCCACGCGCGACCGCAGGCTGGCATCGCCGAAGGGCTGGCCGTACCCGCCGACCTGGCTCTTCATGGTGCGGCTCAGCGATCGCAGGGCCCGTCCGAATTCGATGCCGTCGAGCCAGCCCGATGGAAGCCACCCGCAGCCGGCCTTGATGGACGCCGTCTGGTCGGAGAACACCTCCGACAGGAGCCATGCATCGTTGGGGCCGGACGGTGGCACACGCGGCTGCGGTGCAGGCTCCATCGTGACCTGGCTCGCCACGATGAATCCGGCGCCGGGGCGCGACGCGATCATGCCGAGCGACACCAGCCGCTGGTACGCCTGTGCAATGGTGAAGGTGCTGAGCTGCAGATGCATTGCCATCTGCCGCACGGATGGCAGCTTCTCGCCGGACAGAATCCTGCGCTGCCCGATCGCCTCGGCAATGCCGTCCACAAGCTGGCTGACCAGCGAGCTTGCGCGGCCTTTGCGGCGGTCGATGGAGAGCTTCAACCCATGGTCGCTCAGCTCCACTGCGTCCCCACCGGCCATGGCTTGCGCGCAGCGCCGGGGTTCGAGCACAGCCTGCTCAAGGCTTCGCCGCCATTGGAGCGAACTGCTGCTTTGCACGTTTGTCGAGCGCCTGGAAATTGGCACCAAATGCAGGGCGCGGCAGATAGCGGCCCGCGCCCCGCTCTGCGCGCAGGTCACCGTTGGCATACACCACGCGCCCCTGGCTGATCGTGTGCGTCGGAATGCCGCGCACGGTGCGTCCTTCGAAGATGTTGAAGTCGCCCCTGGAGTGCTGCGTTGCCGCCGAAAGGGTCTTGGAGGCCTGCGGGTCCCACAGCACGAGGTCGGCATCGGCCCCCTGGGCGATCAGGCCCTTGCGGGGATACAGGTTGAAGAGCCTGGCCGCATTGGTCGATGTGACGGCGACGAATTCGCTGGGCGTCAGCCGACCGGAGTTGACCCCGGCATCCCAGATCACGGCCATGCGTTCCTCGATGCCGCCGCAGCCGTTCGGTATCTTGGCGAAGTCGTCCTTTCCGGCGGCCTTCTGGGCCGCGCAGAAGGTGCAGTGATCGGTCGCGGTGGTCTGCAGGCTGCCCGACTGGAGGCCGCGCCACAGAAACTCCTGGTGCGCCTTCGAGCGGAATGGCGGGCTCATCACGTGTGCAGCAGCGCTGGCAAAGTCTGGCGCGCGATAGACGCTCTCCTCGACCACCAGGTGGCCTGCAAGGACTTCGCCGTAGACCCGTTGCCCGGCCGCGCGGGCGCGCGCAATTGCGTCGGCCGCCTCCATGCAGGACACGTGCACGACGTACAGGGGAACGCCCAGCACGTCGGCGATGGCAATGGCCCGCTGGGCCGCCTCGGCCTCGACCGCGGGCGGGCGCGACCGCGGGTGGCCCTCGGGTCCGGTTACGCCCTTGCGGGCCAGCTCCTGCTGGAGAAAGTAGACAAGCTCGCCGTTCTCGGCGTGCACCGTGGGCATGGCGCCGAGTTCGAGTGCGCGGCGAAAGCTCTTCACCAGGATCTCGTCGTCGCACATGATGGCGTTCTTGTAGGCCATGAAGTGCTTGAAGCTGCTCACGCCTTCTTCATTCACCAGGGTGCCCATGTCGCGGTGCACGCTCTCGTCCCACCAGGTGATGGCGACGTGGAAGCCGTAGTCCGCGGCGGACTTGCGCGCCCATTCCCTCCAGGTGCCATAGGCTTCCATCAGGGACTGCTGCGCATTGGGGATCACGAAGTCGAGGATGGTCGTGGTCCCGCCGGCCAGGCCCGCGGCCGTGCCCGTGAAGAAATCGTCCATCGTGACCGTGCCCATGAACGGCAGCTGCATGTGCGTATGAGGGTCGATGCCGCCGGGCAGCACGTACTGCCCGGAAGCGTCCAGCTGCACCGCGCCGGCCGGCGCCTGGCGTGCGGCATCGACGCCGATGGCGGCAATCTGCCCTTCGACGCACAGCACGTCGGCTGTGAACTCCCGGTCGGCGTTGACGACGATCCCGCCTCGGATCAAGAGCGCGTTCGTCATGCTCAAGCCTCCGAAGGCCTGGTCTGTTGCGGCACCGTCGTCTGCTTCTGCAGCCGCATCGACGCAACGTACACGACGGTCGAGATGGCGATGCCCGCGAACCATGCGTAGGTGTAGATCGTCTTGAAGACTTCGGGCACGGTCGGAAAGACGCTCGGCAGCGCCGCATTGAGGAATCCGGGGAGATTGGGCAGGACACCGGCGATGAACGCTGCGATTGCAGCAGGGTTCCACCCGTTCCTGTACCGGTACTCGCCATGGTCGCTGTACAGGTCGTTCACTTGCAGCTGCGTGCGGCGGACGATGTAGTAGTCGGCAATCAGGATGCCGGCGATCGGCCCGAGCAGCGCGGAGTAGCCGATCAGCCACGTGAAGATGTAGCCCTGCGTGGATTCGAGCAGCTTCCACGGCATCATCGCGACCGCGATACCGGCCGTGATGTAGCCCCCCGTGCGGTACGAGATGGCCCGCGGATTCAACGCCGAGAAATCGTAGGCCGGGCCCACCAGGTTGGCCGCCAGGTTGACGCTGACGGTATCGACCAGCAGCACGATCAGCGCGATGAGCACGGCCGCGCCCGTCATGCGGCTGGCCAGGTCGACCGGGTCCCAGATCGCCTTGCCGTAGATCACGACCGTGGCGGAGGTGACGACCACCGCAAGGGCCGCGAGCAGCCCCATGGGAACGGGCAACCCGACCGCCTGCCCGACGATCTGGTCGCGCTGCGATTTCGCGAAGCGCGTGAAGTCGGGAATGTTCAGCGCAAGGGTGGCCCAGAAGCCCACCATGGCCGTCAGCGACGGCCAGAAGACCGCTGCGAACTGACCCGCCTTCTTGCCGCCTTCGACGAACTGCGAGGGCTGCTGCAGGATCGGGCCCAGGCCTCCGGCGCGGTTGAGCGCCCACGCCAGCAGCACGAAGCAGATGAGGATCTTCAGCGGCGCCGTGTACGTCTCGAGCTTGCGGATCGATTCGATGCCGTGAATGACGAAATAGAACTGGAGCGCCCAGAAGACAAGGAAGCTCGCCAGCTGGAAGAAGTTGATGCCCAGCCAGGCGATCTTCTCGCCTTCGAGCGGATGGCCGATCAGCACGCCGACCAGCGTGTAGATCATCATCCCGCCGAACCAGGTCTGGATACCGTACCAGCCGCATGCCACGAGCGCGCGCAGCAGCGCCGGTATGCGGGCGCCCCGGGTGCCGAACGAGGCACGCGCGAGCACCGCGTAGGGAATGCCGTACTTCACGCCCGCATGCCCGATCAGCAGCATCGGGATCAGCACGATGAAGTTCCCCAGGAAGACCGTGCCGACGGCCTCGGACCAGGACATGCCGGACTCGATCAAACCGGCGGCAAGGGTGTAGGCGGGAATGCACATCACCATGCCCACCCAGAGCGCGGCGAAGTGATACCAGCGCCAGGTGCGCTGCTCGGGCCGCGTGGGCGCCAGGTCGTCGTTCCAGAGTCTCGAGTGGGCTTGCAAAGGTTCGCTTGATTTCATGATTTTTCCTTTGAGAGAGTCACGTGGGGCTGGGAATTGAGCTTCTTCGATATGCCTACTATTTATCCGTATAAAACATATAAATAGGAGCATTACATAGCAAGTTCGATGCCCGAACAAGCCCGATCACCGGCCTATTGCGCATGTTTTTGACTCAATTGCATTCAATTGCATCGATTTATCATGGGCGATCGGCTCCGCTCGGGAGCTCCCCAAGGAACAGGGCATGCCCATTGGTCAACGCGCAAGAAAACGCCCCAAGCTCTCGGACCTCGTCGTCGAAGACGTGAAGCGCTGGATCGTTACGGAGCGCAAGCAGCCGGGCGACCGGCTACCGAACGAGAAAGAGCTCGTCGAGCTTTTCGGCGTCTCGAAGAGCACCATGCGGGAGGGATTGAAGGCACTGGAAGTGCGCGGCCTGATCAAGACGCGCACAGGCCCGGCCGGCGGCGCCTATCTCCAGCAGGTCTCGCTGGATCACGCATCAGAGCCGCTGCGAAACTTCCTGCACTTCCACCACCTGGACGGGCATCACATCTACCAGCTGCGCAAGATCCTGGAGCCCGAACTCGCGGTCAGCGTCGTCGGCCGGCTCGACGCGAAGCAACTGGACCTGATCGAGCAGACCATCCGCCTGTGCGAGCAGGAGCCTCGCAACGACATCGAGTTGCGCGCACAACGCGTCGCCGAGCTGGAGTTTCACAACCTGCTGGCGGACAAGTGTCCCAACGCCCTGCTCGCCTTCATGTGCCGCTTTCTCAACGACCTGCTGCGCGACCTCATGGTCTACAAGAATGCGTGGGAGCACCGCCACTTCGGCGAAGCCAACCTGGGCTTTCACACCAGGCTGCTGCAGGCCTTCCGCGATGAGGATGCCGACGCCGTGCATCGCCTGATGACCGAGCACATGGTCGATGCCGAAACGCACATGCACGAAATGGAAGTGCACGTCGGCGTGCAGCAGTTGCTGATGCCCGCGGGTCGGCGCCACGCGTGACTGGCCTGCCCAAATAGAAAGAGCCGCTCCCTTTCGGGAAGCGGCTCTTTGCTTGTGAACCTGCGAAGGTCCGGATCAGAACGGAATGTCGTCGTCCATGTCGTCGAAGCCCGACGAAGACTTGGCCGGTGCCTGGCGCGGAGCCGGCGCCGCAGCGCGCGGAGCGGCTGCCGGCGCGCGCGGGGCGTAACCGCCGCCGCCGCCACCACCACCATTGCCGCCTTGCGAATAACCACCGCCGCCACCCTGCGAGTAGCCGCCGTCGTCCTCGGGACCGCCCGACGGGCCGCCCTGGCCCTGACGGCTGCCGAGCATCTGCATCTGGTCGGCGCGGATCTCGGTGGTGTACTTTTCGATGCCGTCCTTGTCGGTCCACTTGCGCGTGCGCAGGCTTCCTTCGACATACACCTGCGAGCCCTTGCGCAGGTACTGGCCGGCGA
The DNA here is from genome assembly GCF_057814215.1 of Variovorax sp. F042. Taxonomy (NCBI): domain Bacteria; kingdom Pseudomonadati; phylum Pseudomonadota; class Betaproteobacteria; order Burkholderiales; family Comamonadaceae; genus Variovorax; species Variovorax sp. F042. Next base: position 308,485 of record NZ_JBVASX010000003.1, read on the forward strand.
TTTCGGCCAAGCGGCCGTTGAAGACGATGCGATGCCACTCGGTGGCTTCGCGCATTTCGCCGCTTTGCTTGTCTTTCCAGCGATCGGTGGTGGCCACTGTGACGTTCGCGACCTGGTCGCCGCTCGGGAAGGTACGCATTTCGGGGTCGCGCCCCAGATTGCCGACGACGATGACTTTATTGACCGATGCCATATGCACTGCCCCTGATAAGTAGATGAAGGAGGAGGTTGAGAAGAACCCTCGATTGTGCCCCAAGGCGATCGGCCGCACTCCCGCCAGGTGCCAGAATGGGCCTCTCCGATGAACCGCGAACCAGACTTTTTCGAGCATCTGCGCGCCGAGCTGTCGAACGGCCGCGTCTGGCTCGACCGGGCGATCGTGCTGGGCTACGCCATCGCGGCCGGGCTGTTCGTGGTGGGCTTCACGCTGGCCAGCGACTGGGTCTTTGGCGAATTCCACCGCTTCTACGCCGCCTGGCCCTGGGCGGTGCTGCTGACGACACCGCTGCTCACGGCCGGCATCGTCTGGTTCACATTGCGCTTCTTCCCCGGCGCGGGCGGTTCGGGAATTCCGCAGATCAAGGCGGCCCTGAATCCGGCCCTGCCCGAAGAGCGGCGCTTCGTTTTTGCCTCGCTGCGGCTCACGGTCGCCAAGATCGGGCTGGGCGCGGCGGGCTTCGCGGCCGGCCTTTCGATCGGGCGCGAGGGGCCTTCGGTCCAGGTGGCGGCGGGGGTCATGCAGCATGCGCGCCGCTGGCTCTCGCCCAACACCACCATCGATGGGCGGGCGCTGCTGGTTGCCGGCGGTGCAGCGGGCATCGCGGCAGCCTTCAATGCGCCGCTGGCGGGCGTGGTCTTCGCCATCGAGGAGCTGTCGGGCCGGCTCGAGGCACGCTCCAGCGGCTTGATCATCACGGCCATCGTGCTGGCGGGCCTGGTGGCGGTGTCGGCCTTCGGCAATACCAGCTACTTCGGCGTGATCCGTGTACCCCGGCTGGGCTGGGACGTGCTCGGACCCGGCCTGCTGGTCACCCTGCTGAGCGGCGCGGCCGGCGGGCTGTTCGCGCGGCTGCTGATCGCCTCGCTCACGGGCGCGGCGGGGCGCTTCAACCGCTGGCGGGCGCGCTTTCCGGTGCGGTTCGCGGCCTGCGGCGGGCTGGCCGTGGCCGTCATCGGTCTGGCGACGGGCGGCGTCACCTTCGGCGCGGGCTCCGAGGCGGTCAAGCAGATGCTGCAGGGCCACGACGAGCTCACGCCGCTCTACACCGTGCTCAAGTTCATCGCCACCTGGCTCACGGCCTGGTGCGGCGTGCCGGGCGGCATCTTCGCGCCGTCGCTGTCGATCGGCGCGGGCATCGGCGACGCGGTGGCCCGGCTGGCCAGCAGCGACCAGGGGCCGGCACTCATCGCCATGGGCATGGCCGGCTTCCTGGCGGCGGTGACGCAGGCGCCGCTCACCGCCTTCATCATCGTCATGGAGATGGTCGACGGCCACTCGATGGTGCTGAGCCTGATGGCCGCGGCCATGCTGGCCAGCCTGGTCTCGCGGATGATCAGCCGCCCGCTGTACGACACGCTGGCCGAGCACATGGTAGGCCGGGCCATAAGCAGTACGGGCAGTACGGGCAGTGGGGGCAGCACCGAGCCAGTGCATCCGCCCAGGCCTGCAGAGCCCGGCCACTCGCCATGAAATGCGCGGCGGTCTATCATGTCCGGTTGCCCTCGGACGATCGCCCCCTTGAATTCAATATCCACTGAAGACACCGCAGCCGACGCCGAAAGCGCACGCGATGCGGAGCGCGAACGCGCCACCTACCTCGGCGCAGTGCTCGCACAGCAGCGCATCAGCATCCGCGGCGCGCGCACCCACAACCTGAAGAACGTCGATCTCGACATCCCTCGCAACAAGCTGGTGGTGATCACCGGCCTGTCGGGCTCGGGCAAGTCGAGCCTGGCCTTCGACACGCTGTATGCCGAAGGGCAGCGGCGCTACGTCGAGAGCCTGTCGGCCTATGCGCGGCAGTTCCTGCAGCTCATGGACAAGCCCGACGTCGACGTGATCGAGGGCCTGTCGCCCGCCATCAGCATCGAGCAGAAGGCCACCAGCCACAACCCGCGCTCCACCGTGGGCACGGTGACCGAGATCCACGACTACCTGCGCCTGCTGTACGCCCGCGCCGGCACGCCCTACTGCCCCGACCACCACCTGCCATTGCAAGCGCAGACGGTCTCGCAGATGGTCGATGCCACGCTGGCCTTGCCCGGCGAGCCGCGCCTGATGATCCTGGCGCCCGTGGCGCGCGAGAAGAAGGGCGAGTTCCTCGAACTCTTCGCCGAGATGCAGGCGGCCGGCTACGTGCGCTTTCGCGTGGACGGGCAGACCTACGAATACAACGACCTGCCCAAGCTCAAGAAGACTGAGAAGCACGACATCGACGTTGTCATCGACCGCCTGCGCGCGCGCGCCGACATGCAGCAGCGCCTGGCCGAGAGCTTCGAGGCCGCGCTGCGCCTGGCCGAAGGCCGCGCTATTGCACTCGAGCTGGGCGCCGAGGGTGCGGCTGATAAAGAGCACCTGTTCAACGCCAAGTTCGCCTGCCCGATCTGCCACTACTCGCTGTCGGAGCTGGAGCCGCGCCTCTTCTCGTTCAACTCGCCCGTGGGCGCCTGCCCCAGCTGCGACGGCCTCGGCCACCGCGAGGTGTTCGACCCGGCGCGCGTGGTGGCCTTTCCTTCGCTGTCGCTGGCCAGCGGCGCCATCAAGGGCTGGGACCGCCGCAACGGCTACTACTTCAGCATGATCGAGAGCGTCGCGAAGCACTACAAGTTCGACGTCGACGCGCCCTTCGAGTCGCTGCCAGCCTCGGTGCAGCAAGTGCTGCTGCACGGTTCGGCCGCCGAGGAGATCAAGTTCAACTACACCATGGAATCGGGCAACTTCGCGGGCAAGAAGCTCACGAAGAAGCATCCCTTCGAGGGGATCATCCCGAACATGGCGCGGCGCTACCGCGAGACCGATTCGGTGATGGTGCGCGAAGACCTCGCGCGCTTTCGCAACCTGCAGCCCTGCCCCGATTGCGGTGGCTCGCGCCTTCGCCCCGAAGCGCGCAACGTGTTCCTGGTCGACGAATCGAACCGCCCGGCCGACGGCAGCGAACCGCCGCGCATGGCGATCTTCGAGCTCAGCCGCCTCACGCTGCGCGATTCGCTCGCGTGGTTCCATACGCTCAAGCTGCGCGGCGCCAAGGCCGACATCGCCGACAAGGTGGTGCGCGAGATCGGCCTGCGCCTGAAATTCCTGAACGACGTGGGCCTGAACTACCTGAGCCTGGACCGCAGCGCCGAGACGCTCTCGGGCGGCGAGGCGCAGCGCATCCGGCTCGCGTCGCAGATCGGCTCGGGCCTCACGGGCGTGATGTACGTGCTCGACGAGCCCAGCATCGGCCTGCACCAGCGCGACAACGACCGGCTCATCGGCACGCTGAAGCATCTGCGCGACATCGGCAACAGCGTGATCGTGGTCGAGCACGACGAGGACATGATCCACGCCGCCGACCACGTGATCGACATGGGCCCCGGCGCGGGCGTGCACGGCGGGCGCGTGATGGCGCAGGGCACGTATGCCGAGGTTTCATCCAACCCCGACTCGCTCACCGGCCAGTACCTGTCGGGCACGCGCAAGATCGAAGTGCCGAAGCACCGCACCGCGTGGCTGCCCGTGGTGAGCAAGCCTGCATTCAACGAAGGCAAGAAGGCCTCGCGCTTTCCGCCGAGCCCCGCGGCCGAACGCCGCGCCGCACGCGAGGCCGCCCACCTGGCCACGCAGACCGACCTGCAGGAAATTCGCGTCGTCGGCGCCACCGGCAACAACCTGAAGAACGTGAGCGTTGCCTTCCCGGTCGGCCTGCTGACCTGCGTGACGGGCGTCTCGGGCTCGGGCAAGTCGACGCTGGTGAACGACACGCTCTACACGGCAGTGGCGCGCACGCTGTACCGCGCGCACGAAGAACCGGCTGCGCACGAATCGGTCGAGGGCATCGAGTATTTCGACAAGGTCATCAATGTCGACCAGAGCCCCATCGGCCGCACGCCGCGCAGCAACCCGGCCACCTACACGGGGCTGTTCACGCCCATCCGCGAGCTGATGGCCGAGACCAACACCGCGCGCGAGCGCGGCTACGGCCCGGGCCGCTTCAGCTTCAATGTGGCGGGGGGGCGCTGCGAGGCCTGCCAGGGCGACGGCGTGGTGAAGGTCGAGATGCACTTCCTGCCCGACGTGTACGTGCCCTGCGAGGTCTGCCACGGTCAGCGCTACAACCGCGAGACGCTGGAGGTGCTCTACAAGGGCAAGAACATCGCGCAGATCCTCGAGATGACGGTCGAGACCGCGCACGAGTTCCTGAAGGCCGTGCCGACCATCGAGCGCAAGCTGCGCACCCTGCTCGACGTGGGCCTGAGCTACATCAAGCTCGGCCAGTCGGCCACCACGCTGTCGGGCGGCGAGGCGCAGCGCGTGAAGCTGGCGCTGGAGCTCAGCAAGCGCGACACCGGCCGCACGCTCTACATCCTCGACGAGCCGACCACCGGCCTGCACTTCGCAGACATCGAGTTGCTGCTGAAGGTGCTGCACCAGCTGCGCGACGCGGGCAACACCATCGTCGTGATTGAGCACAACCTCGACGTCATCAAGACGGCCGACTGGCTGATCGACATGGGCCCTGAAGGCGGCGCGGGCGGCGGCATGGTGGTGGGCGAAGGCACGCCGGAAGACATCGCGGCGAACGAGGCGAGCCACACGGGGCGTTATCTGAAGCGGCTGCTGTAGCCGCTTCTCGTCATCAACCTCAGGTCGTCGTCTGCACGTGCAGGCGGCTGGTCTTGCAGCGGTGGAGCGCGCGGTAATGCTCCAGCGGCCGGCCGTTGGCGCCGTAGGCGATCGATTCGATGCGCAGCAGCGGCTCGGGCTGCGGCAAATTGAGCAGCTGGCAGGTCTCGGCGTCTGGCAGCACCGCATCGATCCAGCGTTCGGCGCGCACCAGGCGCAGGCCGTACTGGCGGCGCAGCACGTCGTAGAGCGAGCGGTCGTCCAGGCGCGTGCGGTGTAGGCCCGGCGCAAGGTCGGCGGGCACCACGGTTTCGACCAGCAGGCGCAGCTCGCCGTCCACGCTGCGCAGGCGCTTCAGCGCGACCACCTGCGTGTCATCACTCAACCCAAGTGACGCGGCTTCCTGCTCGGTGGGCGCGCGCAGTTCCTGCGTGAGGATCTGCGTGCGAACCGAGCGGCCCTTGCGCTCCATCTCGTCGGAAAAGCCGAGCACGGTAGAGACGAAATCCTCGTCGCGCTCGCGTGCCGACACGAACGCGCCGCGTCCCTTGATCTTGTAGATGAGGTTGTTGCGCACCAGGTCGGCCAGCGCCTCGCGCACCACGATGCGCGAGATGCCGAACTGCTCGCCGAGCTCGGCTTCGGACGGCAGCTTGGCGCCGATGGGCAGCGCGCCCTGCAGGATCTGCAGTCGAAGCGCATCGCGGAACTGGGCCCACAGGGGCGACTCGGAGTCGCGGTCGAGCACGGTCGAAGTTTCGGTCGAAGAGTTCACGTTGAGGGCTGGCCCAAGGCCTGAGGAGTCATCAATGATGCATCGAAAGACGGCGGCGCATCGGCCACCACCGGCGAAAGCCGCACGCCGTGGCGCTCGCGCAGGGCGGCGGAGCAGGCTTGCAGTTCGTGGTGCGCCTGCGCTGCGTCCCAGCCGAGCGCCTCGGCTGCGATGCCAGCCATTTCAGCCAGCGCGGCATCGGTGACGAGCCCGCGAATCGCCAGCAGCGTGCGGCGGATCACGAGGTCGTCGAGATGGACCACGCCGGTTTCGAGGCAGAGGTACGAGAGTTCGGCAACCGAGTAATCGGGCGCGTGCTGCAGCGGCACGTCGCCCGAGGCACCGAGGCGCTGCGCCAGCGGCAGCGCCTTCGATCCGTAGCGGCGCAGCAGCACCTGTGCGCGCGTGCGGCCCAGGCCGGAGGTGGCAACCATGCGATCGACGAAGCGCTCCGTCGCCTGTGCATCGGCAGGCAGCTCCGCACCGCCGCCGATGGGCAGCAGTTCGGTCGATGCGGTGCGCGGGCGGCCCAGCTGCTGCAGCACTTCGTTGGTGGCTTCTTCAGCAAGTGCACGAAAGGTCGTCCACTTGCCGCCGACGAGGCCGACGATGGGAATGTCGCGCGTCGCATTCGGCGGGTCGAGCACCACCGAATGGTCGCGCGAGATCTGGCCCGGCTTGTCGGCGTCGGAGCGTGCGAGCGGCCGCACGCCGACATAGGTGTAGACCACGTCGCCGCGCCCGAAGGAGAGGTTCGGGAACACCTCGGCCAGCACGTCGAGCAGGTAGTCGACCTCTTCGGGCTCCGTGCCGATCTGATCGGGGTCATCCACCGGAATGTCGGTGGAGCCCACCAGCACGCGGTCGAGAAAGGGATAGACGATGCACACGCGCCCGTCCACCGCCTCGAAGTAAGCCATGCGGCCTTCGAGTGCATCGCGCAGCGCGGGGTGGTCGAGCACGAGGTGCGAGCCCTTCGTGCCCATCACGCGTGAGCCCGCGCCGCCGAGCACGGCCGTGCTTCGGTCGAGCCACGCACCGCTGGCATTCACCACGGTGTCGGCCGTCACGCGCACCAGCGCGCCGGTGATCTCGTCGCGCAGCGTGAGGATGTTGCCCGCGCAGCCCATCACGCGGCAGTAGTTGGCGGCGGCCGAGCGCGGCTGGTCGCGGCAGGCGTCGCCGATGAGTTCGAGGATCAACCATTCGGGGTGGCTGATCCACGCATCGAAGAAGGTGGCGGTCCAGCGCACCGCGGCGCGGAACAGGCTGCGGTCGTTCTGCGGCACGCGGCTGATGCGGTGGTTGGGCATCACGCGCTGGCGGCGGCCCAGCAGGTCGTACAGGCGCAGGCCCGCCGCCACGGCCAGCAAGCCGCGCGTGCGCTGCGGCGGCGTGCGGCCGAAGAACTTGAGCGCGCTGCTCATGAGGCCGCCGAAGAAGCTCGACAGCGGCACCACCGTCTTCAGCGGCTGCACCAGGTGCGGCGCGTTGCGCAGCAGCAGGTTGCGCTCGCGCGTGGCTTCGGCCACCAGCGAGAAGCTACCGTTCTCCAGGTAGCGCAGGCCGCCGTGGATCATGCGCGAGGGCGCGCTGCTGGCACCCGCGCTGAAGTCGCCCTTGTCGACGATGAGGCAGTCGACGCGCTGCAGGCACAGGTCGCGGAACACGCCGACGCCGTTGATGCCGGCGCCGACGATCACTGTCGAGAAATGACGATCCGCCAGCGAAGCCGGACGCACGAAAGGCAGTTGCCAGGCGCTCATTTCGCAGCTCCCGACAGATGGGAAAACACAGGAGACATGGTGTCGATCAGTTCGTTGAAGCCGGCGTTGAAATCGGCATGGGCGCGTGCCTCGGCGGCATCGGGTTCGACCGTGTCGCAGGGCGCGAGCAAGGCGCTGCCTTGTTCGGCGTGGTCGATGCCTTGCGACATGGCGGCGTAGATGGCTGCGCCGCGCGCGCCGGTTTCGTCGTCGGCGCAGCGTTCGACCGGGTGAGCCAGGAAGCCGGCGAGCAGGCGCACGAGGCGCGTGTCGCTCGCACCGCCGCCGAGCACAGTCGATGCGGACACGGGCAGGCCGCAGGCTGCAAGGCGCGCGGTGTGCCGCGCGTGCAGCGCGGCGACCGAATCGACCACCGCGCGCGCCATGTCGCCGCGCGTGTGGTGGCTCTTGAGCCCGACGAAGCCCGCCGTCACGCCGCCACCGCCGTTGACGAAGGGCAGGAAGCGCAGGCCGCCCGCGCCCAGCGGCACCGACATCGCCAGGTCGACGACAGCGCGCGAATCGGGCAGCCCGAGCACGCCGGCCAGCCATGCGATGTTGGCCATCGACGACGGACTGTTCTCCATGTAGAGCCGCTTGTCCTCGCGGCCGAAGTTCACGACGGCGGCAACGTCGGGCTTGGGCTCGATCACAGGGCCGATCACCGCGTTCACGCACCACGTGCCGAAGACCGACACCGCGCGGGCGCGCCCTTCCGCGCAGATCGCGGTCATCGAGGCGAGCAGGTCGATGGCGCCCATCGCCACGGGGATGCCGGCGGGCAGGCCGCACAGCGCGGCTTCGGCAGGCCGCAGCTTGCCGACGACCTCGCCGCTCGGCACCAGCGGCCCGAAGACGTGCGGCCCGAGGTCCGCGATGCCCGATGCATCGAAGGCCGCCTGCGACCACGTGCCCGTTGCGATCGACACCAGCCCGGCAGTGCTTGCATCGCTGGCATCGGTCGCGATCTCGCCTGTCAGCAGAAAGCCGAGATAGTCCTTCGCGAACAGCAGCCGGCGCACCGCCCCGCGCTGCACGGCATCGGTGCCCAGCAGCTCGGCCGCGATCACGGTGGGCTGCCCCGGCCACGGCCTGCAGCCGACATCCGCGAACAGAGCGTCGCCATGGCCCAGTGAGAGCGAACGTGCACGCGCATCGGCGCGCTGGTCGGTCGACGCCACGGCCCGCCCGCCCACGAGTTCGTTGCGCACATCGAGCGCATAGAGCCCCGCGCCGTGGCCCGTGCAGCCGATGGCGCGGACCTCGGCCGCGCGGGCGCCGAGCTGGTGGGCGACGTCGCGCAGCACGTGGGTCAGGGCCGCGCGGATCGCCGTCGCGGCCACTTCGCATCCCCCTCCAGGCAGCCGGTCGTGCGGCAGTGGCATTCGGGACAGGGCGATGGAGCGGCCGCTCCCGGCTTCGAGGGCCAGGGCTTTCAGGCTGCTCGACCCCATGTCGATGCCGATCAGTATGTTTGGCTTCATGTCATAACAGCTTCGGCGGAATAAAAGCGCGTTGCCAGTAGCGTTTCCCCTAGTTATCCCGTCAAACGGGCAGCGCGTACATTCTAGCCTGTCATAACAACTGTCGTGACGCAGAGGATCAAAGCGCTGCCCTGAAAAGCAGCATTGCAAGCTGAGCCCACCCAACGTGAGGAGACAAAAAATGAGGCGTAATTTCCTGAAGTCCGCCGCGGCAGCCGGCATCGGCCTGGCCGGCGCCAGCGCATTCGCGCAGCAGCAGGCCGCGGCACCCGCCGCGGGCGGCGGACTGCGCGGCAACCCCAGCGACGTCTACGTGATGAACGTGATGGTGTCGGGGGTCGAGTACTGGTTTCCGGTCTACGAAATGATGAAGCAGCTCGGCCGCACGCTGGGCGTTCGCACCCGCTACACCGGCACGCCGGAGTACGACGTGAACAAGCAGCTCGCATCGTTCGAGCAGGAGCTGGCGCGCAAGCCTGCCGGCATCCTGCTGCACCCGATGAACCCCGACCCGTTCATCGAGCCCATCAATCGCGCGGCGGCGATGGGCATCCCGGTCGTCACCTTCGCGGCCGACTCGCCGAACTCCAAGCGCACCTCTTTCATCACGTCCGACAACGACCGCGAAGGCACGCAGGCCGCCGACGCCATCGCCGCATCGCTGGGCGGCAAGGGCGAATACGCTGTGCTGGAGAACCCGGGCCAGGACAACCACGACCGCCGCATCGCCGCCTTCGTGAACCGCATGAAGGCCAAGCACCCGGGCATGAAGCTGGTCGGCCGCGCCGCCAGCAACCAGGACCCGAACAAGGCCTACCAGGCGGTGCTGAGCCTGGCGCAAGCCAACCCGAACCTGGGTGCCCTCTTCATGCCCGAGGCCAACTCGGCGCTCGGCGCGGCGCAGGCCAAGGTCGAGACCAAGAAGAACATCAAGGTGATGTGCTGCGACGTGAACGCCAAGATCCTCGACATGATCAAGTCGGGCGACGTGTTCGGCGCCATCAACCCGAACCAGGGCATGCAGGGCTACATGGGCATGATGATGCTGTTCCTTGCGAAGAACCCGACACTCATCGACCCGATGAACGACGCCAAGCGCAACGGCACCAACCCGATGGCCGTGCCTTTCCTGGACAACGGCCTTGCCGTGGTCAGCAAGGCCAACGCCGACGACTTCTACTGGGACAAGTACCTCGCCCGCCGCGGTACCAAGGGAATCGGCGAGTGAACGCAGTGAGCGCATTGCTCGAACTGAAGGGGATCAGCAAGCGCTTCGGCGCTTCGCGTGCGCTCTCGGGCGTGGACTTCTCGCTGCACCGCGGCGAGATCCACGCCCTTTGCGGCGAGAACGGCGCGGGCAAGTCCACGCTGATGAACATCATCGACGGCATCCACCAGCCCGACGAAGGCACGATCTCGCTCGACGGACAGAAGGTCGTCATCGACGGCCCGGCGCACGCCATGCGCCTGGGCATCGGCCTGGTGCACCAGGAGATCGCCCTGTGCGGCGACGCCACCGTGGCCGAGAACATCTTCATGCCGGAGATCAACGCCGGCAAAACCGCGTGGATGAACTACGCGAGCCTCAATGAGCGCGCCGCCAAGGTGCTGCAGCGACTGGGGCAGGACATCGATCCTTCCGCGCTGGTGAAGGACCTGAGCATTTCCACGCAGCAGCTCATCGAGATCGCCAAGGCGCTCACGCTGAACTGCAAGGTGCTGATCCTCGACGAACCGACGGCCGCGCTGACCGACAACGAATCGGCCGCTCTCTTCAGGGTGCTGCACGACCTCAAGACGCAGGGCATCGGCATCATCTACATCAGCCACCGCATGGCCGAGATCTTTGCGCACGGCGACCGCGTCACCGTGCTGCGCGACGGACGCGACGTGCACAGCGGCCCGCTCGCCGAGCTGAACGCCGACGACCTGGTGCGCCGCATGGTCGGGCGCGACCTGGGCAACTACTACCCGCCGAAGCAGGAAGAGCCTGCATCGGACGAACACGTACTCGAAGTGACCGACATCGCCGACGGCGAGCGCGTGCACGGCGTGTCCTTCACGCTGAAGCGCGGCGAGATCCTCGGCATTGCGGGCCTGATGGGCGCCGGCCGCAGCGAGCTCGCCGAAACCGTGTGCGGCCTGCGCCCCGCGCGGCGCGGCACCGTGCGCCTGCGCGGCAAGCAGCTCACGATCCGCAAGTACAGCGACGCATTGCGCAAAGGCATCGCCTACCTCAGCGAAGACCGCAAGGCAGCCGGTGTGTACCTCGACCTGCCCATTGCGCAGAACATCGCATCGATGGCGCTGAAGCGCGTCAGTTCGCGCTTCGGCCTGCTTCAACGCTCGGCCGAACACAGGCTGGCAGTGGAGCTCGGCACCAAGCTCAAGCTGAAATCCGACGGGGTCGACATCGACGTGGCGAGCCTGTCGGGCGGCAACCAGCAGAAGGTGGCCATCGCCAAGCTGCTGGCCACCAACCCCTCGGTGCTGCTGATGGACGAGCCCACGCGCGGCGTGGACGTGGGCGCCAAGTCGGAGATCCATCGCATCCTGCGCGAGCTGGCCAACCAGGGCGTGGGCGTGATCGTGATCTCTTCGGAGCTGCCCGAGATCATCGGGCTGTGCGACCGCGCGCTGGTGATACGCGACGGCCGGCTGGCCGGCGAAGTGCAAGACAACGAAATGACGGAAGAGGCGCTGCTGCGGCTGGCCTCCGGACTTTGCGAAGAGGAAACGACAGCATGAACTACCCAGCACAACTCGATGCGGGGGCCGCCCCAGGCCTCCAGCCGCGACCACAGACTGGAGGAGGAGGAGGCCCCGTGAAACCCGCCAGCAAACTCGGCAGCATGCGCGAGATGGGCTTGCTGCTCATCATCGCGGCGCTGTGCGTGGGCATGAGCTTCGCGTCGCCCTACTTCCTCACCTGGGACAACGTGCGCGCGATGCTGCTGTCGTTCTCCATCGAGGGCATCGTGGTGGTGGGCATGACGATCCTGCTGATCGTCGGCGGCATCGACCTGTCGGTGGGCTCGGTCGTGTGCTTCGCGATGGTGGTCACGGGCAAGCTCTTCCTCATGGGCTTCGACCCGTGGACGGCGGGGCTGGTGGCCATCGGCGCAAGCGCGCTGATCGGCGCGATGATCGGCGGCTGCGTCACGCGCATCGGGCTGAACCACTTCATCGCCTCGCTGGCCTTCATGGTGATCGTGCGCGGCCTGTGCCTGGCGCTCACGCAGGGCACGCCGCAGTCGCTGTTCTCGCTGCCGGCCGAGTTCAAGTTCATCGGCCAGGGCACTCTCTTCGGCATTCCGGCCGTGATCCTGATCTTCCTGGCGATCGTGGTGGCAAGCGACTTCGTGCTGCGCCGCTCCACCCTGCTGCGCCGCGTGTTCTACACGGGCAGCAACGAGAAGGCCGCGCTGTACTCGGGCATTCGCGTGGGCAACGTGAAATTCTGGGTCACGGTGCTGTGCTCGGCCTCGGCCGGCCTGGCCGGCGTGATCTACACGGCCCGCTTCGGCGCCGCCACGCCCACCTTCGGCATGGGCATGGAGCTCAACGTGATCGCCGCAGCGGTGATCGGCGGCGCCAGCCTCAAGGGCGGCTCGGGCACGGTGCTGGGCGCTGTGCTGGGCCTGGCGCTGCTGTCGGTGGTGACCAGCTCGCTGATCCTGCTCGACGTGTCGCCTTACTGGCAGGACGTGATCAAGGGCCTCATCCTGCTCGCAGCCGTGACCATCGACCACCTCATGAACACGAGAAAGACCAAGCGATGAACAACGCATCGATGAAGAAGACCACGCTCGGCCCTTCGGGCATCGAATGCTCGGCCATCGGCCTGGGCACCTGGGCCATGGGCGGTTGGATGTGGGGCGGCGGGGACAACGCCGCCGCCGTGCTGGCCATACAGGCTTCGCTAGACGCGGGCGTGAACCTGATCGACACCGCGCCGGCCTACGGCCTCGGGCGCTCCGAGAGCATCGTCGGCACCGCGCTCAAAGGCCGCCGCCACGAGGCCGTGATCGCCACCAAGTGCGGACTGGTGTGGCACACGCAAAAGGGAACGCACTTCTTTGAAGAAGACGGCCACCCGGTGTATCGCTACCTCGGGCGCGAGTCGATCATTCACGAGGCGGAAGAAAGCCTGAAGCGCCTGCAGACCGACTACATCGACCTCTACATCACGCACTGGCAGGACAGCACCACGCCGGTCGAAGAGACGATGAGCACGCTGCTCGAACTCAAGAAGCAGGGAAAGATCCGCGCCATCGGCGTGAGCAACGTGAGCCCCGAGACGCTCGCCGAGTACCTGCGCTACGGCCCGGTCGACGCGGCGCAGGAGCGCTACAGCCTGATCGACCGCGAGATCGAGCAGACGCTGGTGCCCCTGTGCAGCGAGAACAACGTGGCGGTGCTGGGCTACTCGTCGCTGGCGCTCGGCCTGCTCGCCGGCCCCATCGACCCCGAGCGCAAGTTCAACGGCGACGACCAGCGCGCGAGCAACCCGCGCTTCAGCGCCGGGAACCGCGGAAAGCTCAAGGCCTTCTTCGAGGAGATCGAACCGCTACGCAAGCAGCTCGAATGCTCGTTCGGCCAACTGATGATCGCGTGGACGCTGGCACGCGGCAGCATCTCGGTGGCGCTGTGCGGCGCACGCGTCAGCAAGCAGGCCATCGAGAACGCGGGCGCCGGCTCGGTGTACCTGCGCGACGACGCGCTGCAGCTCATCGACACGGCGGCCAGCAGGCATCTGCTCGCGCTGGCCTGACTCACCTTTTCTGTCCCACAACCAAACAAGCAAGGATTTCTTTCGTATGTCGAAGGACAAGACCGCACGCCTGAACCGGCTGCTGAACAACGGGCGCTGCCTGGACATCGCGCTCGACCATGGCGTGTGCAACGAGCCCTCGTTCCTCAACGGGCTCGAGGACATGCCGGCGGTGATCGACAAGCTGGTCGCCGCCGGCCCCGACGCGATCCAGCTCAACTACGGCCAGGCCGATCTGCTGCAGGACCGCCCCGGCCGTGACAAGCCCGCGCTGGTGCAGCGCATCGACATGGGCAACCCCTACAACGCCACCGCGCACCGCGTGATGTGGGCCGTGCTGCAGAACGAGCATGACCCGGTGCTGCCTGCCGTGCAGCGCGACGCCGCCTGCGTGGTCGTCAACCTGTTCATGCTGCCGGACGAGCCCGACCTGTTCCGCCAGTGCGTGCAGAACATCGCGCGCGTGCGCGCCGACTGCGACCGCTACGGCATGCCGCTGATGATCGAGCCGCTGGTGATGCAGTCGCCCACGCCCGGCAGCCGCTACATGGTCGACGGCGACGCCGAGAAGATCGTCACGCTGGTGCGCCTGGCGCGCGAGATGGGCGCCGACATCGTCAAGGCCGACCCGACCAGCGACCCGGCCGACTTCCACCGCGTGGTACAGGCCGCGCGCTGCCCCGTGCTCGTGCGCGGCGGCGGGCGCGAAGACCTGCAGCAGGTGTTCGCGCGCTCGCGCGTGCTGATGGACGAAGGCGCCGTCGGCATGGTGTACGGGCGCAATGTGTACCAGCACGCCAATCCGTCGGCGGTGGTCGATGCGCTGATGGCCATGATCCACCGCGGCGCGAGCGCCAAGGAGGCGTGGGACATCTATGAATCGGGCGGCGTGAAATGAGCTGACGCCACCCGACCAAGGAGAGAGCGAGAGAGGGAAGAAGAGGAAGCAAAGGCTGTACGGCGGGCGACGCATGCGTCGCCCGCCGGGGTGCGTCCTGCGCGCGAGCTTTTGCCAGAAGAAAAAAGACGGAGCGAGTTGGCCGAGAAAAAGGGTTCCCCTGCGGACTTCAAACAACCTGGAGGCAACGATGAAAATCCGGTATTACTTGATGGCGTTCCTGCTGCCGTTCGTCACGCTGCTGACGCACGCGGCAATCACCGGGGTCAGTCCGATGACGACCCTGAACAACATGGCGGCAGCGGTCTCCGCGGCCGTCGCCGACCCGCTCCCGCTGCAGGGGCCGGGCCTGGGCAACCTCACCTACACGTCGGCCGAGCTGTTCAAGCCGGTGTCGATGATCACCAGCCCCGCGCACCCGCTCGATCCGGCGCACAGCAGCGCCTACGAATCGCGCGAGGTGCCCGCCACCTACCCGGGCCGCAAGGACTACGGCATGAACGCGGGCATCATGGTCAACGGCTACTTCCTCACCTCCTTCGCGCCGGACAGCGGCCTGGGCCCGGGCGGCTTCCTGCTGTACGACGTGTCGAACCCGCGCCAGATCCAGCTGGTCAAGAAGATCTACGAACCCGAGGCCCGCACCAAGGAGTTCCGCGAAACGCACTCCTTCGGCACCGCGAAGATCGGCGGCAAGACGTACGTGGTGCTGCCCAGCATCAACGGCGTCGAGTTCTGGGACTTCACCGACGTCAACGACATCAAGCAGGTGAAGAAGCTGGCGCTGCCCGGCGTCAATGGCGGCGACTACGAGAACGTGGCCTGGCAGCTCTGGTGGCAGGCACCCTACCTGTACGTGGCGTCGGCGGGCCGGGGCATCTTCATCGTCGATGCCGGGGACCCCGCGAACGCCGTGATCGCGAACCGCGGCGCCGGCAAGCCCAATCCGGTACCCACCGGCGAGCTCGGCGGTTTCCGCATCGGCCCGATCTTCACGATGGGCAACCACATGGTGCTGACCGCGATGGAAAGCAATGGCGGCTTCGCGAGCCTGGACATCTCCGATCCGCTCAACCCCAAGGTGCTCGACTCCATCGTGGGCACCACGCCGTTCTACTACGCGACCTGCTTCGACGGCCGAAACCTGCATGCCTCCGCGCGCAACAGCGGCGCCAGGATGTACAGCTACGACCTGAGCGACCGCTCGCACTTCGTGGCCGAGGACAACCGACTCGTCATCGACGAACAGCTGTACTGCGCCACGCAGGACAACTACGTCATCCAGGGCGCGCAAACGCGCATCCACAAGGTCGACGTGAGCAATCCGCTCAACCACGTGGAGGTGGGCCGAGGCAGCATCCTGCGCGAGGACGACCCGAACTTCACGCATTCGGACAACGGCCAGGTCGCGATGTTCGGCAATCTCGTCTTCGTGGGCAACGACCATGGCTCGGGCAGCGGCTTCGTCGTGCACTCGGTGGACCCTGATACCACCAAGCCCGAGGTCAAGCATGTCTCGCCCGCCAACGGAGCGAAGCAGCAGGCGCTGACATCGCGCATCGGCCTGGGCATGACGGACAACATCCGGCCCGAGAGCGTGAACTCCAACACCTTCATCGTGCGCCCTGTCGGCGGCAACACGCTGGCCGGTACCTACAGCGTGCAGTTGGGCATCATCAACTTCCACCCCGACCAGCCGCTCTCGCCCGGCACCAGCTACGAAGTGTTCCTGCCGGCCAACGGCGTGAAGGACTATGCGGGCAACGCCATCGGCGCGGACTACAAGTCGACGTTCAACACCGGCAACGCGACCGACATCAACCTGATGCACTACTGGACGCTGGCGGGCAACCTCTCCGACCAGATCGGCGCCAACAACGGCACGCCCGCCGGCGGCGACGCGTTCGAGAGCATCGGCATGAACTTCGCGAACCGCACCACCGGTGTGCCGCTGAAGAACGACAGCGTGGCCACCGTGCTCGGCGGCACCGCGTCGCTGAGCTTCTACATGAAGACCACGCAGGCGGGCGGACCCAACTCGTGGACCGCGCCCGGCATCTTCGGGCGCGACCAGTCCGGCGGCGCGGACGACGTGTTCTGGGGCTGGCTCGACAACGGCGGGCGCATCAAGCTGTCGATCGGCAACGATGCGGGCACCACCTCCACCGCAGCGGTGAACGACGGCAGCTGGCACCACGTGGTGATGACGCGCGACGCGGCCTCGGGTGCGCAGGCCGTGTACGTCGATGGGGTGAAGACCACATCCACAGGCCCCACCGGCAACAAGGGCCTGTCGAACAAGTTCAACCTGCTGGGCCAGATCCAGGGCAATGCCACGCTCTTCAAGGGCACGCTGGCGGAGGTGCGCGTCTACGGCCGCGTGCTCAACGACAGCGAGGTGAGCACGCTGCGCGGCCAGGCCATCATCGGCGACCCCGGCATCGGCGGCGGACCGAAGATCGTCAACGGCCAGCTGGTGTTCAACCCGGCCACGCTGGGCAGCAGCGGCGCGCAGTTCCGCTGGAACTTCGGCGACGGCACGCAGACTGCCTATTCGAGCCAGCCGAACTACACCTACACCTACACGCGCCCCGGCCACTTCACGGTGACGCTGACGGTGAAGGACAGCAGCGGCCGCGAGACCTTCTACACCTACAACCTCACGGTGATCGTTCCGACCACGGCGCGGGCGCCCACGCACACCACCAACATCGCAGGCGACGCGAACTCGGTGTATTCGGTCAACCCCGACAGCGGCACGGTCGCCGCGATCAACGCGCAGACCCTGGCCAAGCTCTGGGAGACCCGCGTGGGCGATGAGCCGAAGACGCTGGCAGTAGGCCCCGACGGACGCATCTGGGTCACGGTGCAGGGCGAGGACAAGCTGGTCGCGCTCAACGCGGCAGACGGCGCCATCTCCGCCACCGTGGCGCTCGCCTACGGCAGCGGCCCCTACGGCGTGGCCTTCACGCCCGATGGTGCGAAGGGCCTACTGACGCTGGAGAGCAAGTCGGTGCTGATGAGCTTCGACCCGAGCAACGGCGCCACAACCGGTGCGGTCGCGCTCGATGGCGCGCTGCGCGGCATTGCCGTCAACTCCGACTCGCAGGTGGCCTACGTCACGCGCTTCAAGTCGAAGATGACGGGCGGCCAGCTGCACAGGGTGAACCTGCAGAGCATGAGCGCCATGACCACCATCGCGCTGCCGGTGGACACCACCACGGTGGACACCGAGAGCCGCGCGCGCGGCGTGGCCAACTACCTGAGCCAGGTCGTGATCTCGCCGGACGGCAAGCGGGCGGTGCTGCCTTCAAAGAAGGACAACATCGTGCGCGGCAAGTTCAGGGACGGCAACAACCTGGTGCACGACCAGACGGTGCGCTCCATCCTGTCGCAGGTCGACCTGCAGGCCGCGGCGGAGAAGTTCGACGAGCAGATCGACTTCGACGACCGCGCACCGGCGCGCGCCGCGCTGTTCTCCGCCTCGGGCGACTACCTGTTCGTTGCGCAGATGGAAGGCAACCGCGTCGCCATCGTCGATCCGTACAGCCGCTCGGTGCGCGGCGAGATCAACGCCAGCAGCGCGCCGCACGGCCTGTACCTGGACTCGGCGCGCAAGCGGCTGTTCGTCAACAACTTCCTGGCGCGCTCGGTGTCGGTGCACGACGTGGCCTCGGTGCTGAGTTCGGAGACCAATGCCCCGACCTTCCTGCAGAACGTGTCGACGGTGGCGCAGGAGCCGATGGCGGCCGCGGCGCTGCGCGGCAAGCAGGTGTTCTACAACGCCTCCGACCGGCGCATGAGCAAGGACAACTACATCTCCTGCGCGAGCTGCCACGCGGACGGCGGCGATGACGGCATGGTGTGGGACTTCACCCAGCGCGGCGAGGGCCTGCGCCGCACCATCAGCCTGCAGGGCCGGCGCGGCATAGGCCACGGCAAGCTGCACTGGACGGCCAACTTCGACGAAGTGCAGGACTTCGAGAACGACATCCGCAACGAGTTCGGCGGCACCGGCTTCCTGACGAATGCGGACTTCGCGGCCACCTCCGACCCGCTGGGCGCGCCCAAGGCCGGCAAGAACGCGCAGCTCGACGACCTGGCGGCCTACCTGGGCTCGCTGAGCAAGTTCATGCGCAGCCCGGCGCGCAACGCGGACGGCAGCCTGAGCGTGGATGCGACGCGCGGCCAGACGCTGTTCAGTTCGGCGCAGTGTGTGACCTGCCACTCGGGCGGCACCTTCCGCGACGGCCTGCGGCACGACGTGGGCACGATCCAGGCATCGTCGGGCAAGGGCATGAACCAGCCGCTGGCGGGCGTGGGCTTCGACACGCCGACGCTGTCGGGCACTTGGAACACCACGGCGTTCTTCCACAACGGCCAGGCGGCCACGCTGCAGGACGTGCTCACCAGCGGCCACGGCAACGCCAACAGCCTGCCAGGGGCCGACCAGGTGGCGATCCGCGAGTACGTGCGCTCGCTCGACACCGCACCGGCCGTCGTCGCGCGCATTCGCTCCGACCTGAACCCCACGATGTGCGTGAACATCAAGGGCGCGGCAACCACCAGCGGCACGACCGCCGTGCAATGGCCGTGCGGCAACGCCGGCAACGAGAAGTTCACGGTGAACAGCCTGACGGGCGGCTACGTGCAGTTCGTGGCAGAGCACAGCGGCCTGTGCCTGGCGCAGAACGGCACCGCGACGACGAATGCGCCTGTGGTGCAGCTGGCGTGCACCGCCGGCGACACGACGCAATGGAGTCTGGTCGGCGGGACGGTTCGCAACCGCGCATCGGGTTCATGCCTCGATGTGCCGAACGGCTCGACAACGCAGGACACGGCACTCATCACGTGGACCTGCAACGGCGGCAACAACCAGAACTGGACCCAGTTGCCCTGAGGCTCTGACGCTCCCCTGAAAGCCGGCCGCTTCTTGCGGCCGGCTTTTTTTTCGTGCAGCCCATGACCTCCCACGTCATGGACCGTGCGCACCCTCTCTGGGAAAGTACCTCCATCGAATCAATCAACCAACCAGGAGAAAACACCATGACCGGCTTCAACATCCTTCCCCTCGCAGTCGCCCTGCTGATCGGCGTCGCGGCCCTCGGCTCCTGCCTCGGCATCGGACTGGTCGGCCAGAAGTTCCTGGAAAGCACCGCGCGCCAGCCCGAGCTGGTCGACACACTACAGACCAAGTTCTTCCTGGTGGCCGGCGTGACCGACGGAGCCTTCATCATCGCCACCGGCATCGGCCTCTGGTTTGCCACCGCCAACCCCTTCGGCTGAGCAGGAACGAGACGGCGCACTGGCACCATTCGTGCTAGCACTGTTGACACCGAATTGTTTACAGTTAAAGTATTTAGCTATCAACGGTTTGATGTCGCCGGTGCCGCATGGGGCGGTACCGGTGCGTTGTTTCATCTTTCCCTGCCGGAGAACCCATGAGCCACCTGCCCCCGAAGTCGCCCGCGCTGCCGCGCACCCTGCTTTCGCTGCTGCTGTGCGGCGCAGCCCTCGGTACCGCGGTGTCGGCCGCTGCCGCACCCGTCAAGGTGGGCCTGGCCCTCGACATCTCGGGGCCCTTCGCGGCATTGGGCGCCGAGGCGCGCGACGGCTTCGCGCTGGGCATCAAGCAGCTGGGCGGCAAGCTCGGCGGACAAGACGTCGAATTCGTGCAGGCCGACATGGCCGGCAGCCCCGACCAGGCCAAGCAGCTGGTCGACCGCATGATCCAGCGCGACAAGATCGACATCTTCAGCGGCCCCATCGGCTCCAACGTGGCGCTGGCCGTGGGCCCCACGCTCTTCAACGCCAAGGTGCCGTACCTCTCGGCCAACGCCGGCCCGAGCCAGTTCGCGGGCGCGCAGTGCAATGCCTACTTCTTCGGCACCGCCTACCAGAACGACCAGTTCCACGAGGCCGCCGGCAAGTTCGCGCAAGACCGCGCCTTCAAGAAGATCGTGCTGATCGCCCCCAACTACCCGGCCGGCAAGGATGCCCTTGGCGGCTTCAAGCGCCAGTTCAAGGGCCAGGTGGCCGACGAGCTCTACACCAAGCTGGGCCAGATCGACTACGCCGCCGAGCTCGCGCAGCTGCGCGCGGCCAAGCCCGACTCCATCTACTTCTTCCTGCCCGGCGCGATGGGCATCAACTTCATCAAGCAGTTCGTGGGCGCGGGCCTGTCGAAGGACATCACGCTCGTGACCAGCGGCTTCTCGGCCGACGAGGACGTGATCGGCGCCGTGGGTGACCCGATGCTCGGCCTGTTCAACACCTCGCACTGGGCGCACGACCTCGACAACGCTGCCAACAAGGCCTTCGTGGCCGCGTTCCGCAAGGAATACAACGGCCGCTACCCGTCGGTGTACGCCGCGCAGGCCTACGACGCGATCCTCGCGATGGACGCCGCCGTGAAACAGTCCGGCGGCAACGCGCAGAACCGCGAAGCCGTGGTGGCCGCGCTGAAGAAGGCCAACTACGCATCGACGCGCGGCAACTTCAAGTACGCGAACAACCACTTTCCCATCGAGAACTTCTACCTGCGCGTGATCGGCAAGGACACGCAGGGCAAGGTCACGAACAAGCTGATCAACACGGTTCTCACGAACTACGGCGACAGCTACGCAGACAAGTGCCCCCTGAAATAGGCTCGCCCCCAGGCTTCGCGCACTTCGTGTCGCTTCTCCTTCCCCCTACCGGGGGCAACACCTGAGGCCCGGCAAAGCCGGTTCCTCGGTGTTCCTCGAATGAAAACGCGAGCAATCCTTGTGATCCTATGAGTGGAATTCTTGTTCTCGAGCAGCTGCTCAACGGCCTCGGCTACGGGCTGATGCTGTTCCTGCTGGCTGCGGGGCTCACGCTGGTGTTCGGCATCATGGACGTGCTGAACCTCGCGCATGGCTCGCTCTTCATGGCCGGCGCATATGTGGCGGCCGAGGCGCACACGCGCACCGGTTCGTTCGCGGCGGCCATCGTCATCGCGGTGGCGGTCACCGTGGTGGTGGCGCTGCTGCTCGAAGTGCTGCTGATGCGCCGCCTCTACACACGCGACCACCTCGCGCAGGTGCTGGCCACCTTCGGCGTGATCCTGGTCGCCGACGACATCGTGACGATGGCCTGGGGCCCATCGCCGGTGATGGCGCCGACGCCGGCCGCGCTCTCGGGGCCGGTCAACCTGATGGACGGCCTGCCCTACCCGGCCTATCGCCTCGTCATCCTCGTCGGTGGCCTGCTGGTCGCGCTGGCGCTGTACCTGCTGGTGAACCACACGCGCATCGGCATGCGGGTGCGCGCGGGCGCCTCCGACCGGCCGATGGCCGAGCTGATGGGCGTGCGCGTGGGCCGCATCTTCAACGGCGTGTTCCTGCTCGGTGCGGCGCTGGCCGCGCTGGCGGGCGCGTTGATGGGCCCGATCGTCGCGGTGCAGGTCGGCATGGGCGAGGCCATCCTGATTCCGGCGCTCGTGGTGCTGGTGATCGGCGGCATCGGTTCGGTGCGCGGCGCCTTCGTGGCTGCACTGCTCGTGGGCGTGGTCGACACCGTGGGGCGTGCCTTCGTGCCGATGCTGCTGCGCGCCACGCTGCCGCCGGCTACTGCAGCCGACCTGGGGCCGCTGTTCGCCGAAGTCGCGATGTACGCGCTGATGGTGGTGGTCCTCATCTTCCGGCCCTCGGGCCTTTTCTCGGCACGCGCATGAAGTCCTCACGCTACATCGGCCTCGGGCTGCTCTTCGTGCTGCTCGCGGCGTTTCCGCTGGTCGCGCCTGTCTTCGGGCTCGAGTTCTACATCGGCTTCGTGCGGCGCGTGCTCATCGTGGCGCTGGCTGCGGCGAGCCTCAACTTCATCCTCGGTTTCGGCGGCATGGTGGCGCTGGGGCACGCGGGCTTCATCGGCGTAGGGGCGTACACGGTGGTCGCGCTCAGCGACGCGGGCGTGATGTCGGCGTGGGTGATGTGGCCGCTGGCCGCGCTCGTGGCCGGCCTCGTCGCGGCGCTGATCGGCACGGTGGCGCTGCGCACGCGCGGCGTGTACTTCATCATGACCACGCTGGCCTTCGCGCAGATGCTGTACTTCGTGGTGGTGTCGCTGCGCCGCTATGGCGGCGACGACGGCTACACGCTGATGTCGCGACCCACGCTGCTGCCGGGGCTGGACCTGGGCAATGAAGCCAACTTCTACTGGGTGGTGCTGGCAATCGTGGCGCTCGCGCTCTGGTGGCTGCACCGTGCGACGCTATCGCGCTTCGGCCATGCGCTGATGGGCATCCGCGACAACGAGACGCGCATGCGGGCGCTGGGCTATCCGGTGTTCCGGCTGCAGCTGGTGGCGTTCGCGATTGCAGGCGCCATCGCGGGGCTGGCCGGTGCGCTGCTCGCGGGCGGCAACGGATTCGTGAGTCCGGCGACGATGCACTGGACGCAGTCGGCCACGCTGCTGGTGATGGTCGTCATCGGCGGGCTGGGGCGCAGCTGGGGCGGGCCGGTGGGCGCTGTTGTCTGGCTGTTGCTCGAAGAAGCGTTGAAGCAGCACACGGAGCATTGGCATATGCCGCTGGGGTTGTTGCTGATCGCTGTTGCGTTGTGGGCACCCAAAGGGCTTGCCGCCCTCTACAAGCGCCGCTTGCCCCTCACCCCAACCCTCTCCCCGGAGGGGCGAGGGAGTAAGACGACACCATGAGCCTTTTCAGAATCGAAGGGTTGGTCAAGCGCTTCGGCGGACTGCTGGCGACCGACCATGTGAACCTCACCGTGGAGCGCGGCGAAGTGCATGCGCTGATCGGCCCGAACGGCGCGGGCAAGACCACGCTGGTGAACCTGATCACCGGCCTGCTGAAAGCCGATGCCGGCCGCATCCTGCTCGACGAAGCCGACATCACGAAGCTGAAAGATCATCAGCGCGTGGCCGCCGGCATGTCGCGCTGCTTCCAGGTGACGCGCGTGTTCCCCAAAGAAACCGTGCACGACAACCTGATGCTCGCAGCGCAGGCCCATGCGGGCACCAGCCTGCGCTTCATGGCGCCGCGCGCGAAGGAACGCGACCTCGTCGATCGTGCAGTGGCGCTTGCGGACCGCGTCGGCCTCGGCAGCGAACGCGAGCGCATCGCGGGCACGCTGCCGCACGGCGCGCAGCGCGCGCTCGACGTGGCGCTGGCGCTCGCGGCCGAGCCCAAGCTGCTGCTGCTCGACGAGCCGATGGCCGGCATGGGCCCGGACGAATCGGCGCGCATGGTGGAGCTGATCGAATCGCTGCGCGCATCGATGGCCATCCTGCTGATCGAGCACGACATGGACGCGGTGTTCCGCCTGGCCAACCGGCTCACCGTGCTGGTGCAGGGCAAGGTGCTGATGAGCGGCACAGCCGACGAAGTGCGGGGCCACCCCGACGTACAAGCCGTCTACCTCGGCACGGAAGCAGAAGGCCATTCATGAGTGCGGCATCCACATTGCTCGAAGCGAAATCCATCGAAGCCGGCTACGGCGCCAGCCAGGTGCTGTTCGGCATCGACCTCGACATCCGCCCCGGCGAAGTGCTCGCGCTGCTCGGACGCAACGGCATGGGCAAGAGCACGCTGCTCAAGGTGCTGACGGGCACGCTCTCGCCGATGCGCGGCAGCGTGCACTTCGGCGGCGCGGCCATCGGCGGCCACAAGCCCGACGCCATCGCGCGGCGCGGCGTGGCCATCGTGCCCGAAGGGCGGCATGTGTTTCCCAATCTCAGCGTCGATGAGCACCTGCGCGCCTTTGCAAGACCGCGCCCGGGCAGCGCGCCGCGCTGGACGCTCGATGCGCTGTACGGCCTGTTCCCTCGCCTGTCGGAGCGCAAGGCCAACGCGGGCAACCAGCTCTCTGGCGGCGAGCAGCAGATGCTGGCCATCGCCCGCGCGCTGTCGACGCACCCGCGCCTGCTGATCCTCGACGAAGCCACCGAAGGGCTGGCCCCGGTGATCCGCGAGGAGATCTGGCACTGCATTGCCACGCTCAAGGCCGAAGGCGAGGCGATCCTGGTGGTGGACAAGTACGTGCAGCGTTTGCTGCCGCTGGCCAACCGCCATGTGATCCTCGAACGCGGGCGCGTGGTGTGGCAGGGCGACTCGGCTGCGCTGGACGCCGACCGGTCGCTGTGGACGCGCTACCTGGGCGTGTAGGGCCTCCGTTCGCCCCCTGGCTCGCGCGGCTTCACGGCGTTCACGGCGCCGTGTCTCATTGCGGACGAAGCGCGAGGAAGTAGACCCACGCTTCCTCGTTGCGGCCGATGCGCTCCATCTCCCAGTGCGTGCGCAAGCCGGCCTCTTGAAGCTGCGCGGCGAACAGGTCTTTCGCCCAGTACACGGTGTGACAGTCGCCATTCGTCTCGCCTTCGCCGACTCGCATGGAGACCAGGAAGGCACCGCCGGGCTCGAGTGCGTCGAAGACCTTGCGCAAGATCGGGCCGATCTGCGCGCGATCGACATGAATCAGCACGCACATCGCGAGGATGGCGTTGTAGGGCCCTCCCAGCGCATCCGTGATGACGTCGAGCAGTTCGCCCTTCTTGCCGCGCTCCGCCTGCAGATCGAGAAATGCCTGTGCCGCATCGGTGCGCCTGACGACCCCGCCCAGGGACTCGATGAAGTCGGCGTCCCGCCCCGGACCGGAGCCGATCTCGAGCACGGTGCCGCCGGTGGGCACGAACTGCATCATCCGCCGCATCGCGTCCGCGATTTCGGGCTGCAGCGGGTGTTCGGCCACGATCGCGTTGTACTCGCGGGCAGAACCTTCGTAGGACTGGACGGTGCGGTGCGATTTCTCCAGCGCCTGTGCGGAGATTTTCATGAGCAGCCTTTCCGGCCCATCGGACATCCGGCGGGACCTGGATGGAAAGTCTAGGTCCAACGCGCCATCCGGCTCATGGGGAAAATCGCCTAGGCGCTGACCGGTGCCCTGGCGTGCGCGAGCCGCAGTGCGCGGGAAGGCACGGCGCCCGCTTGACCTTTCAGTCGGGCGCGGTATCGAGCTGCAGCACCAGGTCGCGGCTGGCCTGGTTCATGCCGGCCACGTCCACCACGCTGCCGTGCTTGCGCAATCGCTCGACCACTTTCTTCAGCGCGGCCACGGCGGTCACGTCCCAGAAATGTGCTTGCGACACGTCGATGCGCACCGCTGCACCGTCGATCTCGCGCACGTCGAAGGCGTCGACCAGCATGTCGGCGGAAGCGAAGAACACCTGGCCGGTGACGCGGTAGACGCGCGCGCCGTCGGCGTCCTGCGCTGCATGGACATGCAGCAGCCGCGCCACCTTGAATGTGAAGAACACGCCGCTGAGCATCACGCCCGTGGCCACACCCGCGGCAAGGTTGTCGGTGGCCACGGTGACGGCCACCGTGGCGAGCATCACCGCGCTCGACATGCGCGGATGCCGCACCAGCGTGCGCAGCGAGCCCCAGTCGAAAGTCGAGGCCGACACCATCACCATGATCGCGACCAGCGCCGCTACAGGCACCTGCGACACCCAGGGCTTGAGCAGCACCATGAGGATCAGCAGGAACGCGCCCGCGAAGAGCGTGGACAGCCGCCCGCGCCCGCCGTAGCGCACGTTGCTCACGGTCTGGCCGATCATTCCGCAGCCCGCAATGCCGCCGAAGAAGCTGGCCGCGACATTGGCCACGCCGAGGCCGCTGCACTCGCGGTTCTTCGAGCTCGGTGTGTCGGTCAGCTCATCGACCACGCTGGCGGTCATCATCGACTCGAGCAGCCCGACCATCGCGATGGCGAACCCCGGCAGCGCGATGATGCGCAAAGTCTCGAGCGTCAGCGGCACGTCGGGCAGCGCGAACGCCGGCAGCGCGCCGGGCAGTTGCCCGAGGTCGGCCACCGTCTTCAGCGGCAGCCCCAGCCAGTGGCCCACCAACGTCACCACCACGATGCACACCAGTGGCGAAGGCACGATCGTTGTGATGCGCGGCAGCAAATAGATGACGGCCAGCCCGAGCCCGACCATGGCCCAGGTCGCGGTGTTGGCACCGATGAAATGCGGCATCTGCGCCGCGAAGATCAGGATGGCGAGTGCGTTGACGAAGCCGGTACGCACGGACGACGAGACGAAGCGCATCAGCACACCCAGGCGCAGCAGGCCGAACACGATCTGCATTGCACCGGCGAGCACGCCGGCAGCCAGCAGGTACGGCAGGCCGTGCGCATGCACCAGCGGCGCGGCCACCAGGGCCACAGAGCCGGCCGCGGCCGACACCATGGCCGGCCGGCCGCCGGCGAAGGCTATGACGATGCCGATGACGAAGGAAGCGAACAGGCCGACCGCCGGATCGACGCCGGCTACAAAAGAGAAAGCGATGACTTCGGGAATGAGAGCGAAGGTGGCGACGGCACCAGCCATGAGCTCGCGGGGAATGCTGGGGCACCACTCGGTGCGCAGGCGACTGTGGGAAGAAGACATGGAAAAAGAAAAGCAGCCCGCATGCCACCGGCAAGGCGGTGCGGGAGATGGCAGGACAAGGGCCGGCGTGCGACCCGTGCGCGTCGCGTCGGCCGAAGCCGCCGCGCATCACTGCGCTCGCGTCAAGGAGGCGTCGGCCGCGAGCAACCCGACTGCCGGCGGCGAATGGGAAAGCGGGGCATCCTCGGGCACATGGGCGAGATTGTAGAGAGCGGCCTGTCGCCGGCCGCCGGGCTTCACACCGAGCGCGTGATGCCGCCGTCCACGCGCAGGTTCTGGCCGGTGATGTAGCCGGCGCCTTCCGAAGCGAGGAAGCCGATGACGGCCGCGATCTCGCTGCTCTTGCCGTAGCGGCCCATGGGAATGCGGCCGCGGAATTCGGCCTTCTCGGGCAGGCTGTCGATGAAGCCGGGCAGCACGTTGTTCATGCGCACGTTGTCGGCTGCGTACTTGTCGGCAAAGAGTTTGGTGAAGGCTGCGAGGCCCGCGCGGAACACGCCCGATGTGGGGAACACCGGGTCGGGCTCGAAGGCGGCGAAGGTGGAAATGTTGATGATCGTGCCGCCGCCCTGCTTCACCATCAGCGGCGCAACGAGGCGCGCGGGGCGCACCGCGCTCAGCAGATAGACGTCCATGCCGCGGTGCCAGTCTTCGTCGGTGATGTCGAGGATGGGTGCGCGAGGGCCGTGGCCGGCGCTGTTGACCAGCACGTCGACGCGGCCCCACTGGGCAACGACCTTGTCTACGAGCCGCTTCAGGTCGTCGTTCGACTGGTTCGAGCCGGTCACGCCGATGCCACCCAGCTCGGCAGCCAGTGCCTCGCCCTTGCCCGACGACGAGAGGATGGCTACACGAAAGCCGTCGTCTGCGAGCTTGCGTGCTGCTGCGGCGCCCATGCCGCTGCCACCTGCGGTGACGATGGCTACTTTTTTCTGTTCTTCAGAAGACATCTGGGATTCCTTGGTTCATGCGGAGCCTGCATTTAGCCAAGGAATCGGGGCTCTTGCCATTCAGGCTCTTGTCTTGTTGTTCAGGGCGAGTGCGAATGACACCGGGTACTCCCCTCCGCGAATGTCCCCCGTCGGCGTGAGCGCGCCCCGAACGAACGAAACCTAAACCGCAGGCAAAGTAGCCTGCATCGACGCACGCTGGTTGAACGCCTCGAACCACTTCGCGCTGTTCGGCGCTTGAGCGCGCCAATCCACTGCGGGAAACCGGAAGTCCATGTAGCCCAACGCACAGCCGAAAGCGATGGTGCCGATATCGACACGGTCACCGAACGAAGGCGCTGCCGTCTCGAGCCATTCGAGGCCGGTACGCACCTTGGCGAGCTGACCGTCGGTCCAGTCGGCCCAGCGCAGCTCCTCGGGACGCAGCACGCTCTCGTAGCGCGCGAGCAATGCGGCGCCAGTCATGCCGTCGGCCAGCGCAAGCTCGGTCAGGCGCGCCCAGCGCGCGGCGCCGTCTACCGGAAACAGCTTGCCCGACTGCATGGCGTTCAGGTACTCGCAGATCACGCGGCTGTCGAACAGCACCTGACCGTCGTCGGTGATGAAGGTCGGCACCTGGCCGAGCGGGTTCTTCGGAATGATGGTGGCGTCGCGCTTCACGGGGCCGGCCGCGCTCGGCAGCTTCTCGATGCGGTCTGCAATGCCGAGCTCGTGCGCCACGACCATGCACTTGCGCACGAAGGGGGAAGCAGGAGAGAAGAAGATTTTCATGGTGATGAGAGCTTGTGCTTCGGGCTTGCGCTGTTGTGACTACGCCGGCTTCCTGATGCGCAGCATGCCCTCCTGCGCGGCCGAAGCCACGAGCCGGCCGTCGCGCGCATAGAGGCTGCCGCGGCACATGCCGCGCGCGCCGCCCGCGCTGGGCGAATCGAGCACGTACAGCAGCCAGTCGTCCATGCGGAAATCGCGGTGGAACCACATCGCGTGGTCGAGACTCGCGGGGCGCACCTGGCCGCTCATGAAGCTCAGGCCGTGCGGCAGCATCGCGGCGCGAAGCAGGCCGTGGTCGGAGGCATAGGCCAGCAGCGCGCGGTGCACCATCGGATCGTCGGGCAGCGGCGCGATGGCGCGCATCCAGATGGCGCTTTGCGACGCCGCCGGGCGCGGCAGCGGCGCCATCAGGTCTTCGGGATCGACGCGGCGATATTCGATGCCGTGCGGCTGGATCGCCTTGGAGCGCCAGGGCTCTGGCAGGCGGTCGCCGAGGGCGATGCGCTGGTCGAGCTCGCTGACGAGGCCTTCGGGGCCGGCCACCTCGGGCATGTCGAACTGGTGCTCGACGCCCTCGTCCACGGTCTGGAACGAGGCCGACATTTCAAAAATGATGCGCTCCTGCTGGCGCGCCACCACGTGGCGGGTGGTGAAGCTGCGGCCGTCGCGCACGCGGTCGACGCTGTACTCGATGGGGGCATGTTCGCCCGGCAGCAGGAAGTAGGCGTGCATCGAATGCACCGGGCGCTCGGCGCCCACCGTGAGGCTGGCCGCCATCAGCGACTGGCCCAGCACCTGGCCGCCGAACACGGCGGGCGTGCCGATGTCCTCGCTCTGGGCCAGGAAGCGGTCGCCGCCCAGTGGCTCGAGCTGCATGAGCGCGACGAGTTCGTTGACGAGGTGGGCGGCGGTGGCGGAATCGGTGGTCATCGGGGGAAGGCTGTCAAAACAGGGCAGAAAGCAACCCTGGACCATAGCAAAGGCCGCGCCCGCGGGCTGTCGCGGGCCGGTCAGCGGCTGCTATCTGAAGAAGCAGATGTCCATGAAGCGGGCCCGGCAGCTGTAGTCCGTTCCGCCCTGCACCACCGACAACGGCGCCCCGCCCAGCACCAGCGAGCCGTCGGCGGCGCGGGCCAGCGGCGTCGGCGCGGCCTTGTCGGCAGGGCCGCTGGCCGTTTCCTGCTCCACGTACTTGAGGTACTGCGTCCGGGAGAAGTCGACCGCCTCGTCCTGCTTCAGCACGCCGGCCTCGTAGCGGCGGCCCTTCACGCTGCCGAAGTAGCGCAGCGCCGGCCCGGTGCGGTCGCCGTATTTCACTTCGGTCTTCGCGAAGCCGGTCTGGATCAGGAAGGCCTGGTCGTCAGGCGTCAGGTCGGTGTCGAAGGCCATCAGCACGTACTGGCCTTCGAGGCTCTGGTTGCGCGCCACCTTCAACTCGCCGACCAGTGCGGGCGAGATCTTGGTGCGCCCTTCCCACCGCAGGATGGTGGCCACGCCCGGGTCGCCGTCGAACACGTAGTGGTACTTCTCGCCGGCAATGACGAGCTTGCGGCCGTCCTTGCTCGCGAGAAAGCTCACCATCGCGTCCTTGCCATGAACGGGCTCGCCCTCGGGCGTGCTGGCGCAGCCCCACTGCATCAGGCCGAGCGCGGCGCACGAAAGAGCCAGGAAGCCGCGGCGCGCGGTGATCGACAACGAAAGAAGGTTCACGTTTCGTCCGGGGGTCGAGTTCATCTTGCCCCGGACTCTAGCGCGCCGCCGTGCTCAGCGGTCGAGGTCGGCGCCGTCGGCGGCCAGCTTTTTCTGCAGGGCCGGCACATCGACCTTCGCGAAGGCCGTGCTGCCCAGCGACGCTGCCGCCGTACCCGCGGCCTGCCCCATGACGAAGCAGCCACCGCTCGCGCGCGCGGCCGACTGGCCCTCGTGCGTCATCGACGCGCAGCGGCCGGCCACCAGCAGGTTGTCGAGCGTCTGCGGCACCAGCATGCGCCACGGCAGGTGGTTGTAGGCGTTGGCTTCGTCGCGCGGAAAGGCCCACTCGATGCGGCCGTCGGCGTGCATTTCCATCGGCCAGGCATTCAGGCCGATGTTGTCGTCGAACTTCGCCGAGCCCAGGATGTCTTCGCGCCCGAGCGCGTAGAGCCCCTGGATGCGCCGCGTCTCGCGGATGCCGACTTGCGGCGCGATCTCCACGATGGACGACTGCGCGAAGCCCGGCACCTCGGCCTTCAGGAACTTGAAGTACTCGCTGATCTGGCGGCGGCCTTCGAGCTCGCCCTCGGTGAGCTCGCGCGCATCGACACCGTTCATCGCGCGGCCCTGGGCGTTGCGGATCTGCGTGACGTTGGCGCGCCATTCGCGCGGGTCCTTGTTGGGCCGCAGGATGGCGCCTTCGCGCGGAAACTTGTAGACGCCCGGCTTCTGCTGCTCGGTGCGCGCCATGTAGTCGTTGATGGCCTTGAACTCGCCCACCGCTTCCAGCGCGGCCGGCGCGTCGACCTGGCCGATGCGGAACATGGTGGTCGGGAACAGCCCGCTGCCGTGTCCGTCGCCCACCTCGAAGGGCACGCCGGCAAAGGCCGCCACGTCGGCGTCGCCGCTGGCGTCGATGAAGGCGTTGGCGCGAATGGCCTGGCGACCCGACTTGGTCTCGACCACCAGCGCCGCGATGCGGCTGCCCTCGCGGATCACCGCGGCCGCGTACGCATGGAACAGCAGCTTCACGCCCGCGGCGTCGAGCAACTGGTCAGCGGCCAGCTTGTAGGCCGAGGTGTCGTACGAGCGCACGCAGATGCGCCCGCCCATGCCGTTCTGCGGCTGGTTCATGCCGTTGAGGCCGGCGATGCGGTCGATCAGCTCGTCGACCACGCCGTGCACCAGCTGCGTCATCTCGCCCTTGCGCTTGCCGTACAGGCCCGCGAAGTTGGTAACGCCGCCGGCAGTGCCCATGCCGCCGAGAAAGCCGTAGCGCTCCACCAGCAGCGTGTTGGCACCGTGGCGTGCGGCGCTCACTGCAGCGGCGATGCCGGCGGGGCCGCCGCCGACCACCACCACGTCGTATTCACCGAAGACCGGCAGCTCGCGCGCCGGTTCATGCAATGTTGTGGGAGACGTAGTCATCACTGGAGCTTGATTCCGCGTGCGGAAATGATCTTGGTCATGATCGCCGCCTCTTCGTTGACGCGCGTGCGCATCCCGTCCGGCGAGGTGCCCACGGCCTGCCAGCCTTGCTCGAAGAGCTTGCGGCGCACGTCCGGGTTCTTCATGACCACTTCGAGTTCGCGGCTGATGCGCGCCTGCGCCGCCTTCGACAGGTTGGCCGGGCCGAGCAGCGCCACCCACACTTCGAGATTGAAGTCCTTCACGCCGGCTTCCGACAGCGGCGGGATCTCGGGCACCAGCGCGCTGCGGCCGCCCGTGAGGCCGATGGCCTTGAGCTTGCCGGCCCTGATCTGCGGCATGGCCACGCCCGGCGGGATCAGGCCCATCTGCACCTGGTCGCCCAGCATCGCGGTGATGACCTGCGGGTTGCCCTGGTAGGGCACGTGCTCGGGCTTGAAGCCGGGCACGCGGGTCTTGAGCAGTTCCATGCCCAGGTGCCCGACCGAGCCGATGCCCACCGAGCCGTAGTTCCACTTGTCGCCGGCCTTGCGGCCCTCGTCGAAGAAGGCGGTGCCGGAGGGCAGGTTGTTCTGCGCCACCAGCACCAGCGGCGCGGTCGCGATCAGCGACAGGTAGGTGAAGTCTTTCACCGGGTCGTACGGCAGCCTGGCGTACAGCATCTTCGACGACGTGAGGTTGCCGTTGATGACGATGCCCAGCGTGTGGTCGTCGGTGGCCTTGGCCACCTGGTCGGCCGCGATGTTGCCCGAGGCGCCGGCCTTGTTGTCGACCACGATCGGCTGGCCCAGCGCCTTCGACAGCGGCTCGGCGATGGTGCGCGCCGCGATGTCGGGCGTGGAGCCGCCCGGGAAGCCCACGAGCAGGCGGATCGGCTTGGTCGGCCAGGCAGCGTTCTCTGCATTGGCGCTCAGCGGCAGCGCGGTGGCGGCGGCCGCCAGACCGCAGGCAATCAGGAGAGCTCTCTTGGTGGCTTGCATGAAAAGAAGTGTGAAAAAGTTGTCAAAAACTAAAGAGGGCCAGCTTAACTGTCGAGCAAGACACCGGGCAAGCCACGCCCCCGCTATTCGAGGCTGATGTTGCCCCTGCGCACCAGCTCGCCGTACACCTTCGACTTGGCCTCGGCATTGCGCTCGATTTCCTCTGGCGACCAGGCCAGCGGCTCGAAGGCGAAGGTGTCGAAGCGGGCGCGGATCTCGGGGTCGGCGATGACCTTGGCCACGTCGGCATTGATCTTCGCCTTGATGGCTGCCGGCACACCCTTGGGCGCGAGCAGCGACACGAACGAATTCACCTCCAGCGAAGCCGGGCCGCCGGCCTCGGCCATGGTCGGCACGTCGGGCATCTGCGGAATGCGCTTGGGCGCCGCGATGGCCAGGTAGCGCAGCTTGCCGGCCTTGTAGATGCCCTGGCTCGACGGAATGCTCGCGAAGCTCCACGGCACCTCGCCCGCCCCCACGTTGGAGAACAGCTGCGACACCTCGCGGTACGGCGCATGACGCATGTGGATGCCGGTGAGCGCCTCGAGCTGCTGCGCGCCCAGATGGCCCGGGCTGCCCACGCCCCACGAGCCGTAGACGATGCCGTCGGGGTTGGCCTTGGCGGCGGTGATCAGGTCGCTCATGTTCTTCCACTTCGAGTCGGTGCCCACGGCCACGAAGAAGGGCGTGCGAAAGAGCGACGCCACCGGGTCGAAGTGCTGCAGCGTCACGAAGTTGCGCGACTTGTACAGATGCGGCAGCGCGGCGATGTGCTCGCTGTCGAGCTGCAGCAGCGTGTAGCCGTCGGGCGCGGCGCGGCGGGCCTGGTCGATGGCGATGAAGCCGCCGCCACCGGGCTTGTTGTCGATCAGCACGCGCTGGCCCCACAGGCGCGAGAGCTTGTCGGAGACCAGGCGCAGCACCGCGTCGGGGCCGCTGCCAGCCGCGAAGGGGGTGACGAGGGTCACGGGCTTGTTGGGGAAGTCGCCGGCTTGCGCCATGGCGCCTGTCGCCGCCGTCAGGGCGAGGACGCCCGCCAGAAGTGCGCGCGAAAAGTTCATGTCTTGTCTCCTGGGCCTGGGGCCTCGATGGTTATGAATGTTGGAAGCAACGAGTGTCAGTGCAGCGAAAGCGCGGCGGCCATGGCGGCCGCTTCAGCAGATGGCCGCCGCGCCTCGGGCGCATCGTCCAGGCAATGCTCGGGCCGCCAGGCGTAGAGCCATTCGACCGCATCGTAGAAACGCTCGGGTGAGCGGCCGACCCACAGGCTGTTGCGCACGAGGCGCTCCACGCCCTTGGCGTGATACAGCCGCCCCATCTCGCGCACCGACAGCACCACGCGCGCCGTGCGGGCGATGCGTGCAGCTTCATAGAGCTTGAACGCGGCGGTCATGTCGAAGCCGCAGGCCTTCACCGCCTCGCCGAGCGTCACCGCGTCTTCGAGCGCCATGCACGCGCCCTGCGCGAGGTACTGCATCATGGGATGCGCCGCATCGCCCAGCAGCGTGGCCGGGCCCTCGCTCCAGCGTTCGACCGGATCGCGGTCGGCGGTGCTCCAGCGGCGCCACGAGGTCGGACGGTCGAGCAACTGGCGCGGGCGCGCATGCACGCCCTCGAAGTACGAGAGCACTTCTTCCTTGCTGCCATCGGTCACGCCCCACTCCTCCTGCTCGCGGCTGTGGAATGTGACGACCAGGTTGTATTGCTCGCCATGGCGCAGCGGGTAGTGCACCAGATGGCAGTTGGGGCCGGCCCAGACCACGGGCGCGTTCCAGCGCAAGTCGGCCGGCATGTCGGCCGCAGGCACCACGGCGCGGTAGACCACGTGGCCCGACACGCGCGGCGCATCGCCGATGAGTTTGCTGCGCACCACCGACTTCACGCCGTCGCAGCCGACGATGGCGTCGGCCTTGAACTGCCGGCCATCGCTCGTGACGGCAGTGACGCCCTGACCGCCCATATCGATAGCCTCGACCTGCGCCGAGGTGTGGAAGCGGATCAGCGGATGCTGCTTCACCGCCTCGTGGATTGCGCCATGAAGGTCGGCACGGTGACTCACCGCATAGGGATTCCTGAAGCGCGCGCGGAAGGCTTCGCCGACCGGCACCGAGGCCACTTCACCGCAATCGACCGCGTCCATCATCACCAGCCTGTCGGTGAACACCGAGCCCCGCCGCACCGCCTCGCCCACGCCCAGCGCGTCGAGCGCGGCGAAGGCATTGGGCCCTAGCTGCAGGCCGGCGCCGATCTCGCCGATGGTGGCGCTCTGTTCGAGCAGGTCGATGGAAACGCCCAGGCGCGCGAGCGCCAGCGCCGCGGCCATGCCGCCGATGCCGCCGCCGACCAGCAGCACGGTGGGAGGGTTCTTCGATGGAGTCATGGCGAGCCTGTGCGGTGAAGAAGATCAGTCGATTTGCACGGTCAGCGACGGCAGGCGGTCGATGCTCACCTTGATCGTCTGGCCGGGCTTCACCGCGCCCACGCCTTCGGGTGTGCCGGTGAAGATCAGGTCGCCGGGCTGCAGCGTGAACAGCGTCGACAGGTTGGCGATGACTTCGTTCACCGACCAGATCAGGTGCGTGATGTCGCTGTTCTGGCGCACCTGGCCGTCGACTTCGAGCACGATGGCGCCGGCGTTGATCTCGCCCACGTCGGCCAGCGTGCGCAGCGGCGCGATGGGCGCGGAGAAGTCGAAGGCCTTGCCGATTTCCCATGGGCGGCCCTGCTCGCGCATCTTCATCTGCAGGTCGCGGCGGGTCATGTCCAGGCCCACGGCGTAGCTGTGGATGTGGCTTGCGGCCTGGTCGACCGGAATGTCCTTGCCGCCCTTGCCGATGGCAACCACCAGCTCGGCTTCGTAGTGGTAGTTGCTCGTGAGCGGCGGGTAGGGAATGGACGCGCCTTTGCCGTCGAACACCGGCACCACGGAAGCGTCGTCGTTCGGCTTGCAGAAGAAGAAAGGCGGTTCGCGGTCGGGGTCGAAACCCATCTCGCGTGCATGGGCCGCGTAGTTGCGGCCGACGCAGTAGACGCGGCGCACGGGGAACTGCTGGTCGGAGCCCATGATGGGCAGGCCGACGATGGAAGGAGGCGTGAAGACGAAGGACATGAAGGCTCCTGCCGCGCGTGGCGGCACACGGTCGAACAAAAAAAGAAAAGAAGGGTCGCCCGGGCTTCAGGCGTCTTCGAGAAAGGCTTCGCGCAGGATGCCCATGGCCTGCTGCACCGGGCGGTCGGAAAAGCTGAAGAGCACGGTGTCTTCGCCCTGCGACGACAGCCGAAGCGGCGCCCACGAAGGCACCACGAAGGTGTCGCGTGGACCGAACTCGAAGCGCTGGCCGGCGATCTCGGCCGTGCCGTGGCCTTCGACCACGCTGTACACCGCGCCATCGGTCGCGCGGTGCGTCTTGCCCGCGAAGCCCTTTGGCAGCAGTTGCAGGTTGGTCGAGATGGTCGGCATCGGCGAGCCGCCCGTCAGCGGGTTGATGTAGCGCAGCTTGTGGCCCAGCCATGCGTCGGGCGCTTCCTGCGTCTGCAGTTGCGCCAGCGCCTCGCGGCTGCGTGCGTAGGGGTAGTTGAAGATCGGCGAGGTGGCCGATGTGTGGTCGTGCCGCACCGGCACCATGTTGTGGCCGAAGCGCGCGAGGCTGTTGCCTTCGGGGCGCGACACGTACTGCACCTTGGCGTCGTCGTTCTCGGCGAAGCCTGCGTCGAAGAAGCGCAGCATCGGAATGTCGAGCCCGTCGAGCCACACCACCGGCTCCACGCTGCCGCCGAGGCCTTCGTTGCCATGGTCGTGCCAGGCCCACGAGGGCGTGATGATGAAGTCGCCGGGGTACATGGTGGTGCGTTCGCCGCCCACCGTGGTGTAGGCACCCTTGCCGTCGACGATGAAGCGCAGCGCCGACTGCACGTGGCGATGCGAAGGCGCCACCTCGCCCGGCATGATGAGCTGCAGGCCCGCGTAGAGCGACTGCGTGATCGACGAGTTGCCGGGCAGCGCCGGGTTCTCGAGCACCAGCACGCGGCGCACGGCCTCTTCGGCGGTGATGAGCTCGGCCGACTCCATCAGCAGCGGACGGATCTCGTCGTAGCGCCAAAGGGCGGGCACGCAGGGCGTCTGCGGCTCGCGCGGCACCAGCGCGTGCAGCGATTCCCACAGCGGCGTGAGGTTCAGCGGGCGGATGCGGGCGTAGTAGTCGCGGCGTTCTGCCGCATTGGAAGGCGCGGGTTTCATGGCGTGGGTGTCTCCGTGGCGGCATTGTTGAGCCGCACCACTATTTCCTCAAGACCGGTAGCCAATACACGGAATTCGAAATTTCGATAATGGTGCCTTTCACCGTACGCAGGAGCCCCCGATGTCCAAGCTCGATCTCGAATGGCTCGCCGTGTTCGACGAGGTCTACAAGACCGGCAACGTCTCGAAGGCGGCCGAGCGGCTGGGCATGGCGCAGGCCGCGGCCAGCACCGCGCTGAACAAGCTGCGCGCGCACTTCGACGACCGCCTGTTCACCCGCACCGCGCAGGGCATGCAGCCCACGCCGCATGCCGAGCGCATCTATCCGAACCTGCGCGAGGCGCTGGCCCAGTTGGCGCAGGCCCAGGGCAACCGCAGCAGCTTCGAGCCCGCGCAGGCGCAGCGGCGCTTTCGCATCTGCATGACCGACATCAGCGAGGTGGTGCTGCTGCCCGGCCTGCTCGACCACCTGCGGCGCGCGGCGCCGGGGGTGCATATCGAGACCGAGATCATCTCGACCATCAGCGGGCGCCGCCTGCAGGACGGCGAGGTCGACCTGGCCGTGGGCTTCATGCCGCAGCTGGACGCGGGCTTCTACCAGCAGACGCTGTTCATGCAGAACTTCGTCTGCCTGGCGGCGCAGAACCATCCGCGCATCGGCGCGAAGCTCACGCGCAAGCGCTTCGAGGCGGAGGCGCATGCGGTGGTGTCGACCTCGGGCACCGGGCACGCCATCGTCGACACGACCATCGCGCGGCTGGGCCTGAAGCGCGACGTGGTGGTGCGGCTGTCGAGCTTCCTGAGCGTGGCGCGCATCGTGGCGCACACCGAGCTGATCGTGGTGGTGCCGCGCATCCTCGGCAAGGTGCTGGCCACGCAGGAGCCGGTGAAGCTGCTGGAGCCGCCCTTCACGCTGCCGGCCTATGCGGTGAAGCAGCACTGGCACGAGCGCTTCCATGCCGACCCGGGCAATGCCTGGCTGCGACGCACCCTGGCCCAGCTGTTCAGCGGCAGCTAGCAGCCGACTGACTGAGCGTGCATGCCCGGACGACGGGCGGCATCCGCAAGCGTGCGCCCGCTCGCATAATCGCGGCTCCCCACCCCATAGCCATATCCGAAAAGGCGGCCCCATGTCTTCGATCACCCTGCGTTTTCTCGCCGAGCCCAGCACCGTCAACTTCGGTGGCAAGGTCCACGGCGGCACGGTCATGAAGTGGATCGACGAGGCCGGCTACGCCTGCGCGACCAGCTGGGCCAAGCGGTATTGCGTTACCGCCTTCATCGGCAGCATCCGCTTTCACCGGCCGATCATGATCGGCGACCTCGTCGAGGTGGAGGCCCGCCTGGCCTACACCGGCAACACCAGCATGAACATCTCGGTCGAGGTGCGCAGCGGCGACATGAAGGGCGGCTCGATGGAAAAGACCACCGAATGCCTGATCGTGTTCGTCTCGGTCGACTCGCACGGGCGGCCGCTGCCGGTCGAAGCCTATGTGCCCGGCACGCCCGGTGAAATGGCCCTGGCCGAGCGCGCGAAGGCGCATCTCGACGCGAGCCGTGCGGCGGGCGCAACGCCCTGAGCCTTCCCGGGGAGGCTTGGCCTCATAGACGCGAAGCTCTAATGGGAAGCACGTCGAACGGCTAGAGTCGGCCGATTGTTTGCAAAGGAACATTCGCATGGCTACCCAGGACGACGACAGCAACGGCAAGGCCGCAGACCGCATCAAGGATTCCGCCCAGCAGATCTGGCTTGCCGGGCTCGGTGCCTTCGCCAAGATGCAGCAGGAAGGCAGCAAGGCCTTCGAGGCGCTGGTCAAGGATGGTGCCGGCATGCAGAAGAAGACCCAGCAGGCCGCCGAGGAAACCCTGTCCCAGGCCCAGCAACGCATGGCCGGCTTCGCCAGCGAGTTTGGCACCAAGGCCGCGGGCCAGTGGGGCAAGCTGGAGAACATCTTTGAAGAGCGCGTGGCGCGCGCCCTCGAAAAGCTCGGCATCCCCAGCGCCGCCGACATGGCCGCGCTGCAGGCGCGCGTCGAGGCGCTCGAAGCACAGCTGAAGAAACCGCAGGGCGCCGCCGCCGCTCCCCGCAAGACCGCGGCCCGCAAGACGGCCGCGCCGGCCGCCAAGAAAACCTTGCGCCGCAGCAAAGCCGGCTGAGCCAGCCCGCGCCGTCTGCCGACCGGTCGGTATTGCGGCACTGCACAAAAAATCAGCGCGGCAAAACATCTCCCGCACCGTTCATGGTGCGGTGCACATGCGCTAGAGTGCCCCCAAGAGACCACGAGACAACCGGGGGCACCGACATGGCAAAGAAGGCGCCACGCCGCACGGCGCAACGCATCCTCGAAGCCGCATTGGATCTGTTCAACCGCTTCGGGGAGCCGAACGTCTCGACCACCCTGGTGGCGGGCGAACTCAACATCAGTCCGGGCAACCTGTACTACCACTACCCGGCCAAGGAAGAGCTGATCAACAAGCTCTACGAAGCCTACGAGACCGAGCTCAACGAACTGCTGCACGCGAGCGAAGGCGTGCACGACGTGGAGGACGCGTGGTTCTTCATGCACAGCCTGTTCGAGCTGATCTGGCGCTACCGCTTTCTCTACCGCGACCTCAACGACCTGCTCAGCAAGAACCGGCGGCTGGAAACCCAGTTCCAGCTGGTGCTGAAAAACAAGGCACGCGCCATCCGCCAGCTGATTGCCGGCCTGAGCCGCGCCGGGCACCTCGAGATCGACGCGCACGAGGTCGACACGCTCGCGCAGAGCATGGTCGTGGTGCTGACCTACTGGCTCAGCTATGAATACGTGCGCAACCCGCGCGAGGCGCTGGAGCCCGCGCATGCGCAGGGCGCGCTGATGCGCGGCGGCCACCACACCCTGCACCTGCTCGCGCCCTACCTCGGGCGGGAACAACGGCGGCATCTGCTGACACTCAGCAATGCCTACAACGGCGAAGATTCCAGCAACAGCGGTGCCGGCAGCAGCGCCGGCGCCGCGGCTTCCCCGGTCGATATGGCGGTCTAGCAACCATGCCTCACCCCGATTTCAAACCGCTCTCGCTGATGTCTGCCAGCCCGCTTGCCGCCGCCGACGCGGCCCCCTGGACGCCCCTGCCCTGGGCCGACGTGCCCCGTTTCGATGCCCGCAGCGTGCTGCTCCACTGGCCGCGCCTGCATGCCGGCCACGAGCTGCCGCTGCCGGCCGAAAGCTCTGCGCTCGCCGAAGGCTGGGCGCTGTACCACAGCGGCGAATTCGAACGCGCCGCCGCCATCGGCCTGCTGCAGGGCGCCGAAGGGTTGGCGCTGGCCAACCAGGCGACCGCGATCTACGCCAACTACGTCGAACCGCGCGAGGCCGTGCGGCTCGCGATGTTCCGCCAGGTGATCGAGCGCGCGAGCGCGCAGGCCGCTGCCGAGCCCGAGAACTGCCAGGCGCTCTACTGGCAGTCCTACGCACTGGGCCGCTACAGCCAGGGCATCAGCGTGGCGCGAGCGCTGGCGCAGGGACTGGGCAGCAAGCTCAAGGGAGCGCTGGAGCGCGTGATCGAGCTGCAGCCGCGGCACGCGGACGCGCACCTCGCGCTGGCTTCGTTCCACGCCGAGGTGATCGACAAGGTCGGTGCGCTGGTCGGGCGCATGACCTACGGCGTGCGTGCCGAGACCTCGCTCGAGCTGTTCGAACGCGGCCTCGAACTGCACCCCCATTCAGCCGCCGGAATGATGGAATACGCCCGCGCGCAGCTGATGCTGCACGGCGAATCGCGCACGGGCGAGGCAACGCGGCTATATGAAAGAGCTGCAGGGCTGAAGCCGGCCGATGCGCGGGAGCGGCTCGATGTGGAGCTGGCGCGGGCGGGGCTGAAGGACTGAATCTGGTACCACCGGGTACCGCGCAATTTAAGATGCACGGTTTCCGCTTTTCTTCAATTCGACCGCCATGTCTGATCTCAACGCCCAATTCGAAGCCGCCCAGGCCAACTCCAAGCTGCTCGCCGAGCGCCCCGACAACCCGACGCTGCTGAAGATCTACGGCCTCTTCAAGCAAGCCACCGAAGGCGACAACACCGCCAAGAAGCCCAGCTTCAGCGACATCGTCGCGCGCGCCAAGTGGGACGCATGGACCGCCCAGAAGGGCGCGAGCGCCGACGAGGCCAAGCAGAAATACATCGACCTGATCGAATCCCTGCGCGGCTGATCGACCGCGCCTTCGCGCCAGTCAGGCCGGAAGCTTCGTATCGGCGTAGCGCCGGATGGGCTGGACGAACGCGATGTCAACGCCATCGAGCACGTCACGCCCTTCGAGGCTTTCGAATTTGAGCCCGGTCTCTGCTTCGACGAACGCGAGCGGACGCTGTGATGTGTCGAAGTCTTCGAGGTCGCGCGCCACTCCTGAATCGAGATAGGTGCCTTGGCTCATCAGATAGGCGATGGCGCTCAACTCGCCCGTCGCCTCGCTGATGAAGGCCACCACCTTCCAGAAGTCCCGCGGAATCTGTATGCCGAATCTCTCCGGGTCGTCCGACCGGAGGATCGGGCCCGTGAAGACGCTGATGCGCTTGTCGTCGCCCTGGGCGTTGCCGAGGATGTAGTCCTCTAGATCGCCCCACAGCCCGTCGTTGAAAGGCTGCCATTGCGGGCAGGCGTTGGTGGCAAAGAAGGTGTCGATGTTGGCCCGTTGCGCCGTTACCAGCGAGCCCCAGTTCGGGTCCTGCCTGCGCGTCATGTGGCCGCGGGAAAATTTCTTGTCCTGCTCGGGGCCGTAGGCCTCCCGCAGCATCTGGTATTCCTTCTTGATGCGGCCGTCGTAGTTCCAGGTGTCATGGCGCGGAACGTTCTTCGACTTCGACCCGTCGATGTTGCACGCCGAGTAAAGCGGCACGCGCCGGGAAATGCATTGCACCGTGCTGAAGTGCTGGTACTTGAGTTCGAAGGAGCCGTCTTCGAGCTTTGCGATGTCGTCCATGGAGATGGCGTCGCCCATCGACGGCAGTTCCACTCGGTTGGCGTCCCCGAAGAACTCTGGTGCGTAGCCTTCACGGCCCCTGAAGAACTCAGGCGGCTTCGGCGTTGCGGCGACGCGCTGGATTCCGGCCCATGAATTGCTCACGACCTGGATGTCTGTATCGGACATGAAGCTCCCTATCCAAAAAACTCCATGACCACCAGCGGCCGTGGGCGCCTTGCGGCTATTTCGCGAGCTTGGCGCGTGCGTTTTTCAGATTGAAGACAGGTTTGCGGATTTCCGCGAAGCTAGGCTGGGACACGGCCCATTCCGGGTTCTGTTCGAGCGCCGCCAGTTGCTCCTCGTCGAGCTGGGCTTCCACCAGGGTGCTCGTCTTTGGCGTGAGCACCGCGCCCGGCACGCTGCGACGCAGCCGTGCTTGCGCCGACAACTTCTTGCCAGGGCTGCCTGTGTAGGTCAACACGACGCTTGTCACTTCAGAACTCCAAAACCTTCATATTCGGCTGGCCAACCCACCTTTTGCGCTGTCTGAGACAGCATCTTGACGATGGCGTCGGCCTTTTCAGGACCGTCAGGCATGTTAAGCAGCTTCGAATTCCCTGACAACAGACGGGCCGCCATGCCCGAGGAGTACGGCGTGGCCATCGAGGTGCCGGACATCATTGCGTACTTTTCGCCCGGAAACGTCGACAGCACCGCCACGCCGGGGCCGATGAAATCGGTCGAAAGCCCGTAGTTCGAGAACTCGGCGACAAACTCTTTCTTGCGGCGGATCTCGCTCTCCTGAAAGCTCTCGGGGCAATCGGTCGGAAATGTCCCGTCGCGCCCCAGCGCGCCGACGGCCAGGGTGTGGCTGTACCGGGCCGGATAGCGCAGCAGGGGCTGGCCGTCGTTGCCGGTGGCCGCGAACACCACGACGCCGGCATCGCGCGCCTTCTGGAGGATGTCCGGCATCTCCGGCATCGGCTCCAGGCTGCCCATGCTGATGTTCACGATGTTGCAGCCGTCACTGATGGCGCGTTCGAGCGCGCTGGCAATGTCGGTCGATTTCGCGCGTCCACGCTCGCCGGTCTTCGGGCAGACCCGGTAGGCCAGCAGGCGGCAGGCCGGCGCAAGGCCATAGATGCCGGTGGCGGCCGCTTTCTTGCCCGCGATGATGCCGGCGACATGGGTCCCGTGCCCGATGCCGTTGTCGAGAAAATCCGCGGCATTCTCGCCAGTGACGAAACAGCCGCC
Organism: Variovorax sp. F042; assembly: GCF_057814215.1. Taxonomy (NCBI): domain Bacteria; kingdom Pseudomonadati; phylum Pseudomonadota; class Betaproteobacteria; order Burkholderiales; family Comamonadaceae; genus Variovorax; species Variovorax sp. F042. The sequence goes on from NZ_JBVASX010000003.1 coordinate 351,694, forward strand.
GCCCGCCACGGCGATGTCCGCATGCGGCCCGACGCCGCTGTCGATCACGCCGACCGTCACGCCCGCTCCGGCCTGAGGGTCGTATGGCGCGTAGTTCGCCAGCAGCTGGAAGCTGTCGGGCACCAGCGGCGTGGCCTGCACGTTCAATCGCTTCGGTGCCGCGACCCGGTCGAATCCCTTGATGAAGACCGACCAGTGCGTGTGTTCCGGCTCGACCAGGATCATTTCCACCCGCGGGTAGAGCACCGGAATTCCCAAGCTCGCGATTCCCTTGCTGTCGGTCACCGCGGGCATGTGTGCGCCGTCCCAATCGACGAGCGCCTTGACCCGGACGCCCGGCACGGGCTTGCCCTGCGGGTCAGCAAGATGCAGCTCGAAGCTCTTGACCTTGGCCCCCGGCGCGACCTGGATCGCGCTGGAATCCAATTCATCGCTCAGCGGCCGGATGTACTGGAGGTAGGCCCATGCGGCAGGTGCAACCCGCAGCCCTGGCGTGTTGCGGCGCATCGCCAGCAGGGCGGACGAGTTGGCCTGCATCACGGACACGTCGTCGAGCTGCTTGATGAGCTTCATCCGGGGAATGCCGCGACCTTCCACTCTTTGACCGAGCGCCTCTGCCGCGTTGCCGAGATTGATTGCGCTCAGTGCCGCCATCTCTGCACCGCCAGCCACGGCGCTCCTGGAGGGCCACACGATGACGTCGTCGGAGAACTTGGGCTCCACGGCCACGCGGCGCAGACGCAGTTGCTGCAGCAGGTGCTCCACCTTCTCGCAGTCCGATTTCGACAAGTCCCATTTCGCAGTCCCGTAGACGCGTTCGGTTTCACGCGCGGGGGTGCTGCTGTTTCGCCTCGGGGCATCCTGTCGCCTGTTCGCTGCTGCCATGGACTCTCCTTGTTGCCCGGTTTATCGCACGGAGGCCATTTCAGGCCCATGAATGGCCCGTATCGGCTAGCCCACTATTCCGCGCTCGTGCAGCGCGGCGATCTGCTCGGCGCTCAGGCCGATTTCCCTCAGCACCGCATCGGTGTCCGCGCCCAGCGCCGGCGCGTTGTGCCGGTGGCTGGCCGGCGTGAGCGACATCTTGGGCACGAAGCCCGGCACCGCGAGCGCAGTGCCGTCGGCCATCTGCACCTGCTGCAGCATGCCGCGCGCGGCGTAGTGCGGATCGGCCGCGATGTCGGCGATCGTGTAGATGCGCCCGCCCGGCACATGCGCCGCGTCGAGCGCGGCCAGCACCTCGTCGACGGTGTGCTGCGCGGTCCAGTCGCCGATGGCGGCATCGAGCATCTCGACCTGCGCCACCCGGCCGGTGTTGCCGGCCAATGAAGGATCGGCCGCGAGGTCGGGCCGGCCGATGCACGCCATGAGCCGGCGAAAGATGCTGTCGCCGTTGCCCGCGACGATCGCGTAGCCGCCGTCCGCGCAACGGTACGCATTGGTCGGTGCAATGCCCGGCAGCGCGCTGCCGGCCGCCTCGCGCACAGCGCCGAATTCACCGTACTCGGGCAGCAGGCTTTCCATGCAGTTGAAGACGGCCTCGTAGAGCGCCACGTCGATCACCTGTCCCTTGCCCTTCGGATATTCCGCACTCACCGTCGCGTGGCGGTGCTGCATCGCCATCAGCACGCCGATCACGCCGTGCAGCGAGGCCAGCGTGTCGCCTATCGACACGCCCACGCGCACCGGCACGCGCCCCGGCTCGCCAGTGAGGTGGCGCAGCCCGCCCATGGCCTCGGCCACCACGCCGAAGCCGGGGCGGTCGCGGTACGGGCCGGTCTGGCCGTAGCCGCTGATGCGCAGCATCACGAGCGCAGGGTTGGCGGCCAGCAGTTCGTCGGGGCCGAGGCTCCAGCCTTCCATCGCGCCGGGGCGGAAGTTCTCGACCAGCACGTCGGCCTCGGCCGCGAGCTTGCGCACGACGGCCTGCGCCTCGGGCTCGCGCAGGTCCAGCGCCAGCGAGCGCTTGTTGCGCGACTGCACCTGCCACCAGACGGAGGTGCCGTCCTTCAGCAGCCGCCAGGTGCGCAGCGGATCACCCGCGCCGGGCGGCTCGATCTTGATGACCTCGGCGCCGAAGTCACCCAGCGTGCGCGCGGCGAAAGGCCCGGCGATGAGCTGCCCGAGCTCGATGACCTTGAGGCCGGCCAGCGGGCCCGCTGCCGGAGGGGAGGAGCTTGTTGTCGTCATGACGCCAGAGTGTGCCCGGGCCTGCCGGGGCGGGAAAACACCTATGAATTCTTGACTCCGCGAATCCGGCGCTTTCCGCAGCGCAGCAAATACCGCCCTCGCCCCCTCCTCTCCCCGAGGAGAAAGGAGTTTGCTGCGGCGCAATGCATGGCGCGGCATCGGCCATCCGGGCCTCCCCGGAAGTCAAAAAAGTATCGATTCCGGGCGCCATCTCTGGTTGTTGGCATCGGGAGCGGTTCGTACAGTCCGCCCCATGCAACCCGACCTGGAAATCGTTGAAGTCCGCGGTGACGAATCGTTCACCTGCTGGGCGCACGGCTACCCGTACCGCACGGTGCGCTGGCACTTCCATCCCGAGTACGAGATCCAGCTGATCGTCGAGACCCAGGGCGTGTATTTCGTGGGCGACCACGTCGGCCATTTCGAGCCGGGCAACCTCGTGCTGATGGGCCCCGACCTGCCGCACAACTGGATCAGCGACGTGCCCGCAGGCCAGAGCGTCGAGCGGCGCGGCATCGTGATCCAGTTCCCGGCCGGGCTGATGCAGAACATGGCCGGCACCTTTCCCGAGTTCGAGCGCATCGCGCCGCTGCTGGCCGAATCGGGCTCGGGCCTGCTGTTCTCGGTGGAGACCGCCGCCGCGGCCAAGCCGATCATGGAATCGCTGCTGCAGGCGCGCGGCCTGCGCCGCGTGATCCTGCTGCTGTCGCTGCTCGAACTGCTGGCCGACGGCAACGACCGCCAGCGCCTGGCCAGCCCCGCGTTCAAGCCCGACCCCAAGGCTTTCATGTCGCACGCAATCAACAACGTGCTGGCGCACATCGCGGCCAACCTCGGCGACGACCTGCGCGAGCCGATGCTGGCCGAGCTGGTAGGCCAGAGCCCGAGCGCGTTTTCGCGATCCTTCCGCAAGCACACGGGCCAATCGTTCGTGCGCTACGTGAACCGGCTGCGCATCAGCCGCGCCTGCGAGCTTCTCACCAACAGCGAGAAGCCGGTGCTCGACGTCTGCATGGACGTGGGCTTCAACAACGTGTCGAACTTCAACCGGCAGTTCCTGCTGCACAAGCGCATGCCGCCGACCAAGTTCCGCAATTTCCATCGCATGCAGGCCGCGGCCTCGCGTGCCGCCAACCCGCCGTAGCCGGGCTTGCGTGTTCCCCGTGTCGTCACCGACGCGGCCCTTCGGGCACCGCGTGGGGCGAGCCTTTGTCCGCGTTTTTCGACAGTCACAAACCCAAGGAGACAGCCACCATGAAGAACATCCTCAAAGCCACCGCCCTTACTGCCGCACTGGTCTGCGGCGCATCCGCTGCGCAGGCGCAGGCCCCGAAGCAGCCGCTGCGCATCGGCATGACCTTCCAGGAGCTCAACAACCCCTACTTCGTGACGATGAAGCAGGCGCTCGAAGAGGCCGCTGCCAGCATCGGCGCGACCGTGGTCACCACGGACGCGCGGCACGACGTGGCCAAGCAGATCGGCGACGTGGAAGACATGATCCAGAAGAAGGTCGACATCCTGCTGCTGAACCCGACCGACTCCACCGGCGTGCAGTCGGCCGTGCGCTCGGCCAAGAAGGCGGGCCTCGTGGTGGTGGCGGTGGACGCCAACGCGCAGGGCCCGGTCGATTCCTTCGTCGGCTCGAAGAACACCGACGCCGGACGCCTTGCCTGCGAATACCTGGCAAAGAGCATCGGCGAGAAAGGCGACGTGGCCATCCTCGACGGCATTCCCGTGGTGCCGATTCTGGAGCGCGTGAAGGGCTGCCGCGAAGCACTCGCCAAGTACCCCGGCATCAAGGTGGTGAGCACGCAGAACGGCAAGCAGGAACGCGCCACCGCGCTCACCGTGACCGAGAACATCCTGCAGGCCAACAAGGACCTGAAGGGCGTTTTCAGCGTGAACGACGGCGGCTCGATGGGCGCGCTCGCGGCCATCGAAGCCAGCGGCAAGGACGTGAAGCTCACCAGCGTGGACGGCGCACCCGAGGCCATCAAGGCCATGCAGAAGCCGGGCTCGAAGTTCATCGCCACCACCGCGCAGTACCCGCGCGACCAGATCCGCCTGGCCATCGGCATCGCGTTGGCGAAGAAGTGGGGTGCCAACGTGCCCGCTGCAGTGCCGGTCGACGTGAAGCTGATCGACGCCGAAGGCGCGAAGACCTTCACCTGGTAACCGACGCCAGAAGCAGCGCACGGCCATGAACGACACCGCCGAAATGCTGAGGCTCGAAGGCGTCTCGAAGAGCTTTCCGGGCGTGAAGGCGCTCGCGGGCATCGACCTCTCGATCCGCAAGGGCGAGGTGCATGCGCTGCTCGGCGAGAACGGCGCGGGCAAGTCGACGCTGATGAAGATCCTTGGCGGCATCTACCAGGCCGACGAGGGGCGCATCTTCATCGAAGGCAGCGAGCGAAAGTTCGCGGGCTACAACGATGCCATCGCAGCGGGCATCGGCATCATCTTCCAGGAGTTCAGCCTCATCCCGTACCTGAACGCGGTGGAGAACATCTTTCTCGGCCGCTACCTGAAGAACCGTTTCGGTCTGATGGACAAGGCGGCGATGAAGCGATCCGCGCGGGCCTTGTTCGACGAGCTGGGTGTGCAGATCGACCTCGGCGTGCCGATCTGCCAGCTCTCGGTGGCGCAGCAGCAGTTCGTGGAAATCGGCAAGGCGCTGTCGCTGAAGGCGCGCCTGCTGGTGCTCGACGAGCCGACCGCCACGCTCACGCCGAACGAGGCCGGGCACTTGTTCAAGATCATGCGGGAGCTGCGCGCCAAGGGCGTGGCGATGATCTTCATCTCACATCACCTCGACGAAATTTTCGAGGTGTGCGACCGCATCAGCGTGCTGCGCGATGGTGCCAATGCGGGGCATGCCGAGGTGGGCGCGACCGATGTGGATGCGCTGGTCGAAATGATGGTGGGCCGCCGCATCGAACACAACTTTCCGCCGAAGCCGGTGCCCGCGCCGCGCGGGCGCAAGGTGCTCGAAGTGCCGCACATCCAGCTAGCGAAGGGCGGCCCCATCAATGCCTTCGATCTGCATGAAGGTGAGATCCTCGGCTTTGCGGGGCTGGTCGGTTCGGGCCGCACCGAGTTGGCGCTGGGCATGATGGGCGCCGACCGCGTGCACCGCAAGACAGTGCTGCGCAACGGCAAGCCCGTGCGCCTGGACGACCCGACGCAGGCGCTGGAAAACGGCATCGGCCTGCTACCCGAAAGCCGCAAGGTCGAAGGGCTGATCACCGACTTTACGATCCGCTTCAACATCTCGCTGAACAACCTCGGCAGGCACCGCAGCGCGGGGCTGGTGAGCCAGGCGTCGGAGAAGCAGGCGGCCGGTGAACTCTCGCGCCGCGTCGGTGTGAAGGCGCCGAACATCGAGACGCGCGTGGCCACGCTGTCAGGCGGCAACCAGCAGAAGGTGGTGATCGCGCGCTGGCTCGGCCACGCCTCTGAAGTGCTGATCTTCGACGAACCCACGCGCGGCATCGACGTAGGTGCCAAGGCCGAGATCTACGGCCTGATGCGCGAGCTCACGCGGCAAGGCAAATCGATCGTGATGATTTCGAGCGAGCTGCCCGAAATCGTCGGCATGTGCGATCGCGTTGCTGTGTTCTCGGGCGGGGCCATCGTGGCAACGCTCGAAGGCGACGCAATCAACTCGGGCGACATCATGCGTCACGCTACTTCATCCGGGGGCGCTCAATGACTGCGACAGAGATTTGTTCGGGGCGCGATCACGCCGAGAGCGCCCACTGTGCACAGGGCATCCCGTCTTCGCGCAATACCCAGTGGAGCACATGAAATGAACGCAACCGCAACCCACCCCACACCACCGGCACCTGCAGGCGGCTTCTTCACCCAGCTGCGCCGCTCCACAGCCTTCCTCCCACTGGTAGGCCTGGTCGCGATCTCGGTCTTCATGATCGTCGCGACCGACAACTTTCTCTCCTGGGGCAACCTGCAGAACATCGCGCTGCAGTCGTCGATCAACGCGATCATCGCGGTGGGCATGACGGCCGCGATCCTCACCGGCGGCATCGATCTTTCGGTGGGTGCGGTGGTGGCGCTGTCGGGCACGCTGGCCTCGGGAATGATGGTGCAGTTCGGGCTGCCGCCGATGCTGGCGGTGCCGCTCGGCCTGGCCGTGGGTGTGGTGATCGGCCTGTTCAACGGCTACTGCGTAGCCTACCTGCGCATGCCGCCGATCATCGTGACGCTGGCCACCATGGGCATTGCGCGCGGCATTGCGCTGATCTACACGGGCGGCTATCCCATCGACGGGCTGCCCGATTCTTTCGCCTTTCTCGGCGGCGGTGTGCTGGCCGGCATCAAGGTACCGATCCTCATCATGCTGGCGACCTACCTCGTGGCCTACGTGCTGCTGAACATGGCGCCGTTCGGCCGCTACGTGTATGCCATCGGCGGCAATGAGGAAGCCACTCGACTCTCGGGCGTGCGCGTGTCGCGCTACAAGCTGCTCGTGTATGCGCTGAGCGGGCTGACCGCCGCCATCGCCGGCATCGTGCAGGCAGCGCGCGTGACCAGCGGACAGCCCGGCGTGGGCGTGGGCTTCGAGCTCGACGCCATCGCAGCCGTGGTGATGGGCGGCACATCGATTGCCGGCGGGCGCGGCGCCATCGTCGGCACGCTGGTCGGTGCGCTGCTGCTGGGCGTGCTGAACAACGGCCTCAACATGATCGGCGTGTCGCCGTACCTGCAATTGATCATCAAGGGCGGGATCGTCCTGCTCGCCATCTTCATCAGCCGCGAAGCCAAGCGCTGACTTCGCAACAGACACATTCCCCCACTCCCCCAACCTCATGTCTTATCAAAAGCTCCAGCCCGGTACGTCCGGCGCCATCGCACAACTCGCTTCAATGCAGGCCGTCGTCTGCCATGGCCCGAAGGACTATCGCCTCGAAACCGTCGACATGCCGGCCATCGGCCCGAACGAGTTGCTGATCTCCATCGCCGCCTGCGGCATCTGCGCCTCCGACTGCAAATGCCACTCGGGCGCGAAGATGTTCTGGGGCGGCGACGGCCAGCCCTCATGGGTCAAGGCGCCGGTCATTCCCGGCCATGAATTCTTCGGCTACGTCGAAGCCCTCGGCGAAGGCGCGGGCGAGCACTTCGGCGTGGAGAAAGGCGACCGCGTGATCGCCGAGCAGATCGTGCCCTGCGGCAAGTGCCGCTTCTGCACTTCAGGCAAGTACTGGATGTGCGAAGTGCACAACATCTTCGGCTTCCAGCGCATCGTGGCCGATGGCGGCATGGCCGACTACATGCGCCTGCCGCCGACCTCGCGCGTGCACAAGATCCCCGACGGCATTTCGCTGGAAGACGCGGCCATCATCGAGCCGCTGTCCTGCGCGATCCACACGGTGAACCGCGGCGACATACAGCTCGACGACGTGGTGGTCATCGCCGGCGCCGGCCCGCTGGGGCTGATGATGGTGCAGGTCGCGGCGCTGAAGACGCCGAAGAAACTCATCGTGATCGACCTCGTGCCGGAACGCCTGGCGCTCGCCAAGCAATACGGCGCCGACGTCGTCATCAACCCCAAGACCGAGAACGCAGATGCCATCGTCAAGGGCTTGACCGAAGGCTACGGCTGCGACGTGTACATCGAGACCACCGGCGCCCCCATCGGCGTGACGCAGGGGCTGGACATGATCCGCAAGCTCGGCCGCTTCGTCGAGTTCAGCGTGTTCGGCTCGGAAACGAGCGCCGACTGGTCGATCATCGGCGACCGCAAGGAGCTCGACGTGCGCGGTGCGCACCTGGGGCCCTACTGCTACCCCGTTGCCATCGACCTGCTGGCGCGCGGCTTGGTCACCTCGCAGGGCATCGTCACGCACGGCTTTCCGCTGACCGAATGGGAGCGCGCCTTCGCGCTGGCAAACTCGCTGGATTCCATCAAGGTGCTGCTCACGCCGCAGCCCCGATCCTGAGAGACAACACACCATGAAATACGTGATCGGCGTCGACATAGGCACGCAGAGCACCAAGTGCCTGCTGGTCGGCATCGACGGCAAGGTGCATGCGCAGGCGAGCGTGGCCTACCAGCCCGAGACGCCGAAACCGCTGTGGGCGCAGCAGGACTGCGCCGTGTGGTTCGACGCGGTGTGCGAGAGCGTGCGCACCTGTGTGGCCGACAGCGGCGTCGCGCCGTCGGACATCGCAGCGATGTGCGTGAGCAGCCTGTACGGCGGCGCGGGCATTCCGGTCGACGAGCAGATGCAGCCGCTGCACCCTTGCCTGATCTGGATGGACCGCCGCGCCACCGCCGAGGTCGCATGGGTGAACGCGAACGTGGAAGTGCCACGCCTCGAAGCCATCACCGGCAACGGCGTCGACAGCTACTACGGCTTCACCAAGATCCTGTGGGTGCGCGAGCACCTGCCCGATGTGTGGGCGAAGACGCGGCATTTCCTGCCACCCAACAGCTATATCAATTGGCGGCTCACGGGCGAGCTGGCCGTCGATCACAGTTCCGCCGGCAACATCGGCGGCGTGTACGACGCGGCGCGCCGGCAGTGGTCCGAAGAGGCGATGCAGATGCTCGGCATTCCGTCGCGCATGATGCCGCCGCGCTTGGTCGAGTCGAGCGAGGTGGTCGGCGGCCTGAGCGCCGAATGGGCCGCGAAGCTCGGCCTTGTCGAAGGCATGCCGCTGATGGCGGGCGGCGTCGATGCAGCGGTGGCCACCTTCTGCGCGGGTGTCACCGGCAGCGGCGACCACGTGGCGATGATCGGCACCAGCATGTGCTGGGGCTTCGTGAGCCCCACGGTCGATGCACGGCACAAACTCATAACGATGCCGCACGTGTACAGCGGTGCGGACCGCAGCTATGTATTCGGCGGCGCGATCACGGCGGGTGCAGCCATCACGTGGTTCCGCGAAGCCTTCTGCCAGGCCGAAGTGGCCGAGGCGGCGCGCACCGGCGAAGATGCGCACGCACTGATCGAGCGCAAGGCCGTCGACGTGCCACCCGGTGCGGAAGGCCTCGTGTTCCTGCCCTACCTCATGGGCGAGCGCAGTCCGATCTGGGACGCGCAGGCCAAGGGCGCCTTCATTGGCCTCTCGCTCGCGCACAGCCGGGCGCACCTGTACCGCGCGGTGCTCGAAGGCGTGAGCTTTGCACTGCAGCACAACATCGAGGCGGGACGCCAGAGCGGGCAGCCGCTGGACGACCGGCTGATCGTGGTCGGTGGCGCGGCGCACTCGGACCTGTGGATGCAGATCGTGGCGGACATCACGGGCTACCCGGTGTTCACCATCGAGCAAGAGGTCGAGGCCGCGCTCGGTGCGGCAATGCTCGCGGCATTGGGCGCGGGGCTGGTCGATGCGGCGACGGCCGAGCGCGGCTGGGTCACGCTGGTGGAGCGGGCGCGGCCCGAACCCGCGGCACAGGCTGTGTATCGCGAGCGCTTCGAAATCTACAAATCGCTTTATCCAGCGTTGCGTGATGCGATGCATCGGCTGACATGACTGCTCGATGCGATCTGGAGCGAAATAAAGAAGGAAGCCGCAGGCCGGGGGACATTCGCGGAGGGAAGCACCCGGTGTCATTCGCACCCACCCCGAACGAACACTGAAGCAACTGACATGACAACCTCCTTCAACTTCTCCGGCCAACGCGCACTGGTGACTGGCGCGAGCAGCGGCATCGGCCGCGCAGTGGCGATGCGACTCGCGCAGTCCGGCGCAAAGGTCACAGCCGTGGGACGCAACGCCGCGGCACTGGAGACGCTGCACGCCGAAGCCGGCTGCACGCCACTCGTGCTCGACGTGGCCGACGCTCCCGCACTCGAACATGCGCTCGCTGCGTTGCAAGCATTCGACCTCGTAGTGAACTGCGCCGGTATCGCACTGCTCGAATCCGCTGTCGAAATGAAGGCCGAAAGCTTCGACACCGTGATGGCAGTCAACGCACGTGCCGCAGCACTCGTGGCCTCACGCTGCGGCAGGGCCATGATCGCGGCCGGCATACGCGGCAGCATCGTCAACGTGTCGAGCCAGGCCTCGCTGGTCGCACTCGACGCGCACCTCTGCTACTGCGCCTCGAAGGCCGCGATGGACGCCATCACTCGCTCGCTGTGCCTGGAGTTCGGGCCGCACGGCATCCGCGTGAACAGCGTGAACCCGACCGTCACGCTCACGCCCATGGCCGAACAGGCCTGGGCCGACGCGAACAAGAGCGCTGCCGCCCTCAGGAACATTCCGCTGGGCCGCTTTGCGCAAGTGGAGGAAGTGGTGGCGCCGATCCTCTTTCTGCTGAGTGATGGCGCGTCGATGGTGAGCGGCGTGGCGCTGCCGGTGGACGGCGGCTACACCATCGTCTGAAGCCGAAGTCTCTCAGGCGAGACGGGTGCCGCCACCCCGGGGGGATTCGAGCAACGCGTCGAGGTTGCGCGTGATCTTCTGCTCGATCATTTCGCTGAAGCTGCTGAACAGGAAGCCCAGCGTCGCGTCGAGCGTGAAGGTGCTGGCCGTGACCTCGACGGTGCCGTCGATGCCAGCGCGCGTGAAGGTTGCCACGTCGCGGTCTTCGCCCTTGGTGTAGACGCATTCGAGGCCGAACTCCTGCTCGGCCTGCTTGATCCACTGGCGTGCGGCGACGCGCGCCCCGGCGATGCCCAGCGTGTGGTTGCGTTCGATATGGATGTCAGGCACCGTGATCTCCGTTTTTTTGTTCCGGGCTGGAATGGGTTTGCATGATGCCGGTCGCCGCCTGCAAGGCACTGCGGCGTTCTTCCGTGGTCGGCAGCGCGGCGATGCGCCGGACCTCAGTGTAAAAGCGCGGCCAGTCGTGGCCTTCGTGTTCGAAGAGTTTCTCGAAGCTGGGCACGAGATCGTCGTAGGCGCCCTGCGCGCCGAAGGCCGCGTTGTTGGCGCGCGCCACCCAGGCGTCGTAGGCGTTGCGGCGGGGGCCGGACCAGCCCTCCTTCAGCTTCGCGTAGCGCTCGCGGAAATCGGCCATGGCCGCCTGCTTCATGACCTCGACCTTGGCCCAGTCTTTGGCCTTGGCTTCGGGCGATTCGTAGACCTGCGTCAGCGCGCGGCGGGTGTTGAGAGCCAGTGCGCGGAAGTCCTGGCGCTGCCCATCGAACTGCGCGTACTCGCGGCGGGCCTGCTCGCCGGCTTCGCGCTGCAGCCACATCGCCCCGCCAATGCGCTCGACGGCCGTGGCGTACGACTCGTTGAACACCGTGTCGCCGGCCACGTAGAGCACCTGGTGCGCCAGTTCGTGGAACACGATGCGCGCGAGCTCGCCCTCGGGGTAGCCGATGAAGGTGGACAGCAGCGGGTCGCCGCCGGCCCAGTTCATCCAGCCCAGCGTGGAGTACGCGGGCACGGGGTACACGGCCACCTCCAGATCCTGCTTCTTCTGCGCCTCGGCTTCGGCCTTGGCCGCGTCCTCGCTGTAGTAGCCGCGGTAGCCCACGCAGCCCGCCACCGGGAAGCACCAGCTCTTGAGCGTGAGCGAGTACGGCGGCGCGGCCACCACGTTCCACACGGCGGCGGGGCGGTGCAGGTCGGCATACGACTTGTAGCTGGCGTTGTCGGGCAGGCCGAGTTCGGCGGAAGCGAAGCGGCGGATGCGCTGCGTGAGTTCGAGCTTGGCCTTCAGCGGCGCGGACACGGCCGGGTCGGCCAGCCACTCGGGCACCGGCTTGGCGGCCCGCATGATGCCGATGTGGCCGCTGGCGGACTGCCAGTAGTAGCCGAGGTCGGCACAGCCGGTGAGCAACAGCGCGCCGGCCAGCGCAAGCGCGGGGAGAGGCCTCACGCCTTTTCGACCTCGACGAGGCAGTCGTAGAACGTGGGGCCGCGGCCGATGTCGGTCAGGCGCTGGCTGGTCAGCTCATTGACGTTGGTGCCGTCCATGCCGAGCTTGCGCCACCAGATGCCCATGCCGTGCACCACGCCCTGCCGCGCGCGGCGCGAGACCTCGGCGCGGCAGCGGTGCTCGCCGCGCTTGTTGAACACGCGCACCATCGCGCCGTCCTCGATGCCGCGTGCGGCGGCGTCGGCCTCGTGGATCTCGAGCAGCGGCTCGACCTCGATGGCGCGCAGGCTCGTCACGTTGACGAAGGTGGAGTTGAGGAAATTGCGCGCCGGCGGCGAGATCATGGCCAGCGGAAATTCGGTCGAACTGCCGGCCGGCTCCCAGTTGGGCACGTGGTCAGGCAGGCCGCCGATGCCCATGGCTTCGAGGCGCGCGCTGAAGAATTCGCAGCGGCCCGAAGGCGTGGGAAAGCTGCCTTCGGCAAACGGCGCCTCGGGCAGCTTCACGCTGGTGAAGCCCTGCGCGAGCAGCTCGGGGAAGTCGATGGCGTTGTCGGCAAAGGCGGTGCGGCACAGCGTCTCGTCGGAATCCGAGAAGCAGGGCTCGCCAAAGCCCATGCGGCGCGCCAGCTCGCGGAACACCCAGGCGTTGCTGCGGGCCTCGCCGCGCGGTGCCACGGCCGGGCGGTTCAGCAGCACGTCGGTGTGGCCGTAGCTGCAGTGGATGTCCCAGTGCTCCAGCTGCGTGGTGGCGGGCAGCAGGTAGTCGGCGTAGTCGGCTGTGTCGGTGCGGAACTGCTCCAGCACCACGGTGAACAGGTCTTCGCGCGCGAAGCCCGCCGCCACCTTGGCCGATTCGGGCGCCACCGCCACGGGGTTGCTGTTGTAGACCACGATGGCCTTCACCGGGTTTGCGGTGTCCAGCAGCGCGTCGCCGATGGTGCTCATGTTGATGGTGCGCGGCTTGCGCCCGGCCAGCAGGTCGGGGCGCTGCAGCGCAGCGCGGTCGACCGGGTAGTGGCCAGAGCTGCTCAGCAGCAGGCCGCCCGCGCGGTTGCGCCAGGCGCCCACCAGCGCCGGCAGGCAGGCGATGGCGCGGGCCGCGTTGCCGCCGCCACGCACGCGCTGCATGCCGTAGTTCAGGCGGATCGCAGCCGGCTTGGTGGTGCCGTAGGCCCTGGCCAGCGACACGATCTGTTCTTCGGGAATGCCGCAGACTTCGGCCGCGCGCGACGGCGGCCATTGCAACGCGCGCTCGCGCAGTTGCTCCCAGCCCAGCGTGTGGCTGGCGATGTAGTCGTGGTCGAGCCAGTCGTGCACGATCAGCTCGTGCATCAGGGCCAGCGCCAGCGCGGCGTCGGTGCCGGGCAGCAACGCGATGTGCTCGTCGCACTTGTCGGCGGTTTCTGTCTTGCGCGGGTCGATGCACACCAGCCGTGCGCCGGCGCGCTTGGCGGCCTGGGCGTGGCGCCAGAAATGCAGGTTGCTGGCGATGGAATTGCTGCCCCAGATCAGGATCAGCCTGGCTTCGGCGAAGAATTCGATGCGCATGCCGACCTTGGCGCCCAGCGTGTAGACCATGGCCTCGCCGCCGGCCATCGAGCAGATCGTGCGGTCCAGCAAGGTGGCGCCCAGCTTGTGAAAGAAGCGCCGGTCCATCGACTCGCCCTGCACCAGCCCCATGGTGCCCGCATAACTGTAGGGGACAATAGCTTCGGGTTTTCCCTGTAATACTCGAAGATGCGCGGCGATGTCGTCCAATGCGGCTTCCCAAGACACCGGCTCGAACTGGCCGCTGCCCTTGGGGCCGACACGTTTCAGGGGCTGCACCAGCCGTTCGGCATGGTCGTTGCGTTCGATGTAGCGTGACACCTTGGTGCACAGCACGCCACCGGTGTGCGAGTGGGCGGCATTGCCCTGCAGCTTGACGGCCACGCCGTCCTTGACGGTGGTAACGAGCGCGCAAGTGTCCGGACAGTCGTGGGGACAGGCGCCCAGCACGGTGGTCGTTACGGGCTGGGGAGGCGCTTCTTCGAGCAAGGTATCCGGTGCGTGGGCCATCGGGCGAGTCTAATTTGTGCGCGAGTCAGAGCGCGGGAGTGGGTTTTCATCATGTTGAATCGACGTCATTTTTCTTTGGCCGCAGGCGCGGCCGCCACGCTGGGGAGTTTCGGCATTGCGCGGGCACAGGGCGACACGCCGCTGGTGCTGGGCCAGTCGGCAGCGTTCACCGGTCCGGCGGCGCAGCTGGGCATCCAGTTTCACCAGGGCGCCAAGGTGTTCCTGGACCAGTACAACGCCCAGTCGGGGCACCGCGACGTGGTCATCAAGAACCTCGACGACGGCTACGAGCCCGACCGCTGCGCGGCCAACACGCAGAAGCTGATCTCGGAAGACGTGTTCGCGCTCTTCGGCTACATCGGCACGCCGACCAGCCTGGCGGCGCTGCCGCTGGCGGTGAAGGACAAGGTGCCGTTCGTGGCCCCCTTCACCGGCGCGATGTCGCTGCGCGAGCCCTTCCAGAAGAATGTGTTCCACCTGCGCGCCTCGTACAACGACGAGACGGCGCTGATGGTGAAGCAGCTCACCCACCTGGGCCTGAAGAAGATCGCGGTCTTCTATCAGAACGACGCCTACGGCAAGGCCGGGCTCGACGGGGTGACGCTGGCGCTCGGCGAGCAGCAGCTCAAGCCGGTGGCGCTGGCCACGGTGGAGCGCAATTCGTCCGACGTGGCGCAGGCGGTGAAGACCATCGTGGCGGCGCGGCCCGATGCGGTGGTGCAGGTGGGTGCGTACAAGGCCTGCGCGGCCTTCATCCGCGAGGCGCGCAAGGCGGGCTACGGCGGCACTTTCTTCAACATGTCTTTCGTTGGCACGCAGGCGCTGGCGGACGAGCTGGGCAAGGACGCGGCCGGCGTGATGGTGACGCAGGTGGTGCCCTCGCCCTACAACCAGGCCAATGCGCTGGCGCGCGAGTTCACCGAGGCGGTACGCAAGGCCGGCGGCGGCGCGAGTGCCAATTTTTCGAGCATGGAGGGCTACCTGGCCGCCAAGGTGCTGACCGAGGGCCTGCGCAAGGCGCCGGGCAAGCCCACGCGCGAGAGCCTGATCGCGGGGCTGGAAAGCATCGACCGCCAGCAGTTTGGCGGGTTCGAGGTGTCGTTCTCTGCGAAGAACCACGTGGCGTCGAAGTTCGTCGAGCTTTCGATGCTGACTGGGGATGGGCGGGTCAGGACTTAGGGGCTTGTGCTGACCGATCAGGTCAGCCGCTGAGCCCGTCAGCAGCCTGGAACATCGCCTGCCGCGCCTGGCTGACGATCTGCCCACGCCAGGCATCGGTGTCCGTATAGAACGCTTCCAGCATCCGTGCCCGGATACCGTCGGCCAGGTCGGCCGGCGCCTCGGGGTGCTTGTGCAGCCAGTGGTCGGCACGCAGCGCGCCGGTCACTTCGAGGATCGGCAGCGTGCCGTATTCGAGCGCGATGCCGGTGTACTCTGCCTGCGGGCACTCCTCGTACACAGAGTCCCACATCAGCCCGCGCAGCAGCGCCGAGGTCGAGGAGCCGTCGTAGATCGAGGTGACGGGCGCGGCGGGCGTGCCCCACCACGCATTGGCGCGCGCATAGGCGACCTTGTCGTCGCGGCAGGCGAAGATGCGTTCGCCCAGACCGTTCGGGCCCAGCCCCGTATGCAGGTCGATCCAGGCAATGCGCTTCGCGTTGCCCGCGTGGCGCTTGAGCACGCTGCGGATGGTCTTGTTGCTCCAGGTCGGCGCCTTGCCGCCGAAGAACAGGCCGTCGTCGAACTGGTATTGCCCGCTGGTCACGGCCGCCTGGTAGGCAGTGGCGCCGTGCTTTGCGATCCACTTGTCCACCGCCGCCTGGTTCTCGGGCGTGGGCGGCCAGGTGGCGGGCAGCAGCAGGTCGTGCAGCTTGGCATACGGCTCGTTGACCGGCACCGGCTTCGAGAAGTCGATGAAGTTGCGGTTCAGGTCGACGTTCTCGTGCGTCACGCGCCGGCCGTAGGAAAAACCGTGCGGGTTGAGCGCATGCACGTACAGCACCGCCACGCCCTGTGCCTTGGCCTTCTCGCGCCATTCGGCGTCGTGCAGCGCGAACACCTGCACGCCGCTGCCGCAGTGCCCCTCGGCGCCGTGGCAGGCGCTGCTGACGATCAGCAGGTTCTGCGCATTCGCGTCGCCATCGAGCGCGACGTCCATCGACAGGTCTTCGCCGTCGCGCCCCTTGAGCGGGTGCGCATGCGGCTCGACCGTGAGGCCGGCGCTCACGCAGCCTTGCAGGAACTTCTGGCGCGCCTGGGCGTAGCGCGGCGAAAAGGCCTCTGCGATGCCGATCATGTCGCTGCGCCGCCGGGCTTGAGGAACTGCTCGGCGATCTGCACCCAGCAGGTGGCGCCCAGCGGGATGAGGTCGTCGTTGAAGTCGTAGCTGGCGTTGTGCAGCGTGCACGGGCCTTCGCCGTGGTGCACGTCGCGGTGCGTGCCGTCGCCGTTGCCGATGAAGGCATAGGCACCGGGCTTGGCCTGCAGCATGAAGGCGAAGTCTTCGGAAGTCATGGCGGCCTCCTGCTTCAGCACGTTCTCGGGGCCGACGATGCCGCCCATCACGCGGCGCGCGAAGTCGGCTTCGGCCTCGGTGTTGATGGTGGGCGGGTAGTAGCGCTCGAAGCGGAAGTCGCAGGTGGCGTCGTGCGCCGCGCAGATGTGGTCGCAGACCTGCTTCATCTTCGCCTCGATCAGGTCGAGCACCTCCAGCGAGAAAGTGCGCACTGTGCCCGACAGCTCGCAATTGTCGGGAATCACGTTGTTGGTTTCGCCGGCGTGGATGGTGGTGACCGAGATCACGGCCGAATCGGTCGGCTTCATCTTGCGCGTGAGGATGGTCTGGAAGGCCTGCACGATCTCGCAGGCGATAGGCACCGGGTCGATGCCTGTATGCGGCAGCGCGGCGTGGCCGCCCTTGCCGATCACGTTGACGTGGAACTTGTTGCCCGAGGCCATCACCGGCCCGGGGCTCACGGCGAACTGGCCCGCTTTCATGCCGGGCCAGTTGTGCATGCCGAACACGGCATCCATGGGGAACTGCTCGAACAGCCCTTCCTTGATCATTTCGCGGGCGCCGCCGCCGCCCTCTTCCGCCGGCTGGAAGATCAGGTAGACGGTGCCGTCGAAGTTGCGGTTCTTCGCCAGGTGCTGGGCGGCGGCCAGCAGCATGGCCGTGTGGCCGTCGTGGCCGCAGGCGTGCATCTTGCCGTGGTGCTTGCTGGCGTGGGCGAAGGTGTTGAGCTCGGTGACGGGTAGCGCGTCCATGTCGGCGCGAAGGCCGACTGCGCGGCTGCTGGAGCCATTCTTGACAATGCCCACCACGCCGGTGGTGCCCAGGCCGCGGTGAATGGGAATGCCCCATTCGGTGAGCTTGCCTGCCACCACGTCGGCGGTGCGGACTTCCTGGAAACAGAGTTCGGGGTGGGCGTGGAGGTCACGTCGGACGGCGGCGATGCCAGCCGCCTGCGTGACGAGCGAGTCGATGAGTTTCATGGCGTGGACGTCTCAAAATGCCAGTCTATCCACTCTGGCGTTTCGAGGCACCACCAAAAATGCGCACCCCGCGTGCGCACCCGGGGTTCAGTGCCCGGCGGTCCAGAAGCCGACGTGCGGCGCGGAGGCTTCCTCTTCGAGCAGCGGCCCCACCACCTCGACGCGCCGCTGCCCGCGCGCGAAGACTTCGCGGCAGGGGAGCGAAAAGGTCGGGTTTTCGGGGTGGTCGCCGGTCAGGCCGAGCAGCGCATGCTCTGAAAGCGCGTAGACCACGCGGCCGATGTTCGTCCAGTAGATGGCGCCCGCGCACATGCAGCAGGGCTCGGCGCTGGTGTACAGCGTGCAGCGCGCGAGCTGCTCGGGCGTGAGCAGGCGTGCGGCCTGCGCGGCGGCGGCCAGCTCGGCGTGCTGCGTGGGGTCGCCCTCTGGCGGCATCGAGTTGTTGCCCGCGGTGACGACGACCTCGCCATGCTCGTTCGCCACGAGCGCGGCAAAGGGATGGCGCCCACGCGCCTTCGACTCGTCCGACAGGCGGATGGCCATGCGCAGCAGTTCGAGGTCGCGCGGCGACAGGTCGGTGGTCATGCCTGGACGATGCCTCCGCTCAGCGGCCGATGCTCTTCAGGTAGTCGGCGCGCGCAGCCAGCGCGGTGTCGGTGAAGTCGGTGAACACGCCATCCACACCGAGCTTGTAGTACACGCCGTATTCGTTCTGGCCGCTCTTGTTGTAGTCGGACGCCAGGCGGCGCGACTCGTTGCGGAAGGTGAATGGGTGCACGAACAGGCCAGCCTTGTGTGCATCGGCAATCAGCGAGGTGGGCGCTGTGGAGGTGGCATCGGCGTCGTTGATCTTGCCGTCCTTGTTGACGTCCACCGGCTTGCCGTCGGCGCCGATGGTGCCCTTGATGCTCACGATGTAGCGCTTCCACGGGCCAATGCCGTCGGCGTAGGTCTTGATCTCGGCCAGGCCTGCGGGCGTGACCATGGCGTCGAAGTTGCGCTTGTCGCCGGCCTTGGTCCAGTCGTAGGGGCGGTCGCTGGGCACGGCGAAGGTCACGGCGCCGGTCTTCAGGTCGACGCTGTCGCCGTCGATCAGCTGGATGAGCCGGGTGTTCAGGCCCTTGCTCTTCATGTACTTGAGGCTGCCGGGCTCGAAGGACTGCACGTAGATGGGCGCGGTCTTGCTGTTCCAGCCGGCCGCGTTGATGGCGGCGATGACCTTGTCTTCCAGGGGCAGGCCCAGGTCGCGGAAGTAGGTCGGGTTCTTGGTCTCGGGGTAGATGGCGATGGTGCGGCCGGTTTCCTTCGACTTGGCCTTGGCGAAATCGATGATCTCCTGGAACGTGACGATCTTGAACTTGCCGTTGAATTCCTGCGGACGCTCGGCGTCGGTGGAGATGCCGCCCAGCGTCTTGATCTCGGCCAGCGTGAAGTCGTTGCTGAACCAGCCGGTCTGGGTTTCGCCGTCGACCTTGATGGTCTTCTTGCGCAAGGCGAAGCGGGGGTGCTTGGCCACGTCGGTGCTGATGGCGAGGTTGGGGTCGTGGCGGGCGATGAGCACGCCGTCCTTGGTGGAGATCAGGTCCATCTCGATCACGTCGGCGCCGAGCTCGATGGCGCGCGCATAGGCTTCGAGCGTTTCTTCCGGCAGGTAGCCGGATGCACCGCGGTGGGCGATGACCAGCGGCGGGTTGCCGTCGAGCGTCAGCAGCTTGTTGCTGGAAGGTCCGGTGGTGCTGCAGGCGGCCACGCAGAGGGCGGCGGTGGCGGTCAAGGCGATCTGAAGGGTGCGCATGGTGCTGGTTTCTCCGTCCAAAAGAAGAGGGGCAGCGTACCCGCTTCGCGTGACGGCTACGACATCCACGCACGCGCCGCGCCGACTTCCGGGAGAATGTGTTGCATGCTCCACACGCTTTCCCCCCAAAGCCTGCTGCTGGCCCAGACCCTGGTGCGCATGAACACCGTCAGCGCCAACAGCAACCTCGAACTGATCGACTTCGCGCAGAGCCACCTCGCGGCCCTGGGCGTCAAAAGCCGCATCACCTACAACGCCGAACGCACCAAAGCGAACCTGTTCGCCACGCTGGGCGAAGGCAAGCCAGCCGGCGTGATCGTCTCGGGACACACCGATACGGTGCCCTGGGACGGACAGGACTGGAGCGTCGACCCGCTCTCCGCCGTGGTGCAGAACGAGCGCCTCTACGGGCGCGGCTCGGCCGACATGAAGAGCTTCATCGCCATCGCGCTGGCCAATGCCCATCGCTTCCTGGAGAGCGACTCGCCTTTCGCGATGCACTTCGCCTTCAGCTACGAGGAAGAGATCGGCTGCTTCGGCGTGAAGGAACTGATCGCCGACATGCGCGACGCCAACATCAAGCCTATCGCCTGCATCGTGGGCGAGCCCACCAGCATGGTGCCCGCCATCGCGCACAAGGGCGTGTACCGCTACAAGTGCTGCGTGCGCGGCAAGGAAGCGCATTCCTCGCTCACGCCGAAGTCGGTCAACGCCATCGAAATGGCGGCCCGAGTGATCGGCAAGGTGCGCGACATGGCGGAAGACTTCGAGCGCAACGAGCCCCGCTACGAGGGCTTCGACGTGCCTTTCAGCACCGCGAGCGTGGGCCAGTTCCACGGCGGCATTGCCGACAACGTGGTGCCGCGCGACGCCGAGTTCCGCTATGAATTCCGCGACCTGCCGACCGCCGACGCCAAGCGCATGCAGGCCGACGTGGTGGCCTACGCGGGCAGCATCGAACCGGCGATGAAGAAGGTCGCGCCCGACGCGGGCTTCAGCTTCGAGACCATCTGCGAGATTCCGAGCTTCCTTGGCGCGGCCGACAACCCGATCACCAAACTGGCGCAGCGCCTGGCGGGCGAAGAACGCACCACGCTGGTGGCCTTCGGCACCGAAGCGGGCCTGTTCAAGAACGCCGGCATCCCCACCGTGGTGTGCGGACCCGGCAGCATCGAGCAGGCGCACCAGCCCGACGAATTCGTGAGCCTCGAGCAACTCGCGCGCTGCGAGCTGTTCATGGAACGTCTCGCGTCCACGCCCGCCATTGGCTGAACCGGCGGAAAACAGCGGCGATGCGCTGGGGCGCATGAAGCGCGTCGCGCTCGGCCTGCTGTGCGGCGCGGCTTTGCTCTACGCGGTGGCGAGCGCGCTGCATGCGCAGCACCCGGCCTGGGGCTACGTGGCAGCCTTCTCGGAGGCCGCGATGGTCGGCGCCATTGCCGACTGGTTCGCGGTGGTGGCGCTGTTTCGCCATCCGCTGGGCCTGCCGATTCCGCACACCGCGATCATCCCGAGCAACAAGGACCGCATCGGCGCCAAGCTCGCGGGCTTCATCTGCGACAACTTCCTGAGCACCGAACAGGTGCTCGGCAAGCTGCGGCAGTTCGATGCGGCCGGGCGCATCGCCGACTGGCTGGCACGCCCCGCCAGCGGCGAGAAGCTCGGCGAATGGGGCGTGGCCGCCACGCGCTACGGGCTTTCGGCCTTCGACGACGAACGGGTGCGCGACTTCATGGGGCGCGCCGCCGCGGCCGGCCTCAAGAAAATTGACCTCTCGCGCCTGACCGGCCAGGCGCTCGATGCACTCACCGCCGGCGGGCGCCACCAGGCCCTGCTCGACGACGTGCTGCAGCAGGTGGCCGGCCTGCTCGAAGGCGACGAGGTGCAGGCGCACATCACCGAGGCCATTGCGCGCGAGATCAAGACGCTGCGCTACGTGGGCCTCGACCAGGTGGCGGCCAAGCTGGCCACGCGCAAGATCGTCGCGGCCGTGGCGCGCACCATCGGCGAGCTCGCGGCCGAGCCCGACCATCCGATGCGCAAGCGCTTCGATCACTTCGTCGAGGACTTCGTGGTGCGCCTGAAGCTCGACCCCGAGTTCCAGCAGCGCGGCGAACAGATCCGCGCCGAGCTCATCGCGCACCCCGCCCTCGGCGACTACCTGCACGGGCTGTGGGGCGAGCTACTGGCGTGGCTGCACGACGACCTGGGCCGCGACGACTCGGCCATCCGCCAGCGCATCGCCTCGATGGCCGGCGCGCTGGGCACGCGGCTGCAGGGCAACGAAGCCATCCGCCGCTGGATCAACGAGCAGATCGAGGCCGCCGCGCCGCTGGCCATCGAGCGCTACCGCGAGGACATCCGCCGCTATATCGAGGAACGCGTCGGCGAGTGGAACGCGCAGGAGATGACGCTCGAACTGGAACGCCACATCGGGCGCGACCTGCAGTTCATCCGCATCAACGGCACGCTGGTGGGTGGGCTGGTCGGGTTGCTGATCCACACGGTGACGCAGCTGCTGCGCGGCTGAACGAACGGGCTCGGGTAATCCACAGCGGACGAAAGTCCGCATGGTGTCTCCGGGGAGACTTTGCGGCCCCTTTCGCCTCCTAGACTGCTTCGCGCATCAACAAGAGGAGAAAACGCCATGCCCTGTCGAAGCAGCCTTCGCGCGGTCGCACTGACCGCCACCCTCGCCCTGATGGGCGCCTGCAGCACGGTCGCGCCGCCATCGCCTGCCACGCGGCCCGCATCATGGGCCGCTCCTGAAGCGCTGGTCGCTCCGTCGTCCTTCTCAGGCGTGCACGGGCTGGCCATCGACGCGAAGGGCCGGCTGCTCGCGGGCTCGGTCGTCGGCAACACGCTGTGGGAGGTCGACCGCAACACCGGCGCGGCCAAGGTGCTCATCGATGCGCCCGAAGGCCAGGCCGACGACATCGCCGTGGGGCCGAAGGGCGAGCTGGCCTGGACCAACTACCTCATGGGCATGCTGCGCTACCGCGAGAGCGACACCGCCCCGCTGCGCGTGCTGGCCAAGGACCTGCCGGGCCTCAACTCGCTCGACTTCGACCGCCGCAACGGCAAGCTCTACGCCTCGCAGGTGTTCCTGGGCGACGCGCTGTGGGAGATCGACCGCGAAGGCCAGAAGCCGCCGCGGCTCATCAAGAAGGACATGGGCGGCTTCAACGGCTTCGAGGCCGGCCCCGACGGCATGCTCTACGGGCCGCTGTGGTTCAAGGGACAGGTCGTGAAGATCGACCCGGCGAACGGCAACATGACCGTGATCGCCGACGGCTTCAAGATCCCGGCCGCCGCCAATCTCGACGGCAAGGGCAACCTCTGGGTGGTCGATGCGCGCAGCGGCGAGCTGGTGAAAGTAGACCTCGCCACCGGGCGCAAGACGGTCGCAAAGCAGCTGCGGGCCTCGCTCGACAACCTGGCCATTGCGCCGGACGGCACGATCTATGTGTCGAACATGGCCAACAACGAGGTGCAGGCCTTCAACCCCGCCACTGGCGAACTGCGCACGCTCACCAGCGGCAAGGTGGCGGTGCCGGCCGGCATGAAGATCGACGGCAACGACCTGTGGGTGGCCGACGTCTTCGGCTTCCGCCAGGTCGACGTGCGCACGGGCGAGGTGCGCGACGTGTTCCGCATGCAGCGCGAGCCGGAACTCGACTACCCCTTCGCAGTTGGGCTGTCGCCAAAACTCTTTGCGCTGAGCTCGTGGTTCACGGGCACGGTGCAGCTGGTCGACCGGCAGACGCTGAAGACCGTAGAAACCATCCACGGCCTGAAGGCACCGTTCGACGCCATCCCCATGCCCGACGGCAGCGTGATCTACGCCGAAATAGCTACCGGCAGCATCACCCGCGCCAGCGGGCCGAAGTTCACTGAAAAGTCAGTGCTTGCTAGCGGCCTGAACGGCCCTGTGCAGATGATCGTCGGCCAGGACGGCGCGCTCTACGTGACCGAGGCGGCCGGCAAGCTGCTGCGCATTCCGCTGGACGCCAGCGCGCCGCTGCGCACCGTGGCTGACGGGCTGGCGCTGCCCGAAGGCGTGGCGCAAACGCCGTGGGGCAGCTTCATCGTGGCCGAGAGCGCGGCGCGGCGGCTGGTGGAAATCGCCCCCGACGGCACGCGCCGCACGGTCGCCGAGAACCTGCCGATCGGCCTCGCGCCCGGCCCCGGGCTGCCTCCGCCCTACGTGGTCACGGGCGTCGCCGTGGGACGCGACGGCACGATCTACATGTCGGCCGATCGCAACAATGCGATATATCGAATTCGCCCCGTAAGGTAGAGTAACAATAAGTGTAAATTGGAGTTTACTTTTAAAAACAAATATTACAGACTGCGCGGGACGTCTTGTGGCGTCCCGATTGCATCCGGTAGTCGGGAGGTCTGCGAGGCGCTCTTTTCCTGAACTTGAAAGGACATCGCATGACTCCGCTCGTCGTAGGCCAACTCCTGTCGCCCGAGTACTCCCTGGGCATGGTGGCGCTCTCCTTCCTGATCTCATTCGCGGGCTCGCTGGTGGCCCTCATCTGCGCCGGCCGCATGGTCGGCGCCGACGGCAAGCCCAACCTCGCCGTCGTGGCCTGCGCCGCGGTGGCGCTGGGCGGCATCGGCATCTGGTCGATGCACTTCATCGGTATGCTGGCGTACCGCCTGCCGGTGGCCATCTCGTACAACATGCCGCTCACGGTGGTGTCGCTGGTGGCGGCCATCCTGATCTCCGGCATTGCGCTGTACATGGCCGGTGGACGGCGCAAGTTCAGCAAATCAGGCTGGCTCGCCGGCAGCCTGCTGGCCGGTATCGGCGTCTGCGTGATGCACTACATGGGCATGTTCGCGATGAGCATGCGCGCTTCGATGAACTTCGACCTGGCCGTGGTCGGGCTGTCGGTGCTCATCGCCGTCACCGCCGCCGCGGCCGCCCTGTGGCTGGCGTTCAACCTGCGCAAGTTCTCGCACAAGGTCGCGGCCGCTGCCGTGATGGGCGTGGCGGTCTGCACCATGCACTACGTCGGCATGAGCGCGGCCAGCATGGTCTGCATCGCAGCCGCGCCCGCCGACGCGCTGGCCATCGGCGGCAGCTACATGGGTCTCACGGTGTTCGGCACGGCCGGCGCGGTGCTGATCTTCATCTACTGGGTGGTCACGGGCAGCAGCCTCGATGCCCCCGTTGCCGCGCCACGCGCGCGCGCCAGCTGATGACCGGCTGACGACCAGCTAGTAGGCGCAAGCGGGCGCGGCGCCCGCCCCCTAGAGTCTGTGCAGAGCGAAAACAAGCGACCTGCACAGACTCTTCCCATGCCCGTCATCGAATCCCGGCTGCAAGCGGCCAGCGACACCTTCCAGGCCAACCGCACCGGCATGCTCGCGCTGCTCGACCAGGTGCGCGCGCACGAGGCCCGCGCCGTAGCGGCCTCCAGCGCCTCGGCGGAGCGTTTTGCCAAGCGTGGGCAGTTGCTGCCGCGCGAGCGCATCGCGCTGCTGCTCGACACCGGCGCGCCTTTTCTGCCGCTGGCCTCGCTCGCGGGGCTGGGGCAGGACAACCCCGACCTGGCCAAGAGCGTGCCCGGCGGGGGGTTGATCTCCGGCATCGGCCAGGTGTCTGGCGTGCGCTGCATGGTCAGCGCCTCCGACTCGGGCATCGACGCCGGCGCGCTGCAGCCCATGGGCCTCGACAAGCAGCTGCGCGTGCAGGAGATCGCGCTCGAAAACAAGCTGCCCTACGTGCAGCTGGTGGAAAGCGCCGGCGCCAACCTCATGCACTACCGCGTGCAGGACTTCGTGCGCGGCGGCAACATCTTCCGCAACCTCGCGCGGCTGTCGGCTGCGGGGCTTCCGGTGGTGACGGTGACGCACGGCTCCTCGACCGCGGGCGGCGCCTACCAGACGGGCCTGTCCGACTACATCGTGATGGTGCGCGACCGCACGCGGGCCTTTCTCGCGGGGCCGCCGCTGCTGAAGGCCGCCACCGGCGAGATCGCGACCGAAGAAGAACTGGGCGGCGCGGTGATGCACACGCACATCTCGGGCCTCGGCGACTACCTGGCCGAAGACGACCGCGACGCCATCCGCATCGCGCGCTCGATCCTCGGCGGCATCGACTGGGCGCGCAACGAAGCGCCGCGCCAGTTCATTCCGCCGCGCTACGACGCCGGAGACCTGCTCGGCATCATGCCGAGCGACGGACGGCGGCCGGTCGACATGCGCGAAGTCATCGCGCGCATCGCCGACGGCTCCGAGTTCCTGGAGTTCAGCGAGCACTACGGCAGCGCCACCGTCTGCGGCCACATCCGGCTCGAAGGGCATGCCGTGGGCATCGTCACCAACAACGGCCCTATCGATTCCGACGGCGCAACCAAGGCCACACACTTCATCCAGGCCTGCTGCCAGACGCGCACGCCCATCGTCTACCTGCAGAACATCACGGGCTACATGGTGGGCCGGGCGCACGAGGAGGCCGGCATCATCAAGCACGGCGCGAAGATGATCCAGGCCGTGACCAACGCGAGCGTGCCGCAGATCACGCTGCACTGCGGCGCCTCTTATGGCGCGGGCAACTACGGCATGTGCGGGCGGGGCTTCGCACCTCGCTTCTGCTTCTCGTGGCCCAACGCGCGCACAGCCGTCATGGGCGGCGAGCAGGCTGCGAAGACCATGGCCATCGTCATGGAGGCGGGCATGGCGCGCAAGGGTGCGGTCGACCACGCGAAGATCGATGCGATGCAGCAGCAGATCGTCGAGCGCTTCGATCGGCAGATGAGCGTGTTCACCACCAGCGCGCTGCTGCTCGACGACGGCGTGATCGACCCGCGCGACACGCGTGCGGTGCTGGCGGAAGTTCTTTCCGTGTGCCGCGATGCCGATGCGCGCGTGCCGCAACCCATGCAGTTTTCGGTGGCGCGGCCATGAACAGTGCATTCCGCAAGATCCTGATCGCGAACCGCGGCGAGATCGCGGTGCGCGTGATGCGCACGGCGCGCGCGATGGGCTACCGCACGGTGGCCGTGTATTCGAGCGCCGACGCGGATGCCGAACATGTGCGGCAGGCCGACCAGGCCGTGTGGATCGGCGAATCTCTGCCCGCGCAGAGCTACCTGAACATCGCCGCAGTCATCAAGGCCGCGCGCACCAGCGGTGCGGATGCAGTGCATCCGGGCTATGGCTTTCTCGCGGAAAACGCAGCGTTCGCACAGGCCTGCCGAGACGCGGGGCTGGTCTTCATCGGACCGTCGCCGGAAGCCATTCGCGCGATGGGCGACAAAGCCGGCGCCAAGCGGTTGATGCAGGCGGCGGGCGTGCCGTGCATTCCGGGCTACCAGGGCGAAGACCAGGGCACGGAGAAACTGGCGGCCGAGGCGGCGCGCATAGGCTGGCCCGTGATGATCAAGGCAACAGCAGGCGGCGGTGGGCGCGGCATGCGGCTCGTGACATCGGCCGACGACTTCACCGGACAACTGCACAGCGCGCAGTCCGAAGCGCTCAACGCGTTCGGCGATGCCTCCGTGATCCTGGAGCGCGCCATCGTCGCGCCGCGCCACGTCGAAGTCCAGATATTTGCGGACCGGCATGGCAACGCCATCCACCTTGGCGAGCGTGACTGTTCGGTGCAGCGGCGGCACCAGAAGGTTGTCGAGGAAGCGCCCTCGCCGGCGGTGTCCGACGCACTGCGCGAACGCATGGGCGCCACCGCCGTCGCCGCGGCGAAAGCCATCGCCTACGAAGGCGCGGGCACGCTCGAATTCCTGCTCGACGCCGAAGGCCAGTACTGGTTCATGGAAATGAACACGCGCCTGCAGGTGGAGCACCCGGTGACCGAAGCGGTGACGGGTCTCGACCTCGTCGAGCTGCAACTGCGCGTCGCGGCCGGCGAGCCCTTGCCGCTGACGCAGCAAGACGTGCGCATCACCGGCCATGCGATCGAAGTGCGCCTGTGCGCCGAAGATCCGCGGCAGGGCTTCATGCCTCAGAGCGGCACGCTCGCAGCGTGGCGGCCCTCGGCCGCGCTGCGCACCGAACACGCCTTGCGTGACGGCGCCGCCGTGCCGCCCTTCTACGACTCGATGATCGCCAAGCTCGTGGCGCATGGCCGCACGCGAGAAGAAGCCCGGCACCGGCTGATCGCGGGCTTGCAGGACACGGTGACGCTCGGCATCTCGACCAACCAGCAATTGCTGCAGCGTGTGTTGTCGCATGACGTGTTCGCAAGCGGTGCTGCTACGACCGCCTTCATCGGCGATCACCTCGACGCTCTGCTCGCCACCGATGCGGAGGATGAAACCCGCGCCGCATTGCTCGCCGCCCTGCTCCTTCAACTGGGTGACCGTGGCTGGCCCTCGCCGCTCGCACACACGCTGCCCAACGCCCTTCGCTTCGCGCTCGACGGCACGGTACACGCGGCCCGGGTGACGCCGCGCGGCGCTGGCCGGTTCGACATCGCACTGGACAACGACGCGCCAGTGCAGCTCGCCTTGCTCGCTCTACCCGGCAACGGCAGCCTCCGCTTCTCGTGCGGCGGTCTGTCCGAACAAGCCTTCGTCGTGCGCCAGCCCGACCGCGTGGATTTCCACTTTCGCGGCCAGTCGTTCCAGCTGGAGAACCTCACGCACGTAGCGGTGCCCCGCACCGACGGCACCGCCGGCGACGGCCTGCTGCGCGCATCCATGAACGGCCGCGTGATCGCCCTGCTGGTGGCCGAAGGCGATGCGGTCGCAGCTGGCCAGCCACTCGTCACGCTCGAAGCGATGAAGATGGAGCACGTGCACTGCGCGCCGCGCGCCGGCCGTGTCGCACTGCATGTCGCGGTGGGTGCGCAGGTGGCTGCGCGCCATGTGGTTGCGCAAGTCGCCGACGCGTGACGCTCTTCAAGACAAGTTTCCGAAAGTCTTCCGCATGAATGCATCCTCCCGCTACCGCTCCGTCTTCGCACCCGGCCTGTTCGGCGGACAGGTCATCGTCGTCACCGGCGGCGGCTCCGGCATTGGCCGCTGCACAGCGCACGAACTCGCGGCGCTCGGCGCACAGGTGGTGCTGGTCGGCCGCAAGCCCGAGAAGCTCGACAAGGTGCGCGCCGAGATCGAAGCCAGCGGCGGCAAGGCCAGCACACAGGCCTTCGACATCCGCCAGGAAGAAGCGGTACGCGCGGCCATCGCCGCCGTCGTCGCAGCGCACGGCCGCATCGACGGCCTCGTCAACAACGCTGGCGGCCAATACATCACGCCGCTCGCCGCCATCTCGGCCAAGGGCTGGGAGGCGGTGATCCACACCAACCTCACGGGCGGCTTCCTGGTCGCGCGCGAGTGCTATGTGCAAAGCATGCAGGCCAACGGCGGCGCCATCGTCAACATCGTGGCCGACATCTGGGGCTCCATGCCCAATATGGGCCACAGCGGCGCGGCGCGCGCCGGCATGGTGAGCTTCACCGAAACGGCGGCCGCCGAATGGGCCGTGAGCGGCGTGCGCGTGAACGCGGTGGCACCGGGCTACATCGCATCGAGCGGCATGGACCACTACCCGCCCGAAGCCGGCGACATGCTGCGCGCCATGCGCAACACGGTGCCTGCGGGCCGCTTCGGCAACGAGGCCGAGACCTCTGCCGCCATCGCCTTCCTGCTGAGTCCTGCGGCCAGCTTCATCAGCGGCAGCGTGCTGCGCGTGGACGGCGCACGGCCGCAGGTACGCATGGGCTGGCCGATGGAAATTCCCGATGCGCAGACGCAGCAGCGCGCGGCAGTGCGGCCTTTCGATGGCTTTCACCTCGCCCAGACGCCGCGCGTGTTCCAGGACAAGTAAAGAACGACCGGAGACAAGACACCATGCAGTACACCCACGAACACCTCGAGATCCAGAAGACCCTGCGCCGCTTCATCGACGACGAGATCAACCCGCATGTGGACGAATGGGAGGCGGCCGAGATCTTCCCTGCGCACGAGGTGTTCAAGAAGCTCGGCAATCTCGGCATGCTGGGCCTGAACAAGCCAGAGGCCTTCGGCGGCGCCGGGCTCGACTACTCGCACGCGATGGCGATGGCCGAGGCGCTGGGCCACATCAGCTGCGGCGGCGTGCCGATGGCGATCGGCGTGCAGACCGACATGTGCACGCCCGCGCTTGCACGTTTCGGCAGCGACGAGCTGCGCCGCGAGTTCCTGGCGCCCGCCATCGCCGGCGACATGGTCGGCTGCATCGGCGTGAGCGAGCCAGGCGCGGGCAGCGACGTGGCGGGCCTGAAGAGCCACGCGCGCAAGGACGGCGACGACTACCTCATCAGCGGCCAGAAGATGTGGATCACCAACAGCCTGCAGGCCGACTGGATGTGCATGCTGGTCAACACCAGCGACGGCCCCGTGCACCGCAACAAGTCGCTCGTGATGGTGCCGATGGACAGCCCCGGCATCGAGAAGGCGAAGAAGATCCGCAAGATCGGCATGAATTCGAGCGACACCGGGCTCATCTACTTCGACAACGTGCGCGTGCCGCAGCGCTACCGCGTCGGCGAGGAAGGCCAGGGCTTCGTCTACCAGATGCAGCAGTTCCAGGAAGAGCGCCTATGGGCGGCTGCAAGTTCGCTCGAACCGATGGAAGACTGCATCGCGCAGACCATCGAATGGGCGCAGCAGCGGCAGATGTTCGGCGCCACGCTGGCCGACCAGCAGTGGGTGCAGTTCAAGCTGGCCGAGCTGAAGACCGAGGTGGAGGCGCTGCGCGCGCTCACGTATCGCGCCTGCGACCTGCATGTGCAGGGCGAAGACGTGCTCGAACTCGCATCGATGGCCAAACTCAAGACCGGTCGCCTCACGCGGCAGGTGTCCGATACCTGCCTGCAGTTCTGGGGCGGCATGGGCTTCACGCTGGAAAACCGCGTGTCGCGGCTGTACCGCGACGGGCGACTGGGCTCCATCGGCGGCGGCGCGGACGAAGTGATGCTCGGCATCCTTGCGAAGACCATGGGCATCGCCAAGCGGCCGCCGCGCGGTTGAACACGGCATGGACGCCGAACTGCAAGCCGACCGAGCCGCGCTCGCCGATACGGTGCGGCGCTTTGCCGAAAGCGAGATCGCGCCGCATGTGCAGGCGTGGGACGACGAGGGTGAGTTTCCGCGCGCGCTCTACGCCCGTGCCGCCGAACTTGGCCTGCTGGGCCTGGGCTATCCGGAAGAACTCGGCGGCACGCCGGCCTCGTATTCGCTCAAGCTGCCGGCGTGGGTCGCGCTCGCGCGCCATGGCAAGAGCGGCGGCGTGCTCGCGAGCCTGTTCTCGCACAACATCGGCCTGCCGCCCGTGGTGCTGCATGCAAGCGACGCGTTGCGCCAAGAAGTCGTGCCGCCGGTGCTGCGCGGCGAGAAGATCGCAGCGCTTGCCATCACCGAGCCCGGTGGCGGCTCCGACGTGGCCTCGTTGCGCACTACTGCAAGGCGAGAAACAGACGGCGACGGCGATCACTACGTGGTCAATGGCGAGAAGACTTTCATCACCTCGGGCATGCGCGCCGACTGGATCACCGTGGCCGTGCGCACCGGCGAAGGACGCGGCGCGGGCGGCATCTCGATGCTGCTGGTGCCGGGCGATACGCCCGGCCTTTCGCGCACACGCCTGTCGAAGATGGGCTGGCTGTGCTCCGACACCGCAACACTGCACTTCGACAACGTGCGCGTGCCGGCGCGCTACCTTCTCGGGAACGAGGGCGAAGGCTTCCGCATGGTCATGGGCAACTTCAACGGCGAACGCATCGGCATCGCGGCGGGCACGCTAGGTTTCTCGCAGGCCTGCCTCGACGAGGCCCTGGCCTGGGCGCGCGAGCGCAAGACCTTCGGCGCTGCGCTCATCCAACACCAGGCGGTGCGCCACAAGCTGGTCGACATGCAGATGCGCATCGCCTCCACCGAGGCCTGGATCGAGGCGGTATCGGCCGAAGGCGACGCGCTCGAAGCGGCGGGGCGCTTCAATGCACCCGAATGGGTCGCGCAGATCTGCATGCTCAAGAACCACGCGACGCAGACCATGCAGTTCTGCGCCGACCAGGCGGTGCAGATCCTTGGCGGCATGGGCTTCATGCGCGGCACGGTGAGCGAGCGCATCTACCGCGAGGTGAAGGTGATGATGATCGGCGGCGGGGCCGAAGAGATCATGAAAGAACTGGCAGCGAAGCAGATGGGCTGGTAGTCACCTTTCTTTGGGCCGGGGCGGAACGCCGCCAAGCGCCGGGTGTCCAACCATCCAGCGCTTTCGCTGGGTCGCAGGAGACCAACATGCTCTCTCTTACCTCCGGCATCGGCGCCGTCATCCTTGTGCTGTTGGCGGTGCTGCTGTTTTCAGCGGTATGGATCTTCCGGGAGTACGAACGCGGCATCGTGTTCACCCTCGGGCGCTTCTCGAAGGTTTCGGGGCCGGGTCTGGTGCTCGTGATACCGGCCATCCAGCAGGTGGTGCGCGTCGACCTGCGCACCGTGGTGCTCGAAGTGCCGACTCAGGACGTGATCTCGCGCGACAACGTGTCGGTGAAGGTCAGCGCGGTCGTCTACTTCCGCATCGTCGATGCCGAGAAGGCCATCATCCAGGTGAAGGACTTCTTCAACGCCACCAGCCAGCTGGCCCAGACCACCCTGCGCTCGGTGCTCGGCAAGCACCAGCTCGACGACATGCTGGCCGAGCGCGAGAAGCTCAACCTCGACGTGCGCGAGTCGCTGGATGTGCAGACGGCTTCATGGGGCATCAAGGTGTCGAACGTGGAGATCAAGCAGATCGACCTGACCGAATCGATGGTGCGCGCCATCGCGCGGCAGGCGGAGGCGGAACGCGAGCGCCGCGCCAAGGTGATCCACGCGGAGGGCGAACTGCAGGCTTCCGAGAAGCTGTTCCAGGCCGCGCGCGTGCTGGCGCAGGAGCCGCAGGCCATTCAGCTGCGCTACCTGGAAACTCTCACGGTGATCGGTGCCGACAAGAACACGACCATCGTGTTTCCGTTGCCGATGGATCTGATCTCGAGCTTCCTCGGCAAGCAGCACGCATAGCGGCACGCAACGCGCGGAAGCGGAAAACTGTTCTTCACGCGCGAAGGCCTGCAACGCATGGCCTTTCGCGAGGCGCCTGCTTACCATCGTGCGCATGTTCAAGCACATCGTGATGTGGGACCTGCGTGGCGACACGCCGGAAGAAAAGACGCAGGCCCGCCAACTGCTCAAGCACAAGTTCGAATCGCTGCGCGGCCAGATCCCGGGCCTGCTGCACATCGAAGTGGGCGTTGATTCGAGCCGCGCAAGTTATGCCTGCGACGTGGTGCTCTACAGCGAGTTCGACAGCCAGGCCTCGCTCGACGGCTACGCCACGCATCCAGCGCACCTGCGCATTCGCGAAGAGCTGGGCGACCTTCGCGTCGCGCGGCACCAGGTCGATTACGCGGCAGACTGATCGGCGCCGGCCTGCGCGAGCCCAACGCAGAACTCGCGCACCAGCCGCAGCGCAGGCGCCTCGGTGCGGCCTTCGAGCGTGACGAAGGCGAACTGCGCGTTGAGCCCCGCAGCAGGCTCCACCTTCAACTCGGCCAGTTCGCCGCTGTCCTGCAGCGCGCGGGTGGCAGCGAGCACGCCCAGGAAGATCGCGTCGGTGTTGCGCACAGCATCGATCAACGCGCCGATGTCTTCCGACGACACATGCAGCCAGCGCTGCGGGCTGGCGTCGCTGCCGTAGCGCTCGACCAGGATGCGCGCCACGTCGTCGCTGACCATCGTCGAGACCACCGGGTAGCGCACGAGGTCGTCGAAGCGCACGGGCTTGCCGCGGCCCTTCGCGAGCAGGGGATGGCCGCGCCGGCAGACGAAGCCGGAGCGCAGCGTCGGCAGCACATCGATGTGCAGGTCCTCGCGCGGTGACACCGCCCGGTAGGTGAGCACCAGCGCGTCGAGCGTGCGCGTGCGCAGCGCCGCCAGTTGCGAGTCAGGCCCGCCGCCGTGCAGTTGCAGGCCCACGCGCGGGTGGTTGCGCAACATGTGAGTCAGCAGCGGCGACGAGAACAACGCTCCCGGCGCGGCGCCAAGCCCCAGCCGTACCAAGCCGGCCTGCCCGTCGGCCAGCAGCGCGGCGGCGCGCTTCAGTTCGTGCGTCTCCATCGAGATGCGCTTGGCGCGGGCCAGCACTATCGCACCGAAGGGCGTGAGCTCGTTGCGCTTGCCGACACGGTCAATCAGCTGCATGCCGAGTTCCTGTTCGAGCATCTGGATGCTGCGGCTGAGCGCCGGCTGCGTGAGATGCACTTTCTCGGACGCGCGGCTGAAGGAGCCGGTTTCGGCGAGCGCGAGCAGGTGGTCGAGTT
The DNA here is from genome assembly GCF_057814215.1 of Variovorax sp. F042. NCBI lineage: Bacteria > Pseudomonadati > Pseudomonadota > Betaproteobacteria > Burkholderiales > Comamonadaceae > Variovorax > Variovorax sp. F042. The sequence continues at coordinate 385,350 of NZ_JBVASX010000003.1, forward strand.
GCTGGAGGTTCATGGTGGGCCGTCCGTTGTCATACGCATGAGGCGTACTCATGGTAATGACAAAAACAATGCATTGGACAGATATACCGCTGATTCCTAGCATCCATCGCGTACTACTTTGGACCAAGGAATTTCCCATGAAGCGGTTCGGTCAATGGCTTTGCGCGCTGGCTTTTCTAGGCTGCGGCACGGTGGCGATGGCGCAGGCGCCCTACCCCTCGAAGGTCGTCACGATGATGGTTCCCTATCCGGCGGGCGCGGCCAGCGACTTCACCGCACGGGCGCTGAGCGAGCTGATCGGCAAGGAACTCGGCGGGCAGGTGATCGTCGAGAACATCGGCGGCGCGACCGGCGCCATCGCTGCGAGCAAAGTGCTGGCAGCGCCGGCCGACGGCCACTACCTGTTCCAGGGCTCGCCCAACGAGCTGATCCTGTCGGGGCTGGTCAACAAGAGCACGCGCTACAAGCCAGAGGACTTCCAGTGGATCGCGCCGGTCGCCACCTCGCCGCTGGTGCTGGTGGTCAACAGCCAGCTGCCGGCTCACTCGCTCGATGAATTCGTGGCGCTGGCGCGCTCGCGCAAGGACGCGCCGCTGAGCTACGGCACACCGGGCGCCGGCACGCTGTACCACCTGCTCGGCGAGCTCTTCGTCAAGCGCACCGGCGCGCCCGTCACGCACGTGCCCTACAAGGGCGGCGCGCCGATCATTCAGGACCTGATCGGCGGGCAGATCGACTTCGCGTTCATGCCCTACCAGGCCTTCTATGCCGACTACGTGAAGCAGGGGCGCCTGCGCGTGATCGGCTCGCTGTCGCCCGGCAAGCGGCTGCCCGCGCCCTTCGACACGCTGCAGACCAGCGCGCAGAGCAAGGACATGAAGGACTTCGACTTCGGCATCTGGACCTCCTACATGGTGCGCAAGGGCACGCCGCGGCCGGTGGCCGAACGGCTCAACGCCGCGATCGCCGCCGCGCTGAAAAACCCGCATGCGCGCGCGCAGCTGGAGTCGCAGGCCAAGACCGTCTTCGAGCCGATGAGCCTGGAGGCGGGAGAGAAGTTCTACGCAGCCGAGATTGCGCGCTACCGCGACCTCGTCAAGACCATCGGCTACGAGTCGCCCTGAGCCCCGTTCCATTCCAAAACAAGAGGTGCATCCATGAAGACGAGACAAATCAATGGCCTGGCGCTGACGCTGGTGGTCGCGCTGTCGCTCTCCGCGTGCGGCGGCGGTGGCGGCGGCACGGGTTTCAGCGGCATCGCGCTGCCACCGGCCGCGGGCCCCGCACCGGTGGCACCCGCACCTGCGCAGGACGACCTCACGGTCGCGGTCACCACTGAAGGCAAGGTCGCGGGCAGCGCCGGCGCGAACATGGTGTCGTTCCTCGGCATTCCCTACGCGCAACCGCCGGTGGGCGCATTGCGCTGGGCGCCGCCACAACTGCCGGCCGCACATGCGGCAACGCTGCAGGCCAAGGCCTTCGGCAATGCGTGCCCGCAGGCACCCGGCGCGGTGTCGTCATCGATCGCCGAAGACTGCCTCTACCTGAACGTGTGGAAGCCGGCAGGCACGAAGCCCGGCGACAAGCTGCCGGTGGTTTTCTACATCCACGGCGGCGCGTTCACGCTGGGTTCGGGCGAAATGGGCCCCAGCCCGCTGGCGAGCCGCGGCGTGGTCGTCGTCAGCATCAACTACCGGCTCGGCGCGCTCGGCTATCTCGCGAACAAGGCGCTGCGCGCGTCCAACAAGGACGGCAGCCTCGGCAACTTCGCGGTGATGGACCAACTGGCCGCGCTCGGCTGGGTGCAGAAGAACATCGCGGCCTTCGGCGGCGATGCGGGCAACGTCACGCTATGGGGCACCTCGGCGGGCGCGACGCAGAGCTTCTCGCTGCTGCAGTCGCCGAAGGCCAAGGGACTGTTCCAGCGCGCGGTGATGCAAAGCGGCGGCGCGGCCGAGTACTCGAACCCGAGCATGGACACCTCGCTGGCAGTCGGCGACACCGCCGTGCAGAACCTCGGATGCAGCGCCGCCACCGACGTTGTCGCCTGCCTGCGCGCGCTGCCGGTGTCGGCGCTGCTCGAGCAGGGCGGGCTCAAGTGGCGGCCCACGGTCGATGCGCAGGTCATCACGCAGGTGCCCGCGCGCGCCTTCGCGACCGGCAATTTCAACCAGGTGCCCGTGATGATCGGCGGCGTGTACGACGAGGGCACGCTCTTCGTCGACACCAAGCTGAGCGCAACCTACTACCCGCTGTACCTGCGCGGGCTCGCGCCGGCCGGCTACGACACCACGGCCATCGAGGCGGCCTACCCGATCAGCAACTACGCCGTGCCGGCGCAAGGCATCGCGCGAGCCATGGGCGACGCGATGTACGCCTGCGGCAACAGCGCGCGGCGCGATGCGCTCGCGGCCTGGGTGCCGGTGTACGGTTGGGAAATGACCGATCCGCAGCTGTCGTTTCCGCCGAGCCCCACGGCCTTCTACTACGGCACGGCGCACGGCATGGACAGCTACTACCTGACCGGCACGGTCGATGCGCTGCCCGGCTATCCGTACTACGACTCCGGCAGCGCCACGCCCGACGCGGCCACCACGGTGCAGCGCAAGGCGCTGTCGGCGCAGATGGTCGCGTACCTCCTCAACTTCGCGAAGAACGGCGACCCGAACGGCGACGGCCGCAACGTCGCGACGCGCTGGCCGCGCTCCATGGGGCCGTCGGACCGCGCACTGATCGAGTTCACCTACCCCACCGTCAAGACATCGAGCAACGCGTTCGAGCACACGCACAAGTGCGACACGCTGTGGGGACCGGACGTGTTCCCGCCGATGTACTGACGAGCCAACCCATCCCACTCACCCATGAACGAACAACAAGTCATCGACCACCTCGACGCCCGCCAGCCGGAGATCGTGGACTGGCTCAAGGCCTTCCTCCGCATCCCGAGCGTGAGCGCCGATCCGTCCTTCGCACCGGGCATGCACGAAGCCCGGCGCTTTCTCATCGAGCGGCTGCAGCAGATCGGCCTGGCCGGCGTGCGCCTGCTCGACGGCGACGGCGAGCCCGCTGTGTACGGCGAATGGAACGGCGCACCCGGCCAACCCACGCTGATGATCTACGGCCACTACGACGTGCAGCCAGCCGATCCCGTCGGGCAGTGGCGCACGCCGCCATTCGAGCCGACGGAGGTGGACGGCCGGCTCTACGGGCGCGGCACTTCCGACGTGAAGGGCTCGACCACGATCGCGCTGGAGGTGATCGCCTCGTTCCTCGCGGTGCAGGGCCGGAGCCCGGTGAACATCAAGGTGTTCCTCGAAGGCGAGGAGGAAACCGGCAGCCCCTCGCTGCAAACCATCGTCGAGCGCCACCGCGCGCTGCTGCAGGCCGACGCAGTGCTGTCCGCCGACGGTGGGCGCGCGAGCGCGGAGGTGCCGACGATCAACACCGGCGCGCGCGGCAACGCGCAGCTCGAAGTGCGGTTGCGGACCGCGAGCAAGGACCTGCATTCCGGCCGCTACGGTGGCAGCGTGCGCAACGCACTGCACGAGATGGCGCGACTGGTCACATCGCTGCACCATGCGGATGGAGGCGTGGCGGTCGAAGGCTTCTACGAGGGCGCGATATCGCTCAGCGCCAGGCAGCGCGCCGACACCGCAGCTTTTCCGTACGACGAAGCCGCGTTCTTCTCGGATGTCTGCGGCAGCGCGCACGGCGAGCCCGGCTACACCGCGCGCGAACGCGTCACGCTGCGGCCCGCGCTCGACGTCAACGGCCTGTGGGGCGGCTACACGGGCAGCGGCGGCAAGACCATCGTGCCTTGCGAAGCGACCGCCAAGCTGACGACGCGCGTGGTCGCGGGGCAGAACCCGGGCGCCGTGATCCACGCCGTGCTGCGCCACCTGCAACGGCACTGCCCGCCCGGCTGCACGCTCGACATTGTGGCGATGAACGACGGCTCACCGGCATCCACCCTTGCGCCGGACCATCCGCTGGTGCGCGCGGCCGAAGCAGTGCTCGAACGAGAGAGCGGCCGGCGTCCGATCCACGTGCGGCTCGGCGCGAGCGTGCCGGTGACTTCGATCTTCAAGGAGATGCTGGGCATCGACACGCTGATGTTCGGCTTCAACCTGCCCGATGAAGACGTGCATGCGCCGAATGAGTTCTTCAGGCTGGCTTCAATCCAGCAAGGGACTCGGGCGTGGACGTTGCTGCTCGCTGAGCTGGCGAAGCATCGGCCGGCGTCTTTTCACGTCGGCTGAAGCCTGACGAAAGACTTCGTCAGCGCCCTTCGCCGTCGTCGCTCGGCTGCGCAGCCTTCGCCGCTGCACGCAGCTTGTCTTTCTTGCTCGGCCGCTTGCCCTTGATGCCGCCCGTGCCCGACGCATCGACCAACGGCACCGCCACTTCCGTCGGCTCGAAGCCTTCGACGCGCTCACGCGGCAGGCTCAGCCCCTGGCGCTTTTCGATCAGCCGGAAGTGCGCCTCGGTCGACGCGCTCACGAAGCTGATCGCAAGGCCGCTCTCTCCTGCGCGCCCCGTGCGGCCGATGCGGTGGATGTAGTCGGTCGGCGAGCGCGGCAGGTCGTAGTTGATGACCACGGGCAGCTGCGCGATGTCGATGCCGCGCGCCGCGAGGTCGGTGGCGATCACCACGTCCCAGCGGCTCTGCTTGAACTGCGAAAGGATGTCGGTGCGCGTACCCTGTGCGATGTCGCCGTGGAAGGGCACGGCGTAGATGCCGTTCTTGTAGAGCTTCTCGGCCACGATCTGCGCGGCGTGCTGCGTGGCGACGAAGACCAGCACACGGTCCCATTCGTTCTCGTGCTGCTTCAGCAGATGGCGCAGCAGCTGCGTGCGGCGGGCGGCGTCGACCTCGATCACGCGCTGCACGATGTTCGGCTCGGTGCCGGGCTCGCCCTGCACGTCGACGACGGCCGGGTCGTGCAGCATGCCATCTGCCAATGCCTGGATGGCGCTCGGGAAGGTGGCGGAGAACAGCAGGTTCTGGCGCTGCTTGGGCAGCAGCGCGAGGATGCGGCCGAGTTCTTCGGCAAAGCCGAGGTCGAACAGGCGGTCGGCCTCGTCGAGCACGAGCATCGACACGGCATCGAGCTTCAGCGCGTTGTGCTCGACCAGGTCGAGCAGACGGCCGGGAGTGGCAACGACGATGTCGGCACCGCCGCGCAGGCCCATCATCTGCGGGTTGATCGACACGCCGCCGAATGCGACGACGATCTTCAGGCGCTCGGGCAGGTGCTGCGCCAGGCTGCGCATGGTTTCGCCGACCTGGGCCGCGAGTTCGCGGGTGGGCACGAGCACCAGGGCACGCACGCGGCGCGACGAGCCCTGCGCACGTTCAGCGCCCAGGCGCTGCAGCAGGGGCAGGGAAAATGCGGCGGTCTTGCCGGAGCCGGTCTGCGCCGAGCCCCGCACGTCGCGACCTTGCAGAATCGCGGGGATGGCCGCGGCCTGGATGGCGGTCGGCGCGGCGTAGCCGCTTTGAGCGGCAGCCTGCACGAGCGCGGGGATCAGGCCCAGTGAGTCGAATGGCATGTAAGCAGACAGAGAGAGAAGAGACGAATCGAATGTCGACGATGAAACAGCAGCGCAATCAGTCCGGCAGCGCCCTGGTGTACTCCACCGAGGCGGGCGGGCGCATGTGCCCCGGCTGCGGGGAGCCGGTGGCCCAGTGCCGCTGCAAGGAACTCAAGGCGCGCGTACCGGCCACCGACGGCATTGTGCGTGTATCGCACGAGACCAAGGGGCGCAAAGGCAAGGGCGTGACGCTGGTCAAGGGCGTCGCGCTCGATGCGGCGGCGCTCACGGCACTCGGCAAGCAGCTGAAAACGGCCTGCGGCTCGGGCGGCACGGTGAAGGACGGCGTGATCGAAATCCAGGGCGACCACCGCGAAACGGTGATTGCCGCACTCGTGAAGCAGGGCCACACGGTCAAGCGGGCGGGAGGCTGAGCACGCGATGAAACCCGAAGACCTGCAGCGGCTGGTGACGCTCGAAATGCCTTTTGGCAAGCACAAAGGCACGCTGATTGCCGATTTGCCCGGAAATTACCTGACGTGGTTTGCACGCGAGGGTTTTCCCTCGGGAGAAATAGGCCGGCTACTCCATTTGATGCATGAAATAGACCACAACGGGCTCTCGGACCTGCTGAAACCGTTGCGAAACCGCCCGTCGCGCCGGGATGTTTCTCAATAACACACGATTTCGCCACGTTTTTTGCAATTAGGGCTGGATAATCCGGCCTACGTGTCTGTGAGCTTTGTCTCCCGTGCACGTAATTCGGTGATCGGTCAGTTTCGCGCCACAGCGCATTTTGTTTGTTGTGATTCTGGGACTCCATCGCTTTGTCTTGTTGGTTTGAATTAGGAGTCCCTCAATGGGCAAGAAACTCTACGTAGGCAACCTCGCCTACTCCGTGCGTGACAACGACCTGGAACAAGCCTTTGGCGAGTTCGGCGCAATCGTCAGCGCCAAGGTCATGATGGAACGTGACACCGGCCGTTCGAAGGGCTTCGGCTTTGTCGAAATGGGTTCGGATGCTGAAGCACTCGCAGCCATCGAAGCCATGAACGGCCACTCGCTGCAGGGCCGCGCCCTGACGGTGAATGAAGCCCGTCCGATGGAAGCTCGTCCCCCCCGTACCGGTGGTGGCGGCGGCTACGGCGGTGGTGGTGGTGGCGGCTACGGTGGTGGTGGCGGCGGCGGCGGTTACGGCGGCGGCGGCGGTGGCCGCAGCGGTGGTGGCGGCGGTTACGGCGGCGGCGGCGGTGGTCGCGGCGGCTACTAAGCCCTTCCCTCCAGAGCCTTCGGGCTTCTGAATGAAAAGCTCCTTCGGGAGCTTTTTTCGTTTGTGGCCCTCTGTGGCGCAGGGGGCGTCGAGGGAGAACCCTAGCCCTGCGGTAAGCATTTGTCCGTACCGGGCAGGTCAGCCAACGGTCAGGCCCGCAGAACGACCCTCACCCTTCCATACAAGAGGGGCGAGACGACATGCGCATCAAGAGTCAGGCTGACTTCTTTTCAGGAGTCATGTTCACCACCGTGGGGGGCGCCTTTGCGATAGGCGCGACCACCTACACCATCGGCGACGGTGCCCGCATGGGGCCGGGCTACTTCCCGCTCATGCTGGGCATCCTGCTGGCCATCCTCGGGGCCATCATCATGTTCCAGGCGCTGGTGGTCGAAACCACCGACGGCCACCCGATCGGCAAATGGGCCTGGAAGCCGCTGGCCTTCGTGCTCGGCGCCAACCTGGCCTTCGGCGTGCTGCTGGGCGGCCTGCCCAGCATCGGGCTGCCGGCCATGGGGATGATCATCGCGATCTACGCGCTCACGATCATCTCGAGCATGGCGGGCGAGCACTTCAAGCTGCGCGACGTGCTGATCCTCTCGACCATCCTGGCGGCTGGCAGCTACGTGGCCTTCATCTGGGCGCTCAAGCTCCAGATCCAGGTCTGGCCCACCTTCATTTCGGGCTGAGGAGCGCACACCATGGACCTGATCCACAACCTTTCCATCGGTTTCGGCGTTGCCTTCACCTTCACCAACCTGCTGTACTGCCTGCTGGGTTGCATCCTGGGCACGCTGATCGGCGTGCTCCCGGGCATCGGCCCGGTCGCAACCATCGCGATGCTGCTGCCCGCCACGTACGCGCTGCCGCCCGTGTCGGCGCTGATCATGCTGGCCGGCATCTACTACGGCGCGCAGTACGGCGGCTCGACCACGGCCATCCTGGTTAACCTGCCGGGGGAGTCGTCCTCGGTGGTCACCTGTATCGACGGCTACCAGATGGCAAGGCAGGGCCGCGCAGGCCCGGCGCTCGCCGCGGCCGGCCTCGGCTCGTTCTTCGCGGGTTGCGTCGGCACGCTGATCCTGGCCGCCTTCGCGCCGCCGCTGACCGAGCTGGCTTTCAAGTTCGGTCCGGCCGAGTACTTCTCGCTGATGACGCTGGGCCTGATCGGCGCCGTGGTGCTGGCTTCGGGCTCGCTGCTGAAGGCAGTGGCGATGATCGTGCTCGGCCTGCTGCTGGGCATCGTGGGCACTGATGTGAACTCGGGTGTCGCGCGCTACAGCTTCGACATTCCGGAACTCACCGACGGCATCGGCTTCGTGGTGATCGCCATGGGCGTGTTCGGTTACGGCGAAATCATCGGCAACCTCTCGCAGCCCGACGACGAGCGCGAAGTGTTCACGCACAAGGTCAAGGGCCTGTGGCCCACCAAGGACGACTTCAAGCGCATGCTGCCCGCGGTGCTGCGCGGCACTGCCCTCGGCTCGGCGCTGGGCATCCTGCCCGGCGGCGGCGCGCTGCTGGCCTCGTTCGCCTCGTATGCGCTGGAGAAGAAGATCCGCATGCGCCCCGGCGAAGTGCCCTTCGGCAAGGGCAACATCCGCGGCGTGGCATCGCCCGAGTCGGCCAACAACGCCGGTGCACAGACTTCCTTCATCCCGCTGCTGACGCTGGGCATTCCGCCCAACGCGGTGATGGCGCTGATGGTGGGCGCAATGACGATCCACAACATCCAGCCCGGCCCGCAGGTCATGACCAGCAACCCCGAGCTGTTCTGGGGCCTGATCGCCTCGATGTGGATCGGCAACGCGATGCTGATCATCCTGAACCTGCCGCTGATCGGCATGTGGATCAAGCTGCTGACGGTGCCCTACAAGTTCCTGTTCCCCGCCATCGTGCTGTTCTGCGCGATCGGCGTGTACTCGACCAACAACAACACCTTCGACGTGTGGATGGTGGCGGCCTTCGGCTTCATCGGCTACCTGTTCATCAAGCTGCGCACGGAGCCTGCGCCATTGCTGCTGGGCTTCATCCTCGGGCCGATGATGGAAGAGAACCTGCGGCGCGCGCTGCTGCTGTCGCGCGGTGCGTGGAGCGTATTCGTCACCCGGCCGCTGTCGGCGGGACTGTTGGTGGCGGCTGCGCTGCTGCTGGGCATCGTGCTGCTGCCCGCAATCAAGGCCAAGCGCGAGGAAGCCTTCGTCGAGGAGTGAGCGCTCCGGTCCCTGCAAGAAGCCCCCGCTCCGGGGGCTTTTTTCATTTGGGGCCTTTGCTCGGGGTGCCCCAAATAGACGCGCTCTTGTTGGTGCCCGGCAGGGTCGCCGGCGGTGCGCCCGGAAACACGGCGAGCAGCGAGGCGCCCGTTACCACCAGCATTTCCATAGGGGGAGGACTACCCCACCCGTGGCGCTATCAAAAAAGGAGCTGAAGATGCAGGTGTATCAAGTCATGCAGGCATAAAAAAGGCGCCGACCAGCGGCGCCTTTCAAAGTCAAACACGGCATCTCGTACGGAGCCTTTGAAGCATTTTTATTGTTGCTTGGGGATTGTCTCCTCGGACCCTCGGCAGCACGAGCAGGGCCCGTTCGCGAGTGGGCAGACTTTAGGGTGCGCACCGCCTCAGTGCATTGGGAATTACCCGCTTTGCCTTACCGAGAAAGCCAGATTTGCGAACCAAAGTGTTTCTGATAGTTAACGATGTGGCACGACTTGTGCAGGCAGCACCAAGGTCCATCACTTCAAGAAGAAGAAACGGTCATGGCCCTGGCTCCGCACGCCTCCATCAACGCGGCAGACACCGCATGGATGATGACTTCGACCGCGCTGGTGCTGCTGATGACGCTGCCCGGCATCGCACTCTTCTATGCGGGCATGGTGCGCCGCAAGAACGTGCTGGCCACCATGGCGGGGGTGGTGGCGATAGCCGCGGCGGTCTCGCTGACCTGGTTCGCGGTGGGCTATTCACTGGCCTTTACCGAGGGCTGGCCCTGGCTGGGCGGCACCGGGCGCTTCTGGTTCTCGGGCTTCGAGTATCTGAAGGAGGCCGGGCAGGTTGCGGTGAGCCACGTCGCGCCGAACGTGCCTGAATCGGTCTACGCGATGTTCCAGCTGACCTTCGCGATCATCACCACCGCACTGGTGCTTGGCGCTTTTGTCGAGCGCATGCGCTTCTCGGCGATCCTGTGGTTCGCGCTGCTCTGGAGCGTGCTGGTGTATGCACCTGTCGCGCACTGGGTGTGGGAGCCGGGCGGCTGGCTCGCGCAGATGGGCGCGCTCGACTTCGCCGGCGGCTCGGTGGTGCACGTCAACGCGGGCATCGCGGGGCTGGTGTGCGCCTATGCGCTCGGGCCGCGCAAGGGCTACGGGCGCGAGGCCTTCGAGCCCTACAGCCTGGCGATGACGATGACGGGCGCGGGCCTGCTGTGGGTAGGCTGGTTCGGCTTCAATGCGGGCTCGGCGGTGGCGGCCGACGGGCGCGCGGGCCTGGCGATGCTGGTGACGCACATCGCGGCGGCGGCCGGCGCCATGAGCTGGATGCTCGGCGAATGGATCGTGCGGCGCAGGCCTTCGCTGCTGGGCCTGTGCTCGGGCCTGGTGGCGGGGCTGGTGGCCATCACGCCGGCGGCCGGCTTCGTCACGCCGCTGTCCGCGCTGGCCATCGGCGCGATCGCGGGGCTGGCCTGCTACTGGGGCGCCACCGGGCTCAAGCACCTGCTTGGCGCGGACGACTCGCTCGACGTGTTCGGCGTGCACGGCATCGGTGGCATCGTGGGCGCGCTGCTGACGGGCGTGTTCGCCGATGCGCGCATCTCGGGCGCCACGGGCGACGTGCTGACGCAGGCGATCGCCGTTGGCAGCGTGGCTATCTACAGCGCAACGGGGACGGCGGTGGTGCTGTTTCTGGTGCACATCATGGTCGGGTTGCGCGTCGATGCCGACAGCGAGGTGCTGGGCCTCGATCTTGCACAGCACAGAGAACATCTCGGGAGTAGTTGACCCACCGACGGAGGAACCATGCCATCCATGTCCGAAAGCGAACGCATCGCCCTTGCTGCCCGCCTTCACGTGGCGCTGCGGCGAAAGCATGGGCGCGTGACCGACACCGAGTGGATGGCGACCAATGCCGAGTACGCGGCCGAGATCGTGCGCATGACGCGCGCGCACGCTGCCGACACCAAGGACGAGGAGCTTTACCAGTTGGCGACACGGCTGGAGCAGGCGATGGAGCCGCTGGCTCGCGCTGCGCGGCTGGCGGCGCGGCAGCCCGATGGGACGCCGCCTACGCCGCCGCCTCGCTATGTGGGTGGGTTGCGCTGAGTCTTTTCGGGGTGCGTGCGAATGACACCGGGTGCTCAGCTTGCAGCCAGCGCTGCCTTGCGAATCGACTGCAGCGTGCTTCCCGGGGTGATCGCTTCCGGGTCCAGCAGGCAATGCAGGATGGCCGGCTTGCCGCTCTCTCTCGCTCGCGCCAGTGCGGGGCCGAACTCTTCGGTGCTCGTCACGCGCTCGCCGTGGCCGCCGAACACTTCGGCATAGCCGCGGAAGTCCGGGTTCTTCAACTGCGTGGCGCTGATGCGGCCGGGGTAGTGCTTTTCCTGGTGCATGCGGATCGTGCCGTACATGGCGTTGTCGAGCAGCACCACGATGATCGGCAGGCCGTACTGCACGGCCGTCGCGAATTCCTGGCCGTGCATCATGAAGTCGCCGTCGCCCGCGAACACGACCACTTCGCGCTGCGGCCACAGCCGCTTGGCGCCGACGCCGGCCGGCAGGCCGTAGCCCATCGAGCCGCTGGTGGGCGCAAGCTGGCTCGCGTAGGAGCGGAACGGCCAGAAGCGGTGCACCCAGGTGGCGAAGTTGCCCGCACCGTTGCAGAAGATGGTGTCGGCCGGCAGCACTTCGCGCAGGTGCTGCATGACCTCGCCCATCTGCAGCGGGCCGGGAATGCGGATGGGCGCCGGGTCGCTCCAGCGCAGGAAGTCCTCGCGGGCGGTCTTCGTTTCTGCCTGCCATGCCGGCGTCTGTGCGGGGCGCAGCGTGGACACGGCTTCCGCGAAAGCCTGCGGCGTGGCGTGGATGCCCTGCGCCGGACGATAGAGCTTGCCGAGCTCGTCGGCGTCGGCGTGCACATGCACCAGCGCCTGCTTCGGCTGCGGAATCGCCAGCAGCTCGTAGCCCTGCGACGGTACTTCGGACAAGCGCCCGCCGACCAGCAGCACGAGGTCGGCGTTGCGGATGCGCTCCAGCATGCGCGGATTGGCGCCAAGGCCCAGGTCGCCCGCATAGCAGGGGTGCTCGGCCGACATCAGCATCTGGCGACGGAACGAGCAGTACACGGGCAGCGAGAACGCGGCCGCGAAATCCGCGAACTGCTGCGCGGCCTTCTCCGACCAGCGGCTGCCGCCCAGGATGACCACCGGGCGCTGCGCCTGCGACAGTCGCTGCTGCAGCTCTGCGAGTTGCGCTGCACCGGGATGGGTTTCGGTCACCGCGTAAGGCTGCGCGTCGGCCACCGTCGCGGCCTCGGTCAGCATGTCTTCGGGCAGCGCGATCACCACCGGCCCGGGCCGGCCCGAGGTTGCGACATGGAAGGCACGCGACACCAGCTCAGGCACCCGCGCCGGATCGTCGATCTGCACCACCCACTTGGCCATGGTGCCGAACACCGCGCCGTAGTCCAGTTCCTGGAAGGCCTCGCGGCCCAGCGCATCGCGCGCGACCTGGCCGACGAACAGCAGCAGCGGTGTCGAATCCTGGTGCGCGATGTGCACGCCGGCCGCCGCGTTGGTGGCGCCCGGTCCGCGAGTGACGAAGCACACGCCCGGCTTGCCGGTGAGCTTGCCCTGCGCCTCGGCCATCATCGTCGCGCCGCCTTCCTGGCGGCACACGGTCACGTCGATGGATGCGTCATGCAGCGCATCGAGCACGGCGAGAAAGCTTTCGCCGGGCACGCAGAACAGTTGCTTGACGCCGTGGGTGATGAGCTGGTCGACCAGGATCTGGCCGCCGGTGCGGGGTGAGGTCATGCGTTTTCCAATGAAATGAAGGAGGTCATTCGAGCGCGGCGCAGGCAGCGATGATGCGCGCGCACGCCTCTTCCAGCTGCGCCATCGACGTCGCATACGAAATGCGGAAGTACGGCGCCAGCCCGAACACGCTGCCCGGCACCACCGCCACCTCGAAGTCCTGCAGCAGGTAGCGGCAGAAGTCGCTGTCGGTCTGCAACAGCGCACCGCCGCGGGTGCGCTTGCCGAGCACGCCGGCGCAGCTCGCGAAGGTATAGAACGCGCCTTCCGGCACGCGGCAGTGCAGCCCCGGCGCGCGGTTCAGCGCGGCAACCACGAAGTCGCGCCGCGCCTGGAAGTCGGTGCAGCGCTCGGCCACGATGCCCTGCGGCCCGGTCAGCGCCTCGATGGCAGCGGCCTGGCTGATGGACGAGGGGCACGAGGTCGTCTGGCTCTGCACCACGGCCATGGCCGCGATCAGCGCGCGCGGCCCGGCGCCGTAGCCCACGCGCCAGCCGGTCATCGCGTAGGCCTTCGACACGCCGTTGATGGTCAGCGTGCGTTCGCGCAGGCACGGCTCCACGGCCACCGGCGTCGCGAATGCCAACCCGTCGTAGAGGATGTGTTCGTAGATGTCGTCCGCCAGCACCCAGACTTGCGGATGGCGCAGAAGCACCTCGCACAGCGGCTTCAGCTGCGCTGCGCTGTAGGCCGCGCCGGTCGGGTTCGACGGCGAATTGATGAACAGCCAGCGCGTGCGCGGTGTGATGGCCGCTTCGAGCTGCGCGGCATCGAGCCGGAAACCGTTCTCCCCGGTACACGCCACCGGCACCGGCACGCCGCCGCAGATCTGCACGATGTCGGCGTACGAAGTCCAGTACGGCGCGGGCAGGATCACCTCGTCGCCGGGGTTCAGGCTGGCCATCAGTGCGTTGAAGATCACCTGCTTGGCGCCTGCGCTCACGCTGATTTCGTCGAGGGCGAAGTCGAGCGCGTTGTCGCGCTTGAACTTGAGCTGCACCGCCGCCTTCATCGCCGGGCTGCCGTCGAGCACCGTGTAGCGCGTGTCGCCGCGCCCTATGGCGCGCACCGCGGCCTCGCGCACGTTCTGCGGCGTGTCGAAGTCAGGCTCGCCCGCGCCCAGCACGATCACCGGACGGCCCGCGCGCTTGAGCGCGTTCGCGTTGTCGGTGATGCGCAGGATCTCCGAGACGCCGATGGCGCGCACGCGCTGCGCCGGCTGAAAAGCGAGGGAGGCAACGGTATCTGCTGTCACTTGGCGTAGGCCTCCAGTGGCTTGTCGTTGGGTTCGAGCATCAGCTGCTTCAGCGCCGCGCTCATCGGCAGGTTCAGGCTCGTGTTCTTCGGCGGAATGGCGGCCACGAACCACTTGGTGTAGATCTTCTCGAGGTCGCCGCTCTTCATCATTCGGCGCAGCGAATCGTCCACCGCGGTCTTGAAGGCCGGGTCGTCCTTGCGGAACAGCAGCGCGATCGGCTCCGAGCCCAGCGCGTCGCCCACGATGCGGTAGGCCGCGGGGTTCTTCGAGTTCGCGATGATCCCGGCCAGCAGGTTGTCGTCGAGCACGAAGGCATCGGCGCGGCCCGACTCCATCAGCAGGAAGCTTTCGAGGTGGTCCTTGCCGAGCATGGTGTTGTACGAGACGTTCTGCGCGCGCTCGCGCTTGCGCAGCAGCTGCACCGCAGTGGTGCCGGTCGACGCCGACACGTTGCGGCCCGCGAGCTGGTCGAGCGTGGTGATGCCCGAATCGACCTTGGTGGCCATGCGCACTTCGCTCACATAGGTGGTGAGCGCGAAGGCCACTTGCTGCTGGCGCGCGGTGTTGTTGGTGGTGGGGCCGCAGCCGATGTCGAGCGTGCCGTTCTGCACCAGCGGGATGGTGTTCTGCGCGGTCACGGCCATGTATTCGAGCTTGGCCTGCGGTGCGATGTCTTTCAGCACGCGCTCGCACAGCTCGACGTGATAGCCCACGTACTTGTCGCCCGCGCCGAGCATGTAGGCCATGGGCGGCGAGGCTTCGCGCACGCCGAGCACGACCTTGCCGCTGGTCTTGATCTTGTCGAGGGTGCCGGTGGCCGGGGTCTGCGCGCTGGCACCGAATACGAATGCAAGCAGCGTGGCGACCACGATTCTCTTGAAGGGAATGCTCATGTTCTCTGTCTCCTGGTTATGGTTTTTGGTGAATGCATGCGGCCGCCCGCCTGCCGCCGCAGCAAAGCGCTGCGCGGCAAGCTCGAACGAACCGGGAGGCGATCAGTCGCCGATGTCGAAGGTCACGCCTTGCGCGAGCGGCAAGGCGGTGGAGTAGTTGATGGTGTTGGTGGCGCGGCGCATGTACGCCTTCCAGCTGTCGGAGCCGGCTTCGCGCCCGCCGCCTGTTTCCTTCTCGCCGCCGAAGGCGCCGCCGATCTCCGCGCCGCTCGGACCGATGTTGACGTTGGCGATGCCGCAGTCCGAACCCGCGCTCGACATGAAGCGCTCGGCCTCGCGCATGTTCAGCGTGAAGATCGACGACGACAGGCCCGCGCCAACGGCGTTGTGCAGTTCGATGGCTTCGTCGAGCGTGCTGTAGCGCACCACGTACAGGATGGGCGCGAAGGTCTCGCGCAACACGGGGCCCTCATGCGACTTCAGCTCGACCAGCGCGGGGCGCACGTAGTAGGCGTCCTTCGTGCCGATGCCTTCGACGCGCTGGCCGCCGTGCACCTTGGCGCCGATCTCGCGGCATTCACCGAGCGCCTTCTGCATGCCGTCGAAGGCCGCGCGGTCGATCAGCGGGCCGACCAGCGTGCCGGCCTCGCGCGGGTCGCCGACCTGCACGTTGCCGTAGACCTTGGCGAGCTTGGGCACCAGCTGGTCGTACACGCTCTCGTGCACGAACAGGCGACGCAGCGTGGTGCAGCGCTGGCCGGCCGTGCCCATGGCCGCGAAGGCGATGCCGCGCAGCGCGAGGTCGAGGTCGGCCGAGGGCGTGACGATGGCGGCGTTGTTGCCGCCGAGTTCGAGAATGGCGCGGGCAAAGCGTGCGGCCAGCTTCGGCCCCACTTGCCGGCCCATGGCGGTCGAGCCGGTGGCCGAGAGAATCGGCACACGGTGGTCGTCGACCAGCACCTCGCCGACGTCGCGCTGGCCCAGCAGCAGGCCGAGCAGGCCTTCGGGCGCATCGCCGAAGCGTTCGATGGCGCGCTGCGCGATGGCGTGCACGGCCAGCGCGGTCAGCGGCGTTTTTTCAGACGGCTTCCACACCACCGAGTCGCCGCACACCAGCGCCAGCGCCGCGTTCCACGACCACACGGCCACCGGAAAGTTGAAGGCCGAGATCACGCCGCACACGCCCAGCGGGTGCCAGGTTTCCATCATGCGGTGCTCGGCGCGCTCGGTGGCCAGCGTGAGGCCGTAGAGCTGGCGCGAGAGGCCGACGGCGAAGTCGCAGATGTCGATCATTTCCTGCACCTCGCCCGCGCCCTCGGACGGGACCTTGCCGGCCTCCAGCGTGACGAGCAGGCCCAGGTCGCGCTTGGCGGCGCGCAGTTCTTCGCCCAGCAGCCGCACCAGCTCGCCGCGGCGCGGCGCCGGCACGTTGCGCCAGGCCTTGAAAGCCTCGTGCGCACGGCCGATGGCAGCGGTGGCCTCTGTCGGCGAGGTCTGCGGCACCTGCGCAATCACCTCGCCGCTGACGGGCGAACGCACCGTCAGCTCGCCGCCGGTGTGGGCCTCGGGGGGCACGCCCAGGCGCTGCAGCAGCTGCTCGACTTCGGTGGCGACGGAGGGGGAGGTGTTGGCTTCGGACATGGACGCGCTCCGGGAAGGAGGAGAAAGGAGGACCCGGTCAATATCTGCGAATCCCGCGCGCTTGCCTAGTGAAAATATGGAAGGACCTGATGCGTTTCAGGAATGAACTCGCACGATTCATGTGCGCCTAGCGCACCAACCGGGTGGCCGCCATCACCCACAGCACCACCAGCACGCCGTTGCTCGCGGCGAACAGCACCAGCCGGTGGATCACGTGGTTGTAGGTCAGGTGCACCACGCTGTGCAACGCGCGCAGGCCGACATACGCCCAGGCCAGCCAGATCGCCGTGGGCGTGGGCAGCACCGCTACATAGAAGAGCAGGCACACCACATAGAACAGCACCGGCAGCTCCAGCAGGTTCATGTAGTTGCGGTTCGGGATACGCACGGCGTCGGGCACCGCCGCCGATTCGCCCAGCTTGAAATCGATGCCCCGGACCTCGCGGCGCCGCACGGCGCGGATGCGCACGATGGGGATGAGCAGCAGCACCAGGCCGGTGAGGCCGGCGAGGGCGAATACGGGGTAGAGGATCGAGGGGTTGTTCATGGGAGATTCCTCACTTAGACCGGCCCGGGCGCCTCGGGCAACGAAATCTTCTGGCTCGCCGGCGACCCCGCCAGGCTCTGCGCCGGCCTCCTCAACGTCGCATCGAACGGATTGATCTTCGGCCCGATGGCCGCGGCCTCGCGCTTGAGCAGTTCGACCACCGTCGGCATGCGGTCCGCATTGAGCCGGTCGGCAATCGTGCCCACGCTCAGTGCCGCCACGGCACGCCCCTCGCGGTCGAGGATCGGCACGGCCACGCCCGCCATGCCTTCGAGCAGGCCCGTGTTGCGCCCCGCATAGCCCGCCTGCCGCACGCGCTCGATCTCGGTGCGCAGGTACACCTCGTCGTACACGCCGTACTCGCGCACGCGTGAGAGGTTGAAGCGGATCACCTCTTCGCGCTCGGCCTCGGGCAGGAAGGCCAGGATCGCCAGCGCGCCCTGCCCCACGCCCAGCGCGATGCGCCCGCCGATGTCGCCGGTGAACGAGCGAATCGGGAACGGCCCTTCGCTGCGGTCCAGGCACACCGCGTCGAAGCCGCTGCGCGCCAATAGAAAGATGCTGTCGCCCAGGCTCGCGCACAGGCGCAAGAGCACCGGCCGGCAAATGGAGCGCAGGTCGCCCGGGTTGCCAGCGCTCGCGGCGAGCGCGAAGAAATCGATGCTCAGCCGGTAGAGCTTGCTGCGCTCGTCCTGCTCGACCATGCCTTCGGCCATGAGCGATTGCAGCAAACGGTGCGTGGTGGCCTGCGTGAGGCCCACGGAACGTGCGATCTGGGTCACGCGGCCGCCTTCGGCCTGCACCGCGCCGAGCGCGCGGATCACCGAAAAGACGCGCGGCACGCCGCCGCTGGCCGCCGGCGACGCCGAAGAGGTCTCCATACCTTGCTCCTGTGGAATCCGATGTATCAATCGCAGCCATCATATTCCATTGATTGGAATAAATTAAAGAAAGATTCTGATTAATGGAATACCCGAGGCGATCTGGCGCAATCGTTGCAATAGAGTGAATTAAGAGCAGCAAGCTGTCCATGGCCCGCACCAAGGTGAAACAAGGTGCCTGAAGCCATCTTTTCGCCCCCCGAAGAAAGGCCCGTTCCATGTCATTCCTCCGGCTTACCGACGTGACCAAGTTCTACGGCGCCACCCGCGCGGTGTCGGCCATGAGCCTCACTGTGGAAAAGGGCGAGTTCGTCTCGCTGCTCGGCCCCTCGGGCTGCGGCAAGACCACCACGCTGCAGATGATTGCGGGCTTCGAGGCCGTGAGCAGCGGCCGCATCGAGCTCGCGGGCAAGGACATCACGCATGCCAAGGCCAACACGCGCGGGCTGGGCATCGTGTTCCAGACCTACGCCCTGTTCCCGCACATGACGGTGGCCGACAACGTGAGCTTCGGCCTCGAGATGCGCAAGATGCCCAAGGCCGAGCGCATCGAGCGCGTGAAGCAGGCGCTGGCGCTGGTGCACCTCGAAGCGCATGCCGCGCGCTACCCGCGTGAACTGTCGGGCGGCCAGCGGCAGCGCGTGGCGCTGGCGCGCGCGCTGGTGATCGAGCCACCGGTGCTGCTGCTCGACGAGCCGCTGTCCAACCTCGACGCCAAGCTGCGCGAGGAAATGCAGTTCGAGCTGCGCCAGATCCAGCGCAAGGTCGGCACCACCACGGTGATGGTCACGCACGACCAGAGCGAAGCCATGTCGATCAGCGACCGCGTGGTGGTGATGGAAGGCGGCTGCGCCACGCAGATCGACCATCCGCAGCGCGTGTACGAACACCCGAGCACGCGCTTCATTTCCACCTTCGTGGGCAAGGCCAACCTGCTCGACTGCCGCGTGTCGAACAGCGGCGCCACGCGCACCTGCGTCGAGGTCGGTGCGCTCTCGCTCGACGTGGACGGCACGGGCTTCAGCGTCGACGCCGCCGCGCTGCTGAGCGTGCGGCCCGAAAAACTGCAGCTGGTGCCGCCGGGCCAGGGCCGCCTCGACGGCGAAGTGCAGGAGCGCTTCTTCCTCGGCAGCCAGTGGCTCTACCGCGTGGCCACCGCCGTCGGCGACCTCACGGTGCTGAGCCCCAACGACGGGCGCGAAGCACTGGAAGAAGGCAGCCGCACGGGCCTCGACTGGCCGGCGCACTGCATGCGGCTGCTGCCAGCGGAAGAAAAGGCTGTCGCGGCATGAGCAGCATATTGAAGAGCAAGGCCACGCCCTGGTGGCTCTCCGGCCCCGCGCTGCTGCTGTTCACCGCGCTGCTGCTGGTGCCGCTCGCGCTCACTGCCGTGCTGTCGTTCAACGTGTACGACCCGGCCACCGGCCCCAAGTCCGGCGAGTTCACGCTCGCGCACTACGCGCTGGTGTTCTCCGACTCGTACTACCTCGGCATCTTCTGGCGCACCTTCTGGGTCTCGGCCCTTGTCACGCTGATCTGCGTGCTGGTCGGCGCGCCCGAGGCCTATGTGCTGAGCCGCATGCGCAACCCGTGGCGCTCGGTGCTGCTGCTGGTGGTGCTGGCGCCGCTGCTGGTGTCGGTGGTGGTGCGCGCCTTCGGCTGGAGCATGCTGCTGGGCCCCGAGGGCGCTGTGAACGGCCTGCTGGGCCTGCTCGGCATCGGCCCAGTGAAGATCCTCTACACCAGCACGGCCGTGGTCATCGCGCTGGTGCACGTGATGCTGCCCTTCATGGTGATCCCGGTGTGGACATCGCTGCAGAAGCTCGACCCGGGTGTCGAGAACGCAGCGCTCTCGCTCAACGCCACGCCCTTCACCACGCTGCGGCGCATCGTGCTGCCGCAGGTGATGCCGGGCATTCTCTCGGGCAGCCTGATCGTGTTCGGTCTTGCTGCGAGTTCGTTCGCCATTCCGGGGCTGCTGGGCGGGCGGCGCCTGAAGATGGTGGCGACCATCGTCTACGACGAATACCTCAGCGAGCTCAACTGGCCGCTCGGCGCAGCCGTGGCGCTGGTTCTGCTGGTGGCCAATCTCGTCGTGATGCTCAGCTACAACCGCCTCGTCGAAGGCCGCTACAAGAAAGCGCTGGGCTGAAGCGATGAACAAGAACGGCCCCATCGCCCTCGCGTTCAACGCGCTCGTCATCGTCTTCATGCTGGCGCCGCTGGTGGTAGTGTGCATCGTGGCGTTCACGCCCGAGAACACGTTGACCATTCCGACCACGCACTTCTCGCTGCGCTGGTTCAAGGCAGTGTTCGCGCACCCCGACTTCATGCAGTCGTTCTGGAACAGCCTGTGGCTCGCGCTGAGCTCGGCCACCATCGCCACGCTGCTCGCGGTGCCAGCCGGCATGGCGATCACGCGCTATGAGTTTCCGGGGCGCAACTTTCTCAACGGCCTGTTCCTGTCGCCGCTGATCGTGCCGCACCTGGTGCTGGGCGTCGCGTTGCTGCGGCTGTTCGCGCTGGTCGGCGGCACGGGCAGCTTCGGCTGGCTGGTGATGGCGCATGCGCTCATCGTTACGCCCTACACGCTGCGGCTGGTGGTGGCGGCGCTGGTGGGCTTCGACCGCAGTGCCGAGCAGGCTGCGCTGTCGCTGGGCGCGAGCCAGGCCACGGTGTTCCGCCGCATCACGCTGCCGATGATCCTTCCGGGCGTGACGGGCGGCTGGATGCTGTCGTTCATCAACAGCTTCGACGAAGTGACGATGTCGATCTTCGTCACCGCACCAAGCACGGTAACGCTGCCGGTGCGCATGTACATGTATGCGACCGAGTCGATCGATCCGCTGATGGCGGCGGTGTCAGCGCTGATGGTGGCGATCACGGCCTTCGCGATGGTGCTGCTCGACCGTGTGTACGGGCTGGACCGCGTGCTGGTGGGGCGCAGATAAGCAATGACGACAACGACAACTTCGAACGCCCTGCTTCACCGCGTGGCCGAAACCAATGGCCGCGACGCCGTGCCCTTCACTCTCGACGGCGCACCCGCGAGCGCACTGGCGGGCGACACGGTGCTGACGGCCGTGCTCACGCAATGCGCCCAGCTGCGCCGCAACGAATTCAGCAACCTGCCGCGCGCCGGCTTCTGCATGATGGGCGCCTGCCAGGACTGCTGGATCTCCACCGGCGAAGGCGAACGGCTGCGCGCCTGCTCGACCTTCATCGCGCCCGGCATGGCGCTGGTCACGGGAAGGAATGGCGCATGACGACGGCAAGCGAAATCCGCCCCGCGATCGTCGGCGCCGGCCCGGCCGGCGTGCGCGCGGCGCAGACGCTGGTGGCGCATGGCCTGCGGGCTGTGGTGATCGACGAGGCGTCGCGCGCCGGCGGGCAGATCTATCGCCGTCCGCCCGCCAGCCTCTCGCAACGCACCGCGCGAACGCTCTACGGCTTCGAGTCGAAGCGCGCCGATGCCGTGCACTCGGCCTTCGATGCACTACAGGGCCGCATTGACCACCACCCCGACAGCCTCGTGTGGAACGCACAGGACCACAAGCTCGACGTGATGCACAACCCCACGTGCAGCACCCGTCGCGTGCCCTACAGCCACCTCATCGTTGCGACCGGCGCCACCGACCGCGTGCTGCCGGTGCCGGGCTGGACGCTGCCCGGCGTCTACACGCTCGGCGGCGCGCAAGTAGCGCTCAAGTTCCAGGGCTGCGCCATCGGGCGCCGCGTTGTGTTCATGGGCACCGGGCCGCTGCTGTATCTGGTGGCGTACCAGTACGCGAAGGCCGGCGTGGAAGTGGCTGCGGTGCTCGACACCGCGCGCCTCGCCGACCAGATCGCCGCCACGCCCGCGATGCTGACGCAGCCCGCCGTGTTCGCGAAGGGCGTGTACTACGTGGGCTGGCTGCGCGCGCACGGCGTGGCGCTGCACAGCGGCGTGCGGCCGCTGCGCGTGCTCGGCGACGAGGCGCAGGGCCGCGTCACCGGCGTGGCATGGCAAGACGGCAACGAAGAACGCACACTGGCCTGCGATGCCATCGGCTTCGGCTACGCGCTGCGCTCCGAAACGCAGCTCGCCGACCTGCTCGGCTGCCGCTTCGACTACGCGCCGATGCACCGTGCGCACCTGCCGGTGCGCGATGCGGCCGGGCGCTCCAGCGTCGAGGGCGTGTATCTCGCGGGCGACGGCGCCGGCATCATGGGCGCGGACGCGGCCGAGTGGGCCGGTGAACGCGCGGCACTGGCGCTGCTGGCCGACAGCGGCGTAGCGGTCGACACAGCACGCGCCGCCGAACTCGAACGCAAGCTCGGCAAGCTCGCCGGATTCCGCCAGGGCCTCGAACGCGCCTTCCCCGTGCCGCAGGACTGGGCCGCGCACGCGAGCGACGACCTCGTGATCTGCCGCTGCGAAAACATCACGGCCGGCACGCTGCGCCAGACTGTCGCCACCAACGGCGCCGACGAGATGAACCGCCTGAAGGCGCTGTCGCGCGTCGGCATGGGCCGCTGCCAGGGGCGCATGTGCGGCGTGGCGGCGGCGGAGATCCTCGCGCATGCCACGGGCCAGCCGCTGCAGCAGGTCGGCAGGCTGCGCGGGCAGGCGCCGATCAAGCCGATTCCGATCATGCTCGTGCCCGCCGAGGGAGCCGGCGCATGAGCACGATCAAGAAGCTGCAGACCGACGTCGCCATCATCGGCGGCGGCATCGTCGGCTCTTCTGCCGCACTGGCCTTGCGCCGCATGGGCCTGGGCGTGGTGCTGCTGGAGCGCGATCTTTGCGGCTCGCGCTCCAGCGGCGTGAACTTCGGCGGCGTGCGCCGGCAGGGCCGGTCATTGAGCCAGCTGCCGCTGACGCAGCGCGCGCACCGCATCTGGGGCCAGTTGCCCGAACTGCTGGGCACCGACGGCGAATACATCCGCTCGGGCCATTTCAAGATCGCGCGCAGCGAATCGGACATGGCCTCGCTCGAACGCTACCGCGCGCTGAGCAGCGACTTCGACCTGGGCCTTGAGCTGATCTCCGGCGCGCGCCTGCGCGAGCAGTGCCCCTGGCTCGGCGCGCGCGCCGTGGGCGGCTCGCTGTGCGCGGAAGACGGGCAGGCCAATCCGCGCCTCGTGTCGCCGGCCTTCGCGCTCGCGGCGCAGCGCGCGGGCGCGCAGATCTTCGAGCGCCACAAGGTCGACGAGGTCGCGCATGACGGCGCCATGTTCATGGTGCGCAGCGGCAACGCGCTCGAGGTGCAGGCGCCCGTGCTGCTCAACTGCGCGGGCGCCTGGGCCGGCGCCATCGCCAGCCAGTTCGGCGAGACGCCGCCGCTGCGCGCGCGCAGCCCCGTCATGGCGGTGACCGAGCCGGTGCCGCACTTCATGCAATGGAGCCTTGGCGTGGAAGGCGGCGGCATCTACTGCCGGCAGGTGGCGCGCGGCAATCTCGTGCTCGGCGGCGGCACGGGCATCACGCTCGATGCCGAACGCGCGCGCGCCGAGCGCGACGCCATCGCCACGCTCGCGATGCAGGCCGTGGAGCTGTTGCCCGTGCTGCGCCATGCGCACATCATCCGCACCTGGGGCGGCACCGAAGGCTACCTGCCCGACCGCGAACCGGTGCTCGGGCCCAGCCGCACCACGCCCGGCCTGTTCCACGGCTTCGGCTTCTCGGGCGCTGGCTTCCAGATCGGCCCGGCCGCCGGCGAAGTGCTGGCCGAGCTGGCGCGCGACGGGCGCACAGAAACGCCCATCGACGCCTTCGCCATCGAGCGCTTCGACGAACAACACCTTACCGTTTCCCCCACCTGAACCTGAACCTGATTGGAGAGCATCGCCATGTACCGCATCGCCAAGTCCCCCCGCTTTCTCCTCCTTGCCGCGCTGCTCGCAGCCGCCGGCAGCGCCAGCGCGCAGACCAAGACCATCTACATCGGCATGAACGGCGGCACCATGGAGAAGGCGTACACGCAGTACGTCTTCCCGGCCTTCGAGAAGGCCTACGGTGCCAAGGTGGTGGTGGTGCCCGGCACCTCGTCCGACATCCTCGCGAAGGCGCAGGCCAACAAGGACAAGCCGCAGATGCACGTGATGTTCCTGGACGACGGCGTGATGGTGCGCGCCATCGGCATGGGCCTGTGCCAGAAGCAGAAGCCCAGCCAGTCGCTCAGCGAGATCTACCCGGCCGCGCGCTTCAAGGACGACATGGCCAGCGGCGTGAGCCTGGGCATGACGGGTCTTGCCTACAACGCCAAGATGTTCAAGGAAAAGGGCTGGGCCGCGCCCACCTCGTGGATGGATCTGGCCGACCCCAAGTTCAAGGGCAAGGTGGTGTTCCAGTCGATGTCGTCATCGTCCTTCGGGCTGCACGGCTTCCTGATGTTCAACCGCATCCAGGGCGGCAACGACAAGAACGTGGAGCCGGGCTTCAAGGCCTGGCCCACCACCATCGGGCCGAACGTGCTGGAGTACATCCCCAGTTCGGCCAAGCTGTCCGAGATGATCCAGACCGGCGAGGCGGCGATCTTTCCGCTGACGCCCACGATCGTGGGTGCGCTCAAGGAAAAGGGCATCCCGGTCGAATATGCGCCGCCCAAGGAAGGCGCGGTGGTGCTGGTCACGGCCCAGTGCGTGATCGCCAACAACAGCGAGCCCGAGCTGTCGCAGAAGCTCGCCGAGTTCCTGCTCAGCCCGCTGGCCCAGGCCAATGTGCTGCAGTACGGCGCACAGATCCCGACCAACCCCAAGGCCCCGGTCGTGGGTGAAAGCGCGACGCAGGTGGCGAACATCAACAAGTGGATGAAGGCCGCTGTCACCATCGACTGGGAGAGCATCAACGCGAACCGGCCTGCGTGGAACGCCCGCTGGAACAAGACGATCGAGAAGTGATTCGTCAGCCCTGCGCGGCGGCTTGCTTGGTCCTGCGCAGCAGCACCGGCAGGCACAGCAGGTAGAGCGACGCTCCCGCCAGCCACACGATGCCCGGAAAGCGCGTGCGGAACGCGAAGTAGAGCGGGCTGATGAGCAGCGGGCCGAACACCGCGGCCAGGCTGGTGATGCTCGCGAGCACGCCCTGCAACCGCCCCTGCTGCGCCTCGCCCACGCCCGCCGAGAGCGTCGCCTGCAGCGCGGGCGCGCAGACGCCGCCCATGCACAGCAGCGGCAGCAGTGCGATCACCATCCAGCCCTGCGTGGCGAAGGCGATCAGCGCATAGCCCGTGCCGTCGGCGATGGTACCGACGGCGATGGCTGCGCGTTCGCCCCAGCGCTCGACCAGCGGGCCCGCCACGAAGCCCTGCACCAGCGCATGGAGCAGGCCGAAGACCGCGAGCGAGAGGCCGACCATGGTGCCGTTCCAGGCGTAGCGGTCCTGGCCGTAGAGCACCCAGGTCGTGCCGGCGACTTCGCCCACGAGCACGAGCAGCAGGAACACGCCGAGCAAGGGCAGCAGCGCGGGAAAGCTCCCGGCCCAGCGCAGCGGCGCGAGCGGATGCAGCACGCCGCGGTCGAAGGGCTGCGACGCGAGTGCCGGCGGGCGCGACTCGCGCAACACCAGCAGACCCACGAGAAAGGTCACGCCATTGAGCAGTGCGGCCGCGATGAACGGCAGCCGCACGCCGTGGTCGCCGAGCACGCCGCCGATCGCCGGCCCGGCAATGAAGCCCAGGCCGAAGCAGGCGCCCATGCGGCCGAACCAGCGCGCGCGCTGGTGCTCGGGCGTGAGGTCGGCGATGGCGGCAGAGGCCACGGCGGTGCTCGCGCCCGTCATGCCCGCGATCGCGCGGCCCACGAACAGCATCCACAGCGAGGGCGCGAAGGCCATGAAGAGCGCGTCGACAGCCGCGCCCAGCACAGAAGCCAGCAGCACCGGCCGGCGGCCGAAGCGGTCGCTCAGTGCACCGAGCACGGGCGCGCAGAGGAACTGCATCAGCGCATAGAGCGAGAGAAAGGCACCGAAGTGCCAGCCTAGGTCGCCGGTGTGGCCGACCTCGCGCAGCAGGCTCGGCACGATCGGCATGACCAGGCTGATGCCGATGGCGTCGAGCGTGACGATCGCGAGAATCACGAACTGCGCGTGGCGGCCGTTCGTCGCGAAAGAAGCTGAAGAACTGTTGGAATTTATCATTGATAAGGAATTATCAGCGATAAATTCCAGGCTGTGAAGTACCCGCACGAACTGGCATCGAGATCGACATGAAATTGGACCGCGAAGTGATCCTCGAGGCAGCGCTTGCGCTGCTCGACGAGGTCGGCATGGACAAGCTCAGCACCCGGCTGCTGGCCGAGCGGCTCGGCGTGCAGCAGCCCGCGCTGTACTGGCATTTCAAGAACAAGCGGGCTCTGCTCGACGCGATGAACAGCGAGATCCTGCACCGCGCCCACGAGCGCAAGCTGCCGCTGCCTGGCGAGACCTGGGACGGGTTCCTGCGCGAGAACGCGCACAGCTTCCGCCGCGCGCTGCTGGCGCGGCGAGACGGCGCGCGGCTGCATGCCGGCTCCGAACCCGATCCGGGCGACCTCGACATGGTCGAGGCCCAGCTCGCGGCCGTGGTCAACCTGGGCGTGCCGGCGACGCAGGCGATGACGCTGCTGATCGCGCTGGGCCGCTACACCGTGGGCTGCGTGCTGGAAGAACAGGCGGCGCCGCCCGACGCGGAGATGCGCCAGCAGGCGCTCGACGCCGCCGCAGCCTCGCGTCCGCTGCTGGCCGAGGCGTTCGCCCACTACCGCCGGGCCGGGCCCGACGCGCTGTTCGAGATCGGCGTGGACCTGATGCTCGAAGGCGCGAAGGCGCGCCTCGCGGGCAAAGGCCAGGCCGCCGAGGCTAGCCCCCGGCCCCGCCGAGAATCCAGCCGGCGGCCTTCTCCGCCATCATCAGCGTAGGGCTGTTGGTGTTGCCGCTGGTGATGGTCGGCATCGCGCCCGCATCCACCACGCGCAGGCCCTGAATCCCACGCACCCGCAGTTGCGAATCGAGCACGGCCATAGGGTCGCTCCCGGCACCCATCTTCGTGGTGCCGACCGGATGGAAGATGGTCGTGGCGATGTCGCCGGCCAGGCGCGCCAGGTCTTCGTCGGTCTGGTACTGCACGCCGGGCTTCCACTCCTGCGGCTTGTACTTGGCAAGCGCAGGCTGCTCGGCGATGCGGCGCGTGACGCGCAGCGAATCGGCCGCCACCTTGCGGTCTTCGTCGGTACTCAGGTAGTTGGGCGCGATGGCCGGCGCGTCTTCGAATCGCTTGCTCTTGATGCGCACCGAGCCCCGGCTCGTGGGGTTGAGGTTGCACACGCTCGCGGTGAAGGCCGGAAAGCTGTGCAGCGGATCGCCGAAGGCATCGAGCGACAGCGGCTGCACGTGGTACTGCAGATTGGGCCATTCGCGATCGGGCGAGCTGCGCGTGAAGGCGCCGAGCTGCGACGGCGCCATGCTCATCGGGCCGCTGCGCTTGAGCAGATATTCGAGGCCGATCTTCGCCTTGCCGACCATCGACGAAGCCATCACGTTGAGCGTGGGCGCGCCCTCGATCTTGTAGACCGCGCGGATCTGCAGATGGTCTTGCAGGTTGGCGCCGACACCTGGTGCGTCGAGCACCACGTCGATGCCGTGCTGGCGCAGCAGATCGGCCGGGCCGATGCCCGAGAGCTGCAGGATCTGCGGCGAGCCGATGGCGCCCGCGCTCAGGATCACTTCGCGCGTGGCGTGCGCAGTGGTCATCTCGCTGCCGTTCCACACCTCGGCGCCGGTGCAGCGGCGCGTGCCGTCGGGCAGCGTCTCGAACAGCAGGCGCGACACCTGCGCGCCGGTCCAGAGCTCGAAGTTGGGCCTGCCATAGCAGGTCGGGCGCAGGAAGGCCTTGGCGGTGTTCCAGCGCCAGCCGTTCTTCTGGTTGACCTGGAAGTAGCCCACGCCTTCGTTGTTGCCGCGGTTGAAGTCGGCAGTGTGCGGCACGCCGGCCTGCGAAGCGGCTTCGGCAAAGGCGTCGAGGATGTCCCAGCGCAGGCGTTGTTTCTCGATGCGCCACTCGCCGCCGGCGCCATGCATTTCATCGGCGCCGAGGTAGAAGTCCTCGTGCTTCTTGAAGGCCGGCAGCACGTTCTGCCAACGCCAGCCTTCGTCGCCGGTGAGATCGGCCCAGTGCTCATAGTCGCGCGACTGGCCGCGCATGTAGATCATGCCGTTGATGCTGGAGCAGCCACCCAGCGTCTTGCCGCGCGGGTAGCGCAGCACGCGGCCGTTGAGGCCGGCGTCGGGCTCGGTGCTGTAGAGCCAGTCGGTACGCGGATTGCCGATGCAGTACAGGTAGCCCACCGGAATGTGGATCCAGTGGTAGTCGTCCTTGCGGCCCGCTTCGATGAGCAGCACGCGCTTGCTCTTGTCGGCACTGAGCCGGTTCGCCATGAGCGAGCCGGCGGTGCCCGCGCCGATGATGATGTAGTCGAAGGTGTTGTCGTTGTCTCTCATCTTTTTTCTCAGGGTTTCACGGTCATGGTCTGGGCGGTGCCCTCGCCGAAAACTTCGGGCGCGTACATGGCCTCCACGCGCGTCGGGGGCAGCTTGAAGTCGCCCGCGTTGTTCAGCCGCACGGTGTATTCCACGCGCCAGTTGCCGCGCGGCACGTAGCGGAAGTACGCACGGTAACTGTCGGTGGCGCGTTCGATGTAGCTGGGCCAGGCCCAGCCCTCGCTGGTCTCGCCGCGCTGCGCGAGATTGCTCTCGCGGCCCAGGCCGCGGCCGAGCTGGCTCGCGCCCGAGGGCACGGCGTCGCGCACCACCACCCAGGTCTGCTCGGCGGTCGATTCGAGGTCCAGCCGCACCCGGTAGACGTCGCCCACCGACCACTGGCCTTTGCGCTTCTGCTCGACCGGCGCGACGCTGCGGCGCACCACCAGGCCGTTGGCGACGGGCTGCGTGTTGCGCACTGCTGCCAGCGTGCTGATGGTGGCCCATGGCTTGCCGCTGCCTTCGTGGCGCAACTGCAGCGTGCCTTGCGCGCCTTGGGCTGGCCAGGGCAGCAGCACACTCGGAGCCTTGGCATCGGTCCACGCCGCATCGCGCGTGGCGCGGCCCAGCGTGGCACGCGTCACGCCATCGACCGGGCCGGCTTCGAACTGCTGCTGGAAGCGGCGCAGCGCGACCGTGCTCCAAGCATTGCCGGTGGTGGTGCTCCAGCGGCCGGCGCTCTGGCGGCCGACCAGCCCTTGCGTGATGAGCGGCGCATCGGCCTTCCAGCTTGCGTCGGTCTCGGCCCATTGCTGCGCGAGCAGGGCCATGCGCGCGGCGGTGCTGTCGCCGCTCCACATGAACCACCACCAGTGCAGCGACGATTCATCGCGCCAGCGCAGGCGCGTGCCCTGCACGTCGAAGCGGCTGCGCAGCTGCGCGCCGGCTTCCTTCAGCGCAGCATCGCGCTCGGCATCGGCGGGCATCGCCATGAGCGCGCGCGACCAGTCGACCAGCGATTGGGCCGAGAGTGCGTCGAGCGCCTTGGGCTTGACCACGATCTTCGCGCGGCCATGCTCCACCAGCGTTGCCTGCGCGGCGAGCTGCTGCGGCTCCAGGTAATTGCGCGGCGCCCAGTCTTGCGCGGCCATGCGGCCTTGAAGCAGGGCATCGAGCGCGTCGAGCATCTGGCGGCGCGGTGCCTCGGGCACTGGCCAGCTCTTGGCGTGGGCGAGGTCGAGCAGCTGCACGGTGAGCATCTCGCTGCCGGACAGCGAGGACTCGGGGAAGTAGCGCGCCAGCCCCTTGCCGTCGATGTACTTGGGCAGCTGGGCCATCAGCTTGTCCCAGCTCGCGCGGTCGTCGAGCGACACGTAGCGCGAGCTCTGCTGCTCGAGGCAGCTGTACGGGTACTGCGCCATCCAGCGCGTGGATTCGGCCAGCGCTGCATCCACGAGGCTGGACTGCAGCGCCACGCGCACGCCGCCTGTGAGCGGCACGGCATCGCGCGGTTGCACGACGGGCACCGCGCCCGCGTCGGCCACCGACAGCAGCGTCGACTGGCGCACCGTGGCGGTCAGTGCTGGCACCACGCGCTGCGTGATCTCCAGCGCGTCGCGCTCTTCGCCGCCCTGCGCGCTGATGCGCCAGCGCAGCGTGCCGGCGCCACCGGGCACGGCCACAGGCCACAGCACTTCCTGCGTCTGGCCAGCCGCAAGCTGCACATGGCGCTCGATCTTCAGGCCGCGCGCGGCCAATGCATCGGCGGGCACCACATCGCGTGCGCCGGACCATTCGCCATTGGGCTCAACGACGGCCTCGGCCTTGAGCACCACGGCAAGCGGCGACGCGCCCGTGTTGCGCAGGCTGAGCTTCTGCACGATGGCATCATCCGCGCGCAGCAGCTCGGGCAGGCCGCTGAAGATCTGCAGCGGCTGCGTGCTGGTGATGGTGGTTTCGCCCTGGCCGAATTGCGCCTCGCCCGCACTGGCGATGGCGACGATGCGGAACTGGGTGAGTGCGTCGTTGAGCGGCACGGTGGCGCGGGCTATGCCTTGGGCGTCGGTGCGCAGGTCGGTGCGCCAGAGGATGAGCGAGGAGAGGTCAGTGCGCGGGGGCGGCTCGTCCGGCGCGTCCGGCTTCGAGGCGCGCATCGCGGCGGCCGCGACCGGGGCCGGAGCGCCCGGTACGGCGCCGAACAAGCCGCGCGCGGCCTCGTCGTCCGGCCGGTGCTGCGGCTGCAGACCGAGCTCGACCCGGCGCAACAGGCGGGCATCGAGCGCCGTGCTGGTGACCGAGTTGCCGCGCGCCGCGAGCATCGCCCGGGCCAGCGCCCAGGTGCCATTGGGCTTGAGCGCCAGCAGGGCCTGGTCCACCGCGACCAGTGTGACGCGCGCGCCCCCCACGGGCTGGCCGGCGACATCGCGCACCGCCACCTCCATCGGCAGCTGCGTGCGCGGCCGCGCCGTTGCAGCCTCGGGACGCAAACCGACGGAAAGCGTCCACGCGTCGGGACGCACCGACACCTCCGCGCGCTGCACGCTCGCCAGCGGTGCGTCCTTGCCTGCGTCCTGCAGCGGATACACATAGCGCGCCGCCAGATGCACGTTGGGCGCATGTTGCGCAGTCAGCGGCAGTTCGATGCGCTGCGCCATCGCGGTGATCGCATGCACGCTGGCTGCCATCACACCTTCGCGTTCCACGGTGAGCAGCAGGTTCGCCGGCAGACGCTCGGGACGCGCGATCACGATGGCGGTCTCGCCAGGGCCGAAGGCCGGTCCGTTCTCCAGCTGCAGCGCTGAACGGGCCAGCGCCTCCTGCCAGCCCAGTGTCCAGCGGTACTGCAGCATGTCGGTGCGCACGACGGCGCGGCTGTGCTTCAGGCTGCTGGCGCTCGCGCTGAACAGCCATTGCTCGGGCAGCTGCTGGCCCGACACCGCGGCGGGTAACTGCCACTCGCAGGCCCACCGCCCTTGCGCGTCGGTGCGGGTGCTGCACACATCCACCTCGGGGCCGAGGTCGGTGATTCGCGTCTGTCCGTTGTTCCAGTTCCGCTGCACCGGCTTGACACGCACGCTCACGGGTTCGTCGGCCACCGGCCGGTTCTGGTCGTCGAGTGCAATGCCTTCGATGGCCTGCGGCCGATCCCGGTCTTTCGCCCGCACGCGCAGGCCGAGCTTCATGCGGTCGGGCCACAGCATGGTGCTGGCGCCGACGGTCTGGGTTTCGCCGTTGGGGTCCTGGAACTTCAGCTCGGTCTGCAGCAGCATCGGCCGTTCCAGCGATGGCGTCTTGAGCCGCAGTTGCGTCCTGCCGGCGGCATCGAGCTTCGTGGCCTGCGGTGGAATGGACGGCGGCATGGCAGGCACGGCATCGAGCGTTTCGTCGTAGAACGCGTAGCCGGGCTGCGGACCTTGCACCTGGCGCGCCCAGCCCTGCTGCACGGTCACCGGCAGCCCGGCCGCGGCGCCGCCGGCGAAGTAGCTCAGCCGCGCATCGACCACCGCGAGTTGAGCGTCGCGCTCCCACAGCGCCTTGATGCGCAGTTCGCTGTCGAACACTGGCGTGCGGAACTCCTCGACCTGGAACTGCGCACTGGCCAGCTGCCGGCCGCCCTGCAACACCAACACGGTGTAGTTGCCGAGCTTGGCGTCGAACGGGATCGTCCATTGGCTGGTGCCGCTCCCGTCGGGGCCGAGCGGCACACTGGACGTGCTCACCTTGTCGCTCCAGCTGTAGCGGATCTCGATATCGAGCGTGCCTGCCGGCGGCAGCGCGAAGCCGCGGCTTTCAAGCAGCCGCACGACGTGCTGCATGCTGACGGTCTCGCCTGCCTTGAACAGCGTGCGGTCGAGCACGGTGTGGGCGCGGAAGTTCTGCGCATCGCGGCCTAGGGGAAAGCCGTTCCACCCTGCGAAGACCTGCATCAGCGCCATGTCGTCGCCGGCGCGCACCACCACCCAAGGGCTGTTGTTGCCGCCGCCACCGTAGCGTGGCGTCACGGCGCGGGTGTTGTTGCTGCACGCCAGCTTGCCACGCAAGGCCTCGTCCGGCCGGGCCAGGCCCTGCGCGTCGGTCTTGCCGCGCCAAAGCAGTTCGCGGTTGCACGAGTACACGGCCACGTCGGCGCCCGCCACCGGCTTGGCGCTGTCGAACGCGGTGACCCAGATCACCGAAGCACCTGCATTGCCGAAGCTCGCGCCGGGGTTGAGGTTGGTGGCCTGCACCACCGCATAGCGCTGGCGTGGCGAGGCATCCCGGGTTTCGTTCGGACCAAGCGGGCGTGTGTCGATGTATTGCGTGAAGGCGGCGCTGTCGGCGCGCACCACGTGCAAGCCGGGCGCGGCGAGCGGCACACCGACGAATTCCATCGCATCGCCCTGCGTGGCCAGCGTCGATGTACGCGGTGCCCCTGCCTTGGCGTTCAGCTCTTCGGTGGGCCACTGGCCGGCCTGCTGGCTCTGCAGCAGTTCGATGGCGTAGGCCTCGATGCCCACGCCCATCTCGCCGCCGAGCCGCCATTGCCGCAGCGGCACCGACTTCTCGACGCGGCGCACGGCAAAGGCCGCCACTGCGTCGGACTTGCCGGCTTGCCACGGCATGACGGCGAGAGAATTGGCCACACCCAGATATGGCGGCAGGCGAGCGAATTCGACTGTCTTGGGAAACTCCGACGCGTTGACCAGCGGCCGGCCGAGCACGTCGCGGAAGTCCTCGGGCAGGCGCACAGTGAAGCGGGCTCCCTCGCCGAAGCTGCCCTTGGGCGGCATCACGCGCAACTGCCGAACCTCGTCACGACGCCATGTGTCGACGGCATCGAAAGACAGGTCGGCGCCCGACGCGTCGGTCAGGCGAATGCCGCCGGACCTCATGAGGCCGATGCCGGCGGAGAAAGTCAGTTCGACCGGCCGTCGCGGGTCGCAGGCCTTCTGTCCCTGGGGGTAGTCGAGCACCGTGCACTCGACACGCGCGGTGAAGCGCGGACGGGTGGTGTAGTTGAAGAGCTTCGGCTCGGCACCGTCCACGGGCACCTGGCGCAAGCGCAATTGCACGCCTTCGGGCAGCGGCTGCGCGCAGCGCAGTGCCAACGCGTAGGTACCCGACTGGGCTGCGCGCAGCGCCGAGGTCAGGGCGGCCCCGGTGACCAGCTCTGCCGGCTGGCTCTGCACCTTGTCGCCGTCGCGCAGCTCGCAGGTGAAGCCGGCCGCCAGCGTCTGCGGATCACCCACGGGCTGGGGGTCGTAATGGCGCAGCAGGAAGACCTGGTCGGGCGCAACCTGCGAGCCCTCGGCCGGAAAGGAAGTAGAGAAACCATGGGGGCCGGCCACGAAGCTCGCAGCCGGCGGCGTGGTCACGGCCTCGCCCGCCAGCGTCTTCAGCCCAGCCTTGAACACGACATTGCATCGCGTCCCACCACGCACATCTTTCTCGAACTCGAAGGCCCAGGCGCGCGGACCGATCCAGCGCGCGCGCCCTGCCGGCGTCTGCGGCGAGCACTGCACGTTCGCGGGCTCGGCCCCTTCGCTCTGGCCCAGCGGCACCATGTCGGCGTCGAAGCGGATCGACACCTGCCGCACGTCGCGCGCTTCGCCTTGCGGGCTCACGCTGAGCACGCCGGCCGCGTGCAGCGTCGGCGCCGCAACGAGCGCCACGGCCAGGGCCAGCAGCCGCCAGAGCGCGCCGCCGGCCGAAGCCGGGTTTCGGAAAGTCCTCGTGTTGTTGTTCGCAGCCATGTCTCCTCGGTCCTCTCTGGTCTTCTGATGCTGGACGCGGGATGCGTCCGGGTTTCTAGGCGGTCATGGCGAACTCTACGGAAGAAACGTTTCAGAACCCGAAGGATCGGAGAGACCCCGGCGACGGTGGCCGGGGGGCCTGCTTTTACTTGGCAGTCGGCATCACGAACTCGGCGCCCTTGCCGATGCTCTCGGGCCAGCGCTGCATCACCGACTTCTGCTTGGTATAGAAGCGCACGCCCTCTTCGCCGTAGGCATGCATGTCGCCGAACAGCGAGCGCTTCCAGCCGCCGAAGCCGTGCCAGGCCATGGGCACCGGGATCGGCACGTTGATGCCGACCATGCCGACCTGGATGCGGCGGCTGAACTCGCGCGCCACGTTGCCGTCGCGGGTGAAGCAGCTCACGCCGTTGCCGAATTCGTGCGCGTTGACGAGGTCGACCGCGTCCTTGAAGTTGGCCACGCGCACGCAGCTGAGCACCGGGCCGAAGATTTCTTCCTTGTAGATGCGCATCTCGGGCGTGACGTTGTCGAACAGCGTGCCGCCCATCCAGAAACCGTCGCCGCAGCCTTCGCCAGCGGTGCTTCCATTGAAGTTGCGGCCGTCGACCAGCAGCTTCGCGCCTTCCTTCTCGCCCAGGTCGATATAGCCGGTGATGCGCTCGTGCGCGGCGCGCGTGACGATCGGGCCCATCTCGGCGGCGAGATTGGTGCCGTTGAGCACCTTCAGTGTCTTCGTGCGTTCGATGAGCTTGGGAATGATCTTGTCGGCCACGTCGCCGACCAGCACCGCCACGCTGATGGCCATGCAACGTTCGCCGGCCGAGCCGTAGCCCGCGCCGATCAGCGCGTCGACCGTCTGGTCGATGTCGGCGTCGGGCAGCACCACCATGTGGTTCTTCGCGCCGCCCAGGGCCTGCACGCGCTTGCCGTGGCGTGCGCCGGTTTCGTAGATGTAGTTGGCGATGGGCGTGGAGCCGACGAAGCTGATGGCCTTGACGTCCGGATGTTCGAGCAGCGCGTCGACCGCGGCCTTGTCGCCCTGCACGACGTTGAACACGCCGTCGGGCAGGCCGGCTTCCGTCAGCAGTTCGGCCATGCGCAGCGAGGCGCTCGGGTCGGTCGGGCTGGGCTTGAGCACGAAGGTGTTGCCCGCGGCAATGGCCACCGGGAACATCCACATCGGCACCATCACCGGGAAGTTGAAGGGCGTGATGCCGGCGACCACGCCGAGCGGCTGGCGCAGCGTCCAGTTGTCGATGCCGGTGCTCACCTGGTCGGTGAAGTCGCCCTTGAGCAGTTGCGGAATGCCGCAGGCGAACTCGACGATGTCGATGCCGCGGCTGACTTCGCCCTGCGCATCGGTGAAGACCTTGCCGTGCTCGGCGGTGATGAGGTGGGCCAGCTCGTCCTTGTGCTCGTTGAGCAGCTGCAGGAACTTGAACATGACGCGCGCGCGGCGGATGGGCGGGGTGTCGGCCCAGGCCGGGAAGGCGGCCTGCGCGGCGGCGACGGCGGCCGCGACCTGCGCGGTGTCGGCCAGGCCGACCTTGCCGGTGACGGCGCCGGTGGCGGGGTTGGTCACGTCCTGCGTGCGG
The DNA here is from genome assembly GCF_057814215.1 of Variovorax sp. F042. NCBI lineage: Bacteria > Pseudomonadati > Pseudomonadota > Betaproteobacteria > Burkholderiales > Comamonadaceae > Variovorax > Variovorax sp. F042. Next base: position 421,166 of record NZ_JBVASX010000003.1, read on the forward strand.
CCGGAGGTGTTGGCGGCAGGCTTGCCGGCGATGAAGTGGTCGATGGAGGTGGGCATGGGGAGGGCCTAAAAGGGCTTTCGCTGACGGAAGAGTGCAATCAGTTTAGGCAGCACCTTGTTCCGCGCCTAGTCACGAAGACTGAACTTATTGTTCAGAATAGCGAACAATAGAACCATGAAACCCCAAAATATCGAGTCGCTCTGGACGCACCTTCACTGGCTCACAGTGCTGGCGCAACAGGGCAGCTTCACGGCCGCGGCGCTGCGCCTGGGTGTGAGCAAGGCAGCCATGAGCCAGCGCATCGCCGAGCTGGAGCGCGCGGCCGGCGCGCCGTTGGTGCAGCGCACCACGCGCAGCGTGCGGCTCACCGAGGCCGGCCAGCGGCTGGTGGAAGACATGCGCGGCCCCTTCGAGCAGATTGCCCACAGCTTCGCGGGCGTGCGCGACCTCGCGGGGGTGCCGCGCGGGTTGGTGCGGGTGACGGCGCCGGTGGCCTTCGCGCGCCAGCAGCTGGTGCCGCGGCTGGCCGACTTCCTGCGCGTGCAGCCCGAAGTGCGCCTCGAGCTCGATCTGTCGGACCGGCTCAGCTCGCTGGCGATGGAGGGCTTCGACCTGGCCATCCGCCACACGGCCGCGCCGCCCGACACGCACGTGGCCTGGACGCTGTGCGAAACCCGCTCGGTGCTGGTGGCCAGCCGTGCCTACCTGCGCCGCCGCGGCACGCCGCGCGAGCCGCAGGCGCTGGCGGAGCACGACTGCCTGCACTACCCGCGCGCGCAGGAAACGCCGACCTGGCACTTCGAGGCAAAGGCCTCGGCGCCGCGCATCACGGTGCCGGTCTCGGGGCCGCTGGTCGCGAATAACAGCGAGGCGCTGCGCGATGCGGCCCTGAGCGGGCTTGGCATTGCGCTGGTGCCCGATTTCAGCGCGCAGGCGGCGCTGCAGTCGGGCAAGCTGCAGCAGGTGCTGCCGCAGTGGCGCTCGGTGGGTGCTTTCGGCGAGCGGCTGTATGCAATACGGCCCTACGCCACGCATGTGCCGCAGGCTGTGACGGCCTTTGTGGGGTGGTTGCGTGAAGCCCTGTCCGAGGGCTTTTCAGCGTGATCGCACCTGCCCTGAAGAAAACCTGAAGAAACGGCGTTGTGCCCTACGCAAACGAGGGGTCTGGAGCACCTTCACACTGGATGCACCCGGTTACGATGCGCGCTTCCACCCCCGCCTTTGTTAACTTTCCCGCTCACCCGCCCTATGTCCCCTGCCACATCGACTGCCGACGCCTCCGCCGCCGACAGCGCGTGGCCTCGCGTCGAGCAGCGGGAGCAGGAGGGCCGCCAGTGGACGGTGGCCAGCGGCTGCTGGACCACGCTGGCTATGTCGTCCAAGCCGGCCTGGCAGGCGCTGGCCAAAAGCCTGGAAACCGCCCCGCCCGCCGACGACCGCGCGTGGGACCTGCGCCCCATCGGGCAGCTCGACCACATCGGCGCGCAGTTGCTGTGGGAGCACTGGCGCCACCAGTGGCCGGCCACGCTCGAAATGTTGCCGCAGCACAAGGCCGTGCTCGACCAGGTGGCGCAGTACACCGTCGCCACGCCGGACGAGCCCCCGCCCTCGCTGAGCGACCGCATCCGCACGTTCTCGCACAACGGGCCGCGCGCGATGTACGTGGTGCGCGACTTCACGAGCCTGATCGGCCAGCTGGCGCTCGACGTGGGCCGGTTGATCCGCGCGCCGCACCGCGGGCCGTGGCGCGATTTCTCGGGACACCTGTATCAGTTCGGCGCCACGGCGCTGCACATCACGGCGCTGGTCGGGCTGCTGATCGGCGTGGTGCTGGCCTACCTGATCTCGCAGCAATTGCGGCAGTACGGCGCCGAGACTTTCGTGGTGAACATCCTCGGGCTCTCGCTGATCCGCGAACTGGGGCCGGTGCTGGCAGCCGTGCTGATCGCCGGGCGATCGGGCTCGGCCATCACGGCGCAGATCGGCGTGATGCGGGTAACGGAAGAACTCGACGCAATGCGCGTGATGGGCATCCCGCACGGCTTTCGCCTCGTGATGCCGCGCGTGCTGGCGCTGGCCATTGCAATGCCGCTGATCAGCCTCTGGACTTCGATGGCGGCGCTCGCGGGCGGCATGCTGGCGGCCGATGCGGCGCTCAATATTTCGCCCGCCTACTTTCTTTCGGCGCTGCCGCGCGCGGTGCCGATTTCAAACCTCTGGCTGGCGCTGGCCAAGTCGGCGGTGTTCGGCATCCTGATTGCGCTGATCGGCTGCTACTTCGGCATGAAGGTCAAGCCCAACACCGAGAGCCTCGGGCGCGGCACCACGCAGTCGGTCGTCACGTCGATCACCGCGGTGATCCTTGTAGACGCGCTCTTCGCAGTGCTCTTCAAGGGCATCGGATTCAGGGCCTGACACCATGAGCATGCCCGTACGCTCCGACACCTACACCACCGTGGTGGACATCCGCGGCCTGTGGACGGTGTTCCAGAGTCCCGACGGCGAACAGGTGGTGCACCGCGACCTGCAGCTGCACATCGACCGTGGCGAGGTGCTGTCGCTGGTCGGCGGCTCGGGCACCGGCAAGACGGTGCTGTTGCGCCAGATCCTCGGGCTCGAGAAACCCACGCGCGGCCACGTCGAGGTGCTGGGCCAGGAGCCTGGCGAGCTCAGCGCATCGGGCGCGGCCAACGTGGGCATGCTGTTCCAGCACGGCGCGCTGTTCTCGGCCTTCAGCGTGCTGGAGAACATCGCCTTTCCGCTGCGCGAGCTGAAGCTGCTGCCCGACGAGCTGATCCGCCACGCGGCGCTGGTGAAGCTGCAGATGGTGGGCCTGGGCCCGCAGCATGCGAACAAGAGTCCATCAGACCTCTCGGGCGGCATGATCAAGCGCGTGGCGCTGGCGCGCGCGCTCATCATGGACCCGCCGCTGCTGCTGCTCGACGAGCCCACGGCCGGCCTCGACCCCGAGGCATCCGACAGTTTCTGCGACCTGCTGCGCGGCCTGCACCGCGAGCTGGGCCTCACGGTGGTGATGGTCACGCACGACCTGGACACACTGTTCGACCTGAGCACCCGCATCGCGGTGCTGGCCGACCAGAAGGTGATCGTCACCGGCGCGGCGCGCGAAGTCATCGCGTACCCGCATCCCTTCATCCACGAATACTTTCTCGGCGGGCGCGGCCAGCGCGCCCTGGAGGCTCTGCACGACAAGCCCGCCGAACAATCTCCGTCGCAGCCCGCCGCCGAGGCGGGTCGCTGAAAGGTAGGTAGCCACCATGGAAAACAAGGCCCACGCCCTCGCCGCCGGCGCCTTCGTGCTCGGCCTGATCGCCGCGCTCGTCGGGCTGGTGATCTGGTTCACGCGCGACAACACCGTGCGCAACATCTACGAGCTGTCCACGCGCGACGCCGTCAGCGGCCTGCAGCCGCAGGCCATGGTGCGCTACCGCGGCATCGCGGTGGGCAAGGTGGCGTCGATCGACTTCGACCCCAAGGTGAAAGGCAATGTGCGCGTGCGCATCACGGTCGACGAGCGCGTACCGCTCACCACCTCCAGCTTTGCCACGCTGAGCTACCAGGGCGTGACCGGCCTGGCCTTCATCGCGCTGGACGACAAGGGCGAGTCGACGGTGTCGCTGAAGCCGGACGACGACAACCCGCCGCGCATTCCGCTCAAGCCCTCGATGCTGGCGCAGCTGCAGGACCGCGGCGAGGCCATCATCAACCAGGTCGAGGAAGTGACGAAGCGCGCCAACCAGCTGCTGAGCGACCCCAACCAGAAGCGCGCGGCCGAAGCGCTGGAGAACATCGCGGCCGCATCGGCCAGCGCCAACACGCTGCTCAAGACGCTCGACAACACGGTGAAGACCGGACTGAACCCCGCACTGACGAAGCTGCCCGACACGCTGGCCTCGGTGAAGAAGGCGGCCGGCGACGTCTCGCGCGTAGCCACCAACTTCAACACCACCGTGGGCCGGCTGAACGCGCCCGACGGCCCGGTCGAGCGGCTGAGCGACGGCACCAAGGCGCTGGCGCAGGCGGTCGATTCGTTCAACGCGGCGACGCTGCCGCGTGTGAACCGCGTGGCCGACGACACTTCGCACGCCGTGCGCCGGCTGGGCCGCGCGGCGGACAACATCAACGACAACCCGCAATCGCTGCTGTTCGGCAACGGCGGCGCAGTCGCGGGCCCGGGCGAGCCGGGGTTCAGCGCGCCCGCTGCGACGCGGCCCTGAGCAGCATCCAGGGAGGACCACCCACCATGAAGAACGCCATTCGCTCCTTGATGAACCCGGCCGGCATCGCGCTCGGCGCCGCGCTGCTGGTCGCAGGCTGCGGTGCGCTGCCGGACAAGCCCGCACGCACCACGCTGTACGACTTCGGCCCCGGCCTGACGGCGCCTGCTGCTGCCGCTGCGCCTGCCGCGGCCACCCTTCCCACGCTGGCGCTCGCCGAGTTCGACAGCAACTCCCGCCTGGACGGCACGCAGATCCTCTACCGGCTGGGGTACGCCGACGCCAACGAGCTGCGCCCCTACGGCCAGTCGCGCTGGAGCCTGCCGCCCGCGCAGCTGCTGCGCCAACGGCTGCGCGACACGCTGTCGGAGCGCCGCACCGTGCTCGGCCCCGAAGAAAGCGCCACCATCTCGCGCAGCCGAGGCGAGACGCCCGACACGCTGCGCATCTCGCTCGACGAGTTCAGCCACTACTTCGATTCGGCCAGCGCCAGCGTGGGGCTGGTGCGCCTGCGCGCCACGCTGGTCCGCAGCGCGCCCGCCGGCGACCGCGTGCTCGGCCAGCGCACTTTCACCGTGCGCCGCCCTGCTTCCAGCGCCGACGCACCCGGCGGCGTGAAGGCGCTGATCTCGGCCAGCGATGCCGCGATGGCCGAGGTGGTGCAATGGGTGGACCAGTTGCAGCAGCAAACGCCGCAGCAACCCCGGCAATAGCAGCCATTCAACGGACGGAGGATCGACCCCATGAACGCAACACGCATCGTCGGCATCCTGCTGATCGTGGCCGGCATCGCCGCCCTGGGCCTCGGCAGCTTCAGCTTCACCAAGGAAACCCACGAGGCCAAGCTCGGCCCGCTGGAGTTCTCGATGAAGGAGAAGCAGACTGTCAACTTCCCCACCTGGGCCAGCGTGGCCGTGATCGTGGTGGGCGGAGCGCTGGTGCTGCTGGGCGGCAAGAAGGGCTGATCGCCCTCAGCCCCTGAGGCCTGGCAAGGCTGCCAGCAGCTGTGGCAGCAGGTCTTCCGAGGCGCCGCGCAGCACCACGGTCGCCGCCTCGTCCAGGTGCGGCAGCGGCTCCAGGTTGAGCGCGATGAGCCGCGCGCCATGCGCCAGCGCCGTCTGCGGCAGCTCGGCCGCCGGGTAGACGATGGTCGTGCTGCCGACCACCATGAACAGATCGCACTCCTGAGCGGCAACCTGCGCGTCGAGCAGCACGCCTTCGTTCAGCATCTCGCCGAACATCACCACGTCGGGCCGCGCGTGCGAGCCGCAGCGCAGGCAGCGGTGAAAGGGCCATGGGCCGCTGCGGTTGCCACAGCGGTCGCAGCGCCAGCGGCGCAATGAGCCGTGGAGTTCGAGCACGTCTAGCCCGCCTGCCTGGGTCAGCAAGCCGTCGACGTTCTGCGTGACCAGCCGGGTGGCAGGACGCAGCCTTTGCAGCAGCGCCAGCGCGGTGTGGCCCGGGTTGGGCTGCGCAGACTCGATCAGCGACAGGCGCTGCGCCCAGAATTTCGTGAAGCCCGAAGGGTCGCGCTGAAGGTCTTCGGCATGCGAGAACTGCAGTGCGTTCTGGTTCTTCCACAGGCCGTCGGCGTCGCGGTAGGTCGGGATGCCCGAGGCGCGCGACAGGCCGGCGCCGGAGAAGACGACGATGCGCCGGGCATTGTTCAGCAGCTCAATGGCTGCGCGAAGAGAAGAAGAGATGTCTGGTGTGACTGGCGTCATCGCTCTGGTCTGGGGAGATTCGCGGCAGGCGGGTTGGCGGTAGCGCCCAGGCGTTGCGACACGGTGTCCGCGCAGGCCTTGAGCGCGCGGGAAATCTCGCCGTCCCACGCGGTATTGAAGATGCCGGCCGGGCCGATGGCGGTCACGGCCAACACGATGGCGCCAGTGTGGTCGAAGACGGGCGCCGCCATGGCGCTCACGCCTTCGATGACCTCGCCGTCGGAGCGGCTGATGCCGTGCGTGCGCACTTCCTGCAGTTGGCGCTCGAAGTCGCTCCACGAGGGCAGCGGCTGCACCGGCGGCATGCCGGCGGCCGGAGCGGGCTCGGTGCCCTTGCGCTGCTTCTGGCGCTGGCGCTCGTCCTCGAGCAGCTGGCGCACCGCGTCGGCATCGAGGAAGGCTGCGAACACGCGGCCCGAGGCCGTGTTGGTCAGCGAGAACACCGTGCCGTGCCGCATGTTCACGTGCACCGGCGAGGGCGATTCGGCCGTGCGCACGATGGTCGCGCCGCGCGCCCCCCACACGGCCAGCGCCACGGTGTGGCCGGTCTGCTGGGCCAGCTGGGCGATCAGCGGGGTGGCAATGTGCACCGGGTCGGCCTGCTGCAGGCTGATGAGCCCCAGTTGCAAGGCAAGCGGGCCGAGCAGATAGTGGCCGCTGGCACGGTCCTGCTCGATCAGGCCCAGGCGCCCGAAGCTGACCATGTACGGGTGCGCCTTGGCGGCCGTCATATCGGCTTCCCGCGCCAGGTCTTTCAGCGCCATGGGCCGGCCGTGGTGCACCAGCGCGCGCAGCAGCTGGCCGCCGACTTCGATGCTCTGGATGCCGCGCTGGGCGCGGTCGGTGTCACTGGCTGCCATGGCCGGCCTCGCCTTCTGGTCGTTCGTTCATGAAGAAGGGATTAGACATTAACTGATCAGCGGCTTACACTGCGGAAAATTCGTTCACTGTGAATTCGTTCAGATTAGACGAATTCCAAATCCCGAAACTCACCCACCCCCACCCCACAGACGGAGACAACCGATGAGCCAAGCCAAGAAATTCGCCAGCCAGGCCGACATGGAAGAAAAGAAGATCACCTTCAGCCAGATCTCCGAACATGCCTGGGCCTACACCGCCGAGGGCGACCCCAACACCGGCATCGTCATCGGCGACGACTGCGTGCTGGTGGCCGACACCCAGGCCACCCCCGCCATGGCGGCCGACGTGGTGCGCCGCATCCGCGAAGTGACCGACAAGCCCATCAAGTACGTGGTGCTCACGCACTACCACGCGGTGCGCGTGCTGGGCGCGGCGGGCTACGGTGCCGAACACATCCTGGCCAGCCAGGACACGCGCGACCTGATCGTCGAGCGCGGCGAACAAGACAAGGCCAGCGAAATCGGCCGCTTCCCGCGCCTGTTCCAGAACGTCGAGACGGTGCCGCCCGGCCTGACCTGGCCCACCATGACCTTCACCGGCAAGATGACGCTGTGGCTCGGCAAGCTGGAAGTGCAGCTGATCCAGCTCGGCCGCGGCCACACCAAGGGCGACACCGTCGTCTGGCTGCCGGGCGAGAAGACGCTGCTGTCGGGCGACCTGGTCGAGTTCGGCGCCACGCCGTATGCCGGCGACGCCTACTTCAAGGACTGGCCGCAGACGCTGGACAACATCGCCGCCCTGAAGCCCGCCGCGCTGGTACCGGGCCGCGGCGCCGCGCTGACCACGCCGGCCGAAGTGGCCGAGGGCCTGACCGGCACGCGCAACTTCATCTCCGACGTGTACGCCAGCGTGCAAGAGGGCGTGAAGGCCGGGCGCGACCTGAACGCGGTCTACAAGGACACCTACGAGAAGCTCAAGCCCAAGTACAGCCAGTGGGTGATCTTCGACCACTGCATGCCCTTCGACGTGAGCCGCGCCTACGACGAGGCCTCGGGCCATGCCGACCCGCGCGTGTGGACGGCCGAGCGCGACATCGAGATGTGGAAGGCACTGGAAGGCTGATTGCGCGAGACGACAGAAGAAGACACGGAGACAACACGTGATCGACTATCAGAGCCTGCGCTTCGACTATCGCCGCCACGCTGACCAGGACTCGGCCACGCCCGCCCGCCACCCGGTGGTGATCGTCGGCGCCGGCCCGGTCGGCCTCGCGCTGGCCATCGACCTTGCGCTGCGGCAGGTGCCCGTGGTGCTGCTCGACAACGACAACACCCTCTCAAGCGGCTCGCGCGCGATCTGCTTCGCCAAGCGCACGCTGGAGATCTTCGACCGCCTCGGCTGCGGCGACCGCATGGTCGACAAGGGCGTGTCGTGGAACGTCGGCAAGGTGTTCTTCCACGACGAGCAGGTCTACCGCTTCGACCTGCTGCCCGAGCCCGGCCACGAGCGCCCGGCCTTCATCAACCTGCAGCAGTACTACGTCGAGGGCTACCTCGTCGAGCGCGCGGCCACGCTGCCGCTGATCGACCTGCGCTGGAACAACAAGGTCACGGGCATCGAGCAGCGCGACGACGGCGCGGTGCTGACCGTGGAGACGCCCGAGGGCGACTACCGGCTGCACGCGGACTACGTTGCCGCCTGCGACGGCTCGCGCTCCAACCTGCGCCAGCTGCTGGGCCAGGAAGCAAAAGGCCGCGTGTTCCGCGACCGCTTCCTGATCGCCGACATCACGATGGACGCGCACCTGCCCACCGAGCGGCGCTTCTGGTTCGACCCTTCGTTCCACCCCGGCCAGAGCGTGCTGCTGCACAAGCAGGCCGACGGCATGTGGCGCGTGGACTTCCAACTCGGCTGGGACGCCGACCCGGTGGAAGAACGCAAGCCCGAGAACATCACGCCGCGCGTGCGTGCGCTGCTCGACAGCATCGGCTTCGAAGGCGTGCAGTTCCGGATCGGCTGGGCCAGCGTCTACACCTTCGCCTGCCAGCGCATGGAGCACTTCCGCCACGGCCGCGTGCTGTTCGCGGGCGACTCGGCGCACGGCGTGTCGCCCTTCGGCGCACGCGGCGCCAACTCGGGCGTGCAGGACGCGGACAACCTCGCGTGGAAGCTCGCGGCGGTGGTGCGGGGCGACGCGCCCGATGCGCTGCTCGACAGCTACGCCAGCGAGCGCGAGTTCGCGGCCGACGAGAACATCCGCAATTCCACACGCGCCACCGACTTCATCACGCCCAAGAGCGAGGTGAGCCGCCTCTTCCGCGACGCGGTGCTGGAGCTGACCAAGCGCCACGCCTTTGCGCGCACGCTGGTCAACAGCGGGCGGCTTTCGGTGGCCACGGTGCTGCGCGATTCGCCGCTCAACACGGCCGATGCCGAAGCCTTCGCCGGTGTGATGGTGCCGGGCGCCGCGGCGGCCGATGCGCCTGTCGTGCACGCCGATGGCAGCACCGGCTGGCTGCTGCGCGAGTGCCATGTCTCGCAGTTCACCGCACTCGTGTTCGGCCAGGGTGAGACGGCCGAGCGGAGCCTGCAGGCGCTGAAGGCGAGCGACTTTCCGCTGCACGTGGTGCACGTGGAAGGCGGCGGCGCCGACGTCGCACTCGCTACCCAGCGCTACGACGCGCAGCCCGGCACCGTCTACCTGCTGCGGCCCGACCAGCACGTTTGCGCGCGCTGGAGACGACCCACGGCGGCAAACATCCGCGCAGCCATCAGCCGCGCACTGGCAAAGGCGTGAACACCATGCAGCAGCAACAGCACCTGACCACCGCACCGAACCTCGAAGCGCCCGACGACTTCTACGAAGCGCTCATCGAGGCGCATCAAGGGCTTTCCACCGAAGAAAGCCATGCCTTCAATGCGCGCCTCGTGCTCGTGCTGGCCAACCACGTAGGCTCGCTCGCCGTGGTGCGCGAAGCCTTCGAAGCGGCGCGTGCCGGCTAGGCTGCACGCATTCCGATCTCCTCATTGCGACTTTCGAAAGAGAAGCCCATGACCCCAGCAACCCCAGCCTCCGAACGGCGCTACCAGAGCGGCTTCGGCAACGAATACGCCTCCGAGGCGGTGCCCGGCGCCCTGCCCCAGGGCCGCAACAACCCGCAGCGCGGGCCCTTCGACCTGTACACCGAGCTGATCTCCGGCACCGCCTTCACCGCGCCGCGCCACGAGAACCGCCGCACCTGGCTGTACCGTCGCCAGCCCTCGGTGGTCTCGGGCCGCTACCAGCCCTACGCGCAGGCGCACTGGACGACCGGCGCCGACCGCGAGATCCCCCTGCCGCCCGAGCCCCTGCGCTGGCATCCGCAGCCGCTGGACGGCGCGGCCGACATCGACTTCGTCGACGGCATGCGCACCATCGCGGCCAACGGCGATGCCGAGTCGCAGGTCGGCATCGGCTCGCTGATGTATCTCGCGGGCCGCTCGATGGAGCGCCGCGCCTTCGTCAACGCCGACGGCGAGATGTTGCTGGTGCCGCAGCAGGGCCGCCTCGTCATCACGACTGAACTGGGCGTGCTCGACGTGAAGCCCGGCGAAATCGCGGTGCTGCCGCGCGGCATGGCCTTCAAGGTGGCGTTGCCCGACGGGCTCTCGCGCGGCTACGTGTGCGAGAACTACGGCGCGCACTTCCGCCTGCCCGAGCTCGGCCCCATCGGCTCGAACGGCCTGGCCAACGCGCGTGACTTCCAGGCGCCCGTGGCGGCTTTCGAATCGGAAGAAGGCGCCTACGAAATCGTCAAGAAGTTCGGCGGCCGCTTCTGGCAGGCGCCGATGAAGCAGTCGCCCTTCAACGTGGTCGCCTGGCACGGCAACCTGTCGCCGGTGAAGTACGACACGGCGCATTTCATGGTGATCGGCTCGATCAGCTTCGACCATCCCGATCCGTCGATCTTCACCGTGCTGACTTCGCCCAGCGACACGCCCGGCACGGCCAACTGCGACTTCGTGATCTTCCCGCCGCGCTGGATGGTGATGGAGAACACATTCCGCCCGCCATGGTTCCACCGCAACCTCATGAGCGAGTTCATGGGCCTGGTGCTGGGCGAATACGACGCCAAGCCGGGCGGCTTCAAGCCCGGCGGCGCGAGCCTGCACAACTGCATGGTGCCGCACGGCCCCGACGAGGAAGCCTTCGACAAGGCCACGCATGCCGACCTGAAACCGCACAAGCTGGACAACACGCTGGCCTTCATGTTCGAGAGCCGCTACCGCTTCATTCCGACGAACTTCGCGCTGAAGAGCCCTGCGCTGGACACCGACTACGCGGACTGCTGGGCGGGACTGAAGGACCAGTTCAAGGCATGAAGAACTCATTCACCCTCACCCGCCGGGCGGCGGCCGTGGCGCTGCTGGCGGCGCCCTTCCTCGTGCACATCGCACAGGCCGCCGACTTTCCGACGAAGCCCATCCGCTTCATCGTGCCCTACACGCCGGGCGGCACCACCGACCTGGTGGCGCGCACCGTGGGCCAGAAGGTCTCGGAGAAGCTGGGCCAGCCGGTGCTGATCGACAACCGCGGCGGCGCGGGCGGCAACATCGGCATGGACGCCGTGGCCAAGGCCGCGCCCGACGGCTACACCATCGGCTTCGGCGCCATCTCGACGAACGCGCTGAACCCGCACATCTACAAGTCGATGGCCTTCGACCCACGCAAGGATTTCACGGCCATCAGCCTGCTGGGCACCTCGACCATCGTGCTCGAAGTGCCGACCGCCTCGGCCATCAGGACCGTGCCCGACCTCGTTGCCGCCGCGAAGAAGAACCCCGGCCTGCCCTACGCCACCGCGGGCGCCGGCACCTCGATGAACCTGGCCGGCGTGATGTTCGCGCAGATGACCGGCACCGAGCTCGTGCACGTCGCCTACAAGGGCAGCGGCCCGGCCATCACCGACATGCTGGGCAACAACATCGGCGTGATGTTCGACAACCTGCCGGCCTCGCTGCCGCACATACAGGCGGGCAAGCTGCGCGCGCTGGCAGTGGCGGGCCCCACGCGCTCGCCTTCGCTGCCCGACGTGCCGACGATGGCCGAAGCCGGGCTCAAGGGCTACGCGCTGGAGCCGTGGTTCGGCGTGTACGGCCCGGCAAAGCTGCCGGCGCCGATCGTCAAGGCGCTGAACGAGGCCTTCGTCGAAGCGCTTGCCATGCCTGACGTGAAGGCCAAGCTGGCGCAGGCCGGCTTCTCGCCGCGCGGCTCGACCCCGCAGGAGCTGACCACGCTGACCGAGACCGAATACAAGCGCCTGGGCGATGTGGCCAAGAAGGCCGGCATGACCGCAGACTGAACCGATTCACAGAAAGACATCCATGACCGCACTGAACGCCACCCATGACCCGAAGCTGCGCAGCTGGGTCGCCTCGGCCAATGAAGCCGGCACCGACTTCCCGATCCAGAACCTGCCCCTCGGCCGCTTCCGCACGGCCGGCAGCAGCGAGGCTTTCCGCATCGGCGTCGCCATCGGCGACCAGGTACTCGACCTGCGCGCAGCGGGCCTCGTCGACACCGACGACATGAACGTGCTGATGAACGCCGGCATCAAGGACCGCCAGGCCCTGCGCGCCGCAATCTCCGCTGGCCTCGCCGAAGGCAGCGACAAGCAGGCCGCGTGGTCGAAGGCGCTGCTGGCGCAGGCCAAGGCCGAGATGACGGTGCCCTGCCGCATCGGCGACTACACCGACTTCTACACGGGCATCCATCACGCGACCACCGTCGGCAAGCTGTTCCGCCCCGACCAGCCGCTGCTGCCCAACTACAAGTGGGTGCCCATCGGGTATCACGGCCGCGCCTCGTCCATCGTCGTGAGCGGCCAGAGCTTCAAGCGCCCGCAGGGCCAGACCAAGGCGCCCGACGCCGCATCGCCGAGCTTCGGCCCCTCGAAGCGGCTCGATTACGAGCTGGAGCTGGGCTTCCTGGTAGGCCGCGGCAACGCGCAGGGCGAACCCATTGCCATCGGCGAGGCCGAAGACCACCTGTTCGGCGTGACGCTGCTCAACGACTGGTCGGCGCGCGACGTGCAAGCCTGGGAGTACCAGCCGCTCGGCCCCTTCCTCTCGAAGAATTTCGCGAGCTCGCTGTCGCCGTGGATCGTGACGATGGAGGCGCTGGCGCCGTTCCGTGCGAAGTTCGAGCGGCCCGCGGAAGACCCGCAGCCGCTGCCGTATCTCGACTCGGCATCGAACCGCGAGAGCGGCGCGCTCGACATCACGCTTGAAGTGCTGCTGCAGACCGCGAAGATGCGCGCCGAGGGCGTTGCACCAGCGCTGCTCACGCGCGGCAACACCACCGAGGCCGCCTACTGGACGGCCGCGCAGCTCATCGCTCATCACACGGTGAACGGCTGCAACCTGCAGCCGGGCGACCTGCTGGGCTCGGGCACGCTGTCGGGCCCGAAGCCCGACGAGGCCGGCTCGATGATGGAACTGACGCTGGGCGGCAAGCAGCCGATCACGCTGCCGAATGGCGAGAAGCGCACGTTCCTGGAAGACGGGGACACGCTGATCATTCGCGGTTACTGCGAGCGCGCGGGCGCCGTGCGCATCGGCCTCGGCGAAGTCAGCGGAACGGTGGTCTGAAGGGGTATCAGGGCGCGGTGGCGGGCGTCGCCACGGGCGCCGGCCACGCCACTTCACTTGCCACGCGCGGCTTGCCGATCGGCGCGGTCGCCTTGCCGGTCTTGATGGCCGCCAGGTCGGCCTCGCTCGGGTACTGGTTCGCAAGCCAGTAGTCGAACACCCGGCGCGCGATGGGGGCCGCGGCGCCTGCGCCCCAGCCGGCGTTTTCCACGATCACGGCCACGGCGATCTTCGGGTCGTTCACGGGCGCGAAGGCCATGAAGAGGGCGTGGTCGCGCTGGTGTTCTTCGAGGGCGCGCGCGTTGTACTTGGTGTTCTGCGCCTGCGTTACCGCCTGCGCCGTGCCCGTCTTGCCGGCTGCCTGGTAGGCTGCGCCCGCAAACACGCCGCGCGCCGTGCCGGCAGTGACCACGCTGGTCAGGCCGTCGCGGACCACCGCGACGTTGGCCGCCGAGAAGCCGAGGTTTTCCGCCGGCGGCTGTGGCAGCGGCACCACCTGCCCGCTGACGGTATTGCGCGTGGCCAGCACGAGGTGCGGCTTGTGCTTCAAGCCACCGTCGGCCACGATGGCCGTGGCCTGCGCCAGCTGCAGCATCGTGAAGGCGTTGTAGCCCTGTCCGATGCCCAGCGAGATGGTCTCGCCCGCGTACCACTTCTTTTGCTCGGGACGCTTGTAGGTGTTGCGCTTCCACTCGGTGCTGGGCAGCACGCCGCGCACCTCGCCACCCAGGTCGATGCCGGTGATCTGGCCGAAGCCCAATGGCTTCATGAAGTCGTGGATCAGGTCCACGCCCATCTCGTTGGCCAGCGAGTAGTAGTAGATGTTGCTCGACAGCTGGATCGAGCGGCGCATGTCGACGCCGCCCAGGTTGCCTTCGGGGCTGCCGAAGCGGTGGCCGCCGAAGTTGAAGTAGCCGGGGTCGTTCACCACCACGTTGGGTCCGCGCTTGCCGGTTTGCAAGGCCGCCATTGCCATGAAGGGCTTGTAGGTGGAGCCGGGCGGGTAGGTGCCGCGCAGGGCGCGGTTCAGGAGCGGCTTGTCGAGGGACTCGGTCAGCGCCGCCCAGCTCTCGTTGTCGATGCCTTCGACGAACAGGTTGGGGTCGAAGGTGGGCTTGCTCACGAAGGCCAGCACCTCGCCGGTCTTCGGGTCGATGGCCACCAGCGCGCCGCGCCGGTCGCCGTACATGTCTTCCACCAGCTTCTGCAGCTTGATGTCGAGCGACAGCATCACGGTGTTGCCGGGCGTGGCCGGGTGGCTGGCCAGGCGACGCACGGCGCGGCCGCCCGCGGAGGTTTCCATCTGCTCGACGCCGGTCTGGCCGTGCAGCGTCTTCTCGTAGCTCTGCTCGATGCCGAGCTTGCCGATATAGTCGGTGCCCTTGTAGTTGGCCTGGTCTTCTTCGTCCCAGTCTTCCATCGCGGTCTTCTCACGCTGGTTGATGCGGCCGATGTAGCCGAGCACGTGCGAGGCCAGCTCGCCCTGCGGGTAGTTGCGGAACAGGCGCGCCTTGATTTCCACGCCCGGGAAGCGGTAGCGCTGGGCCGCGAAGCGCGCCACCTCTTCGTCGCTCAGGCGGGTGCGGATCGGAATGGAGTCGAAGCTGCGCGAGTCTTCGCGCAGGCGCTTGAAGCGGCGGCGGTCGCGCGGCGAGACTTCGAGCACCTGGGTCAGGCTGTCGATGGTTTCCTCGACGTCGTTCACCTTCGAGGGCGTGATCTCCAGCGTGTAGGCCGAATAGTTCGAGGCCAGCACGATGCCGTTGCGGTCGAGGATCAGGCCCCGGTTGGGCACCACCGGCACCACGGCCGTGCGATTGCTCTCGGCCTGCTCGGCCAGGTCTTCGTGGCGCGTGACCTGCAGGTACACCAGCCGCGCGCACAGCAGGCTGAACGCGAAGAGCACCGCCAGGCCAATGACGATCACGCGGCGCTTGAAGCGCGCGAGGTCGGCGGCGACGTTGCGGATTTCGGTCATGGCGGTGGGAGCTTAGGCGCGTGCAGTCGCTTTTGGCAAATGCGGCAGGCAGGGCTTAGAGGGGGCGGTTCTCGTCCGGTTCCGGGGTGCGGCGCTGGGGCGCGAGCAACAACGCCGTGACCAGCGGCCACAGCGCAGCCTCGATGGCGGGCGAGATCAGCACGGTCCACCCCGGGAACACGCCGCCGCCGATCATCCGCGTGACGACCTCGATCAGCTGCGACAGCGCAAAGAGCGGCAGCACCTGCAGCGCCTGCGACAGCACCGGATACCAGAGCAGGCGCCGGTGGATGGTGATCGCGAAGAAGCCCAGCGTGGTGTAGGACAGCGCATGCTGGCCCAGCATCGACGACTGGTGCACGTCCATGCACAAGCCGAACACGAAGGCCGCGCCGATGCCCACGCGCGCGGGCTGGTGCACGCCCCAGAACACGATCACCAGCGCCAGCAGGTCGGGCATCCAGACCGCGCGGCCGATGGGGATCATGTTGATGAGCAGCGCCACCACGAGGCTGCTCCACATGAAGAGCGGGCTGACGGGCAGCAGGAGCTGCTGCTGGCCTGGACGCTTGATCATGGGCGCGCTCCCGCTGGCTTCTTTTCGTTCTTGCCCGCGCCGGGCTTGCCTTCAGGCCGCTTGCGCTGGGTGGCGGCGGGCGCGGCAGGCGGCGGCGCGGCCGGCGTGCCGGTGGGCTCGAGCACCAGCACATAGCGCGCGGCCGTCACATGGGCCAGCGGCACGCAGTAGATGCGGGCGAAGGCCGAGTCGGCGCGCCGCTCGATGCGCTCGATCTTCGCCACCGGCAGGCCGGCGGGGTAGATGCCGTCGACGCCGCTGGTGGAGAGCAGGTCGCCCTCCTGCAGGTCGGCATTGGCGGCCATGAAGCGCAGCTCCAGCCCGCCGCCGTGGGCCGAGGCGTCGCCGAAGGCCACGCTGCGTACGCCGGTGCGGGTGTTCTGCACGGGAATGGAAAGATCGCGGTCGATCACCAGCGTGACCTCGCTCGTGAAGGGCAGCACCTGCGTGACCTGGCCGAGCACGCCGCGCGCGTCGATCACCGGCGAGCCGGGCGCCACGCCCTGGGTCAGGCCCTGGTCGATGACGATCTTGCGGGTGTAGGGGTCGGCCGCGTCGTAGAGCACCTCGGCCGCGCGGCCCGGCGTGGCCGTGGTCTGGCGCAGTTCGAGCAGCTCGCGCAGGCGGGCGTTGTCCTGCAGCAGCGTGTCGGCCTGGGCGGCTCGTTCGGCCTGCATCATCAGCGCCTTGCGGGCGTCTTCCTCGTTGCGCTGCGCGGTCTGCAGGTCTTCGAGGTAGCGCCCGCCCCCCAGCACGGCCTGCACCGGCTTCAGCGCCACCCATTGCACCGGGTAGAGCACCGCGCCGATGGCCGCGCGGATCGGCTGCACGATGTGAAAGCGCGCATCGGCCACCATGAGGAACAGGGACAGCGCGCCGAAGAAGATCAGCTTGCTGAGCGCCGACTGCCCCTGGTTGAACAGGGGTGGCGCTGTGCGATCGAGCGTGCCCAGAGGCATGAATTCAGACCCGGCGGTGGTGCGGAATCAAATAACAAAAAGCCGGCCTGCGCAAGCAGAGGCCGGCCGATGATGGCTTTCGCCTTTTACTCGCTCGTGAAGATGCTGCCGAGACGGTCCATGCGCTCCAGCGCAATGCCGCAGCCGCGCACCACGCAGGTCAGCGGGTCTTCGGCCACCAGCACCGGCAGGCCGGTTTCCTCGGCCAGCAGGCGGTCGAGGTCGCGCAGCAGCGCGCCGCCGCCGGTCAGCATCATGCCGCGCTCGGCGATGTCGGCGCCCAGCTCGGGCGGCGTCTGTTCCAGCGCGTTCTTCACGGCCGAGACGATGTTGTTGAGCGGATCGGTCAGGGCTTCCAGCACTTCGTTGCTGCTGATGGTGAAGCTGCGCGGCACGCCTTCGGAAAGGTTGCGGCCCTTGACTTCCATTTCCTTGACTTCGGAGCCCGGGAAGGCCGAGCCGATATTCTTCTTGATGACTTCGGCCGTCGGCTCGCCGATCAGCATGCCGTAGTTGCGGCGGATGTAGTTGATGATGGCTTCGTCGAAGCGGTCGCCGCCGACGCGCACCGAGCCCTTGTAGACCATGCCGCCCAGGCTGATGACGCCCACTTCGGTGGTACCGCCGCCGATGTCCACCACCATCGAGCCCGAGGCTTCGCTGACGGGCAGGCCCGCGCCGATGGCCGCGGCCATGGGTTCTTCGATGAGGTAGACGGAGGTGGCGCCGGCTGCTTCGGCCGCGTCCTTGATGGCGCGGCGCTCGACCTGGGTGGAGCCGCAGGGCACGCAGATGATGATGCGCGGGCTCGGCGTGAGCAGCGTGCGCGGGTGCACCATCTTGATGAACTGCTTGATCATCTGCTCGGTGATCACGAAGTCGGCAATGACGCCGTCCTTCATCGGGCGGATCGCCTCGATGTTGCCGGGCACCTTGCCCAGCATGGCCTTGGCCTCGCGGCCGACGGCCTGGATCACCTTCTTGCCGTGGGGGCCACCTTCGTGGCGAATGGCGACAACCGAGGGCTCGTCCAGCACGATGCCCTTGTTACGGGCAAATATCAGGGTGTTGGCGGTGCCGAGGTCGATCGCAAGGTCGGTGGAAAAGTACCGACGGAAAGCTCCAAACATGTGCGGAATTCCTCTGAGTACGGCCTGCGCATCGGCAGGTCGTCACTCTATTTTTTGGGTCGTTTGACGGGGTGAATTGATCGTTTTTGGCGCAAAAGCCGGCGCGTTCGCGGGGGTTGCGGCAAAGGCGGGATAATACCCGAATCCCCTCTGATTCCTGTATTAGCACCCGCTTCGGCGTGCGATTACCTTCGCTTTTTTGGGCCGTTCCGACCTATGTCACTCTCCGCTTCCGATATCGAGCGCATTGCCTCTCTGGCGAGGCTGCAGCTTGCCTCCGATGAAAGCGAGCGCATGCTCAGCCAGATCAACGGCTTTTTCGATTTAGTCGAACGTATGCGTTCCGTGGACACCACGGGCGTCGAGCCGCTGGCCCACCCGGTTGCCGCGCTCGAAGACATCACGCTGCGCCTGCGCGACGACGTGGTGAGCGAACCCAATAACCGCGAAGCCAACCAGAAGAGCGCCCCGGCCGTCGAAGCCGGCCTGTTTCTCGTGCCGAAGGTGATCGAATAATGAGCAGCGGTGAATTGCACCAGATGAGCGTGGTCGCGCTGGCCAAGGCGCTGGCCGAGCGCAAGGTCTCGGCCGTCGAGGCCTCGCAGGTTTTTCTCGGCCGCATGAAGGCGCACGAGTCGCTCGGCACCTTCGTCGACGTCAATGAAGAAGTCACGCTGGCCCAGGCCCGCGCCGCCGACGCACTGATCGCCACCGGCAACGCACCGGCGCTGGCCGGCGTGCCGATCGCGCACAAGGACATCTTCGTCACCGCCGATTTCGCCACCACCGCCGGCTCGAAGATGCTCGCGGGCTACCGCTCGCCCTTCGACGCCACTGTGGTCAGGCGCCTGGCCGAAGCCGGGGCGGTCACGCTCGGCAAGCTGAGCTGCGACGAGTTCGCCATGGGCTCGGCCAACGAGAACATCGCCGTGCCCGCCGTGGGCCACGACAAGGCCGTGCCCGTGCAGAACCCCTGGAACCGCGAGCGCATTCCGGGCGGCTCGTCCGGCGCCAGCGCGGCTGCAGTCGCGGCACGCCTGGCTCCCGCAGCCACCGGCACCGACACCGGCGGCTCGATCCGCCAACCCGCGTCGTTCTGCGGCGTGACCGGCATCAAGCCCACCTACGGCCGTGCCTCGCGCTACGGCATGGTGGCCTTTGCGTCGAGCCTCGACCAGGCCGGCCCGATGGCCCGCTCGGCCGAAGACTGCGCGCTGCTGCTGTCGGCCTTCTGCGGCCCTGACCTCGACCGCGATTCGACCTCGCTCGACAAGCCCGCCGAGAACTTCGGCCGCTCGCTGAACGACTCGCTCGAAGGCCTGCGCATCGGCGTGCCGAAGGAGTTCTTCGGCGAAGGCGTGGCGCCCGGCGTGCGCGCAGCCATCGACGCGGCGCTCGCGCAGTACGAAAAGCTCGGCGCCAAGCGTGTCGAGGTGACGCTGCCGCGCACCGAGCTGTCGATTCCCGTGTACTACATCATTGCCGCGGCCGAGGCCTCGAGCAACCTGAGCCGCTTCGACGGCGTGAAGTTCGGGCACCGCACGCAAGCCTCCTACGATCCGAAGGACGAACAAGAGAGAAGCGCGCTCACGCAGATGTACGAACGCACGCGCGCCGAAGGCTTCGGCGACGAAGTAAAGCGCCGCATCATGATCGGCACCTACGTGCTCTCGCACGGCTACTACGACGCCTACTACCTGCAGGCGCAGAAGGTGCGCCGCATGATCGCCGACGACTTCCAGCAGGCCTTCAAACAGTGCGACGTGATCGCCGGCCCCGCTGCGCCCACCACCGCATGGAAGCTCGGCGAACACGGCGACGACCCCGTGGCCGACTACCTCGCCGACATCTTCACGCTGCCCGCCTCGCTGGCCGGCCTGCCCGGCATGAGCGTGCCCGCGGGCTTCGACGGCTGCATGCCCGTGGGCCTGCAGCTGATCGGCAACTACTTCGGCGAAGCGAAGCTGCTGAACGCAGCGCACCGCTTCCAGCAGGCCACCGACTGGCACGCACGCACGCCGGAGGGCTTTTGAGATGAGCGAGACCGTGAACACATTCGAAGCACAACAACAGGGCCGCCCGACCGGCCCGCTGGTGCGCGGCTATGAAGTCATCATCGGCTTCGAGACGCACGCGCAGCTGTCGACCGCGAGCAAGATCTTCAGCCGCGCCTCCACCGCCTTCGGCGCCGAGCCCAACACGCAGGCTTGCGCGGTCGACCTGGCACTGCCCGGCACGCTGCCCGTGATGAACAAGGGCGCCGTCGAGCGCGCCATCAAGCTCGGCCTTGCGCTGGGCTCGCACATCGCGCCGCGCAGCGTGTTCGCGCGCAAGAACTACTTCTACCCCGACCTGCCCAAGGGCTACCAGATCAGCCAGTTCGAGATCCCGGTCGTCCAGGGCGGCTCGGTCTCGTTCTTCCTCGGCGAAGAACAGAAGACTGTGCGCCTCGTGCGCGCCCACCTCGAGGAAGACGCGGGCAAGTCGCTGCACGAAGACTTCATCGGCCAGAGCGGCATCGACCTGAACCGCGCCGGCACGCCGCTGCTTGAAATCGTGACCGAGCCCGACATGCGCTCCACCGCCGAGGCCGTGGCCTATGCGAAGGAGCTGCACAAGATCGTCACGTGGATCGGCATCTGCGACGGCAACATGCAGGAAGGCAGCTTCCGCTGCGACGCCAACGTGTCGGTGCGCAAGCCCGGCGACAAGCTCGGCACGCGCCGCGAGATCAAGAACCTGAACAGCTTCAAGTTCATGCAGCAGGCGATCGACTACGAGATCCGCTGGCAGATCGAAGAG
The DNA here is from genome assembly GCF_057814215.1 of Variovorax sp. F042. Taxonomy (NCBI): domain Bacteria; kingdom Pseudomonadati; phylum Pseudomonadota; class Betaproteobacteria; order Burkholderiales; family Comamonadaceae; genus Variovorax; species Variovorax sp. F042. The sequence goes on from NZ_JBVASX010000003.1 coordinate 442,065, forward strand.
ATCGAGGACGGCCGCGAGATCGAGCAGGCCACCGTGCTGTTCGACCCCGACACAGGCGAGACGCGCGCGATGCGTGCCAAGGAAGACTCGGCCGACTACCGTTACTTCCCTGACCCCGACCTGCCCCCGCTGGTCATCGCCGCCGACTGGATCGAGCGCGTGAAGGCCACCATGCCCGAATTGCCCCGCGCGATGGCCGAGCGCTACGTGCGCGACCACGGCCTGTCGGAATACGACGCGGCGCAGCTCACGCAGAGCGCTGCGCTCGCCGCCTACTTCGACGAAGCCGTGAACGCGGGCGCCACGCCCAAGCTCGCCAGCAACTGGATCACCGGCGAGATGGCGCGCCGCCTGAACGCCGCCGAGATCGGCATCGAGGCCGCACCGGTGAAGGCACAGCAACTGGCACAGCTGGTGAAGCGCATCGCCGACGGCACGCTGCCCAACAACGCCGCGCGCCAGGTGTTCGAAGCCCTGTGGACCGGCGAAGGCAGCGATGTCGACGCGATCATCGAGGCCAAAGACCTGAAGCCGATGAACGACACCGGCGCGCTCGACAAGATCCTCGACGAAGTGATCGCGAAGAACGCCAAGAACGTCGAGGAATACCGCGGCGGCAAGGAGAAGGCGCTCAATGCCCTCGTGGGTCAGGTCATGAAGGCCAGCGGCGGCAAGGCCAATCCGGCGCAGGTCACCGAGCTGCTGAAAGCCAAGCTGGGCTGATGGCAGGAAACCGGGGCCTTGGTGCAAGGCCCCGGCAGGTTCATCAGCGGGGATTACCGCCGTTCTGCGGCGACCAGAGCGTCTTCAGACGCGTGCGCTCTTCGTCGAAGCGCGCATTCACCCGCTTCTTCTCTTCTTCCTGCTCCGCAATGAAGCGGTTCTGCACCGCCACGCTCTGGGTGTTGTCTTCAAGCTTGCGGCGCACCGCGCCCGGCGCCTTGCTGGTGTCCTGCTTGTAGAACTCCATCTCCTCGTCGATCTTCTTGCGGTCTTCGCTCAGCTCGGCAATGCGCTTGCGCGCCGCCTGGGTCACCGCATCGATCTGCGCCAGCGCCTCGCTGCGCTCGCGGTCGTGCGTGGCGAGGTTCGGGTAGCGCACCAGCAGCGCACGTTCACGGCGCCGCTCGTCGGTCAGGCGCGCGGTCTGGATGGCGGCTTCGCGGGCGCGGTCTTCGCGCTCCTGCAGCTCGCGCGCGGTGTAGGTGGGCTCGACTTTGCGGCGCACCGAGCCGCTCGGGTTCAACTCGCGCTGCTCGCGGTCGGTGCACTCGGCAATCGGCCGGTCGGCCGTCAGCGTGCGGCCGCGGGCATCGGTGCAGGTATAGATGCCGGGGGAGGCGCCTTCCACTTTCTGCGGTTGCGCTTGCAAGGCGCCGCAGAACGAAGAAACCGCCAGGAAGAAAGAAGCCGACGCCAGCAGGCGGATCGGCTTGCCGTGATCGTCGCGTGCGTCGTGCATGGGCGCCCTTGCCTCAGCTGGTGGCGCCGTAGCGCGTGCGGTAGGCCAGCACGCGCTCGCGGTGCGCGCCCAGGTCGGCAGCGGCGTTGCCCGAGAGGTAGCTCAGCAGGTCGTCCAGCGTGGCGATGGCAATCACCGACAGGCCGAGCTGGTTGCGCACGTACTGCACGGCGCTGTGGTTTACGTCGACACCGTTCTCGGTGGCCTTTTCCTGACGGTCGAGCGCGATGGCCACTGCATGCGGCGTGGCGCCCGCTGCCTGGATCGCCGCGATCGACTCGCGCACCGCGGTACCGGCCGACATCACGTCGTCGACGATCAGCACACGGCCCTTGAGCGGCGCACCCACCAGGTTGCCGCCTTCGCCGTGCGCCTTGGCTTCCTTGCGGTTGTAGGCAAAGGGGTAGTTGCGCCCGCGCCGGGCCAGCTCGGCGGCTACCGTGGCGCCCAGTGGAATGCCCTTGTAGGCGGGGCCGAAGATCATGTCGAATTCGAGCCCGCTTTCGATCAGCCGGTCTGCATAGAATCCGGCGAGCCGGGCGATCTTGCCGCCGTCGTCGAAGAGCCCCGAATTGAAGAAATAGGGGCTCATCCGACCGGCCTTGGTCTTGAATTCGCCAAAGCGCAGCACGCCGGCATCCAACGCAAACTGGACGAAGTCCTGTGCGACCGCGCTGCTTTTCTCACCATCTACAGCCATCGGGAATTCCTTGTGTTCAAACTGACCAGTCTCAATCTCAATGGCCTGCGTTCGGCCGCTACCAAAGGCGTGGCCGACTGGGTGGCCGAACTTGCGCCGGATTGTATTTGCATGCAGGAGATCCGCGTCCAGGCCAGCGACATCGAAGGCCGGTTCGAGGAAATGGCCGGCCTCAAGGGCCATTTCCACTTCGCCGAGAAAAAAGGCTACGCCGGCACCGCCATCTACACCAAGCACAAGCCAAGCCAGGTCGTGGTGGGCTGGGGCGACGCCGAGTTCGACGCCGAGGGCCGCTACCTCGAACTGCGCTTCGACACGCCCAAGCGCAAGTTCTCGGTCATCAGCTGCTACTTCCCGAGCGGCAGCTCGGGCGAGGAGCGGCAGGAGGCCAAGTTCCGCTTCCTGAAAGGCTTTTTCCCGCACCTGGTGGCACTGAAGAAGGAGCGCGAGTTCGTGCTGTGCGGCGACATCAACATCGCCCACAAGGAGATCGACCTGAAGAACTGGCGCGGCAACCAGAAGAACAGCGGCTTCCTGCCCGAAGAACGCGCCTGGATGACGAAGCTGCTCGACGCCGGTGCCGAGGGCGCCGGCCTGGTCGACGTATACCGCATGCTCAAGCCCGACACCACCGGCGATGCCTACACCTGGTGGAGCAACCGCGGCCAGGCCTATGCGAACAACGTGGGGTGGCGGCTCGACTACCACCTGGCCACGCCGAAGACCGCGGCGCTGGCGCGTACCGAGCAGATCTACAAGACCGTGAAGTTCAGCGATCACGCGCCGATCACGGTGGACTACGACTTCAAGCTGTAAGGCGCGGCCTAGCCGCAGCAGCCACCCATCCGCCCGCGCCGATAGAACGGCCCGAGGTCCTCGGCCAGCGCCTTGACGGTCCCGCGCCACGACAGGGCGCCAGCAGCATCCGCCGCCAGTGCGCCGCGCATGCGTGCCAGCAGTTCGGCGCGCAGCGCGGGCTCGTCGATGCCCTGCACGCGGCCCGCATCGACCACCACGCGCCCGCCGACCAGCACCTTGGCGATGTGGCTGCCGTTGCCGCGCGCCAACAGCAGGTCGAGCGGATCCGTCTCGGCGAAAAGCGCGTCGTCGTCGAGCGCATCCCAGTCCAGCAACACCAAGTCGGCCGCGGCGCCGGGCACGATGCTGCCGCCGCCAGCCAGCCCGCCGCGCACGCTGCGCGGACCGTTGCGCGCGGCAAAGGCCCAGAGCTGGTCGCGCGTCATCGTGGTGTCGTAGCCCCAGCTGCGGTGCAGCGAGTACGCCAGCCGCATCTCGCGCAGCGCGTCGTCGTCTTCGTCGAAGGCCATGCCGTCCAGGCCCATGGCCACGCGGCATCCGTGCCGCAGCATCTCGGGCACCGGCGCAATGCCCGACTTGAGCCCCAGGTTGGAGCTGGTGTTGACCGCGATCGTCGCGCCGCGCTCGGCAATCAGCGCCAGTTCCTCGGGCCGCGCCCAGGCGCAGTGCGCGAGCGTGAGGCGCGGGCCCAGCAGCCCGATGTCGTCGAGAAAACGGACGATGCCGCCGGGGTGGTTGGCATCGGCCCAGTCGCGCTGGTAGCGCGTTTCGAGCAGGTGCATGTGAACGGGCCGGCCCGTGTCGGCCGATGCCTGCGCAATTGCCTCGAGCAGCGGCGTGCTGCACCACTGCACCGCCGTCGGGCCGTACTGGACGGTCGCGTGGCCGCCATGGTCGTCCTCTTCCACCATGCGCGCGACCTCGTCGACCAGCGCAAGCTGCTGCGCGGGCGCCACCGGCTTCACCGCCAGCCGTTCGGCCACTGCATGGCGGATGCCGGGGCGCAGCGCCGCCAGAACGCTCGCGTCGTCGCAGTAGGCAATGCCGTGGCGGTCGCGCATGGCAATGGCGAAGCCGATGCGCACGCCGACGTCGCGCGCCGCGCGCGCCACCGCCCGGGCCTCGTCGACATAGGCCATGCCGCCCTGCACGCGCGTGTAGTGGACCATCAGGTTCGCCACGCCATGCCGCACCGAACGCGCGAACGAGGTCGCGGCGCAAAGGTACGGGTCCATGCCCGGCACCACGCCCAGGAACGGCAGCCAGCCTTCGAGCGGCTGGTCGAAGGCGCCCAGCGTGGCGCTGCGGAAGGTGCGCGCATGATCGTGCGCGTTGGTCAGCGCCGGCAGCGCGAGCAGGCGCGGCGTGCCCGTGCCGGCGACGGCCTCTTCCGCCAGCGGCGCGATCGACCGGATGCAGCCGTCCTCCAGCTCGATGCGCACATCCGATTGCGCAGGCTGCGCGCCGGGATCGGCCAGCAGCCAGGCGCAGTCGAGCGGGCCTTCGTGCATGCGAGCGGACATGGCGTTTCCTTCGTAGTCGGGTGGGCGTTCAGGGCGCAGCGATCTTGCGCTCCGCCAGCGGCGGCAGGAAGCGCCGGTCGAAGACCTCGCCTGCGGTCGGTGCATTCGCCAGTTCGAACGCTTCCTTCACCTGCCCGATGGCACGCGTCATGCGCGCGTCGTTCACGTCACCGATACCGCCGGTGCCAACCTCGGGCGTCAGCATCACGGTGCGAAGCGTGTAGAGCAGGCGCCGCTTCTCCAGCGCCTGGTTGAGCAGCGGCTCACGCTTCATCAACGCGGCAATGGCCGCGTCGGGGTCGGCCACGGTGTCGCGCACCGCCTTGTTGACGGCACGCACCAGCCCGGCCACGGCCTGCGGCTTGTCCCTGAGCAACTGGCGGGACACCAGCACGCCGTTGCCGTACAGGTCGACGCCGTGGTCTCCGTAGTGGAACCAGCGGATGTCCTTGTCCGGGTCCACGCCCTGCGCCACCAGGTTCATGTAGCTGGTCACCGAGAACACGGCCGAGCCCTCGACGTGGTCCTTCAGCAGCATCTGCTCCTGCAGGTTGGGTGCCATGCTGGTCCACTTGACCTTGCCCGCGTCCACGCCGTTGCGGGCCGCCATCAGTGGGAACATGCGCTGCGCGGCACCACCGGCCGGCGAGCCCAGCGTGCGGCCCTCAAGGTCCTTGAGGGTCCTGATGGGGCTGCCCGCCTTCACGATGAGCGCGAACGGCGCGCGGTTGTAGACCATGTAGACCATCACGGGCGCGGCACCGGGCTTGGCGGCCGCGTTCTGGATGACCGCATTCACGTCGCCGAAGCCCGCGTCGTAGGCCCCGGCCATCACCTTGGTCACGGCCGCCGCCGAGCCGTCGCCCTGGTCGATCGTCACCGCGAGCTTTTCCGCGGCGAAGTAGCCCCGGTCTTCGGCGAGGTAGTACCAGGCATGGATGCCCTGCAACTTCCAGTCGAGGACGAACTTGATGGGTGTGAGCTGCTGGGCGCGTGCTTCGCGCACCGGAAGCGCCGCGAGCGATGCGCCCAATGCGACGGACACCGCGACGACCGCTGCGCGGCGGGATACTGGAAAGGACATGCGAGGCTCCCGTGGGTTGAATCAGATGGCTTCGAAGAGAACGTCCTGCGCGCCTTCCCACAGCACCCTGGTGCCGAGCGTGCGCAACTGCTCCCGCCCTTCGACGATGGTGAGGAAGTGGTTGCCCGCAAGCGTGCCCATCTTGCTGGCGAAGCTGCAGGCGCCGTAGGCCAGGATGATCTCGGTCTCGCTGTAGCCGCCGGGGTAGAACAGGATGTCGCCCACCGACGGATGGCTAGTGTGGTTCTCGAAGCCCACGCCCAGCTGGAAGTCGCCCAGCGGCACCCAGCAGCCTTCGCCGCTCCAGCGCACGTGAATGAGCTTCTGCCGGTAAGGCAGCAGGCGGCGGAAAGCCGCGACGGTGAGCGGCGCGTCGGGGTGCGTCTGCGCCACGAAGCGCAGGCCGCCGGCGGTGATACGGACGAGATCGCTCATGTCGTTCATGCCATTGCCATGTCGGTCTTGCGCTGGGCCCAGCCCGTCATGCGCCGCTCGACCAGCGACGAGACGGCATACAGCGCCACCCCCATCGCAGCAAGCAGGAAGAGCCCGGCGAACACCATCGGCACATCGAAGTTGCCGCTGGCGATCATCATCACCGTGCCGATGCCCTGGTTGGACGCGACCGTCTCGCTCAGCACGGTGCCCACGAAGGCCAGCGTGATCGCGATCTTGAGCGAGGCGAACAGGTAGGGCAGCGCACGCGGCAGGCCCACGTTCCAGAGAATGTCGCGCTTCCTCGCGCCGAGCACGCGCAGCACGTCCTCCAGCTCGGGCTCGGTGCTCGCGAGGCCGGTGGCCACGTTGACCACCACCGGAAAGATGCTGATCACCATCGAGGTCAGGATCGCCGGCACCGTGCCCGCGCCGAACCACACCACGAACAGCGGCACCACCGCCACCTTCGGAATGCTGGAGAACCCCACCAGCAGCGGATAGGTCACGTCGTAGGCCAGCTTCGAAGAGCCGATCATCACGCCGATGACGATGCCCGCTCCCACGCCCAGCACGAAGCCGGCGAGCGTGGTGTAGAGCGTCTGCACGGTGTGCGGCCACAGCAGCGGCATCTTCTGGATCAACACCGCCGCGATCTGGCTCGGGCGCGGCAGGATCAGGTCGGACACGCCGAAGGCCAGGCACACCACCTCCCAGAGCACGAAGAAGCCGACGAGCGCGCCCGCGGAAAGCAGGCGCTGCCGTGCGAGCGGCGCGATCATGCGGCCACCTCTTCGAGCACATTCCCGGGCGGCACCAGCATCGGTACTGGCACCGCATCGCTTTCGCGGCGCGCCTGCGCGATGCGCATGCGCAGCTGCTGCACCAGCGCCGCGAACTCGGGCGCATAGCTGCTCTCCAGCGTGCGCGGCCGCGCGAAGCCCACGTCGCGCGTTTCGAGAATGCGCCCCGGCCGCGCGCTCATCACGCAGATGCGGTTGGCCAGGTAGGCCGACTCGCGCAGGTCGTGCGTCACCAGCAGCACGGTCGGGCGCTTGGCGATCCACAGCGTCTGCATGATGTCCCACAGCTCCTCGCGCGTGAACTGGTCGAGTGCGCCGAAGGGCTCGTCGAGCAGCAGCAGTTCGGGCTCGTGCACGAGCGCACGGCACAGCGAGGCGCGCTGCAGCATGCCGCCCGACAGCTGCCACGGCCGCTTGTCGCCGAAGCCCTTGAGCCCCACCTGCGCCAGCAGCGCATCGGCGCGCTCGGCGTATTCGCCGCGCTTCTTGCTGCGGTAGTGCTGCCGGAAGGGCTCGACGATCTTGAGCGGGATCATCACGTTCTCGCGGATCGTGAGCCACGGCAGCATGGTCGGGTTCTGGAAGGCGAGGCCGATGCGAAGGCGCGGTGCTGTCGACGCATGCGCGCCCGCCGGGGCCAGCGTGCCGGCCGCGCCCACCTCGCGCCCGCCGGCAATCACCGCGCCCGCACTCGGCCTCAGCAGGCCGGCCACCAGCTTCAGGATGGTCGACTTGCCGCAGCCGCTCGGGCCCACCAGGGCAACGAAGTCGCCCTTCTCGATGTCCAGCGTCGTATGGTCCAGCGCGATGGTGCCGCCGCCATAGCGCAGCATCACGTCGGACAGTTGGATGAATGCGTTGCCCATGAGGTCCTTCAGGAAAATGTGGAGTCCGTGTCGTCCACCCGCAGGATCGCGGCCACCGGGCCGCCGCCCGCGGGCCCCTGGTGCTCGGCGCCGCCCGACACGTACAGCGCCGTATGGCCGGCCACCGAGGCCAGCACACCGCCCACCACGGCACGCGCATGGCGCGTCGAGTGAATGTCGGAGTCGTTGAGCATGGTGTGGCGCGTGTCGCGCACGCGGCCGTCGGGGCTGGCCTCGGCCTTCGCGAGCAGGTTCACGAGCCGCGCCGACAAGGCCTGCGCATCGCGCTCCGGGTCGAGCCCGAAGGCATCGCGCAGCAAGGCGCGCACGCTCGCGGCGTCGATCGCATCGCGCATCACCGCATGGGCGATGCGGAACGCCGACGCGCTGCCTTGCGCCTCGCCGAGCACGATGACGACGTTGTCTTCCAGCTCGATGCCGGCCGAGGCCGATGCGCGCGCGGAGAACAGCCGCCAATCGCTCATCACGCTGGCATCGCAGACCTCTTCGCGCGCGACTTCGCCAAGCGCGACCGCCACACCGAGCGCCGATGCGCCGCGCGAATAGCCCATCGACTCATAGCTGTCGTGGGTCACGGGTGCGGCGCCGCGTGCCAGCGCGGCGGAGACCTTGGCCGCGGTAAGCAACGGGCACTTGACCTGCACGAAGTGCACGTCGTCCGCGCTCTCGATGCCCGCATCGCGCATGGCCTCGGCCACGGCTTCGGCCGTGGCGTCGACCTGTGCGGTGCGGCCCAATTCCTCCGGCAGGAAGGCGCGCGTGTGCGCGACGCCGACCACGAGGCGCTTGCCCAGGCCAGCCGGCGCTTCGGCCACCCAGCGCCGCGTGAACACCGTGAAGTGCGGCGACAGCACGCCCTCGGTGCCGCCCGACATCACCAGCGCCACGCGGGCATGCACCGCGTCGGGCGTGCAACCCAGCGCGGGCGCCAGCAGATGGCACCAGGCACTGGATGCGTACTCGCGCGTGAAGTCGTTGACGCAGCCGTTGCCTTCGGTCTTTCCCATCACGGCCACGATGTCGGCCGCGACGATCTCGCCCGCATCGATCAGCGCCCTGGCGCCGCTCAGGTCGCCCGGGCCGTTGCACGGAATGCGCCATACCTGCACCTGCTGCACGCGGCCCGCGTTCATGCGGCGCTCCAATCCACTGCACCCACCGGCACGGCCGTCGCAGGCACGCCGGCCGGCGTCTGCAGGATGGCGCTGCTGTAGTGCTCGGTGTTGCGCGGCTTCGGAGTGGGCATCTTCTGCACACCCTTCACCGTGCGCCCCCAGCCGACCGCATCGCTCACCAGCTTGCCTTCGCGCATCACGAAGCGCCCGCGCAGCAGCGTGTGCAGCGGATAGCCCTTCACCGCGCGGCCGTTCCACGGCGATATCTTGCTGATGCTCTGCAGCCGGTTCTGCGACAGCGTGCCGGCGCGCTGCATGTCGACGATCGCGATGTCGGCGTGCGCACCCGGTGCAATCACGCCCTTGGTGCCATACAGGCCCCAGGCCCTGGCCGGGTTCACCGCGCTCCAGCGCACGTAGTCCATCAGCGTGGCGCGCTCGCGGTTCACCTCGGTCAGCATCAGCGGCATCTGCGTCTCCACGCCTGGAAAACCGCAGTCGCAGTCCCAGATGCTCTCGCGGGTCTTCTCTTCGAGGGTGTGCGGCGCGTGGTCGGTAGCGATCATGTCGAGCGTGCCGTCGAGCAGCGCGTCCCACAGCGGCTGGTTGTGGCGCGCCTCGCGGATCGGCGGGTTGAGCCGCATCACGCCGCCGAGCTTCAGCATGTGGCTGGTGTTCAGCAGCAGGTACTGCGGGCAGGTCTCGGCCGTCACGTCGACGCCGCGGCGCTTGGCTTCGCGCAGCAGGAAGAGCGAATCGGCCGCGCTGTGGTGCGCGATGTGCACGCGCGCGCCGGTCCACTCGGCCAAGGTGAGCACGCGGCCAATGGCTTCGATCTCGGCCACCGCCGGGCGCGCGGCCAGGTGCGCCATCGCGTCGATGCGGCCGGCGGCCTGCATCTGCTTCTGGCGGCGCTGCAGGATTGACGAGTTCTCCGCATGCACCACGGTGCGGATACCCAACGGGGCGAGCTTCTCGAAACCCTCGAGCAACGCACCATCGGTGGGCGCGGGCAGGTTGCCGAAGGTGTTGCCGACAAAGGCCTTGAAGCTGGTGACGCCGGCGTCGAGCAGTTCTTCGAGCCGCTCGACCGTATCGTCGCCCAACAGGCCGTGGATGCCGAAGTCGCAATACGACGACTCGGCTGCCTTCAGCTTCAGGCGCAGGGCCTCGACGGTGCCCGTCGCCGGATTGGTGTTGGGCATCTCGAACACGGTGGTCACGCCGCCCATCGCGGCGGCGGCCGAGCCGGTCTTCCAGGTTTCCTTGTTCGGGTAGCCCGGGTCGCGGAAATGCACGTGGCTGTCGATGGCGCCCGGCAGCAGGAACAGCCCGTCGGCGCGCATCTCCTCGCGCGCCGGCGGCATGGTGTCGTCATGGCCGACGGCCACGATGTGCTCGCCTGCGATGGCCACGCTGGCTTCGATGATCTGGTCTGCGGACACGACGCGCGCGCCGCGAATGACGAGGTCGACTTCTTTCATGCCGGTCTCCTCAGAGCATGGCCCAGCCGCCGTCGACGGGCAGGTCGACGCCGGTGATCTGTCGGGACACATCGCTCGCCATGAAGAGGCAGGCGTTGGCAACGTCGGCATCGGTGGAGACGCGGCGCAGCGCATAGTCGGCCGCGTGCCGCGTCATCGCTTCTTCCAGCGTGATGCCGAGCTTGTCGGCCATGTTGGCGCACACCTTCTCGCGAAAGCGCGGCCCGTCGACCATGCCGGGCGCCACGCAATTCACGTTGATGCCGTACGGGCCGGCCTCCAGCGCAAAGCTCTTGGTGATGCCGCGCAGGCCCCACTTCGAGGCCGAGTAGGCCATACGGCCGGCGCGTCCGCGCATGCCGAAGGTGCCGCCGACGTTCACCACCTTGCCGCTCCTGCGCTCGATCATCGAGGGCAGCACGGCGCGCATTGTGTTGAAGCAGCCGGTCATGTTGAGCTGCACGATCTCGTCGAATTCCTCGCTCGTGGTTTCCCAGCCGGTCTTGCCGATCGGGCCCGAGCCGCCGGCCACGTTGACCAGCACGTCGATGCGGCCGAAGGCCTCCAGCGCATGCGCGGCCAGTGCCTCGGTCTGCGCGCCCACGGTCAGGTCGCAGGGCACGACGACCGCATCGACGCCGAGCGCGCGCGCCTCTTCGGCCACAGGCTCGATGGCGCCGATGTCGCGCCCGGCCAGCACCAGCTTCGCGCCTTCCCGGGCAAAGGCCAGCGTCACGGCGCGCCCCATGCCCTTGGCCGGGCCGGTGATGAGCGCCACCTTGTCTCTCAGTTGCAGTTCCATGTCGTTTCTCGCTTTCAGTTCAAAGTCTTGGAGGGGCGCTCGGCGCGCGCGGGCAGGAAGCTGCGGTCGAACACTTCGGCAGGCGCCGGTGTGCGCGGCAGCTGGTTGGCGTCCACCACGATGTCGATGGATTTCTTCAATCGCGCGTCGTCCACGTCGCCCAGGCCGATGCGGGCCACCTCCGGGTGGCTCATGTCGTTGCGCAGCGTGGCGAGCAGCTTTTCCTTCTCGACCTCGCGCTTGAGCAGCGGCTCGCGCTTCATGACGTAGTCGATGCCCATGTCCGGGTCGGCAATGACTTCCTTCACCGCGCGGTTCAGCGCCTTCACGAAGCCTTGCACCGCCTTGGGGTTGTCCCGGGCGAAGACGCGCGAGAAGAACACGGCGTTCGAATACAGGTCCATGCCGTGGTCGCCGTAGCGGATGAAGCGCAGGTCCTTCGCCGGATCGAGCCCCATCGCCTTCGCGCTGAAGCTCACGGTGGTGACGTAGCCGAAGGCGGCGTCGATCTGCCCGCGCGTGAGCATCTGCTCGCGCAGGTTGGGCGCCATGTTGGTGATGCTTACCTTCGACGCATCGACCTTCGCGATCCTGGCGAAGGCCGGGAACAGCTTCAGCGCGCCGTCGTTGGCGGGGCCGCCGATGGTCTTGCCTTCGAGGTCCTTGGGCGTCTTGATGGGGCTGCCCTCCTTCACCACCAGCGTGAAGGGCGGCGTGTTGTAGAGCATGTAGACCGCCACCGGCGCATCGGCCGGGCGTTTCGATGCCAGGTCGACCAGTGCGTTGAGATCGCCGAAGCCGGCCTGGTAGGCGCCCGCCGCCACCTTCGGGATCGAGGCCGCGGAGCCCTCGCCCTGGTCGATCTCGACGTCGAGGCCCTCGGCCTTGAAGTAGCCCTTGTCCTGGGCGACGAAGAACCAGGCCTGCGGGCCTTCGTACTTCCAGTTGAGCACGAGCTTGACCGGCACCTGCGCGGCGGCGGAAACGGCCGCCAGGGCCAGGCCGGCGGCAGCGCCCAGCGAAGCGAGCGAACGCACGAGGCGCGAGTTGGCGAAGAAGGACAGCGGCATGCGGAGGACTCCTAGCGTTTCTTGGAGAGTGAGGAAAGCGAAGCGAGCAGCGACTCGGCGGTTGCAACGAAACCGTGCAGCTGCTGCACGATGAAATGAATGCCGCGCGTCACGTAGGCCGGCGACGGGGTGCCGCACGCGTCCTTCAGCAACACGCAGTCGTAGCCGAGGAAGTTCGCGTCCTGCAGCGTCGAGAACACGCAGCGGTCGGTGTTGATGCCCGCGAACAGCAGCGTCGTGATGCCCTGCTGGCGCAGGACGCTGTCGAGCTCGTTGTCCCAGAAGCCGCTGAGGCGGTGCTTGTGCACCGTGATGTCGCCGGGCGCTACAGCCAGCTCGTCGATCACCTGCGCACCCCACTCGCCCTGCACGAGCGACGGGCCGTGGTCGATGGGCGAATGCTCCGCATAGCCCACGCCGTCTGCGCTGCGCTTGCCCTTGAATTGCACCGTGGGCGACAGGTTGAGGCGGTCCGCGCGAATACCCCAGTTGAGCCACACCACGCCGCCGCCAGCCGCGCGCCATGCCGGCAGCAGCCGCGCGATGGTCGGAATGGGCTTGCGCGCCGCGCGAATGCCGATGCCCTTCTGCGCGAACCAGCCCTCGGGATGGCAGAAGTCGTTCTGCATGTCGATCACGACGAGCGCGCTGCGCGCCAGGTCGAACTCGATCGGCTGCGGCTCGGCGGGCATCTGCACGGGCCGTGGCCGCTTCGGGGAGCGCACGAGGCTGACCCGGCCGCCGGCGAGCGTCCAGGCGTTGTGGGGCGCCGGACCGAAACGGACGGGCGGTTGCGCCGCATTGGTGCGCGAGGGTGCAGATCGGCGTGTCATGCGAGATCGGCACGCAGTCGCCGTGCCAGAAGGTGCTCCGAATCCATACCGATTCACGTACTGCCCGTTGCCGTTGCGGCAACAGTCAAGGCAGTGCTCTTGGCGCGCTTCGTGCAATCTCTGCGGGCATGAATCACCTTCGCTTCCTGCGCTATGCAGACGAGGTCGCCCGGGCCGGCTCGATCCGCCAGGCGGCCGAGCGGCTCCATGTCGCACCCTCCGCCGTCAACCGCCGCATCCAGGACCTGGAGGACGAACTGGGCACACCGCTCTTCGAGCGTTTGCCGCGCGGCATGCGCCTGACCGCCGCGGGCGAACTGTTCGTGCGCTACATCCGCGGCCGCTCTTCGGAGCTGGAGCGGGTGCGCTCCGAAATAGAAGACCTGCAGGGCCTGCGCCGAGGCGCCGTCCGGCTGGTGGCCAGCCAGGCGCTCGCGCCGCGCTTCCTGCCGGCGGCCGTGAATGACTTCGCTGCGGAGCACCCGCTGGTGGCTTTCGATGCGCGCATCGGCGACCACGTGCAGGCCGCCGACGCGCTGCGCAGCTTCGAGAGCGACCTCGCGCTGGTGTTCAACCTGGCGCCGGAGTCCGACATCGAGCGCGTGTGCGCGGTCGAGCAGAAGCTCATGGCCATCATGCACAAGCGCCATCCGCTGGCGAAGTCCAAGACCCTGCGCCTGAGCGATTGCGCCGACTACCCTGTGGTGCTGCCGAACCGCGACACCGGCGGGCGCCAGATGCTGGAGCGCTTTCTCGCCCGCAGCTCCACGCGGATAAGGGCCATGGTGGAGAGCAACAGCTTCGAGTTCCTGCGCGGCTGCCTCTACGACGGGCGCTCGATCTCGTTCCAGATGGCCATCGGCGCCGCGGCCGAAGCCCCCGACATCGTGGCGCGGGACATCGAGGACCGCGGCTTTCCGCGTGGCGAACTGGTACTGGCCAGCCTGCGCGGCCGGCAGTTGCCGGTGATCGCCTATGCCTTCGCGGAGTTCCTGCGCAAGCGGCTCACCGGGGCGCAGGCCGCGGACGCCCGCTAGCGCGACAGCGCGGGCAGCGCCTTCTCCAGCGTGGCGACGAAGGCCTGCATGGCTTCGGTCTCGTGCGCGCCGCGCTTGGTGATGCGGAAGAAGTCGAGCCCCACCTTCGGCTTGGTCAGCACGTCGGTGCGCACGCGGTGCCGGCGGCACGCTGCCAGCGCGAAGGTCGGCATCACGGCCGTGCCGAAGCCGGCCTCCACCATCGAGATCAGCGTGCCGAAGAAGTTGAACGCGGGCCGCTGCGCGTCGGCACGGCCGATGGTGGCCAGATGCTGGTCGATCACCTTCTGGATCGGGTTGCCGGGCGGCAGGCCGAGGAGTTCGGCGCTGCGCAACACGGACCATGGCGCGGTGCCGATGGCAGGCGGCTCTTCGCCATCACCATCGCAAGGCGCCACCCGCATCAGGTGAAAGCGCCCTACCGGCGTGCGCTCCAGCCCCGCCGCGGCCTTGAAGAAAAAGCCCAGGCCCACATCGGCATCGCCGGCCGCCACCATCGCCTCCACGTCGCGCAGGTCGGCGTCGAACAGGCGCAGGCTCACCTGCGGATGCGCCGCGCGGAAGGTGGTGAACACCTGCGGCAGCAGATGCGAGGACACCAGCGGCGTGGCCGCAATGCGCAGCGTCTGGCGCGCGGCGTCGCCCTCGGCACCCAGCTCGGCCGCCACGTCGTCGAGGTCGGTCACCAGCCGTTCGACCACCGGCAGCAGGCGTCTCCCCGCAGGCGTGAGGCTCACCACGCGCGTGGTGCGGTCGAACAGCCGGCAGCCCAGCTGCTTTTCCATCTCGCGGATCAAGATGCTGAGCCCCGCCTGCGTGATGTGCGCCTGCTCGGCCGCGCGCGTGAAGTTGCCCATGCGCGCGACCTGCAAAAAGGCGCGCATCTGCCGGGTCGATAGGTTCATAAGGATTCATGATAAATCCATATCACATCTAAATTTCCCAAATGGCTAGTCTGCGTTCCTAATGCGGCCCGAGACAAAACCGAACGCAACGACCGACCATTCATGAGCAACGAAGTCATCATCCTGGGCGCCGGCATCGGCGGCCTGACCCTCGCGCTGAGCCTGCACCAGGCCGGCATTCCCTGCCGCGTATACGAGGCCGTGCCCGAGCTGAAGCCGCTGGGCGTGGGCATCAACCTGCTGCCGCATGCGGTGCGCGAGCTCACCGAACTCGGGCTGCTGGACGCCCTCGACAAGGTCGGCGTGCGCACGCAGGAGGCCGTGTTCTTCACCGAGCACGGCCAGTTGATCTTCCGCGAGGCTGCAGGCCAGCACGCGGGCTACGACTGGCCCCAGTTCTCCATTCATCGCGGCGACCTGCAGACGGTGCTGTACGAAGAGACGCTGAAGCGCCTCGGCCCCGACAGCGTGGTGTGCAACCGCCGCTGCACGGGCGTGGCACAGGACGCCGGGGGCGTCACCGCGCACTTTGCCGATGCGCCTTCGGTGCGCGGCGCAATCGCGGTCGGCTGCGACGGCATCCACTCGGCGCTGCGCAAGCAGCTGTACCCCGACGAAGGCGCACCGCGCTATTCGGGCGTGAACATGTGGCGCGGCACCGCGCGCTGGAAGCCTTTTCTCTCGGGCGGCAGCATGGTGCGCGCGGGCTGGCTCGCGGTCGGCAAGATGGTGATCTACCCGATCCGCAACGACATCGACGCCGACGGCAATCAGCTCGTGAACTGGGTCGCCGAGATCCACGCGCCACAGCCCGCCCTGCGCGACTGGAGCCGCGCGGGCCGGCTCGAAGACTTCCTGCCTGCGTTTGCCGACTGGCACTTCGACTGGCTCGACGTGCCCGCGCTGATCCTCGCGTCGGACACCATCCTCGAGTACCCGATGGTCGACCAGGACCCGCTGCCGCGCTGGACGCACGGCCGCCTCACGCTGCTGGGCGACGCGGCGCACCCCATGGTGCCGCGCGGCTCCAACGGCGCCGGGCAGGCGATCATCGATGCGCGCTTCCTGGCCGGTGCGCTGAAGGACCTGGGCGTAGGCACCGCCGCGCTGGAGGACTACGACCGCGTGCGCGTGAAGGCCACCACGAACGTGGTGCTGACCAACCGCAGCAACCCGCCCGACGCGATCCTGCGCGAAGTGTTCGAGCGCTCGGGCGGCAAGCGCTTCCAGAACATCGAGGACGTCGTGCCCGTCGCCGAGCTGCAGGCCATCTCGGACAACTACAAGCGCGTGGCCGGCTACGACCCGGTGGCGCTGAAGGCGCGCGCCTCCTACCTTTGAGCATCACTGAAAAGAACACGGAGACACGACCATGCGTTCGCTTATCAAAAAGACCCTTGCCGCCCTGCTCTTCGCAGCCGGCGCCACCGCCGCCTGCGCCTGGCCCGACCAGCCGATCACGCTGGTGGTGCCCTACACGCCCGGCACCGGCATCGACCTGGTGGCACGCCAGCTCTCGGCCCGCCTGCCTGCCCTGCTGGGCCAGCCGGTGATCGTGGAGAACGTGGCCGGCGCCAGCGGCAACATCGGCAGCGAGCGCGTGGCTCGTGCCAAGCCCGACGGCTACACGCTGATGGTGCAGGTCAACACGCTGGTGATGAACCGCAGCCTCTACCGCTCGCTGAGCTACGACCCGGTGGCCGACTTCGCGCCTGTGTCGCTCACCTCGTGGGGCACGCTACTGCTGGTGACGAACCCGAACGTGCAGAAGGCGACGACGGTGTCGCAGATGGTGAGCGCGGCCAAGGCGGCGCCCGGCAAGCTGACCTACGCCACGCCGGGCGTCGGCACGCCGCATCACCTGTCGATGGCGCTGTTCATGCAGGGCACGGGCACCGAGATGCTGCACGTGCCGTACAAGGGCACGGCCGGCGCGGTGACCGACCTGCTGGGCGGGCGCATCGACTACATGTTCCTGCCGGTGCACGTGGCGCTGCAGCACATCCAGGTGGGCAAGCTCAAGGCCATTGCCACCGGCAGCGGCAAGCGCCTGCCGCAACTGCCCGACGTGCCGACGCTGGCCGAGGCCGGCGTGACCGCCGACAACGTCGACATGTGGTACGGCGTGCTCGCGCCCAAGGGCACGCCGCCTGACGTGGTGGCGCGACTCAACAAGGAGATCGCGGCAGTGCTGAAGCAGCCCGAGGTAGCGAAGTCGTTCGAGTCGCAGGGCATGGTGCCGGCAAGCTCGACGCCGGCCGAATTCGGCATGCTGATGAAGAAGGATGCGGACCGCTGGGCCGCAGTCGTCAAGCGCGGCAACATCACCGCTGACTGAGGCAGCAGCAGGCTCGTTCAGCGCGGCGCCGAGGCCTTCCCCGCGTGCCGCGCCAGATGCACCTGGTGCAGCGTGATCTTGCGCACCTCGGCCTGGCTGGTCTCGATGTGCGCGCGCAGCAGCATCGCGGCCTGGTCGCCGCGATTGGCTCGCACGGCCTTCAGGATCTTCGCGTGCTCGTCGTAGGTGGCGTCGATGCGCGGCTGCTTGGTGAAGTCGAGCCGGCGGATGATGCGGATGCGGTCGGTCACGTCGCCGTGCACGCGCGCCATCTCGGCGTTGCCGGCGGCCGCCACGAGCGAACAATGAAAGGCCTCGTCCCACTGCGCCACCTGCGCCATGTCGCTGCTGCGCTGCGCCGCGGGCACCAGCCAGATGCCGGCCAGCGTGTCGAGCAGGCCGCGATCGATGTGGCGGTCGGTCTCGCACAGCCGGTGCACGGCGGTGGTCTCCAGCACCATGCGCAGATCGTAGAGCTGCTCGAACTGGTCGAAGTCGAAGGGCAGCACGCGCCAGCCGCTGCGGAACAGCACTTCGACGAAGCCTTCCTGCTGCAGCCGGAACAGCGCCTGCCGCACCGGCGTGCGCGACACGCCGAGCCGGTCGCTGATCTCGCTCTCGGTAAAGCGGTCGCCGGGCACGAGGATGAAGTCGGCCACGTCGCGCTTGAGCTGCGCGTAGACCTCGTCGGCCCGCGTGCGGAAAACGGCCGTATCGGTGGCAGTAACGGGAGATTCGGGGCGGGTTCGAACGGTAGACACGTGTGGAATGGTAGTCGCTGGCGTCGGCGTCAAGAAGAAGGGCTGCTGTTCAACGCCTCGAGCAGTGCGGCGCTCGGCGCGGTCCAGCCGACGATGCCGCCCTGGGCGCGCACCATGTCGAGCGTGGCCGCCTTGAATGCCGGGAAATAGCTTTCGGTGCAATCCTCGAGCAGCAGGCTGTCGTAGCCGCGGTCGTTGGCTTCGCGCATGCTGGTCTGCACGCAGACCTCGGTCGTGACGCCGCCGAACAGCAGGTGGGTGATGCCGCGCTGCTGCAGCAGTTCGTGCAGGCCGGTGGCATAGAACGCGCCTTTGCCGGGCTTGTCGATGACGATCTCGCCGTCGATGGGGGCAAGCGCTTCGATGATCTGGTTGCCGGGCTCGCCAATCACGAGGATGCGGCCCATGGGGCCTTCGTCGCCGATGCGCAGCGTGGGGTTGCCGCGGTTGCGCTTGGCTGGAGGACAGTCGGAAAGGTCGGCGGCGTGCGCTTCCCTTGTGTGCACTACGAGGCCGCCGGCTTGTCTCCACGCCCGCAGTGCTTCTTTCGTTGCAGGGACGATGGCTTCGAGCAGCGAGACATCGTTGCCCAAAGTTTCGCCGAAGCCACCGGGCTCGATGAAGTCGCGCTGCATGTCGATGAGGACCAGCGCTGTCTTTGCTACGTCGAACTCGTAGGGGAAGGGGTTGGCTTCGTTTATGCGCATGCTTTTGCTCGCTGGTTCCGATGCGTTCATGCCGCAGCCTTCAACGGCTCGTGATGCCCACCGCCCATGTGCGCTCCGATCACGTGTCTTTCCGCACCAGCCGCCGAAGTCTCGAAAACGATCTGCCCTTCGCTCATCACGACGATGCGGTCTGCCAGTTCGAGCAGTTCGTCCAGGTCTTCGCTGATCAGCAGCACCGCCCCGCCCTTCTCGCGCACCTGCACGATGCGTGAGTGGATTTCGGCGACGGCCGCGAAGTCCAAGCCGAACACCGGGTTCGCGGCGATCAGCACGTTGATGTCGCCGGCCAGCTCCCGTGCCAGCACCGCGCGCTGTACGTTCCCGCCGGAGAGGCTGCGGATCGGCGCGCCTTCGCCCTGCGTCTTCACGCCGTACTCCGCGATCCATTCGCGCGCCCTGCTGCGCCAATACGGAAAGCTCAGCACACCGCCACGCGACAAAGGCGGTTGATCGAAATCACGCAGCGCCATGTTTTCCGCGACGCTGAGGTCGCCGACACAGGCGTTGCGCAGCGGCTCTTCGGGAAGGCTGCGGACTTTGAGCTTGCGGTTCTCGGCGCGCTGCGCACCATAGGGCTGCCCCATTACCGTGACCGTGCCCGCAAGGCGGGGACGCTGGCCAACGAGCGCCTCTACAAGTTCGCGCTGCCCATTGCCGGAGACACCGGCCACGCCGAGGATTTCTCCTGCGCGCACGGACAGGCTCAGGTCGTGCAGCGCCAGCGTGCCGCGATCGCCTTGCGCCTTGAGTCCTTCGACCCTCAATGCAACCGGCGCATTGGCAGGCACGGGCTTCCTGGCGACAGGCGTCGATGTCGTTGCCTGCTCGCCGCCCATCATGGCCTGCGCCAGTTGCGCCGGGCTGGTGTCAACCACGCGGCAGTGATGCACCGCCTTGCCTCGCCGCAGCACCGTCACGCTGTCGGCATACGCCATCACCTCGCGAAACTTGTGCGTGATGATGAGCACCGTGCACAGCCCGCTGCGCGCGAACTCGCGCACATGACCCAGCACCTCGTCGGCCTCCTGTGGCGTAAGCACCGAGGTGGGCTCGTCCAGGATCAGCAGGCGCGGCTTCAGGTACAGCTGCTTGAGCAGTTCGAGCTTCTGCTTCTCGCCGGCCGCAAGCTCAGAAGGGCGCACGTCCAGGTCGAGGCTGAACGGCGTGGTCGCAAGAAAGTCTTTCAGTTCCGCGCGCTTCGTCTTCCAGTCGATCAGCGCCGGCGTCTTGCCGCCCGCGAGCAACAGGTTCTCCGCCACCGTCATGCCGGGCGCCAGCGTGAAATGCTGGTAGACCATGCCGATGCCCAGCGCGCGCGCCACGATGGGGTTGGCGATGTCCTGCTCGCGCCCGTCGATCAGGATGCTGCCCTCCTCCGCGCGCTGGAAGCCCGCCACGCACTTCACCAGCGTGCTCTTGCCCGCGCCGTTCTCGCCAAGCAGCGCATGCACCGTGCCGGGCTCGACGCGCATCGTCACGCGGTCCATGGCCGTGAAGGCGCCGAAGCGTTTGGTGAGCTCGTAGGTGTCGAGCGCGAGTGCACCAGTGCCTGAGGGAAGGCCGCCGATGGCGTGGGGTGATGTGGCGCTCATGTTCGTTTGCCATCCCTTGAGTGCGTGTTAGGGCCGATCAACGACCGCTCTGAACGATCACGCCGATGGGGTGCCTTGCGCAGCGAAATAAAGGAGGAGGCCGCAGGCCGGGGGACATTCGCGGAGCAAGGTACCCCGTCGGCGTGAGCGCACCCCGAACAAAGCAGCGTCATACAACCGCCAGCAAGGCCTGCGAGGTGGCATGCGCCCCGAATACGCCGCCCTGCATGGTGATCATCTTCAGCGCAGCAAGATGATTGCCGTAGTCCGTCGCAGCCGTGCAGTCCGACAACAGCAGGCACTCGAACCCCCGGTCGTTCGCGTCGCGCATCGTGGTGTGCACGCAAACATCGGTCGTGATGCCCGCAAGGATGATGTTCTCGATGCCGCGCGTACGCAGGATCAGTTCGAGGTCCGTCGCGTAGAACGACCCCTTGCCCGGCTTGTCGATCACGATCTCGCCCGGCAACGGCGCAAGCTCGGGAATGATTTCCCATCCCGGCTCGCCCCGCACCAGGATGCGCCCGCACGGCCCGTCGTCGCCGATGCCCACGCCATTCGCACCGATCTGCCGCGACCGCCAGCGCTTGTTGGCCGGCAGATCGCCGAGGTCGGGCCGATGCCCTTCGCGCGTGTGGATGATGTGATAGCCCAGCGGCCGCAGCACCGCCAGCGTACGCGCGATCGGCTTGATCGGCGCCTGCACCAGCGACAGGTCATAGCCCATCACGTCGACGTACCCGCCCTTGCCGCAGAAGTCGGTCTGCATGTCGATGACGATGAGCGCGGTGTTGTCGGGCCGCAGCGCGCCGTTGTAGGGCCAGGCATAGGGCTCGGCGGCCACGTGGCGTTCGGTGGTGTTGGCGATGGTGGTGGTCATGGTCGTCATCCTGCGTAGTTGCGTTGCGGCGGCGCAAAGCCGCAACTCGTGCCGTCGGTCACCTTCACCTCGGCGCTCCACGGCAGCCTGTAGGTGCCGGCGGCCATGTCGTGCATGTAGGTGTAGGGGCAGTCCTGTGCGCCGCCCTTCACCGCGACATACCCGCGGTGGTAGAGCTGGTAGATGTTGTTCTCCACGCCCCAGCCGGTGCGGGCCTCGCGCACGAGGTCGGGGCGCAGCTCGGCTGTGATGATCTCGTCCACGCGGCCGCCGCCCTCGACCAGCACCGTGCCGTCGAAGTTGCAGAACATGCCCTCGCCCATCGAGTCGAAGCTGCCATCGCTGCCGCACAGGCACACGCTCGCGGTGTACGCGAGATTGCAGAAAGCGTTGGCCTGGTTGGTGATCTTCCACGCGTGGCGGATGGGCGCGGTGTAGCCGGCCGTGCGCAGGATGATGTCTGCGCCCTTGTATGCGGCCTCGCGCGCCATCTCGGGAAACATGCCGTCGTGGCAGATGATCAGCGACAGCTTGCTGCCGTTGGGTCCGTCGCACACCGGAATGCCCAGGTTGCCGGGCTCCCACGGCTCGACCGGCACCCACGGGTGCAGCTTGCGGTAGTAGAGCCTGATCTCGCCGTGGTCGTCGATGATCAGGCCACTGTTGTAGGGATTGCCGCCGGGGTTCGCTTCCATGATGGAGAAGCAGCCCCAGATGCGGTGTTCGATGCAGGCCTGTTTGAAGGCCGTCACCTCGGGGCCGTCGAGCGTGCACATGATCTCGGGGTTGGTGTCCATCGAGAGTCCGTGCAGCGCGTACTCCGGGAACACCACGAGGTCCATGGTCGACTGGTTGCGGCGGGCCTTGCCCACCATCTTGCAGATGCGCTGCACCTGCGCGGCGAGGTCGGCCGGCGTCTTCACGCTCGGCAGCTGCAACTGCACCAGACCGACGACGACACCATGCGCCGATTTGTTGAGGCCTCCGAGACCGCTCATGACGTTCAGCTCCTTGTCGACGAGAGTTCGCCGGGGCTGCCGACGGCCGCGCTACCCGGCTTGCAGGTGAACACCAGAATCACCAGCGTGAGCACATACGGCACGGTGTTGAAGAGGTGGTAGCCCCAGCCGATGCCGATGGATTGCAGAGCCGGGCCGATGGCGCCCGCGCCGCCGAAGAGCAGCGCCGCACTCACGCAGCGCAGCGGGCTCCAGCGCGCGAAGATCACGAGCGCCACCGCAATCAGGCCCTGGCCGCTGGAGATGCCTTCGTTCCAGCTGCCGGGATAGAACAGCGTGAGCGACGCACCGCCGAGCCCGGCGATGAAACCGCCCGCCGTGGTGGCCGCGATGCGCAGGCCCGAGACCGAGTAGCCGAGCGCGCGCGTGGCCTGCGCCGAATCGCCCGCCATGCGCACCAGCAGCCCGGCGCGCGTACGCGCAAAACCCCACCACAGCAGCACCGCGAGCCCAATGCCGATGGGCACCAGCGCATTGAGCTGCAGCGCCGAGCGCACGACAGTGTTGTCGCTCCAGAAGCCCAGCGGGATCGCGGGAATCTGCGGCGCCTGCGGTTGAATGAGCGGCTTGCCCAGATAGAACGCGAGCCCCGTGCCGAGCAGCATCAGAGCGATGCCGGTCGCCACGTCGTTCACGCGGTCGAGCGAGCACAGCAGGCCGTGCAGCAGCGCGAGCGCCGCACCGGCCACCGCGCCGATCAGCACGCCGAGCCATGCGGAGTCGGTGAGGTAGGCACCGCCGAAGGCCGCCATGGCCGACAGCACCAGCACACCTTCGAGCCCGAGGTTGATGCGCCCCGATTTCTCGGTGAGGCATTCGCCCAGGCTCACGAAAAGGAACGGAGCGCCGACGCGCAGCGCGCCGCCGACGATGCCGGCAACCAGCGCGATCCATTGGTCGGCCGTCATGTGTAGCTCCTTGCCTCGGGCAGCATGCGGTCGCCGAACTTCTTCCAGTTGACCGTGCGCAGGCCCTCGCTCGCGAGGATCAGCACGAAGGCGATACCCTGCAGCACCAGCACCGACGCATCGGGCAGGCCGAGTCGCCGCTGCAGCAAGCTGCCCGCCGCGCCGAAGCCGCCGAACAGGATCGCCACCGGCACGATGGCCACCGGGTTGTGCCGCGCGATGAAGGACACGAGGATGCCCGCGTAGCCGTACCCCGCGATCAGCGAGGCGTTGGCATTGGTGTGCACCGCCGCCACCTCGACCGCACCCGCCAGCCCCGCGCACGCACCGCCGAGTCCGCAGGCCGAAAGAATGAGCCGCGTGGCCGGCAGCCCCACAAGCTGCGCGGTGCGCGGGTTGCCACCCACCACGCGCACCGAGAAGCCCGAAGCCGTGGCGCGCAGCCACCAGCCGAGCCCCAGGCAGGCCACGACGCCGATCACCAGGCCCCAGTGCACGTCGGAACCACCGATGCCGCCTATCAGCATCCCGTCGTTCAATGCATAGGTCGAGGGCTTGTTCAGGCTCGCCGGGTCGCGCAGCGGCCCTTCGACCAGGTGCTTGAAGATGCCGATGGCGATGTAGGCCAGCAGCAGGCTGCTGATGGTTTCGTTGATGCCGCGAAACTGCCGCAGCCAGCCCGCGAGAACGATCCACACCGCACCGGCGATGGCTCCGGCGATGCAGACGATCACCGTGCCGATGACATTGCCGGGCAGCGGCACCGCATGCGCCAGTGCCGCACAGGCCAGCCCACCCAACACCAGCGCACCCTCGCCACCGATGATGATGAGCCCCGCGCGCGCGGGCAGCGCCACGCACAGCGCGGTGAGCATCAGCGGCGCAGCGCGCTGCAGCGTGTTCTGCCACGAGAACCAGTCGCCGAACGCGCCCTTGAACAGCGTGGCCCAGACCTCCACCGGATCGACGCCCGCGAAGGCCACCAGCAGGCCGAACACCAGCAGTGCCGCCGCGATGGCGAACACCGGCAGTGCGAATTCCTTGAGCGCGTGGCGCATGGCGATGCTTGTTGCCGCGCGGCTCAGACCTGGCCGACGACGCCTTCGACGAGGTAGTTCATCTTCTCGAGCTCCAGGTCGGTCTGCTTGAGCACCTTGCCGGCCGGCACCACGACCGCACCCTTGTTGTCCTTGATGCCGTCCTTGAAGATGTCGAAAGTGCCCGCGATCATCTTCGCCTTGATGTCGTCGGCCTGCTTCTTCGCGGCGTCCGGCACCATGGGACCGTAGGCCGACATCTTCACGTAGCCCTCCTTCAAACCGCCGCGCAGGAAGTTGGGATGCGGCTTGCCGGTTTGCGCGGCTTCGATGGCGGTCTTGTAGGCAGTGAGCCAGTTCCACTCGGCGCCGGTGAGGTATGCATTGGGTGCCAGCTTGGCCTGGCTCGCGTGGTAGCCGCAGACCATCTTGCCGCGCTTGGCTGCCGTCTCGACCACCACCTTGGGGCCGTCGACGTGCATGGTGAACACATCGCAGCCCTGGTCGGCCAGGCTGTTGGTGGCTTCGGCTTCTTTCACCGCCATCGACCAGTCGCCCGTGAAGATCACGCTGCAGGTGATGTTCGGCTTGACCGAGCGCGCGCCGAGCGTGAAGGCGTTGATGTTGCGCAGCACCTGCGGAATGGGCTTGGCGGCAACGAAGGCGATCTTGTTGCTCTTCGTCATGTGCGCGGCAATCACGCCGTTCAGGAACTGGCACTCATCGATGTAGCCGAAGAAGCTGCCGACGTTCTTCGGGTGCTTGCCTTCAGTCCAGAGGCCGCCGCAGTGCGAGAAGCGCACGTCGGGGTTCTTGGGCGCGACCGCGAGGATGTGCGGATCGAAGTAGCCGAACGAAGTGGGAAACAGCAGCTTGGCGCCGTCCTGCGAAATCATGCCGGCCATGGTCTTCTGCACGGCGGCTGTCTCGGGTACGTTCTCTTCCTCGACCACCTTGATGCCCGGCAGCTTCTTGATCTCGGCGGCAGCCATGGCGTGCGCCTGGTTGTAGCCGTAGTCGTCGCGTGCGCCGACGTAGATCACGCCCACGGTGAGCGGCTTGGGCTTGGCCTGTGCGCTGGCAAGGGCGCTCCAGCTTCCGAGGCTGCCTGCCGCGCCAAGTGCGGCCAGGGTCTTGAGGGAATCGCGGCGATTGAATTGGCTGGTCATGACGTACTCCGGTCTTGGATTTGAGGTGGGGTGCAAAGAATGTGCCCGCGGGTCAGCCGAGCAGGCTCACGTGGGCGGCGACTACGCGCCAGCCATCGGCCGTGCGCAACCAGGTCTGGCTCTGGCGGCCGGTCTGGCGGCTGCCTTCGCGGCGGAACTCGACGTTGGCGGTCGCGAAGTCGCGGCCGTAGGTGGTGATGACGGTGCGCAGCAGTTCGCGCGGCGGGCTCTGCTGGGGCAGCGATGCGCGGAATGCGCTGATGTCGGCGTGGCCGTAGTGGTTCTCGGAGAAGCCGTAGCGCAGCGTGTGCGGGCTATTCCAGAAGAGCTCGTCGAGCACCGCGCGGTCGTTGCCGACCAGCGCCGCCTCGTAGCGCGCGAACACTGCGCTCACTTCAGCGATCACATCGGGGATGTTGATCTCGGCTGTCACCGGCGAACCTCCCGCTGGAAGATGTCGAGGCTGAGCTTCTTCATGGCGACGAAGCTCTCGGTGCTCAGCGTCTCGACGGTGCGCGGGCGTGCGTCGCCATAGCGCAGGATCTCTGCAACCTTGGTGGGCCGCTTGGTCAGCAGCAGCACTTCGTCGGCGAGGTACACCGCCTCTTCGAGGTCGTGCGACACCAGCAGCATGGTGGTGCCGGTCTGCATGAACACCTCCTGCAGCTTCTCGCGGATGAAGAGGGTCATCTCGAAGTCCAGCGCCGAGAAGGGCTCGTCGAGAAACAGCACCTCGGGGTTGGGCGCGAGTGCACGCATGATCGACGCGGTCTGCTGCTGGCCGCCCGAGAGTTCGTACGGAAAGCGCTTCAGGTCGAACTTCACGTCGAAGGACGCCACCAGTTCTTCCATGCGCCGGTCGACCTCGGCCTTGCTGCGCCCTTCGAGCTTCAGCGGATAGGCGATGTTGTCGATAGTGCGCATCCACGGGAACATCGCCTCGCGGTAGTTCTGGAACACGTAGCCGATCTTGGTGTCCTTGCGCTGCTTGCCGTCGAACAGGATCTCGCCCGAATCGATGGGAATGAGCCCCGCGATCATGTTGATGAGCGTGGACTTGCCGCAGCCGTTGGGCCCGAACACCGAGACGATGGCGTGCTTGGGAATGTCGAGGTCGAAGTTCTCGTACAGCGGCCAGCCCGCGAAGTACTTGGTGAGGCCGCGGATGGTGATGTGCGTGCCTGCCGGGCCGGGCTTGAAGGCCGGCCTGGGCACGTCGGCGTATACCGGGCCGTTGACGACGATGTCAGGCGTGACTTTCATCTTCCGCTCCAGTGCACGATGCGGCGTTCGGCAATGAGGAAGAGGATGTTCAGCGCATAGCCCAGCGCACCCGCCGCAAGAATCGCCGCGTACATGCTCTTCACGTTGAGCACCTGCTGCGCATCGATGATGCGGTGGCCGAGCCCCGTATCGGAGCCGATGAACATCTCGGCCACGATGACGATCACCAGCGCCATCGACACCGCAGAGCGCAGGCCGACGAAGCTGGGCTGCAGGCTTTCCCAGATCAGCACGTCCTTGAAGACCTGCCAGCGCGAGGCGCCCATGACGCGCGCCGCCATCACGCGCTGCTTGCGTGCGTTGATGACGCCGTAGGCGCTGTTGAACACCACGATGAGCAGCGCGCCGAAGGCCGCGATGGCCACCTTGTTGACGTCGCTCACGCCGAAGATCAGCAGGAACAGCGGAATGAGCGCGGACGACGGCGTGGAGCGGAAGAAGTCGATCAGGAACTCCACGCTGCGGTACGCCTTCTCGTTGCTGCCGAGCAGCACGCCCAGCGGCACGCCGATGGCCGCCGCGATGACGAAGGCCTGCACGGTGCGCCACACGGTCATGACGAAGTCGGTGAGCAGCGGGCCGCCGGCCAGGCCGGTGATGAGCGCGGCGATGGTGTCGGCGGGCGTGGGCAGCAATATCGGCTTGATGAAGCCGAGCCGCACCACCAGGTCCCACACGATGAACAGCACCACCGGGCCTATGAAGGGCAGCATGCGGTCGCGCAGCGGCGGCTTGGGCGCGGCAGTGGCCGTGCTGGCCGGCGGGGTCCACGGCGCGGCCGTGGTCGAGCTTGCGTCGGCCATGGTCGTCAGGCCTTGTAGAGGAGCGTGTCCACCACGACCTTCTTCTCGAAGATGCCCTTGTCGGTGAACAGGTCGTAGAACTTCTGGAAGTACGCGACGTCGCTGGGCTTGAACTCGTTGTAGAGCATGTACGACGCGAGCGGCACTTCGGCCGTGAGCTTGCCTTCGATGGCGGTGTAGCCCTTCATGAATTGGCGGGCCTCGTCGGGCTTGGTGCGCACCAGCTCCACGCCGCGCGCGTAGGCGGCGATGTACTTCTTGGCGATCTCTGGGTTCTTCTTGATGAACTCGGTGGTGAGGCTGGCCGCCCCGCCATGCCAGGGCGCCATCGGGTCGCCGAGGATGTACTTGGCGACCACGCCGGCCTCGATGACGCGCGTGGTGCCGTTCATACGGCCCACGGTGCCGGTGGGCTCCAGCGTGTAGCAGGCGTCGACCTGGCCCGCGACCAGTGCGGCCACGTGCTGGCCGATGGGCAGTTCGCTCACGGTCGCGCCCTTGGCGCCCGCGCGCTCCAGCATGGTCTTGCACAGCGTGACGTTCTGGATGCCAGGGCCCGAGGCGACCTTCTTGCCGGCCAGCTCGGCCATGGTCTTGATGGGGCTGTCCTTGGCGACGATGAATTCGTCGAGCACGTATTTCGCGTTGCTCGGGTTGGTGCAGAAGATCTTGAAGAGGCCCGGCTGCGCGATCTCGCCGATGGCGAGGTTGGCCGAACCTGTGCCGTTGGCGCTGCCGTCGCAGCGGCCCGCGAGCATGCCTTCCATCACCTGCTGCGCGCCGGCGAACTTGAGCGGTTCGACGTCGAGGCCGGCCTCCTTGAAGTAGCCCTTGTCGACCGCTGCGAAGAACGGCAGGCCGGCGGCCACGGGCCAGAAGCCGATGCGCAGCTTGGCGGCGCCCTGCGCACGCACGATGGCGGGCGCGGCCAGCACGGCCAGGCCCGCGGCGCCGGCCTGCAGCAGCTGTCGGCGACGCGATGCGGGAGGTTTGTCTTGGGTGCTCATCGGAACTCCTGGTCAGTTGGAACTCGGGGTGGCGCGGCTCGCGACGTATGCGCGCCAGCCGCCATGGAGGGTCACGTCCTGCGCACCGGCCAGCGCGTGGCCCTCGCAGATGAAGCCTTTCACCCAGCTGCCGTCGGCCAGCTCGACGCTGCCGAGGCCCAGGGGCGGCGGAATGAGGGAGAGAAAGCTCCCGACCTGCGCCAGTGGCACAGCCCACACTTCGAGCGCGATGGCACCACCTTCACTGCCCTCGACCACACGCTGCAGGCCGGGCTTGGGCGGCACGGTGCCCGGCAGCGCGTAGAGGCGGTAGAAGGGCGAGGTGGTGGTGGCGCGCAGCAGCGTCGCCCCACGCTCGGTGAGCTGGCTGTTGAGCGGCATGCCCGAGAGATGTGCACCTACCACGGCGATGGACAGGGTGCCGGCATCCGGCGCGGCGAGGCCAGGAATGGCACGCGGCTCGGGCAGCGGCACGCCGGTCGCGCCTTGCGCGAGCCCGGTGGCGTGGTGGTAGCGCTGGCCCAGGTCGGCCAGCGCGAGGTCGCTGCCGCAGGGGCCGATCAGCGTGATGCCGAAGGGCAGGCCGTCCGCGCGCAGGCTGCTGGGCACGGAGAGCGCGGCGTAGTCGAGCAGGTTGACGAAGTTGGTGTACGCGCCGAGGTTGCGGTTCAGCACCACCGGATCGGCGCGCATCTGCTCGCGGGTGTAGTGCGTGGGCGCGGTGGGCACGAGCAGCACGTCGATGTCACGCCACATCGGCTCGACCTGTTGAGCGATGGCGCGCAACCGCGTCTGGGCTTCGAACACGTCGGCGGCGCTGTAGTTGCAGCCACTCGCAAGGATGCCGCGCACGGGCTCGATGACGTCGTCGCCGTGCGCATCGAAGAACTCGCGCACCGCGGCGTAGCGTTCGGCGACCAGTGCGCTTTCATAGAGCAGCGCGGCTGCCTCGGCGAGCGGGGCGTAGGAAATGGTGACTGGCGAGCCACCCATGGCCAGCAGGCGCGCGGTCGCGTCGTTGAACGCCCGTTCGGCGGCGGTGTCGCCGAAGAAGCTCAGCTTGTCAGGTACGCCGAAGCGAAAGTGCGCGGGCAGCGGCTTGCGGCTCAGGGCCAGGTCGCGCGAGTACGGGTCGCGCGCGTCGTGGCCGACTGCGGCGAGCAGCACGTCGACCGCGGTGGCGACGGTGCGCGCGAAGATCGAGACGCAGTCGGCGCTCTGCGCAGCGGGCACCACGCCGAAGGTGCTCAACAGGCCGCGCGAGGGCTTGAGGCCGACGATGTTGTTGAGCCCGGCAGGCACGCGGCCCGAGCCGGCGGTGTCGGTGCCCAGCGCGAAGTCGACCTCGCCGGCCGCCACCACATAGGCCGAGCCCGAACTGGAGCCGCCCGAGACATAGCGCGCGTCGAAGGCGTTGGGTACCTCGCCGTATGGCGAGCGCGTGCCGTTCAGGCCGCAGGCGAACTGGTCGAGGTTGGTCTTGCCAGCCAGGGATGCACCGGCTTCGAGCAGGCGCTGCACCACGGCTGCGTGGACCGTGGGGAGGCGGTCGAAGGCCGGGCAGGCGGCCGTGGTGGGCACGCCGGCGACGTCGATGTTGTCCTTGACCGCGAAGCTCAGTCCGGCGAGCGGCAGGGCAAAGCCCAGGGCCTTGCCAGCCGCTGCGTCCGCCACGGGGGCCGCGAATTTCGCGATCCAGGCAGCGGCGGGCGATCCGCTTTCTCCGTTTTCTTCATGCACCATCATTAGGCATCCAAACATGTGTACAAGTTGAGATGCAAGCGGCGTGCCAGCGGAAACGCGGTGTGGCGCGGATCGGAAACGTGTCGGGATCGGCTCCCCCTCCCCTCGGGGAGAGGCTTGGGGTGAGGGCAGGTGCAGACGATGAGGCGCGGCTCTTATCTAGAGACCGCCGCCCTCTCCCCAAGGGGAAAGAGCGTCATGCAGGTCAGCTCTTCTTCGCGTCGCGGTAGAGCTGCTCGACCTTCGGCAGGTTCGCTTCGAGCTTCGTGATGCGATCCGGCCCACTCGGGTGCGTCGAGAGAAAGTTCAGGCTGCCCTGGTTCTTCGACGCCGCAGCCATCTTCGTCCACAGCGACACCGAAGCCTTCGGGTCATAGCCCGCGCGAGCCGCGAGTTCGAGCCCCACGAGATCGGCCTCGGTCTCGTCACTGCGGCTGAACTTGAGCGTGAGGAGTTGCGTGCCGGCGCGTGCCGCCAGGTCGCCCACCTGCCCCCAGCCGAGCAGTTGCGCACCGATGGAGAGCGCCGCGCCCGTGCCCGCGCTCTTGGCCATGCGGGCGCGCGCATGCTCGCGCAGCGCGTGGGCCATTTCGTGGCCCATGACCATCGCGACCTCGTCGTCGGTGAGCTTGAGCTGTTCGAGGATGCCGGTGAAGAAGGCGATCTTGCCGCCGGGCATGCAGAAGGCGTTGATCTGCTTGCTGCCGATCAGGTTGACCTCCCACTTCCAGTCGCGGGCGCGCGAGTTCCACGGCGTGGCGAAGGGAATGAGGCGCTTGGCGATGGCGCGCAGGCGCTGCAGTTGCGGGTTGCTGTCGCCCGCGAGCGCATTCTTGGAGCGCGCCTGTTCGAGCAACTGGCCGTATTGCTGTACGCCGGCAGCCTCGATCCTGTCGGCCGGCACGAGGTTGCGCGCCACCGAGGCGTTGCCGACATCGACCTGCGCCAGCGCCGGCGCACTGAGGGCCGCGCCGGCGGCGGCCAGGAGAAAGGCCCGCCGGGGATTCCACCCAGAAGCGGCAGAGATGGCGGAAACAGGGCGATCGCAGCGTGTGCACATAGGAGGCGGATCATAGGAACAAATGAAGACAAAGGGCCTGGTCGATGTCCCCCGCCACTCATGGACAATCCGGGGTTCATGTCCGCCTCGCCCGCAGAAACCCCCACCACCCCCTCACCGCCCTGGCGCGACGCGCTGAAGGTCTACCTGGAACCCGCCACCCTGCGCATGCTGGCGCTGGGGTTCTCCGCCGGGCTGCCGCTGCTGCTGGTGCTCGGCACGCTGAGTTTCCGACTGCGCGAAGCGGGCATCGACCGCACCACCATCGGCTACCTGAGCTGGGTCGGCCTGGCCTACGGCTTCAAGTGGGTCTGGGCGCCGCTGGTCGACCGGCTACCCCTGCCGGCGCTGACCACGCTGCTCGGGCGCCGACGCGGCTGGCTGCTGCTGGCGCAGTGCGTGGTGATCGCCGGGCTGATCGGCATGGCGTTGAACGACCCCCGGCTGGGCCTCACGCCGCTGATCTGGTGCGCGCTGCTGGTGGCCTTCGGCTCGGCCACCCAAGACATCGCCCTCGACGCCTTCCGCATCGAATCGGCCGAAACGCGCAAGCAGGCCGCGCTGGCGGCCGCCTACCAGACCGGCTACCGGCTCGCGATGATCTGGGCCGGCGCGGGCGTGCTGTGGGTCGCGGCCTGGGCCGAGGTGGCACCAGCCGCTGCGGTCACGGGCGCGGCGGCCTACCAGAACGGGGCGTGGAAGACGGCTTACCTGGTGATGGCGGCCTCGATGGCGGTGGGCGTGATCACGGTGCTGCTGTCGCCCGAACCGGTGCCGCGCGTGCTGCCCAAGGCGAAGAATGCCGCCGAATGGCTGCAGAGCGT
The DNA here is from genome assembly GCF_057814215.1 of Variovorax sp. F042. Lineage (NCBI taxonomy): Bacteria > Pseudomonadati > Pseudomonadota > Betaproteobacteria > Burkholderiales > Comamonadaceae > Variovorax > Variovorax sp. F042. Next base: position 474,177 of record NZ_JBVASX010000003.1, read on the forward strand.
GCTGGTAGAGCCCTTCGCCGACTTCATCCGCCGCTACAAATGGCAGGCGGTGCTGATCCTTTCGCTGATCGCCATCTACCGCATCAGCGACGTGGTGATGGGCATCATGGCCAACCCCTTCTACGTGGACATGGGCTTCACCAAGGACGAGGTGGCCTCGGTCAGCAAGATCTACGGCGTGATCATGACGCTGGTGGGTGCCTTCGTCGGCGGCGTGCTGTCGATGCGCCTGGGCGTGATGCGGGTGCTGATGCTGGGCGCGGTGCTCAGCGCGGCCAGCAACCTGCTGTTTGCCTGGCTGGCCTCGCGCGGGCACGACCTGACGGCGCTGATCGCCGTGGTCTCGGCCGACAACCTGGCCGGCGGCATCGCCTCGGCGGCCTTCATCGCCTACCTGTCGAGCCTCACGAACATCAGTTATTCGGCCACGCAGTACGCCCTGTTCAGCTCGCTGATGCTGCTGCTGCCGAAGTTCATCGCCGGCTATTCGGGCGTCTTCGTCGACGCCTACGGCTACAGCACCTTCTTCGTCGCCACCGCGCTCTTGGGCGTGCCGGTGCTGGTGCTGGTGGCGCTGGCCTCGCGGATGACGGCCATCACAAGGCCCGCCGACCGTCAATAGGGCCTGGGCCCTATAGGAAACAGCCGACGCTGCGCGCGCCGCGCAACTGGTAGGCTGTGCCGGTATACATTCGTTTCTTTCATTCTCCTTTCCCCCTCGCGCCCTCTTCCTGCGCGCCCATCGTCCGCGAGCCTGCCAGCAAGCCCCTACAAGATCGTGCCGTCCCGAATTTCTCCTCTCCAAATCAGCGCCTACACGGCGACCTCCGCCGTCGGTGTCGGCAAGGACGTGCTGGCCGACGCGCTCGCGCAGTCGCGCAGCGGACTGCGCGCCAATGACTTCGGCGACGCCCCTCTGCCCACCTGGATCGGCCGCGTCGACGGGCTCGAGGAGATCCGCCTGCCCGAATCGCTCGCCCATTGGGACTGCCGCAACAACCGGCTCGCCTGGCTGGGCCTGCATGCCGACGGCTTCATCGAGGCCGTGGCCGCCGCGCGCGAGAAGTACGGGGCCTCACGCATCGCGCTGATCCTGGGCACCTCCACCGCCAGCATCGGCGAGACCGAGCTGGCCTACACCCAGCTCGACGAACAGGGCATGTTCCCACCCAACCAGCGCCGCGCCGCAGTGCACACGCCGCATTCGCTGGCCATGTTCACGCAGCAGGTGCTGGGCATCAGCGGCCCGAGCGAGACCATTTCCACCGCCTGCTCGTCGAGCGCCAAGGTGTTCGCCTCGGCCGAGCGGCTGATCCGCCTGGGCCTGGCCGACGCGGCCGTGGTCGGTGGGGCCGACACGCTGTGCGGCAGCGTGCTGTTCGGCTTCAACTCGCTCGAACTGGTGTCGAGCGAGCCGTGCCGGCCCTTCGACGCCACCCGCAAGGGCATCAGCCTCGGCGAGGCCGCGGGCTTCGCGCTGGTCGAGCGCGTGCAGACCGGCGCCGATGCCGCGCCGCTGCACCTGCTGGGCTACGGCGAGGCCAGCGACGCGCACCACATGTCGACGCCGCACCCCGAGGGCCTGGGCGCCGAACGCGCGCTCGACGAGGCTCTGGCGCGCGCCGGCCTCGCGCCCGAGGCCATCGACTACATCAACATGCACGGCACCGCGAGCCAGAAGAACGACGAGGTCGAGGGCGCGCTGGTGGCGCGCCGCTTCCCGGCGCGCACGCACGCCAGCTCGACCAAGGGCTTCATGGGTCACACGCTGGGCGCGGCGGGCATCGTCGAGGCCGTCATCAGCCTGCTGGCCATCGAGCGCGGCGTGATGCCGGGCACCGTCAACACCCACACGCTGGACGAAGGCTTCGGCCCGCAGATCAGGCTCGAACCGGCGCGCGGCGAGGTGCGCTATGCGCTGACCAATTCATTCGGCTTCGGCGGCAACAACTGCTCGCTGGTGTTCGGCAAGGCGGCATGAGCGACATGAACCAAGCCCCCACGCCCCCGACCCTCTACATCGAAGGCCCCGCCTTCTGGACGCCCACGCTGCCCGGCTGGGAGGCCGCGCGCGCCGCTTTCCGCGGCGAAGGCACGCTGGCCGACCCGCCCGCCAAGCGCCCGTCGCCACAGGTGCTGGCACCGGCCGAACGCCGCCGCGCGCCCGACACCGTGGCGCTGGCGCTCGAAGTGGCAGCCGCCGCCCTGGCCGGCTCGGGCCGCAACGCTGCCGACGTGCCCTGCGTGTTCACGTCGGCGCACGGCGACCTGTCGATCAACGACTACATGTGCAGCACGCTCGCAGGCGACCCGAAGATGCTGTCGCCCACCAAGTTCCACAACTCGGTGCACAACGCGGCCGTGGGCTACTGGACCATCGGCACCGGCTGCATGGCGGCCAGCAACGCGGTTTCGGCCTACGAGCACAGCTTTGCCTCGGGCCTGCTCGAAGCTGCGGTGCAATGCGCCTGCGACCAGGAGCCGGTGCTGCTGGTGGGCTACGACGCGCCCACGGTGGGTGCGCTGACCTCCGTCACCGACAGCCGCGGCCTGCTGGCGCTGGCGCTGGTGATCGCCAGCGAACCGACCGAACGGACCGTGGCGGCACTGGAATGGTCGCTGGCCGGCAGCGAGCCCAACGACAACGCCACTCCGCCGCGCTCGGAGGCCGCGAAGTCGCTCGCCGAAATCAACCCCATGGCGCAGGCGTTGCCGCTGTTCGAATCGCTGGCGCACATCGACAATGACAACGGTTCGGCCCCCATCGACCTGCCGCTGTCTCCCACGCTGTCGCTGCGGCTGCAGCTGAGGCCGCACAGCCGGGGCTGAGTACCGTGCCCCCTGCCCCCGGCGCTATGCTTTTCGCAGCATCGCCGGTTGACAGGGATGTTCGAGGTTTACCCAACTTTACGGAGCGTTCAAGCCTGCTTGCTCCCTGTGGACGACCATGAAGCGCATGAGCACCCCCCAACTCCTGATGATCGAAGACGACGCCCGCCTGGCGCAGATGGTGGGCGAATACCTGACGCAGTCGGGCTTCGCGTTCAACCATGCCGGCGACGGCGCCGCCGGGCTCGAGCAACTGCAGCAGCACGCGCCCGACCTGGTGATCCTCGACCTGATGCTGCCCGACACCGACGGGCTCGAAGTCTGCCGCCGCATCCGCGCGCTGCCCGGGCCGCTGTCGAAGGTGTCGGTGCTGATGCTGACGGCCAAGGGCGACCCGATGGACCGCATCATCGGCCTCGAAATCGGCGCCGACGACTACCTGCCCAAGCCCTTCGAGCCGCGCGAGCTGCTGGCGCGCATCCGCGCCGTGCTGCGCCGCCGCAGCGAGAACGCCACCGAGGCCGAAGCCTCCACGGTGATGCGCTTCGGCACGCTGGAAATCGACCGCAATGCACGCACCGTGTCTGTGGCCGGAGCGCTGGCCGACCTGACCTCCTACCAGTTCGACCTGCTGGTGGCGATGGCCGAGCGCGCGGGCCGCGTGCTCACGCGCGACCAGATCATGGAGGCCGTGCGCGGCCGCGAACTCGAAGCCTTCGACCGTTCCATCGACGTGCACATGGGCCGCATCCGCGCGGCGATAGAAGTCGACGCGAAGAACCCCAAGCGCATCCTCACGGTGCGCGGCGTGGGCTACGTGTTCGCGAAACAGCAAGACTGAGCGGCTGCCGATGCTGCGCAGCCTCTACTCACGCCACCTCTACGTCCGCATCTGGCTCGCGGTGGTGGGCGGCGTCGTCATCCTCACGCTGATGGCCAACTGGATCGTGCGCGAAGCGGCGGAGGCCGAGCGCGAACGCCTGGCGCCGGTGCCGCGCAACGTGGTCGTGCTGGACGCACAGGACAAGCCGATCGGCGCGGGCACCGCCCTGCGCGTACCGGGCCAGGGCCTGGAGTTCGACGTGACGCTCAGCGACGGCAAGGCCATCACGCTGCGCGTGGCGCCACGCGAGCGGCCCACCGGCTCCGGCGGCTTCGCGCCGTGGCGCACGCCCTTCGGGCTGGGCTGGATGATCGCGCTGGTGGGCGTGGCGGTGGCATTGGGCGTGTACCCGATCGTGCGGCGCATCACGCAGCGGCTGGAATCCCTGCAGCGCGGCGTGCAGCGATGGGGCGAGGGCGATCTCTCGGTGCGGGTGACCGAAGAAGGGCAGGACGAAGTGGCTGATCTCTCAAAACGATTCAACGCGTCGGCAGAACGCATCGAGCAACTGGTGCGTTCGCACAAATCGCTGCTGGCCAACGCCTCGCACGAGCTGCGTTCGCCGCTCACACGCATCCGCATGGGCCTGGAGCTGATGGGCGAGCGCCCGAGCCCGGCCGCTCGCGAGGAAATTTCGCGCAACATCGGCGAACTCGACCAGCTCATCGACGAAATCCTGCTGGCCAGCCGGCTCGACGCCAGCGAGGCCGACATGGGCACCATCGAGGCCGTGGACCTGACCGGCCTGGCGGCCGAAGAGTGCTCGCAGGTAAATGCCGAGCTCGACCTGGCCGAAGGCACCGACAACGCCACGCTCACCGTGCCGGGCGTGTCGCGCCTGCTGCGCCGCGCGATCCGCAACCTGCTGGAAAACGCCCGCCGATACGGCGCCGGCGAAATCGCGGTGGAGCTGGGCAGCGCCAACGGCTATGCCACCGTGCGCGTCAACGACCGCGGCCCCGGCGTGCCCACGGCCCTGCGCGAACGCATCTTCGAGCCCTTCTACCGCCTGCCGGGCGCCAGCGAGCGCAACGGCGGCGTGGGCCTGGGGCTGGCGCTGGTGAAGTCGATCGCCGAACGGCACGGCGGCACGGTGCGCTGCGAAGACCGCCCGGGCGGTGGGGCGAGCTTTGTGATCCGCCTGCCTGCAGCCGCGCGCGGGCACTGACCGCGCCACCCTCGCCCGCACGGGGCCGTGGTCAGGTTGGCTCCCAGATGCCAACCTAAAATCCCGCCCCTATGCAGAGATCGCACATCGTTCGGCCCGCGGCCATGTTCTGGGGGCTGGTGGTGTTCATGCCGGTCGGCGTCACCTATCTTTCGGCCATCTTGCTGCTGCTCACCATGCTGGTGGCCGGCGGCTTGCGCGAGCGCTACGCGCGGCTGCGCGCCAACCCGCTGTGGTGGCCGGTGGTGGCCTACCTGGCCTGGACCTTCCTCGTGCTGGCCTTCGGGCGGCACTACCCCGAAACCGGCTCCAACCTGTTCCACGGGGTGCGCATCGGCCTCACGATATTGATGGCGATGGCGCTCACGCGCGAAGAAGCGATATGGGCGCTGCGCGGCTTCCTGCTGGTCGCGGCGCTGAATATCCTGCTGATCGTGGCCTACTACGCCGTCGGCTTTCCGGTCTGGTCGCCGCTGCGCGCGGTGGTCATGGAGGTGGGCAACAAGTCGATCAGCAACGCCCTGCTGTTCAGCGTGGTGGCGTCCACCGCCGCCGTGTGGGGCATTGCACAGATCGCCGCGCACAAGCCGCTGCGTGCCATTCCGGCCTTCGTGCTGCTGCTCGGGCTGGGCGTGGTGGTGGCGCTGCCGCTGACTTCGCGCACCTCGGTGCTCGCGCTGCTGCTGGTGATTCCGGTGGTGTGCATCCACCAGTGGCGCAACCACCTGAAGATGCTGGTGAGCGCGCTGGTGCTGGGGGCCGTGGTGCTGGGTGCCGGGCTGTACCAGTTGCCGCAGCTCCAGCACAAGGTCGAGACCGGCGTGCAGGAAATCGAAGAGGCGCAGGCCGGCGCCATCTTCAAGGGCAGCTGGGTGATCCGCTACTACATGTACAAGGACACGGGCCTCATGATCGCCGACCGGCCGCTCACCGGCTGGGGCATCGGCGGCTGGACCGAGCAGTGGCACAAGCGCGGCCCGGCGCTGTTCGCCGACTCGAACATGCCGCACAACGACTTCCTGTGGGTCGGCGCGCAGGGCGGGCTGCCGGCCTTGCTGAGCCTGCTGGTCATCATGGTCGCCGCCGTCTGGCAGGCGTGGAAACGGCCCGACATGGCGGGCCGTTATGCGCTGGCAGCTACGTTGATCGCGCTGATTGCGTCGAGCGTGAATTCGGCCATGCGCGACGCGCAGATCGGCCTGGCACTGCTGTTCATCGCGATGGTCTACCTGCGGCTGGCGCAGGAGAAGCAAGACCCGGATCCGTGGCGCGACCTGCTGCCGTCGCGTTGGCGCAAGAAAGAAACCGCCCCCCAGGCTGCTGCCTGAACTGCAGTAAAGGGGCGGTTGCGTCGGCTCGGCTCAGTGCCGCGCCGACACCGTCTCGCCGGCCTTCAGCCGGTACACCGTGCCGCAATACGGGCACTTGGCCTCGCCGGTGCGCGCCACGTCGAGGTAGACCTTCGGGTGGCTGTTCCAGAGCTTCATGTCGGCCTTGGGGCTGGGGCAGAAAACGCCGCCCTGATGGTTGAGCTCCTTGGCCAGGAGTTCGACGACTGCATTGGTGGACATGGGTTCTCTCAGACTTTCGTGAGCCAGTGGGCGTACTTGGGGTTCTTGCCGTTCACGATGTCGAAGAAGGCAGACTGGATTTTCTCGGTGATCGGGCCACGGGCACCGCCGTCGCCGCGGTTGCCGATCTCGACGCGGTCGAGTTCGCGGATGGGCGTTACTTCAGCAGCGGTGCCGGTGAAGAAGGCCTCGTCGGCGATGTAGACCTCGTCGCGCGTGATGCGCTTTTGCACCAGCTCCAGGCCCAGGTCCTTGCACACGTGCAGGATGGTGTTGCGGGTGATGCCGTTGAGCGCGCCGGCCGAAAGGTCAGGCGTGTACACCACGCCGCCCTTGACCACGAAGATGTTCTCGCCCGCGCCTTCCGACACGAAGCCGCTCGCGTCGAGCAGCAGCGCCTCGTCGTAACCGTCATCCAGCGCTTCCATGTTGGCCAGGATCGAGTTGGTGTAGTTGCTCACCGTCTTGGCCTGCGTCATCGTGATGTTGACGTGGTGGCGGGTGTAGCTCGAGGTTTTCACGCGGATGCCGCGCTTCATGCCTTCTTCGCCCAGGTAGGCGCCCCAGGACCAGGCCGCGACCATGGCGTGGATCTTGTTGCCCTTGGGGCTCACGCCGAGCTTTTCGGAGCCGATCCAGATCAGCGGGCGCAGGTAGCAGCTTTCGAGCTTGTTCTCGCGAACCACCTGTTTCTGGGCCTCGTTGAGCTGCTCGGGCGTGAACGGGATCTTCATGCGCAGGATCTTGGCGCTGTTGAACAGGCGCTCGGTGTGCTCTGCCAGGCGGAAGATCGACGTGCCGCCGTCCGCCGTCTTGTAGGCGCGCACGCCCTCGAAGGCGCCGCAACCGTAGTGCAGCGTGTGGCTCAGCACGTGGATCTTGGCGTCGCGCCAGTCCACGAGTTCGCCGTCCATCCAGATCTTGCCGTCACGGTCGTCCAGCGAGGGGGGGATCGAGCTCATTTCCTGATTCCTTTGTTTGGGAAGCGGTGTGGGGGTGGGGTGCGACGGGGGGAAGTCGCAAAAGCTTTCGATTTTACGGCCGGGGCCGGAACGGGGTGCCCGACAATGGCCGGTTGTGCAAACCAGTGGAAAAAGGGTTTCCGTGTCCGTATTCAAGAACGTCATCGTCTATCGCATCGAACCTGCCTGGTCCCAAACACTGGCCGAGGCGGAAGAAGGGCTCGGCAAGCAGCGCTTCGAGCCTTGCGGCCCCTCGCAGGAAAAGTCCGCCGGCTGGGTCGAGCCCCGCGGCGAAGCCAACGGCCCGTTGGTCGAATCCATCGACGGCCAGTGGCTGGTCGAGTACATGATCGAGAGCAAGACCGTGCCCGGCTCCGTGGTGCGCCGCAAGCTCGACGAGCGCTGCGCGCAGATCGAAGCCACCACCGGCCGCAAGCCCGGCAAGAAGGAAAAGAAGGAGCTCAAGGAAGACATCACCCTGGAGCTGCTGCCCATGGCCTTCACGCGCAGTGCGCGCGTGGCGGTGTGGATCGACAAGGCCGAGAACCGCCTCGTGATCAACAGCGGCAACGCCGCACGCGCCGACGAAGTGGTCACCAGCCTCGTGAAGTCGCTCGACGGCTTTGCCGTGGCCCTCATCAACACGCAGATCGAGCCCGCAGCCGCCATGGCCAACTGGCTGCTGACGCAGGAGCCGCCGGCCGGCTTCACCATCGACCGCGAGTGCGAGCTCAAGGCCTCCGACGACTCCAAGGCCGTGGTGCGCTACGCCAAGCACCCGCTGGACATCGACGAGGTGAAGCAGCACATCACCGACGGCAAGCGCCCGACGCGGCTCGCGCTGACGTGGGACGACCGCGTGTCCTTCGAGCTGACGCACGGCATGCTGATCCGCAAGATCACCTTCCTCGAAGGCACGGGCGACGGCGCCGCGGGCGGCAAGAAGGAAGACAACTTCGACGCAGACGTGGCGATTGCCACGGGCGAACTGGGCCAGCTGGTGCCGGCGCTGCTCGATGCTCTGGGTGGCGAGGCGGCGTTCTCGGCGGCATTGCCCGACGAAGCGCAGAAACCGGCTGTGGCAGCCGCACCCACGACGACCGTGCCTGCCGATGCGCCCGAGGAAGAAGACGCGCCGTTCTAAGGCCGCTATGGCTCAGGCGACCAGGTAGGTCTGCGCCAGCCGCACCCAGCATGCGGCTCCAAGCGGCAGCACTTGGTCGTTGAAGTCATACCCGGGGTTGTGCACCATGCAGCCCCCGAACTCGCCCTCCCCGTTGCCGAGCAGCAGATAGCAGCCCGGCAACGCATCGAGCATCCACGCGAAGTCCTCGCTGCCCGCGAAGCCCCGGGGCACTTTCGTGATGACGTTCTCCTCGCCCACCAGCTCGGTGCATACCTTTGCCATCAGCTGCGTCTCGGCCGCGGTGTTGACCACCGGCGGCACCAGCTGGCGGTAGTCGATCTCGGCCTCCACGCCGTGCGCCTGCGCGGTGAGGCTCACGATCTCGCGGATGCGCTGCTCGACCAGCGCGCGCGTCTCGGGCAGTGCCGCGCGCACGTTCAGGCCCAGCGACACCGACTGCGGAATCACGTTGTGCGTGGCGCCGCCGCGAATGAAGCCGACCGACACCACCGCCGTGTCGTCAGGCGCCACGTTGCGCGCCACCACGGTCTGCAGGGCTGTCACCACCGCCGCAGCTGCCGCGACGGGATCGCGCGCGCGGTGCGGCATGGCACCGTGTCCACCCACGCCCTTGATCGTGACGTCGGCCACGTCGGACGACAATGTGACCGGGCCTTCGACCGCCAGCACGGTGCCCACCGGCACGCCCGGCGCGTTGTGCAGCGCGTACACCGCATCGCAGGGGAAGCGCTCGAACAGGCCGTCCGCGATCATCGCGCGCGCGCCGCAGAGGTTTTCTTCATCAGGCTGGAAGATCAGGTTCAGCGTGCCGTCGAAGTTGCGCGTCGTCGCCAGCGCCTTGGCCGCGGCCAGCAGGATCGCCGTGTGGCCGTCGTGGCCGCAGGCATGCATGCGGCCGGGGTTGCGGCTGGCATACGGCAGGCCGGTGGCCTCGATGATGGGCAGCGCGTCCATGTCGGCGCGGATGCCGAGGCGGCGCGTGCCGCTGCCGAGCTTGAGCTGCGCCACGATGCCGGTCTTGCCGATGCCGGTGTGCACCTCGTAGCCCCAGCTGCGCAGCAGGCTGGCAACGAGTTCGCTGGTCGCGCTCACCTCGAAGCCTAGCTCCGGGTTGGCATGGATCTGGCGACGGATGTCGACGAAGGCCTGCGTGTCGACGTCGGCCTGGGGGAGCAGGCGCGACAGGAGCTTCGTGGTCTGGGGGCTGAGTTCGCGGGTCATGTGAAAGGGTTCGCTCTCGGTGAAGTTCTTCGATCAATCGGCCTTGCGCTCGCGCAGGCTCAGCAGCGCGCACAGGCTTAGCACGCCGCAGACCATCATGTAGAAGGCCGGCGACATCGGGTTGTCCGTCTTCGCGAGCAGCCAGGTGACGATGAACTGCGAGGAGCCGCCGAACACCGTCACGCCCACGCTGTAGATCACCGAGATGCCGCTGGCGCGCACGCCGGCCGGCAGCATCTCGAGCAGCATCAGGAACATCGGCGTGGTGCCGATGTTCACGCTCGCGGTCAGCAGCGCCGACAGCGCCAGCACCAGCGGCACGCTCGGGTAGTGGCTGATGATCCAGAACACCGGGTAGACGGCGACAACGCTGAACAGCAGCGAGCCGATCACCAGCGGCTTGCGGTTCGGCAGCCTGTCGGCCAATCGCCCCGCCACCAGCGACACCACGAACAGCGTGATGCCCGTGACGCAGCCCGACAGCAGCGACAGCGACGGCGGCATGTGCAGCACGCGGATCATGTAGGTGGGCATGAAGAACACCACGAGGTACATCGTCGCCGTGCCCGCCGTGGTGGCGAGGATGCCCTTGAGCACCGTGCCGCCGTGGTTGCGCAGCAGCCGGCCGACGGGGCTGGATTCATGGCTCTCGGCGGTGTGCGTTTCCTCGAGGTGCGCGCGAATGTAGAGCCCCACCGGCGCGATCAGTAGGCCGAGCAGGAACGGCAGGCGCCAGCCCCAGCTTTCGAGCGACGCCTGCGGCAATGCGGCGTACAGCGCGGCGCCCGTGAGCGCGCCCAGCAGCGCCGACACACCCTGGCTCGCGAGCTGCCAGCTCACGCGGAAGCCCCGGCCCTTGATGCCTCCGGCCTCCATCAGCATCGACGTGGCCGCGCCCACCTCGCCGCCCAGCGAGAAGCCCTGCAGCAGCCGGCCCGCGACGATCATCAGCGAGCCGAACACGCCGGCCGACGCATAGCTGGGCGCGAACGCGATGCACAGCGTGCCGAGCACCATGAGGCCGATGGTCAGCGTCATCGCGGCCTTGCGGCCCTTGCGGTCGGCGTAGTTGCCGATGATCACGCCGCCCAGCGGCCGCATCACGAAGCCGATGCCGAAGGTGGCCACGGCCAGCAGCAGCGAGCCGTACGGGCTGTCGGAGGGGAAGAACAGCTTGCCGATCAGCAGCGCGAAGAAGCTATAGACGGTGAAGTCGTACATCTCCAGCGCATTGCCCAGCGAGCAGGCGGCGATCAAACGGAACTGGCTCTGCCTTCCCTTGCCTTGCACGGCAGTAGCGGCGGCTGGTGAAGGGCCCCGGATCGGGCTTGCGGGCAATGCGGCTTCGCTCATCTAATGTCACTCCACGAACAGGTTGCGGGGGGCCGGATCGGCCTCTGGCGGCGGAGTATTCAGGCAAAGCGCTGCGGCAAAGAATCACATATTTTCATGCTGATAACCAAACGGCATCCCCGTCATAAACAGGCGCCGGAAGCCATCGGGACAACCCTCAGGACGCCTTTTTTCGGGAGATCGGCACCACGATGAAGCTGCAACAGTTGCGCGTTCTGCTGGCGGTGGCACAGCACGGCAGCATCCATGAGGCGTCGCGCAGCCTGCACACCACGCAGCCCGCGCTGTCGAAGACCATTTCGGAACTGGAGCGCGAACTCGGCGTGACGCTGATGTCGCGTTCCACGCGCGGCGTGAGTCTCACCCCCTACGGCGTGGCACTGGTCAAGCGCGCGAGCCTTGTCGAGCAGGAACTGCGGCATGCGCTCGAAGACATCGAGGCGATCCGCGGGCACGACGAGGCGCAGCTCAACATCGGCTTCACCGCGGTGGCATCGAGCGGGCCGCTGCCCGATGCGATGGCTTCGTTCCGCCAGCGCTTTCCCAATGTGGCGATGCGCGGCTTCGAGCTGCGGCCGCAGCAGATCTTCGAAGGCCTGCGCGAGGGCCGGCTCGACCTGGGGTTGGTCTCCACCTGCAACGGGCCGGGCACCAGCGCCCTCCAGTGGGAGCCGCTTTTCTCAGTGGCGATGCATTTGTCGGTGCGCGCCGGCCATCCGCTGCGGCGCGTGCGCAAGCTGCAGCCGCTGCTCGACGCCGACTGGCTGGTGCTCGACCCAGTCGACGACGCCGGCAGCCCGCTGGTGAGCACGATGCGCCTGCACGGCCTGGAGATGCCCAGGCGCATGGTGCACAGCGCCTCGAACCTGCTGGGCCTGCAGCTGGCCACGCAGACCGACCTGATCAGCATGTGGTCGGATTTCGTCTTCCACGGCGCGGGGCCGCTGCGGCTGCAGCCCGGCCTGCTGGAAAAGCTGTCGATCACCGATGCGCTGCCGGACTTCGACGTGTTCCTGGTCTACCGCTCGGCCGACCTCATGACGCACGTGTGCACCGAATTCGTGAAGGAGGCGCGCCACCATGCGAAAGCGAATCCGCCTTGGCGGCAGCCAAGGCGCAAGGCGGGCGCGGGCTGATCAGGCCGCGGGGGTCTGCGTGCTGTCGTCTTCGGGCGCCGTTTCGGGCCGCGTCATCGTCCAGCTCTGCAGCTTGCCGCCGTTGAACACGGTATCGACATACGAGCCGCCGCCATCGGTCCAGCGGTAGTGCTCGGGCTGCTCGTCCTTGGGCGAGCGCAGCTCGCCGAGGGCGCGCGTCATCGCGATCACGTGCATCAGCGTCACGCCCGGCTTGAGCTTGGCATTGAGCATCACGGCGCTGGCCACATAGCCCACCGGCCGTTCGGCCGCGCGCTTGAGCACTTGCATCGCGCGGTTGAAGTGCAGCAGCAAGAACATCACGATCGCGCCGCCGGCCAGGGCAACACCGCCCCAACCGCCGCTGCGCCAGGCCAGCCCCAGGAGAAGGATGGCGCCCACGGGCACCAGAAGTTTCTTGAAATCCATGGCGCGCATTGTCGCCGCCCCGGGGCAGGCGCCGAAGTAGCGGCCCTGACTACCCCTGGGCGCGCTGGACGGTACTCACCCCGAAAAGCGCATGGCACGCGAGCGCCACGCGGCACATTTCGCTTCACGGGCACAGCAAGCCCGGGCCACCGAAAAGCGTATGACCATCCCGCGTTCCGTCACCTTCGTTCGTCTCACCCTCGTCGGCACGGCGATCAGCAGCATGGACGGCCGCGAACAGTTTCAGGGAGAGGCAACCCGGGTCGCAGGCTCGCAAGGCACCGGCATGGCGAACGCCACCGGCAGCCGCGGCGGCGACCCGGGATGCCAGTACACGATGAACCCGGCCACGTTGGGCAGCGGCCAATGCGTACCCAGCAGCGGACCGGCGTTCACGACACACATCGGGGGATAGGGAGGGTAGCCCGGCGCGTCACAGGCGCGCCGGGCATTTTTTTCCCGACGGTCAATCGAGGCGGCGGACCACGTCCATCGCCTCTTCGATGCGTTCGACGGCGTGGATCGTCAAACCTTCGATCTCTTTCGTGCCCTTGCGCGGCGCATTCGCCTTGGGCACCACGGCCACGCTGAAACCGAGCTTGGCCGCTTCGCGCAAACGCTCCTGCCCACGCGGCGCAGGTCGCACCTCGCCGGCCAGCCCCACTTCGCCGAAAGCGATGAAGCCCTTGGGCAGCGGCTTGCCACGCAGGCTTGACGTAATGGCGAGCATCACGGCCAGGTCGGCCGCGGGTTCGCTGATGCGCACGCCGCCCACCGCGTTGACGAACACGTCCTGGTCCATGCAGGCCACACCCGCGTGGCGGTGCAACACGGCCAGCAGCATGGCGAGGCGGTCGCGGTCCAGGCCCACCGACAGGCGGCGCGGGCTGGGCCCGCCGTTGTCGACCAGCGCCTGGATCTCCACCAGCATCGGCCGCGTGCCTTCGAGCGTGACCAGCACCACGCTGCCGGGCACCGGCTCGGGGTGCTGGCTCAGGAAGATCGCGCTCGGATTGGTCACGCCCTTCAGGCCGCGCTCGGTCATGGCGAACACGCCGATCTCATTGACTGCGCCAAAACGGTTCTTGATGGCGCGCACGAGGCGAAAGCTCGAATGCGTGTCGCCTTCGAAGTACAGCACCGTGTCGACCATGTGTTCGAGCACGCGCGGGCCCGCGAGAGCGCCCTCCTTCGTGACGTGACCCACCAGCACCACGGCCGTGCCGCTGGTCTTGGCAAAGCGCGTGAGGTGCGCCGCGCATTCGCGCACCTGCGCCACCGAGCCGGGGGCCGAGGTGAGCTGGTCTGAATAAACCGTCTGAATCGAGTCGATCACCGCGATGGCCGGGCGCGTGGCGTCGAGCGTGGCGATGATTTTTTCAAGCTGGATCTCGGCCAGCACCTGCACCTGCGAGTGATCGAGGCCGAGCCGCCTGGAGCGCAGCGCCACCTGCGAGCCGCTTTCCTCGCCCGTCACGTACAGCGCGTTCTGCCCCGCGCGCTGCAACGCATCGACCGCCTGCAGCAGCAGCGTCGATTTGCCGATGCCCGGGTCGCCGCCGATCAGCGTGACGCCGCCCGAGACGATGCCGCCGCCCAGCACGCGATCGAGCTCGTCGATGCCGGTGGGCGTGCGCGCGATGTCGGTCGCCTCGATTTCGGAAAGGGTCGCGAGCTCCGACGCGCCCGCGAGTGACGCGAACTGCGTGCCGAAACGGTTGTTGGCTGGCCCGTTGCCCGCGCCCGCGACCTGCTCGATGAGTGTGTTCCAGGCGCCGCAGCTCGGGCATTTGCCGAGCCACTTGGGGCTGGTGCCGCCGCATTCGCTGCAGACGAAAGTTGTTTTGTCCTTGGCCATCCTTTGAGTTTAGGTGTCCGCACAAACCCTGATGCCCGGTGCCTTGGAAAGAAACGGCCAATCATTTAACATGTTAAGTAATTTAGGAAGAGACAAGCCTTGAGCACGACATTCACGCACCGCAATTTGCCGCGCCTGCTGCTGCAGGCCCGCGAAGCCGTGATGGCCCACACCCGGCCCAGCCTGCGCGAGCACGCGCTGTCCGACCAGCAATGGCGCGTGCTGCGCGTGCTGGGCGAGCACGGCGCAGTCGACACCGGCCGGGTCGCGCGCGAAGCCTTCATCCTCGGCCCCAGCCTCACCGGCGTGCTCGCGCGCATGGAACGCGACAACCTCATCACCCGCGCCCGCGATCCGGCCGACCAGCGCCGCACCGTGGTCGAGGCCACGCCACACGGCATGAAGCTCGTGAAGCGGCTGTCGACCAGCATCGAATCGCACTACGAGTGGATGGAGAAATCGCTAGGCAAGGCCAAGCTCACGCAGCTCTACGGGCTGCTCGACGAACTGATCGCACTGGAGCAACCCTCGCCATGAGCCATTTCCTGCCCACAGGCACGGTGTACGGCACCTTGCTGAACTTCCGCGCCGAAGTGGATGCGCTCGCGCCGCAGATGACGCAGCCGCCCTACAAGGCGCCGCCGAAGGCACCCGTGCTCTATGTGAAGACGGCCAACACCTGGAGCCCGCACGGCAGCGACATCGCCGTGCCGGCTGCGGTGCCCGAGGTGGAAATCGGCGCGAGCATCGGCATGGTGATCGGCGCAGAGGGCGACGTCGAAGGCTTCGTGCTGATGAACGACCTGTCGATACCGCATGCGAGCTTCTTCCGGCCGCCGGTGAAGTTCAAGTGCGTCGACGGCTTCCTGGGCATCGGCCCCGTGCTGCGCGACGCACAGGAGGTCGCCGACCCGGCAAGCTTCCGCGTCGAGGTACGCATCAACGGCGACTTGAAGCAGTCCATCGACTTTTCGCAGCTCGTGCGGCCGGCGCAGCAGTTGCTCGCCGACGTCGGCGACTTCATGACGCTCGCACACGGCGACGTGCTGATGCTCGGCTGCGGTCCCGGCCGCCCGCTGGCCCGCGCCGGCGATCGCATCGACATCTCCGCGCCGGGGTTCGAGACATTGAGCAACACGCTGGTGAAGGAAGCTGCATGAAGCACGCACGCGTCATCTTCGAAGGCCGCGAGCACACCGGCACGAGCCACGAATTCAACGGCCAGCAAGACGCTGCCGTGCGCCTGGACGACGGCCGCATCGTGCCGCAGGATCAGCTCACCTGGCTGCCCCCGCTCGCACCAACTGCACGCCCCCGCACCATCCTCGCGCTCGGCCTCAACTACGCCGACCACGCGAAGGAACTCGAATTCAAGGCCCCCGAAGAACCGCTGGTGTTCGTCAAGGGCCAGAGCACGCTCATCGGCCACCGCCAGCACACGCACCGCCCGGCCGACGTGAAGTTCATGCACTACGAGTGCGAGCTCGCCATCGTCGTCGGCAAGACCGCGAAGAACGTGAAGCGCGACGATGCCTACGACTTCATCGGCGGCTACACGGTAGCCAACGACTACGCCATCCGCGACTACCTCGAGAACTGGTATCGCCCCAACCTGCGCGTGAAGAATCGCGACACCTGCACGCCACTGGGCCCGTGGTTCGTCGACGCCGCCGACGTGCCCGACCCCATGGCGCTCGCGCTGCGCACCACCGTCAACGGCACCGTCACGCAGCAAGGCAGCACGCGCGACATGATCTTCGACGCACCCTTCCTCATCGAGTACTTCAGCCGCTTCATGACGCTGTCGCCAGGCGACCTGATCCTCACCGGCACGCCTGACGGCGTGGTCGATTGCCAGCCGGGCGACGTCGTCGTCACCGAGATCGAGCGCATCGGCGCGCTTCAGAACACCATTCAAGGAAAAGCATGAGAGTCGATCACCTGATCGCCGGCAAGAGCGTGGCCGGCACGGACTACTTCGAAACCGTCAACCCCGCCACGCAGGAAGTGCTGGCCGAGGTCGCCTCGGGCGGCGAAGCCGAAGTGAACGCGGCCGTGGCCGCCGCCAGGGAAGCCTTTCCGAAGTGGGCCGGCATGCCCGCGCCCGAGCGCGCGAAGCTGATCCGCAAGCTCGGCGACCTGATCGCCAAGCACGTGCCCGAGATCGCGCAGACCGAAACCAACGACTGTGGCCAGGTGATCGCGCAGACCGGCAAGCAGCTCATTCCACGCGCGGCCGACAACTTCTACTACTTCGCCGAGATGTGCACGCGCGTGGACGGCCACACCTACCCCACGCCCACGCACCTGAACTACACGCTGTTCCATCCGGTGGGCGTGTGCGCGCTCATCAGCCCGTGGAACGTGCCCTTCATGACGGCCACGTGGAAGGTCGCGCCCTGCCTGGCCTTCGGCAACACGGCCGTGCTGAAGATGAGCGAGCTCTCGCCGCTGACGGCCGCGCGCCTGGGCGAGCTGGCGCTCGAAGCCGGCATTCCGCCCGGCGTGCTGAACCTGGTGCACGGCTATGGCAAGGAAGCGGGCGAACCGCTGGTGGCGCACCCCGACGTGCGCGCCATTTCGTTCACAGGCTCCACCGCCACGGGCAACCGCATCGTGAAGAGCGCGGGCCTGAAGAAGTTCAGCATGGAGCTGGGCGGCAAGAGCCCCTTCGTGATCTTCGACGACGCCGACCTCGACCGCGCACTCGACGCGGCCGTGTTCATGATCTTCAGCAACAACGGCGAGCGCTGCACGGCCGGCTCGCGCATCCTGGTGCAGCAGTCGATCTACGCCGACTTCGCGGCGAAGTTCGCCGAGCGCGCCAAGCGCATCACCGTGGGCGACCCGCTCGACGAGAAGACCATCGTCGGCCCGATGATCTCGCAGGCTCACCTGGCCAAGGTGCGCAGCTACATCGAGCTGGGCCCGAAGGAAGGCGCGACGCTGCTGTGCGGCGGGCTCGATGCGCCGTCGAACCTGCCCGATCGGGTGAAGAAGGGCAACTACGTGGTGCCCACCGTGTTCGCCGACGTCGACAACCGCATGAAGATCGCGCAGGACGAAATCTTCGGCCCGGTGGCCTGCCTGATTCCGTTCAAGGACGAGGCAGATGCCATCCGCCTCGCCAACGACATCCAGTACGGCCTGAGCAGCTACGTGTGGACGGAGAACATCGGCAAGGCACACCGCGTGGCTGCCGCCGTGGAAGCCGGCATGTGCTTCGTCAACAGCCAGAACGTGCGAGACCTGCGCCAGCCCTTTGGCGGCACCAAGGCCTCGGGCACGGGACGTGAAGGCGGCACCTGGAGCTACGAGGTGTTCTGCGAGCCGAAGAACGTGGCGGTGTCGCTGGGCTCGCATCACATTCCGCACTGGGGCGTGGCGTGAGCACACGCCGCCGCACGCTGCTGCAAGGCGCGGCCGCATTCGCGGCCCTGCCCTTGCTGGCGCGTGCACAGGGCACATGGCCCAACAAGCCGATCCGCGTGATCGTGCCCTTCACGCCCGGCGGCACCACCGACTTCGTGGCGCGCCTCGTCGGCGTCGAGCTGTCGAAGGCGCTGGGCCAACCCGTCATCGTCGACAACAAGCCCGGCGCGGGCACGGTGATCGGCGTCGACGCTGCGGCCAAGGCCGCGCCCGACGGCTACACCTTCGTCTGCGTGGCCAACAGCTTCACGGCCAACCAGACGCTGATCCGCAAGCTGCCCTACGACACGCAGAAAGACCTGCGTCCCGTCGCTCTCATGGGCATGTCGGAGCACGTGCTCGCCACGCATCCGGCCAGCAGCCTGAAGACGCTCGCCGACTTGCGCAACGCAGCCAAGGCGAAGCCCGGCACGCTGAGCTTTGCCTCCTTCGGCAACGGCACCTCGGCCCATCTGTCGGGCGAAATGCTCAAGCTGCAGATGGGCCTGGACATCGTGCACGTGCCCTACAAAGGCCAGGGCCCGGCGCTCACCGACCTGCTCGGCGGGCAGGTGACGATGATGTTCGGCAACTGGCCCGAGTTCCGCAGCCACATCCAGAACGGCAGGCTCGTCGCGCTTGGCATGGCGACGGCGCAGCGCTCGCAGTACGCACCGGCCATACCCACACTGGCGGAACAGGGTGTGTCCATCGAGTCCAATTCATGGAACGGCTTGCTGGCGCCCGCCGGCACGCCCGACGCCGTGGTGCAGCGCATGAACGCCGAAGTGAACCGCGCGCTGGCGGGGCCGGTGGTGACGGAGGCCTTCCACAAGGGAGGCATCGCGTCGCTGTCGGGCACGCCGGAGCGCTTTGCGGCTTTCATACAGAGCGAGATTGCGAAGTACGGCGACGTAATCCGCAAGGCCAACATCCAGGTGGAGGGCTGAACGATGAGCCTCTATGCGATGCAGAAATTCCTGTTCGCGCTGAATCGCGAGCAGGAAGTGCAGCGGCGCTATGCCGAAGGTGGCGAGACGCGCGCGGCGCTGCTGGGCGCCTATGACTTCACCGATGAAGAGCGCGAGGCCATCGACGCCGGCGACATCGGCAAGCTCTACGTGCTCGGCTGCAATGGCCAGCTGCTGATGCACTTCGCACCGCTGCTCGGCATTCCATGGGCCGACTACCTCGAAGCCATGCGCGAAGGCGTGCGCAAGTACGGCCCGGTGCGCGCCGGCATCTACGCCATGACAACCGGAACCGACGAGAAGGTGGCAGGCGTATGAGTCTCGTATTCGCAGGCGTGTGCAGCCACGCCCCCGGCATCACCGGCCGCGCGCATCTCGCCGACCCGGCGGTGAAGGACGAGTTCCACGCACAGTTCCACCGCTTCGGCGAGGCGATGCGCGCGACCAGGCCCGACGCGGTGATCGTGATCGCCGCCGAGCACTTCGCGAACTTCTTCATGAACAACATGCCGGCCTATGCGATCGGCATGGCCGACAGCTACGAGGGCCCGATCGAAGACCCGAAGTGGCTGGGCATCGAGAAGCACAAGATCCCTGGCGATGCCGCGCTGTCACAGCGCCTGATCCGCGAGGTGATGCAGACGGTGGACGTGGCCTACGCGGAGGAGTGGAAGTTCGACCACGGCATCATGGTGCCGCTGAACTTCCTCACGCCGGAGTTCGACACCAAGGTCATCCCCGTCAACATCAACTGCCAGGGCCCGCCGCTCACGCCGCTGCACCGCGCCTGGGCTTTCGGCGAGGCGCTGCGCCGCGCCTGCGACAAGGCGCCCGAGCGCATCGCGCTGGTGGGAACGGGCGGCATCTCGCACTGGCCCGCCACGCCCGATTCGGGCAAGGTCAATGCCGCGTGGGACGCCGAGTTCATGAAGCGCTGGTGCGCCAACGACCGCGAGGGCCTGCTCTCGCAGGACGACTACGGCGACGAGGCCACCTACCGCGAAGCGGGCCAGGGCGGCTTCGAGATCCGCACCTTCATCAGCGTGGCCGCGGCCGCGCGCGGCAAGGGCGAGATTCTTCACATGAAGGCCATCCCGATCTTTGCCGTGACGTGTACGGCCGCGACGATGTCGGTGGAATGAACGGAGAGTACCCATGCCCCATCTCGTGATCCTCTACACGCCGAACATCGAAGCCGAGACCGACATGTCGGCGCTGTGCCGCACGCTGGCCGACACCATGCTGAAGCAGCGCGACGAGGCCGACAAGCCGGTGTTCCCCATCGGCGGCACGCGCGTGCTGGCCTACCCTGCCGCGCACTACGCGGTGGCCGACGGCAAGGCCGACTACGCCTTTGTCTACCTCAACATCCGCATGGCCGCGGGGCGCTCGGAGGCGGTGAAGAAGAAAGCCGGCGACGAACTTCTGGCCGACGTGCGCACGCATTTCGCGCCGATCTTCGAGAAGCGCCACATCGGCATCACGCTGCAGATCGACGAAAGCCCGGGGCAGGTGTACGACGGCAAGCACAGCAACCTGCATCCCCTGTTCAACAAGACCTGAACGAAGCCAGCCCATGCTCTCCCAAGCCACCATCGCCCAACTGGCCGCCGAGCTGCACGAAAGCGAGAAGTCGCGCGTGCAGGTCGAGCACTTCTCCAAGCGCTTTCCAGAGATGTCCATCGAGGACGGCTACGCCATCTCGCGCGAATGGGTGAGGAACAAAATCGCCGAAGGGCGCGTCGCGCGCGGCCACAAGATCGGCCTCACCTCGCGCGCCATGCAGCAGTCCAGCCAGATCGACGAGCCCGACTACGGCACGCTGCTCGACGACATGTTCTTCGAGCAGGGCGGCGACATCCCGTTCAAGCGCTTCATCGCGCCGCGCATCGAGGTGGAGCTGGCCTTCATCCTCGGCAAGAAGCTGCAGGGGCCGAACGTGACCATCTTCGACGTGCTGGCCGCCACCGACTACGTGGTGCCCGCCATCGAGATCATCGACGCGCGCATCGAGCAGTTCGACCGCCACACCAAGGCGCCGCGCAAGGTGTTCGACACCATCTCCGACAACGCGGCCAATGCCGGCATCGTGATGGGCGGCCGGCCGGTGAAGCCCGATGCGGTGGACCTGCGCTGGGTGAGCGCGCTGCTCTACAAGAACGGCGTGATCGAGGAATCGGGCGTGGCCGCGGCGGTGCTCAACCATCCGGCCACCGGCGTGGCGTGGCTCGCGAACAAGCTGGCGCCGTGGGAAGAATGCCTGGAGGCCGGCGAAGTGGTGCTGGCCGGCTCGTTCACGCGGCCCACCACTGCCGTGCCGGGCGACACCTTCCACGCCGACTACGGCCCGCTCGGCGCCATCTCGTTCCGCCTTGTCTGAAAGAAGAAAGACACCATGCAAACACCCATCAACACCTTCAAGCAGGCCCTGCAGGCCGGCAAGCCCCAGATCGGCCTCTGGGTCGGACTGGCCGACGGCTATGTTGCCGAGATCCTGGCCGGCACCGGCTACGACTGGCTGCTGGTCGACGGAGAGCACGCGCCCAACGACGTGCGCTCGGTGCTCGCCCAACTGCAGGGCATCTCCAGCGCGTGGTCTGCGCAGGCCGAGTCGGAGCGCTCGCACCCCATCGTGCGCATTCCGGTCGGCGACACCACGCTGATCAAGCAGTACCTCGACATCGGCGCGCAGACGCTGCTGGTGCCGATGGTCGACACGGCCGAGCAGGCCGCGCGGCTGGTGCAGGGCATGCGCTACCCGCCCGAAGGCATCCGCGGCATGGGCAGCGCGCTGGCGCGTGCCTCGCGCTGGCAAGCCTACCCCAACTACCTGCACGAAGCCAACGCGCAGACCTGCCTGCTGGTGCAGGCCGAAACGGTGGAGGCGATGAAGAACCTCGACGCCATCGCGGCCACGCCGGGCGTGGACGGCGTGTTCATCGGGCCGGCCGACCTGTCGGCCTCGATGGGCTTCGTGGGCCAGCCCAACCACCCCGCGGTGCAGGCCGTGATCGCCGACGCCATCGCACGCATCCGCAAGGCCGGCAAGGCGCCGGGCATCCTGTCGACCACCGAAGAGCAGGCGCGCAAATGGCTCGCGGCCGGCGCGCTGTTCGTGGCGGTGGGCGTGGACACCATCGTGCTGGCGGCGGCGGCAAAGCAGCTGCTCGCAAAGTACAAGGCCGCACCGGGCGTGGCCTCGCCCAACGGCTACTGATTTCCTTCACACCGGAGCACCCTTGATGCAACGCATGACTTTGGCGGCCATGGCCGCGACAGCCACCTTGTTCCTCGCCGCCTGTGCACCCATGGGCGCCGGCAAGCAAGGCCCCACCGCCCAGCAGGAAGCCAACCGCCAGACCGTGCTCGCCTTCTACGAGAAGGGCCTGAACCAGAAGGATGCCGATGCGGCCCTGCAATACGTGGGCAACCGCTACGTGCAGCACAACCCCACGGCGGCCGACGGCCCCGAGGGCTTTCGCAAGTTCATCGGGTTCCTGCGCGAGAAGTTCCCGAACTCGAAGAGCGAGATCAAGCGCAGCTTCGTCGACGGCGACTACGTGATCCTGCATGTGAACGCGGTACGCGAGCCCGGCACGCGCGGCAGCGCCATCGTCGACATCTTCAAGCTGGAGAACGGCAAGATCGTCGAGCACTGGGACGTGGTGCAGCCCGTGCCCGAGACCGCCGCGAACAAGAACGGCATGTTCTGACCCGTCCGTAATCCAGCCAGCAGCCAACGCCAGCCTGATGACCACGCCCACCGACCCCACCAAGCGCTTTCGCTCCGCCACCATTCGCGAGGGCACGATCCGCGCGACCACGCGCAGCTTTCTCCATGCGCTGGGCCAGGACGACGAGGACATCGCGCGCCCGCACATCGGCGTGTTCCATACGGGCGGCGAGATGAGCCCGTGCAACCTCAACCTGCGCGACCAGGCGCAGCATGCCAAGACCGGCATCTACGCGGGCGGCGGCACACCGCACGAATGCCCCGTGGTGTCGATCAGCGACGGGCTGACGATGGCGCATTCGGGCATGCGCTTCTCGCTGATCTCGCGCGAGCTGATCGCCGACAGCGTGGAAGCCTCCACGCGCGGCCACCAGTGGGACGGCATCTTCGCCATCGGCGCGTGCGACAAGAACCTGCCGGGGCTGATGATGGGCATGGTCCGCTGCAACGTGCCGAGCGTGTTCGTGCACGGCGGCTCGGCATTGCCGGGCCAGATGCCGGGGCCACATCCAGAAGTACGGGGCCGCGACCTGAACGTGGTCGACACCTACGAGACCATCGGCAAGGTGCTGGCCGGCACCGCCACGCACGACGAACTCGACGCCATGAGCCGCGCCTGCCTGCCCACGGCGGGCGCCTGCGCGGGGCAGTTCACGGCCAACACGATGGGCATGGTGTCGGAAGCGCTGGGCCTGGCGCCCATCGGCTCCAGCATGGTGCCGGCCGTGTTCAGCGAGCGCGCGCCGCTGATGCGCCGCGCCGCAAAGACGCTGATGAAGGCGGTGATGGGCGACAGCCCGCTGCCGCGCGACATCGTCACGCGCAAGGCGCTGGAAAACGCCTGCGCCGTGGTGTCGGCCACGGGCGGCTCGACCAACGCGGCGCTGCATCTGCCGGCGATTGCGCACGAGGCGGGCATCAAGTTCCACCTCGACGACGTGGCCGAGGTTTTCGCTCGCACGCCGCTCATCGCCGATCTGCGTCCGGGCGGCCAGTACCTCGCGCGCGACGTGTTCTACATCGGCGGCGCGGGCGTCATCCTGCGCACGCTGCTGGAGCAGGGCTTCCTGCATGGCGACGCGCTCACCTTCACCGGCCGCACGATGGCCGAGGAACTGGCTGGTGCGCTGGCGCCCGACGGCCGCGTGGTGCGCGAGGCCGGCAACCCGATCACGCGCGACGGCGGGCTGGCGGTGCTCAAGGGCAACCTCTGCCCGGACGGTGCCCTGCTCAAGACAGCGGGGCTCAAGGGCCTGGTGTTTCGCGGCCCGGCGCGCGTCTTCAATTCCGAGGAAGAGGCGCAGACCGCCGTGCAAAACCGGCTGTACGAAGCGGGCGACGTGATCGTGATCCGCAACGAAGGCCCCAGGGGCAGCCCCGGCATGCGCGAAATGCTGGGCATTACCGCCCTGCTCTACGGCCAGGGCATGGGCGACAAGGTGGCGCTGCTGACCGACGGGCGCTTCTCGGGCGCGACGCGCGGCCTGTGCATTGGCTACGCGGGGCCTGAAGCCGCAGACGGCGGCCCGATTGCGGCGCTGTGCGACGGCGACGTGATCGCTATCGACGCGCGGGCTGACGCACGCTCGATCACGGTCGAACTCACGGCTGAAGAAATCACGGCGCGGCTCGCCGGACGTGAGGTAAACGTGGGGGTCGCCCGAGGTGGCTTGCTGGAAAAATACGCGCTCACCGTGCGCCCTGCCCACCAGGGCGCCGTGACCCACTCGGGCGCGGTCACCTGGCTGCGCGACGAGTCTTGACCCTCCATAACCAACGTCCGGAGAGAGACACCATGAGCTTCACGCGCCGCCAGATCCTGCAGACCACCAGCGCCTCGGCCTTGATGGCCAGCCTTGGCCAGAACGTTTTCGCGCAAGCGATGAACATCGAGACCGCAACCATCGTCACCGGCTTCGCGGCCGGCGGCACGTCGGACACCACCTGCCGGCGCCTGGCGACCAGGCTCAGCCCCGAATACGCGAAGACCGTGGTGGTCGAGAACCGCACCGGCGCGGGCGGCCAGATTGCCGTGAGCTACGTGAAGAGCCGCCCGGCCGACGGCAGCACCATCCTGCAGACGCCGACCTCGATCCTCACGATCTACCCGCACATCTACAAGAAGCTGCCGTACGACCCGATGGTCGACATCACGCCGGTGAGCCTGGCCTGCATCTTCGACTTCGGCTTTGCCGTGGGTCCGGCCGTGCCGGCCAGCGTGAAGAGCGTGCCCGAGTTCCTGGCCTGGGCCAAGGCCAACCCGGCCGGCGCCAACTTCGGCTCGCCCGCTGCCGGCTCCACGCCGCACTTCATCGGTGCGCTGCTGGGCCAGAAGGGTGGCGTCGAACTGAAGCACGCGGCCTACCGCGGCACGCAGCCGGCCATGCTCGACCTGCTGGGCAGCAACATCTCGGCCGTGTCGGGGCCCATCGGCGACATCACGCAGCATCTGCTGTCGGGCAAGGTGCGCATCCTGGGCGTGTCGGGCTCCAAGCGCAGCCGCTTCGCGCCCGACGTGCCGACCTTCGGCGAGCAGGGCATCAAGGACATGGCCCACAGCGAATGGTTCGCCTTCTTCCTGCCGGCCAAGGCCTCGCCCGAACTGGTGGCGAAGCTGAACACGGCCATGAAGAACGCGCTGGCGCAGAAGGACGTGATCGACGGCCTCGGCACCTTCGGACTGGAAGCGATGTCTTCCACGCCGGCCGAGCTGACCGAACTGCTCAAGAAAGACACCGCCAAGTGGGCGCCGATCGTCAAGGAAGTCGGCTTCACCGCGGAAGGTTGAAACACATGAAGGAACTGCCATGAACACACTCGCCACTCCAGCACCCTCGGCGCTGGTCCATCCCTCGATCCACCCCGACGAGCGCGCCGCGCGCGAAGAGCTTGCGGCCTGCTATCGCGTGTTCGCGATGCTGGGCTGGGTCGAGATGATCTACAACCACATCACGGTGCGGCTGCCCGACAGCGTGACGGGTGGCGAGAAGCAGTTCCTCATCAACCCCTTCGGCCTGCACTACAGCGAGGTCACGGCCAGCAACCTGGTGAAGATCGACCTGCACGGCAAGGTGCTCGACGGCTCGACCTACCCGGTGAACCCGGCCGGCTTCACGGTGCACGCGGCCATTCACGACGGCCTGCCCGGCGCGCACTGCGTGATGCATACGCACACGACCGCAGGCGTGGCGGTGGCCTGCCTGCAGGGCGGCCTGCAGCAGACCAATTTCTATACCGCGCAACTGCACGGCATGGTGGCGTACCACGACTTCGAGGGCATCACGATCCATGCCGATGAAGGCCCGCGCCTGCTCAAGAGCATCGGCGACCGCAATGCGGTGATCCTGCGCAACCACGGCCTGCTGGCCTGGGGGCAGACGCTGCCGCAGACTTTTGCGATTTTGTGGACACTGCAGCGCGCCTGCGAAATCCAGATGGCGACCTTCTCGATGGGCCAGGCGATTCCGGTGAGCGAGGAGATCGCGCAGCGCTGCACGCGCGACGCGCTGCAGTTCAGCCCCGAGCACGGCGCCGGGCAGGATGTGTTCAATGCACTCGTCCGCCAGGTGGACCGCATCGACCCTACGTATCGCAACTGAACCGAAGCGACTGAACCCATGAAGATCTGTATTTACGGCGCCGGCGCGATCGGCGGATGGATCGGCGTCAGCCTCGCGCAAGCGGGCCAGCGCCTGAACGTGGTGGCGCGCGGCGCCACGCTCGAGGCATTGCAGCGCGACGGCCTGTCGCTCATGCGCGGCAGCACGGGTGGAGAGGTGCGCACGCGCGTGCCCGTCAACGCCGTGGCCGACCCCGAGGCGCTCGGCGTGCAGGACCTGGTGGTCATCGCCGTGAAGGCGCCGGCCCTGGCCGCCGTTGCCGAACGCATCGGGCCGCTGATCGGCGCCGACACCATCGTGCTGGTCGCGATGAACGGCGTGCCGTGGTGGTTCCTCGAAGGCGGCTTCGGCGGCGAGATCACGGGCCACAGGCTCGCGGCGGTGGACCCCGAAGGCGCCATTGCCCGCGCCATTCCGTCGCGCAACGTGATCGGCTGCGTGGTGCACGCGAGCTGCTCGCTCGACGGGCCGGGCGTGGTGCGGCATCACTTCGGCAACGGGCTGATCGTTGGCGAGCCTTCGGGCGAGGCCACGCCGCGCGTGCAGAAGCTGGTCGAGCTGCTGAAGAGCACGGGCATCGACACCACGCTGTCGCCGCAGATCCAGAAGGACGTGTGGTTCAAGCTGTGGGGCAACATGACGGTGAACCCGATCAGCGCGCTCACCGGCTGCACCACCGACCTGATCATGGGCGACGACTACGTGCGCGGCTTCATCTCGGCGGTGATGCTGGAGGCCAAGGAGATCGGGCGGCGCATCGGCATCGAGATCACGCAGAGCCCTGAAGACCGGCACGCCATCACCATGAAGCTCGGGGCGTTCAAGACCTCGATGCTGCAGGACGTGGAAGCCGGGCGTTCGGTGGAACTCGATGCGCTTGTAACGGTGGTGCGCGAACTGGGCGAGCTGACGGCGGTGGCAACGCCGTTCACCGACGCGCTGCTGGGGCTGGCACGCCTGAGAACGCGGCAACTCGGGCTTTACTGAGCGCCGGCGCAGCGCACCGGGATCCAAGGTCAGGCGGCGCACAGGTTCGGTCCGCAGACTGCAAATGCAGCGTCTGCAGAACCCTGTACACCCTTTTTTCTTCTTGGGCTATCCTCTCGCCATTCGAATGCACGTAGCGATTTCTTACACACCAACAAGGCTATATGCGTGCTTGAGCGAAGGGGGAGACAGATAGATGCGCTTGATCTTCATCGAACTTCTGGTGGCCTTGGTACTGCTGCCCATCAGCGGCCTGTTCTGGTGGTGGGCCTTCGGCATGGGCGGCCTGGCTGTGGCCGGCTTTCTGCTGGTTGGCGGCGGCGCTCTGTACCTTGTCTTGCGGGGCGTGCGCTCGGCCAAGAACCAGCTCGGCCACCCCGGCGACGACCGTGAGCAATAGGCTTTGAGCCTTTTCGCCTGACACATTCGCATTCAATTTGGCAGGGAATTGGTGCAATTTGTTTTTTCGATCTCACCTGCCACGGCGTCGGCACGGCCGGATCTGAATTCTTTTTTCTGATTTGCCCGGCCTCGCGATGAGCCAGGCACAGTTTCATTGATTGAAATCTGAAACATCCTTCGGCTCCCGAATGATGCAAATAAAAAACACTACAAAAGTGTCAATCAGGCTGTCGCAAATCGCATTTCCTCCGAATTGAATCGGCAATTAGCCTGAAATCATTCATCGATTTCCTGGGCAGATTTCGCACGGTCTTGGTGCTCCTGGCCCCGGCGGAGGGCAAGAAATTCGGAAGTAATTCAAAAATCCTACCGCCAGTTCACCTTGGGCAGCGGCCGACTAGGTACCCTCCCGCGTCATTGCTCGACGCTCAAACTGGACGAACTGAAGCTCATAGCCCACGATTTGTCGGCTACGTCCTACTCAGTTGACAATTGCTTACAAAGTAGAACGCAATGTCAAAAACCCTATGCGGGTGGCCTCTGTGGTTCGAGAGCCACGATTTCCCGTATCAGTGGGGTAATTAATAAGTTGCATTTTCCATTTCGGCTGACGGCAGCCTGACCAGCCGTTTGCCCCCTCGCTTCCCAATGAAAAAGGGTCTCCGGAAGGGGAAGCAAGGGATAACCCTGCCCCCGGCGTGGTCGCACCACGAATGGACACGCCTTTTGCGTCTACTCCACGAAATAGGGCTGCTGCGAAGGCAGCGACAATTTCTTTTTCATTGCTCTCCCGATAAATCTCCGGTCAAGCCGGAAAAGCGTCTTGGTAATAAAAAGAATTACCGGCGCAAATCGGGCTCGGGCTTTGCATATGAATCGCAGTTGTTGAAAAAACCAAGTTCGCAATGGAGTTCCATTTGACACGCTACCTGTACCTGATGGGGTGGAGTGCCGCCTTGGCCGGCGCGTTGATGCTTCAGGGCTGCGCACCGGGCTTTGGCTCCGTGGTGGCTTACGAGCCCGATCAGAGTCCGGCGCCATCTCTTGCTGCCGACGGCACGCCGCAGGAGGCGCTCGTCCCCATCTCGCCGAGCCTCATCCGCGCGATGGCCGAGGCGCAGCCGGCGGCGATTCCGCCCGACGTGAAGGCCCTGTTCGGCGAAGCCCCGGTCTACACGATCGGCCCGGGCGACGTCGTGGGCGTCATCGTCTATGACCACCCCGAGCTGCTGCCCAACGCCGGCGCCGTGATTTCCCAGCAGACGGACCCCACGGGCATCAGCGTGGCGCCGGGCTTCATCGTCGGCGCCAACGGGCAGATCAGTTTTCCGTACATCGGCCGGGTCCAGATGCAGGGCCTGACCGAGATCGAGGCGTCCGACGTGATCGCCAAGCGCATCGCGCGCTACATCAAGGACCCGCAGGTGACGGTGCGCATCCAGTCCTTCAGAAGCCGCCGAGCATTCGTGGAAGGCGAAGTGCGCACGCCGGGGCTGCAGCTCTTCACCGACGTTCCGATGACGCTGTCCGAAGCGCTCAACCGGGCCGGCGGCATCACGTCCAGCGGCGACCGTTCGTTCATCACGCTGACACGCGGCGACAAGACCACGCTCATCGACCTGCCCAAGCTGCAGGACCTGGGCAGCAACGCCAGCAAGATCCCGCTGCAGAACGGCGACGTGGTGCAGGTGCGCAACCGCGACGAGAGCAAGGTGTTCGTGATGGGCGAAGTCGCCAAGCCCTCGGCGCTGACCATGCACAACGGCAGGCTCACCCTCAACGAGGCGCTGGGCGAGGCCGGCAGCGCAAGCCTGGGCACGGCGAACACGGGGCAGATCTACGTCGTGCGCAACAACGCCAACAACACGAAGGGCTCGCCGTCGGTCTTCCACCTGAATGCGAAGAACCCCGCCGCGCTGGCGCTGGCCGAGCGCTTTCCGCTGCAGCCGCGCGACGTGGTCTACATCGACTCGGTGCCGCTGGCCACCTGGAGCCGGGTGGCCAGCCTGATCCTGCCGGCGACCCAGGCGCTCTACTACAGCGACCAGGTCTACATGAACCACCGATGAGATCCGTACTGACAGTCTGCATCGGCAACATCTGCCGAAGCCCGATGGCGGAAGGCCTGCTTGCCGCGGGATTGCCGCATCTGCGCGTGTTCTCCGCGGGCACCGGCGCGCTCGTCGGCAAGCCGGCCGACCTGATGGCGCAGGCGCTCATGCGAAAGCGCGGCATCGACATCTCGGACCACGTCGCGCAGCAGGTGAGCCAGATGCTGTGCCGGCAGGCCGACTTGATCCTGGTGATGGACCGGGAGCAGCGCCGCCATCTCGAATCGACCTACCCCTTCGTGCGCGGCAAGGTCTTCCGCATTGCCGAGTTCTCGGTCGCGCAGGACGTGCCCGACCCGTATGGAAAAGACGAGGCGGCGTTCGAGCACGCCCTGGCCCTGATCGATGCCGGCGTCCGGACATGGATCGACCGCATTCTGAAAATCACAAAACCCGAGCAGCAACCTACATGAACGCACCCCCGCAAGCCGCGCCGATGCCGATGCAAGCGCTGGAAGAGGATGGCGACGGCATCAACCTGGCCGAGTACCTGGACATCCTGATCGACCACCGCTGGCTCGTCGCGGCCATCGTTGCCGTGACCGTGCTCCTGGGCGCGGCCTATGCCTTCCTCGGCAAGCCCCTCTACGAAGCCAACGTCGCGGTGCAGGTGGAAGATTCCGGCAACTCCGCAGGCAGCTTCCTGGGCGATGCCGCCTCCTCGCTGCTGAGCGTGAAGACGCCGGCCGCGGGCGAGATCGAAATCCTTCGCTCGCGCGCCATCCTCGGCAAAGCCGTGGAGAACACCAAGCTCTACATCAGCGCACGGCCGCGGTATGCCCCCATCGTGGGCAGCTGGCTCGCTCGCCGCGCCACCGAGCTGTCGGACCCTGGCTTCATGGGGCTTTCGGGCTACGTGACGGGCACCGAGAGCATCCTCGTTCCGAGGTTCGACGTTCCCGCGGATTTCGAGGAAAAGCCGTTCACGCTGACCCTCGGGGCCGATGGCCAGTACGAACTGAGCAACCCCGACATCGACACCCCGATGAAGGGCTCCATCGGCACCTTGCTGGTGGCGAACGTTCCCGGCGTTCCGAACGGAAGCGTGAGCCTGCTGGTCAGCAGCATCAACGCGAAGCCGGGCGCGCAGTTCCAGCTCGTGCGGTCTTCGACCCAGCTCACGCTGCTGGCGCTGCAGGACAACCTGAAGGTCGTGGAAAAAGGCAAGCAGTCGGGCGTACTCGATGTCAGCTGGAGAAGCGGCGACGCAGAAAAGCTGACGCAGCTGCTCAACGAAATCGGTCGCCTCTACGTTCGCCAGAACATGGAGCGCAAGGCAGCCGAGGCCGAGAAGACACTGGGCTTCCTGGACGGCGCGCTGCCCCAGTTCAAGAAGCAGCTGGAGCAGTCCGAAGACATCTACAACCGCTACAGAAACCAGAACGGCACGGTCAGTCTCGACGACGAGGCAAAGAACGCGCTGACCCAGACCATCGACCTGCAGTCCAAGCTGCTCGAGGCCGAACAAAAGCGGCGCGAGCTCACGGCGCGCTTCACGAGCGAGCATCCCGCCGTCCAGACGCTGGACACCCAAGTCGCCGCATGGAAGAGCGCGCTCGCAACCGTCGATGCACGCATCCGCAAGATGCCGGAGCTGCAGCAGAACACCGTTCGCATGCAGCGCGACATCAAGGTGAACACCGACCTGTACGTATCGCTTCTCAACAGCTCGCTGCAGATGCGGCTGGCCAAGGAAGGCAAGGTCGGCAACGTGCGCCTGCTGGACGACGCCATCGTTCCGGAAGAACCGGTGTGGCCCAAGCGGCCCCTGGTCATCGCGCTGGCTGTGATCCTGGGGCTGGCTGCCGGCATCGGCGCCGCGATTGCACGGAACTCGTTCTTCGGCGGCATCCGCAATCCGGGAGAGATCGAAAGCCACACCGGGCTCAACGTCTACAGCAGCATTCCGCTGAGCGCCGCCCAGCGCACGGTCGAGAGGAACATCGAGAACAAGGTCGTCGGCAAGCACGTCCTGGCGCACCTGTTCCCCGAAGACCCCGCGGTGGAAAGCCTGCGCAGCCTTCGCACCGCGCTGCAGTTCGCCATGCTGGAAGCGACCAACAACCGCCTTCTCATCTCCGGCGCGACGCCTGGCGTGGGCAAGACCTTCATCTCGGTCAACTTCGCGGCGATCACCGCGGCAACCGGCAAGAAGGTTCTGCTGATCGACGCGGACTTGCGCAAGGGCCGCGTGAATCAATTCCTCTCGATCCAGCGGTCTTCCGGCCTGTCCGAATTGATCGCCGGCACGCTCGACCTCGAGAAAGCGATTCGCCCGTCGGCCCTGCCGAATCTGGACGTCATTACCACCGGTGTGCTTCCGCCCAATCCGGCCGAGCTGCTGACGAGCGATTCCTTTGCCCAGGTACTGGAAAAGTTATCTCCGCTATACGACCTCGTCATCATCGACACGGCCCCGGTTCTCGTTGCCGCGGATACCGCATCGGTCGCCCCGCTTGCGAGCACTTTGCTACTCGTTGCACGCGCCGAAAAGACCCAGCTCGGCGAATTGAATGAGAGCGTCAGAAGACTTGCGCATGCAGGTCGCACGGTAAATGGCGTAATTCTGAATGCTATTGATCTAACCCGTCGCCACGCCGGCAGCGGGAGTTACAAATATGGCGCTTACAAGCATTTACAATATACATACAATACCAACAGGGATTCCACCTAGACCGTGAAAATTGGAGTTAAATTCAAAATCATGAGCCGGGATTTCGCCCTGACTCATTGATTAAATACTCAATTAGTATTCGGAGTAATAAGGCACTACAAATGGCAATTAGTCCATTCGTATTGCCTTCATCGAGTCATTTGGCCGCGCAATAGTTTCTGCATTGCAGATCCTACGAGGCATTTGTGCGGGTCGTCTCGGCCAAAAAACCAAGGCCATAACAGAGGACATGCAGGCTTTTGCCTGCGTGAGGAAAGGTGCGTCAAAAATGAAATCATTTCGACGAGAAATCTTGTCGCGCTTCAAATCCGGGCGGGGAAATCCCATGGGAAATCTCCACCCTGAAGAATCGCTGGTACCGCAAGGCTGGAATATTTCGGACGCAAGCGGCGAAATGTCCCGAGGCGGCTCGCAAACCGGAATTCATCATCCGGCCGTACTGCGGATCGGGAAAAGGTCGGTAGACATTGCCGCCGCGCTGTTCTTTTTTGCGGCATTCGGCTGGCTCTTCGTGCTGATCGGCCTCTTCGTGCTGATCAGCTCCGGATCTCCGGTCCTGTATTACCAGTCGCGCTACGGAAAAGACGGGCGAATATTCAGGTTCTACAAGTTCCGCTCGATGATCGCCAACTCGGCCCAGGTGCTCGATGAACATCTGAAAAGCAATCCGGAGGCACGCCGCCAATGGGATGAATACCAAAAGCTGGACGACGATCCACGGATCACGCGTTTCGGCAAATTCATCCGCAAGACCAGCCTGGACGAACTGCCGCAATTCTGGAACGTGCTGACGGGCGACATGAGCCTCATCGGCCCCCGCCCCTGCATGCTCGAGCAGAAGGAGCTCTACGGCCAGAACTGGTCGCACTACTGCGCTGTTCGCCCCGGGATCACGGGCCTGTGGCAGGTCAGCGGTCGCAATCAGCTGACCTACAACGCACGCGTTGCGCTGGACGTGAGGTATGTCGAGACCCTTTCCGTCGGGAAGGACGTGGACATCTTCTTCAGAACCATCTGGGTGGTTGCTGCCGGTCACGGGTCCCGATGAATTTCATCGGTCCCGGATGATCGGCTCCGGCCGGGCCGGCCGGACAGATTTTCCTTCGCTTTCGAAATGATTGGATTGGAATCCACATGCGGATGAGCCACGCCATTCCGGGACCGGCGGTGAGAAGAAGAAGCACGCGCCGCTTCAATCAATTCTCGATTGCCGGAATACTGATCGTGCTCGTGTACACGATCATCTACGCGTATTTCAGGGAAATGCTTCCCGAGAAATGGAGCGTGGACTCGGCAAAGATCATCGAGATCCTCAATTACGGCGGCACGGGCGACATGGACAACTCGTTTGCTGTCACCGCTGCGCTGTTCGCCGTTATCGGGGTCGACAACCTGGACGTTTTCACCTGCGGCGTGAGCGTCATATTTTTGTTTTTCGCGACTCACGACGTTCGCAAGCCCGGCGACTTTTTCGCCAGGCTGCTGCTGATTGCGCCTTGCATCATGCTGAACATGTTTGCGCCGTCCAAGGAGACGGTCGTGCTCATCATGACCATGTTCATCACCGTTTCGACCATCTATTTTCGAACGTCGAAAGTACTTACCGTCGGGGCCTTCCTTTTTCTTTACGCAATCTACGGGGTCTTCGTACGGCAATATTATTTGCTGATTGTCGGTGTGTTTTTCATGGTCTATTACCTGTGGCGGCGCCCTCTTAAATATCACATTCTGGCCGCCATCGTGGTCGTCGGAACGATCATGGCGGCGCCTTCCAGTATTTTGCAGACGCTTCAATCGCCGCGAGATACCTCGAATGCCTACGCGGAACAGATCGGCAGCGACAACAGAACGGCTTTTACCAATATTGCGTCTCCCGCCAGTGGCCCCGGATTCCTGGTCAATTACGTCTATGCCGCGACGGTGCTGATCACGCCGGTTCTTTATTTTCAGACTGCAAGCGACGCGTTCATGCAATTGATGATCGCAGCCATGCTGATCATTCTGTACAGAGCCCGGCGAAAGTCCAAGCGCGACCCGGATCGATTCGAGCCGCGGTTTTTCGGCAGCCTTTTCATAGCGCACATTCTTGTGCAATTGATATTTGAACCAGATCTCGGCAGCTTTACCAGGCATTTGACCTCCGTAATGCTCTACATCATTGCCATCAAAGTTTCCGAGAACAAAGCAGTCTCCAGATGAAAAAAATCCTGATTTGTGCGGTGCCGTACAGCGACAACCTGGGTGACGGGGTCATCGCGGCGTCGCTGGCTCACATCGCCGGCATGAAATATCCGGAGGCGAAGGTGGAGTTCCTCGACATCGCCGGCCGCGTCGCGTTCGACGAATCGAATCTGCGTGGCGGCGGCGCGTTCGAAATCTTCCAGAAGATGCCGGCCCTGCTGCGATCGGCAATCGTTTTCGCGTATTGCCTCAAGAACTACCTCCTGGGCTGGCGCAGGCAATGGAGCGTCGCGGTCAACGATGCGGATCTGGTCCTCATCGGCGGTGGCCAGCTGTTCTGCGACGTGGCGCTGAACTTTCCCGCCAAGCTGTTTCTTCTGGGCAGGTTGCTTCGCGGCAAGAAGGTCGCGGTGGTCTCGGTTGGCGTCACGGCCAAATGGTCGTTCTGGGGGAAATTTCTGGTCAAGAAATTCCTCAGGAACGCCGCCCCCGTTTTCTACGCGACGCGCGATGTGGACTCGGCGAACAACCTGCACGCGTTCTTCGACATCCCGCGCAGCGAGATCAAGGTCGTTCCCGACCCCGCGCTGGTTTGCGCGAGCGCCTTTTCGGAAGAACTCTCCCCGAACAAAAAGTGGGACGTGGGAATCTGCGTCAGCAGCCTCGATGCGCTGGTGATGAATTCCGAATATGGCGACACGCGCACCAGCGGGTCCGCAGAATTCTTCTCGGGCCTGGCCGAAGCATTGCAGGCGGAAGGCGCGCGGGTGCTGTATTTCACGAACGGCGCGGCGGAGGACAACAAGATCCTTGCCGAGATTTCTTCTTCGCGAGCAGCCGCGCCGGGCTTCTCGTTCGTCGTTCCGAAACGCCCCGACGATCTTGTTGCGCTGATCAGCGCCTGCTCTTGCATTGCAGCGCACAGGCTGCACGCAAACATCGTCGCCTACAGCCTGAACATTCCCTCCATCGGGATGAATTGGGACAAGAAGGTCGAGTCCTTTTTCCAGCTGACGGACCGAACCCAGTATTTGTTCGGCCTGTCACCACGCCGGGAAGAGCTGAAGGCCTCCGTACTGAATCTGCTCAACGAAAAAAATGCCGACCGCAGAAGACTCGACGAATTGAAGACCGAAGTCATCGCCGGAACCCACGCATTGATCTGAGGAGCGAATCTCCATGAAAGTACTGCACGTTGCCGAAACGCTCAAGGGCGGGTTGGAAACCTATCTTCGGATCGTTTCGAATTTCCAGAAGAACTCTCCGGAAATCAGCCAGGTGAAGTTCATATTGCCCGGAACGGTCGATTGGCTGAACCCCGAGAGCGCACATGTGGTGCCCACCGCCCGCAGCCCCCTGTCCCTGGTTGGCTACGCCGCGCGCGTGAAGAAGATCATCGAATCGGAGCGCCCTTCCGTGCTCCACCTGCACAGCTCGATTGCCGGGGGCATCGTCCGGGTCATGGCCATGCTCGGGCAGATACCCAGCGAAGTGAAGATCGTCTATTGCTCCCACGGCTGGGCATTCGATCAGGCTGCGTCCCGCTACAAGAAGTCGGCCTATCGCTGGATCGAGCGGCTGCTTTCCTCGCGCAGCGACGCCATCATCTGCATCAGCCGCCATGAGGTCAGGATCGCGTCGAAATCCGGCATCAGGCGATGCACATGCATTCCCAACGGGATCGACTCCGTCAGCCCCAGGCTGCCGAGTCAATTGCTGCCTGATGAAGCCGAACGCAGCCAGCGAAAAGTCCTGTTCGTCGGCCGCCTGGACCGGCAAAAGGGAATCGACGTCTTGCTCGACTCGTACAACAGGGTGAAGCCGAATTTCAAGCTGATCGTCGTCGGCGATGCCGTGCGGAATGACCTTTTTCTTCCCAAGTCCGATCGGGTCGAGTTCAAGGGCTGGCTGGAAAAAGACGAGCTGGACGCCGTCTACCAGGACTGCGACGCCATCATCGTTCCGTCGAGATGGGAAGGCTTCGGGCTCGTTGCAGTCGAAGCCATGGCGAGGAGCAAGGCGGTTTTTGCATCCGCTGTGGGCGGCCTCGTCGACATCGTTGAAGACGACAGGAGCGGCCGGCTCTTTTCCCTGGAGCAGATGGACCAGATGCTGCGGGAAATCGACGGCATCCCCAATGAGACCCTGCGGCAGATGGGACAGACCGGGCGAAAGATCTTCGAAGAGAAGTTCACTTCGCAGCGAATGAACACCGCCATCGTCGATCTGTACAAGGAGTCGGTCCTGCCATGAAGATTTCTGGATTCTTTGCCCGAGGCCTCGTCGGGCTGCTGGGCACCCTGCTGTTCATTGCAGCGTCGATCAGCACGGCCAATGCCCGAGGCATCGACGGCCTGACCTCGGAGTACCCGGTTGCGCTGAGCGTGCAGATCGATCCCGCGACCATCACGGACGACGACCTGCATGAAATACGTGCGGCCGGTTTCGAATTCGTGCGGTTCGGCGTGCGGCCTCCGCTGAAAAGCGTCAACCCCAATTTGATCGACTACCCGGGCCTGATCCAGCGCGTGCGCAAGGCCAGGCTCGACGCCATCGTCACGTTGTTCGGCGGCCGCGAGATCTGGGGACACGAGCCCTCGGACCTGCGTGGTGGCAGCCGCAGCAAGGAAACCATGTTCGCGGACTTTGCGAGCGACTTCATGAAGGCGCACACCACCGATGTCGCCGTCTGGGAGATATGGAACGAGCCGGACAACAAGACCTTCCTGCAGCCCAACCTTCTTTCGAACTTCGGGACTGCCTCGTCGGAGCTGTGCAACAAGCTGGCGCAGCAAAAGATCCAGCCGAACATCGTCATCGGATACGGCTTCGCGAAGCTGCCCTTCGCCGGAGGCAAGGTTCCTTCGGAACTGGAGGATGCCTTTGTCTCGGCCGCCAGGACCGACTGCCTGACGGACATCTCGATCCATCCATACCGCTCGGTTCCCGAAACAGCGCTGGCCGACTACCAGAAGCTGCGTGCGCAACTGGACCAGCGGCAACTGAAGAAGACCGGCATCGTCGCTTCGGAATGGGGCTACGCCTCGTACATGCCGGTTCGCGACCGCAACGCACAGGCTTCGCTGATCTTCAGGGAGTACCTGATCAATGCCGCCGCGGGCATCAAGCTCCTGAACCTCTACTCGTGGCGCGACAGGGGCCAGTCTTACTTTTCGAAGGAAGACAACTTCGGAATCAAGTCCAAAGCCGGAGAAAAGAAAGAGGCCTATTCCGCGCTGACCGAGTTTCTCAAGATCGCCAGGCACTCCCAGAAGGTTTCGTACCAGGATGCCAAGGGCATGAGCCAACTGGTGCTGCGTCGCGGCGAGTCCTTGCTGCACGTGGTCTGGACGCAGGGCCCCGAACAAACCGTGTCGGTCCCCGCAGGCAGCGGCAAGAAATGCACGCGCGTCGACTTCTTCCCCCAGATGCGTGAAGGCAGTTGCGGAAACCCGTCGGGCGGGAGCTTTTCTGTCAAGGCGACTGCCAATCCCGTTTTGCTGTCCATATCGGACTGAGCGGGATGAAGCATCTGTCCGGACTCGGAAAACGTCTTGGTGGTCCGATCTACGCCGTTGCAGACCAATGCATATACAGCGCGAGCCAACTGCTGCTGAGCTTTGCGCTGGCCCGCGTGCTTTCGCCTTCGGATTTCGGCGTTGCCTCCGCATTCCTTGCGGTGAGCAGCTTTCAATACATCCTGCACATGGCCATGGTGCATGAGCCCTTGCTGATCAAGCGCTACTACGCGCATCGATCCGCGGCGTGGCTCTCATGGGCCCTGGTGGTTCTTTTTTCTCTTCTGGGGTACGCGGCCTGGCAGGTGGCGGCTTTTCCCGGGCAGCTGCACTGGGTGGGCGTGGCCCTGATCGTCGGCTACGAGATCTTCTGGATCTCGCGCAGCCTCCTGCTCACTGGGCGGCGGTACGGGATTCTGTGCGTTACCGGTGTGCTGGTCGGCGTGGGATATGTCGCCATCCTGAAAGCCGAAAAGCCCGCGACGTGGATGGAAGCCCTGCTGCTGATTTCCATCATCCAGGTCCCGTTTCTTTTTCTGGTGCTCAGGAATGCGGGGAACGTGATGCTTCCGCTCCCGGCAGCGAAGAATGCGCAAGGGCTGACGGTCGGCGAATCGATGGCTTATGGCTGGAAAGCCAGCCTCTCCCAGTTCATGAGCTGGATCATGACGGGAGGGGCCATCCTGCTGCTTGGGTCCTCGGCAGACTCCGAGCAGGGTGGCTTGCTCAAGATCTACATCACCTTCCTGCTGCCGATGCAGTACGTGCTGTCGGCGCTTGGCTACTACCTGCTTCCGCAATTGGCGGCGAACTGGAATTCCGAAGGACGAAAAAAGGCCTTCCGCGATTTCATCAAGTTCGTGCTGCTCGGGTTCGTGATTGCCGAAGGAGTCGGCGTCTTGCTGGGCCTGCTGGGGCCCCGCCTCGTCGTTCTGGCATTCGGTCCGAACTACAAGGGAATGGATTTTTCCCCCTTCTTCTATGCGCCCGCGATCTTCGGGCTGACCATGTGCCTGCGGACGGGCTTCAGGGCGGCCGCACGGCCAGGTGCCCTCTTGCTGTGCTCGATCGTCGGCGCCGTGGTGTTCGCCATTCTGATGTTCGCGGCAGCGCCGCCCATCTCCTACATCCAGACCATCCGCGCCATGACATGGGGCTTCGCCTGCATGGCCGCTTTGATGATCGGCTGGTTGTTCTATTTCATGCGAGCGACAACGACAGGGGAGAGTGCCTGAAAACGGGCAAGCAGGCCTTGGAGATCTTTATGAGCAACCCTTTGCTTCGCAGCGTAAGCATCGACGAGCGCCTTCGGTTCCTGAGGGATGGCGTGGTGTGCCTGCGCAAGATCATCTCGCCCGAATGGATCCAACTGGCCCAGGACGGCATCGAGCAGCAGCGCCGCGCTCCTTCGCCCTACGCGACCGTGGTGGATGCCGACCCGCTCTATCTGCTGATCGACCAGATGCCGTCGGTGCAGAACGGCATGCTCCAGCGCGTGGTGTTCGAGTCAGGCGCCGGCGAGATCGCCAAGCAGCTGACCGTGACGAGACGGCTGCGCTGGATTTACGACCAGCTGTTCTACAAAGGCCGCGGCCCTGCCGCCGAGACGCCCTGGCACCAGGACACGTCCTATGGACTGGCCGACAGCCACCGCATCGTGCGCGTGTGGATGCCGGTCGACCACATGCCCCGCGAGACCGCCATCGAGGTGGTGCGCGGCTCGCATCTCTGGAAAACGCACTATGGGCTGAGCGGCAGCAAGATCGAGGTGCTGGACGATGAATTCGAACTGCCGGACATCGAAGCCAATCGCAGCGCCTTCGACATCGTGGGCTACGAGGTGGACCCGGGCGACGTGGTGGTCTTCAACTACCGGGCGCTGCACCATGCCGGCCCCGGCGTGAACTTCAACGAGAAGCGCAGGGCCTTTGCCATCCTGTACGCCGACGACGAACTCAGGCTGAGGCATCGTCCGTCCTTGTTGCCCGGGCCGTTGGACACCGCGGGCCTCGCGTGGCGCGACGGACAGAAGACGGGCGATTTTCCTGAGGTGTTTCGCGCCGTGTGAACTCAGTG
This sequence comes from Variovorax sp. F042, assembly GCF_057814215.1. Classification (NCBI taxonomy): domain Bacteria; kingdom Pseudomonadati; phylum Pseudomonadota; class Betaproteobacteria; order Burkholderiales; family Comamonadaceae; genus Variovorax; species Variovorax sp. F042. Next base: position 514,418 of record NZ_JBVASX010000003.1, read on the forward strand.
CTTCTTCAGCAGAACGCGCACCGCCTCGGGCAAGGAGTTGACCTGCGGCATGAAGTGATCGAGCAGCGCGCCGAGGATCACCGCGCTCGCGACCGCGCCCAGCAGCGGCTTCCACGTGAGCCGCACGGCGGCCATGAGCCAGCCTTCGCGCGCCACTCGCACCGCGGCGCGCGCCGACACGTACGAGAAGGCGACTTCGATGGCCACGGCCAGAAGAGCGTCCCAGCTGAAGTACAGCAGCACGAGCGAGCCGGCGCCGAACAAGATGGCCACGCAGATCAGGAAGATCGCGACCACCGGCACGACGATGATCGCGCCTTCGTCCGCGGAGCCGGCGACTTCGAGCGCGCCGCTCGCCACGTCGGACAGGGCACTGCCATCGCCGCCGCCACCACCGCCATGGGCATCGCCGACGCTCACGTGGCTCTGGGAGCCGCCGCCGCGTCCGCTGCCGAAGTCAACGTCGGGCGCATCGACATCGAAGTCCGTCCTGCGGCCCTCGACCAGCCGCCTGGCCCACCAGCGCAGCACCAGCAGATAGCCCAGGTACCCCACGCCCAGCGTGAGGAAGTAGCGCACCGCCAGCGAATCGACATGCAGCAGGTGCATCTGCAGCGCCGACACGCCCCACATCAGCAACAGCGTGAAGGTGCCGATCAGGATGCCGTGCGTGCGCAGGCTGTAGTCGCGATGCAGGTCGCGTTCGACCTGCGTTTCCCACAGGCGCACGGAGCGCCAGTTGGAAAGGATCTTCATTGACCTTCGACGGGAGCGAAGGGTACGCGCTGCGCCACGGCGCACATCAGTTCATAGCCGACGGTGCCCGCGGCTCGCGCGACGTCGTCAATGGGGAGCACGGCCCCCGTCTTGGCCGACTTGCCCCACAGCGTGACCTCGCTGCCGAACTTGGCGTCGGGCACGTTCGTGAGGTCGACTGTGATCATGTCCATGCTCACGCGGCCGACCATGCGGGTGCGCACGCCGTTCACCAGCACCGGCGTGCCGGTGTTGCAGTGGCGCGGATAGCCGTCGGCATAGCCGACTGCCGCCACGCCGATGGTGAGCGGGCCCTCGGCCGTGAAGTTGGAGCCGTAGCCGATGGTGTCGCCGGCCTTCAGCGTCTGCACCGAGATGAGCTGGGTCGACAGCGTCATGGTGGGCTGCAGTTGCCAGTGCGCCGAATCGTGTTCGGGAAAGTCGGGCGCGCTGCCGTACAGCAGGATGCCGGGGCGCACCCAGTCGCCACGCGTCTGGTCGGCGTGGCGCAGGGTGGCGGCGCTGTTGGCGATGGAGCGTTCGCCCGGCAGGTCGCGGGTGACACGCTCGAAGGTCTCGAACTGGTGGCCGATGCCGCGCGCGCCGTCGGCGTCGCTGAAGTGGGTCATGAGCGAGATCTCGTCGACCTGCGTGAGCGCATTGAGACGGGTCCAGGCGGAGCCGAAGCGCTCGGGCGTGAAGCCCAGGCGGTTCATGCCCGAATTCATCTTCAGGAACACGCGCTGCGGCTTCAGGGTCTTGTGGGCGGCGAGCATGTCGATCTGCTCGTCGCAATGCACGGTGTGCCAGAGGTCCAGCCGCGAGCACAGCTCCAAGTCGCGGGCGTCGAACACGCCTTCCAGCAGCAGCACCGGGCCGCGCCAGCCAAGGGCGCGCACGCGCTCGGCTTCGGCCAGATCGAGCAGCGCGAAGCCGTCGGCGCCGCGCAATCCCTCATAGACCCGCTCGATGCCATGGCCATAGGCGTTGGCCTTGACGACGGCCCAGACGCGGGCTTCGAGGGCCGAGCGGCGCGCCCGGTCGAGGTTGTGACGCAGGGCGTCGGTATGGACAGTGGCGAGTATGGGACGCGGCATGGGTGGTTCCGGGAGAGACTCGGGGACAATGCAGACCACGTTTTAGCATCTTCGGGAATGAGGTCGAACACCGTGGGGACGCCGGATTCCGTGTCGCACCCCCGTGCTATAACCGCCCATTCGCCCGCAACGCGACACTTTTTCACTACCGCCAGCAGACCCTCTGGCCAGCCAGCCCATCGATGAAGCGCGGTTTCTACACGATCATGTCGGCCCAGTTCTTTTCGTCGCTGGCCGACCAAGCGCTTTTCGTTGTTGCCGTCGATCTCATGCGAAGTTCGGGCGCGCCTGAATGGCAGCGCGCGGCACTGGTGCCGATCTTCGCGGTCTTCTATGTGGTGCTGGCGCCGCTGGTGGGCGCCTTTGCCGACGCCCTGCCCAAGGGCAAGGTGATGTTCATCAGCAATGCCATCAAGGTGGTGGGCTGCCTGATGATGCTGTTCGGCTCGCACCCGCTGCTGTCCTATTCGATCGTGGGGCTGGGAGCTGCGGCCTACTCGCCGGCCAAGTACGGCATCCTGACCGAGCTGCTGCCGGCGTCCCAGCTGGTCAAGGCCAACGGCTGGATCGAGGGGCTGACCATCGCGTCGATCCTGCTGGGCATCGTGCTGGGCGGCACGCTGGTGGGGCATTCCATCTCCAGCAAGCTGCTGGCCTTCGATCTCCCGTTCATCGACACCGGCATCGACACGCCGGCCGAGGCCGCAATCGCGGTGCTGATCTTCGTCTACGTGCTGGCGGCCTGGTTCAACACGCGCATTCCGCACACCGGCGTCGAGATGCGCCCGCTGCGCTCCAACCCCGAGCACGGCATGGCACGCAACATCGCCGCGCTGCTGCCCGACTTCTGGCATTGCAACGCCCGCCTGTGGCGCGACCGCCTCGGCCAGATCTCGCTGGCCACCACCACGCTGTTCTGGGGCGCTGGCGGCAACCTCAAGTACATCGTGCTGGCCTGGGCTTCGCTGGCGCTGGGCTACAACACCACGCAGGCCTCGGCGCTGACGGGTGTGGTGACCATCGGCACGGCCGTGGGCGCCATCGTCGCCTCGATGCGCATGCGGCTGGACATGGCCACGCGCGTGATCCCCATGGGCATCGCGATGGGGCTGATGGTGATCTGCATGAACTTCATCAGCAACGTGTGGCTGGCGGTGCCGTTCCTGATTCTGCTGGGTGGCCTGGGCGGCTTCCTGGTGGTGCCGATGAATGCGCTGCTGCAGCACCGCGGCCACAACCTGATGGGCGCGGGCCGCTCCATCGCGGTGCAGAACTTCAACGAGCAGGCCTGCATTCTTCTTCTGGGCGGCTTCTACAGCGTGTGCACGGGGCTGGGCCTCTCGGCCTATGGCGCAATCAGCGCATTCGGTCTCGTCGTGGCGGGCTGCATGTGGCTCATCAAGCGCTGGCACGAGAACAACCTCAAGAAGTACCCTGAAGAGGTCGAGCACCTCTTGGCCATCGCCCGTAGCGACAAGCATCACTGACATCGCGCGCCCGCGTTGGTGAAACGGCCGGCGCGCCCGGCGCTCCACCCTTTTCCAACGCCACCATGCCCGCGCTCGCCCTGATCTTCAACGCCTTCGTCTGGGGCGTTTCGTGGTTCCCCTTCCGCCAGATCGCAGGCCATGGCATGCATCCGCTGTGGGCCACCTGCCTCATCTACCTGGCCATCGCGACCGTGATGGGCCTCATGCGCCGGCACGCGTGGAAAGGCTTCGCGGCCTTCCCGATGCTGGCGGTGCTGGGCTTCGCGGCCGGCTTCACCAACGTGGGTTTCAACTGGGCCGTAACGCAGGGCGACGTGGTGCGCGTGGTGCTGCTGTTCTATCTGATGCCGCTGTGGAGCGTGCTGCTGGGCTGGCTGCTGCTGGGTGAGCGGCCGACCGGCGGCGCGCTCGCGCGCGTGGCGCTGGCGCTGACCGGCGTGGTGGTGGTGCTGAAGGCGCCGGGCGCCGACTGGCCGGTGCCGTCGAGCCTGCCCGACTGGCTGGGCGTGGCGGCGGGCTTCGGCTTTGCCGTTACCAACATCGCGCTGCGCCATCTGCGGCAGGCCCCGGGCGAGTCGCGCGCGCTGGCAATGTTCTGCGGCTGCGCCATCGTGGCCGGCATCACGGCGCTGGGAGGCACCGCGCTCGGCGCGTTCGATTCGCCGCTGCACGCATCGCCGGGCTGGCTCGGCTGGGCGGTGCCGCTGGGCATAGCGTTCGTCTTCGCCAATGTGTGCCTGCAGTACGGCGCGGCCCGGCTCGCGGCCGCCGCAACCTCGGTAATCATGCTGTCGGAGGTGCTGTTCGCGAGCGTCTCGTCGGTGGCGCTGGGTGCGGCCGACATGAGCCCGCGCATCCTCGCCGGCGGCGCGCTGATCGTGCTGGGTGCCGTCTGGGCAGCGTTTGCACGAACGCCCGCGCGGCGCGATGATCGCGCCTCTTCTCCCATCTGAGGAACAACAGCATGACCAGCGTCTACGACTTCGAGGCCAACCAGATCGACGGCAAGCCGGTGAAGCTCTCCGCCTTCAAGGGCAAGGTGCTGCTGATCGTCAACACCGCCAGCAAATGCGGCTTCACGCCGCAGTTCGCGGGGCTGGAGGCGCTGCATGAGAAGTACGCCGACCAGGGGCTCACGGTGCTGGGCTTTCCGTCGAACCAGTTCGGCGCGCAAGACCCGGGCAGCAACGAGGAAATCGGCGCCTTCTGCACCAGGAACTATGGCGTGAGCTTCCCGATGATGGAGAAGATCGACGTGAACGGCAGCAACGCCGCGCCGCTCTACCAGTGGCTCACCAAGGAAAAGCCGGGCCTGCTGGGCAGCACGGCCATCAAGTGGAACTTCACCAAGTTCCTGATCGGGCGCGACGGCAGCGTGCTCAAGCGCTATGCGCCGCTGGACACGCCAGCCTCGCTCACGCGCGACGTCGAGGCCGCGCTGGCGGCGGGCTGAAGCTCCCTGCCCTGGCCGCTCAGAACCTGAAGTCGGCCGTCTTCGAGCCCCCGCCCACCGTCACGCTCTGGGTCTTGGCGCCTTCGCCGGGCATGGCCGCATCGATCACGTAGCGCCCGTTCGGCAGGTCGACCAGGCAAACCGGGCCGCTGGCGCGGAACGCCAGGGCTGCGGCGTTGTTGGCATCGCCGCCCTTGATCGTCACGTCGACATTGGCCAGGTAGGCGCCATCGGCGCGCGCGAACAGCAATGCCAGCGGATGGTCCTTCATGGCGGCGCGCATGGCCGTCGATTCGTCGGAGCCGATACCACCGCACACATAGCGCGCCGGACCCGCGCCCTGCCAGGGCGGCATGGCGCCTTGCGCCTGTGCGGCCATCGCACCGGCCGCGCAGGTGCAGGCCAGCAGCACGCGCCGCAGCGTGGAAGGAATAAGGGATGCGACAACATGGGACATGGCACTGGCTCCTTGCAGATTCGGTGCAGCCATGATGCGCCGCGAACCGGCTTCGCGCGAGTCGGACCAACGCCCTCCTGCTTGTGCGATCAGGCCTTGTCAGACAGCGCCGCGTCCAGCAGTTCGACCCAGTGCCGCACCGGCGTGTCGCCGCTGCCGCTTTGCAGGTGCGTGATGCAGCCGATGTTGGCCGACGCGATGGTGGTGGGCTGCAACTGCTTCAGGTGGCCCAGCTTGCGGTCGCGCAGCGGATAGGCCAGCTCGGGCTGCAGCACCGAGTAGGTGCCGGCCGAGCCGCAGCACAGGTGCGATTCGTTCATTGCCACGCGCACGTCGAAGCCGAGCGCGCGCAGGTGCGTCTCGACGCCGCCGCGCAGCTTCTGGCCGTGCTGCAGCGTGCACGGCGGGTGATAGGCCACCACGCCCGCAGGCGCCTTCACGCGGGCCTTGAGCGCGGGCACGAGATCGGGCAGCAGCTCGCTCAGGTCGCGCGTGAGCTCGCTGATGCGCGCGGCCTTCAGCGCATAGGCAGCGTCGTGCTGGAGGATGTGGCCGTACTCGCGCACGGTGACGCCGCAGCCCGACGCGTTCATGACGATGGCTTCGACTCCACCTTCGTCAGGACGGCGCTCCACCAAGGGCCACCACGCGTCGATGTTGGCGCGCATCTGCGCCTTGCTGCCGTCCTGGTCGTTCAGGTGGAACTTCACCGCGCCGCAGCAGCCGGCCGCCGGCGCAATCACCGCCTGGATGCCGGCTGCGTCGAGCACGCGCGCGGTGGCACTGTTGATGTTGGGCATCATCGACGGCTGCACGCAGCCCGCGAGCATCAGCACCTTGCGTGCATGCGTGGCAGTGGGCCATGCGCCGGCTTCCTGCTTCGCGGGCACCTTGGCTTTCAGCGCCTCGGGCAACAGGCCGCGCACCGACTGGCCGAGCTTCATCGCGGGGCCGAAGAGCGGCGACGACAGGCCCTCCTTCAGCAGCCAGCGCTGTGCCGATTCCATCGCGGGGCGCGGCACCTTCTGGTCGACGATCTTGCGGCCGATGTCGACGAGGTTGCCGTACTGCACGCCGCTCGGGCAGGTGCTTTCGCAGTTGCGGCAGGTGAGGCAGCGGTCGAGGTGCAGCTGCGTGCTGCGCGTGGGCTCCTTGCCCTCGAGCACCTGCTTGATGAGGTAGATGCGCCCGCGCGGACCGTCCAGCTCGTCACCGAGCAGCTGGTAGGTCGGGCAGGTGGCGGTGCAGAAGCCGCAGTGCACGCACTTGCGCAGAATGGCTTCGGCTTCGCGGCCTTCGTCGGTGCCGCGGAATTCGGGGGCGAGCTCGGTTTGCATGTCTGTCGGTTCTTGTTGTTTTACGTGGGGGCGAGCAGGCGGCCGCGGTTGAAGATGCCGTGAGGATCGAACTCGCGCATCAGCGCGCGATGGATGCGTTCGACAGGAGAGCTCAGTACATCGAAGCGCGGGACACTGCCTTGTTGCGTGCCTAGGTCGGGCAGACGGAACAGCGTGGCATGGCCACCCGCCGCGCGTGCGATCTCGCGGATGCGCGCGGCCTGTTCGGGCACAGCCTTGTACCAGCGCTGGCCGCCGTGCCATTCGATCAGCGGCGCGGCGCCGTCGAGCGAGAGCATGGGCGCGGTCTGCGGCACCGACAGGCGCCACAGCGCATCCGTGCCTTCGTTCGTGGCGAACCACGGCAGTTGCTGGTCGCGCAGCGATTGCCAGTCGGCGGCGGCGCGCGCGTTGTCCTTGCGCTCGCCGCCGAGGTGCGTGCATGCCGCTTCCACCGCGGCGACCGCACCGCGCAAACGCAGATAGAGCGTGCCCTGCCCTTCGTATTCGAACCAGCAACTCGCGTTGAGCGGCAGCGGCCGGCCGCCCCACTCATTGAGCAGCCGCAACGCATCGGCCTGGTTGCAAGCGAACTCGAGCGTGGCTTCGGCGGGCGCCACGGGCAGCACCTTGAGACTCACCTCGGCGATCACGCCCAGCGTGCCGAGCGAGCCGGCCAGCACGCGCGAGACGTCGTAGCCCGCGACGTTCTTCATCACCTGGCCGCCGAAGGTCAGCACCTCGCCGCGGCCGTTGACGATCGTGGCGCCGAGCACGTAGTCGCGCACCGCGCCGACGCTGGCACGTGCCGGGCCGCTGAGTCCGGCGGCGACCATGCCGCCGACGGTGCCGTTGCTGCCAAAGCACGGCGGCTCGAACGGCAGGCACTGGCCCTTCTCCGCCAGCGCCGCTTCAAGCTCGGCGAGCGGCGTACCGGCGCGCGCGGTGACGACCAGCTCGCTGGGCTCATAACTGGTGATGCCGGCGAGCGCGCGCGTGTCGAGCAGCTCGCCTTGCGGCGTCTCCCCGTAGAAATCCTTGGTGCCGCCGCCGCGAATGCGCAGCGGCGTGGCGTCGGCAGTGGCGGCGCGGATGCGCTCGACGATCTGGTGGAGTGCGGTGTCCATCGCCATCAGAACCTCGGCAGATCGGGATGCGACAGCTTGCCGCCGCGCACCACCTGCTTGCCGTACTCGGCGCAGCGCTGCAGCGTGGGAATCACCTTGCCGGGGTTCAGCATGCCCTCGGGATCGAAGGCGCGCTTGACGCCGAACATCTGCTCGTTCTCCGCGGCGGTGAACTGCACGCACATGCTGTTGAGCTTTTCCACGCCCACGCCATGCTCGCCCGACACGGTGCCGCCCATCGCGACGCTGGTCTCCAGGATGTCGGCGCCGAACAGCTCGCAGCGGTGCAGCTCGTCGGGGTCGTTGGCGTCGAACAGCACCAGCGGATGCAGGTTGCCGTCGCCCGCGTGGAACACGTTGCAGCAGCGCAGGTTGTATTTTTTCTCCATCTCCTGGATGGCCAGAAGGATGTCGGCCAGGCGCTTGCGCGGAATGGTCGAGTCGAGGCACATGTAGTCGGGGCTGATGCGGCCCGAGGCGGGAAACGCGTTCTTGCGACCGCTCCAGAACTTCATGCGCTCTTCCTCGCTGCTGCTCACCGCGATGGCGGTCGCGCCGCAGCCACGCAGCACGCCGGTCATGCGGCCGATTTCTTCTTCCACTTCCTCGGGCGTGCCGTCGGATTCGCACAGCAGGATGGCGGCGGCATCGAGGTCGTAGCCCGCGCGCACGAAGTCTTCGACGGCGGCGGTCATGGGCTTGTCCATCATCTCCAGGCCCGCGGGAATGATGCCGGCCGCGATCACCGCGGCCACTGCGTCGCCGGCTTTGCGCACGTCGTCGAAGCTGGCCATGATGCAGCGCGCGAGCTGCGGCTTGGGCACGAGCTTGACGGTGACTTCGGTGGTCACGGCGAGCATGCCTTCGCTGCCGATGACGAGCGCGAGCAGGTCGAGCCCCGGCGCGTCGAGCGCCTCGCCGCCGAATTCGATGGGCTCGCCTTCGGCGGTGAAGCCACGCACGCGCAGCACGTTGTGCAGCGTCAGGCCGTACTTCAGGCAGTGCACGCCGCCCGAGTTCTCGGCCACGTTGCCGCCGATGGTGCAGGCGATCTGGCTCGACGGATCGGGCGCGTAGTAGAGGTTGAAGGGCGCGGCCGCCTCGCTGATGGCCAGGTTGCGCACGCCGCACTGCACGATGGCCGTGCGGCTGACCGGGTCGATCTTCAGGATGCGGTTGAACTTGGCAAGCGACATGGTCACGCCCATGGTGTGCGGCATGGCGCCGCCTGAGAGCCCGGTGCCCGCGCCACGCGCCACCACGGGCACGCCGAGCTGATGGCAGGTCTTGAGCACGGCGGCCACCTGAGCCTCGGTCTCGGGCAAGGCCACCACGAGCGGGCGGGCGCGGTAGGCGGTGAGGCCGTCGCACTCGTAGGGGGCGGTGTCTTCTGCGTGCCAGATCAGGGCGTGGGCCGGCAGATGAGCCTGCAGCGCTCGCACCACCTGGGACTGGCGCTCTGTTTTCTGTAGCGAATCGTTTTGCGTGGGGGTGAGCGGCGCGTTCATGCGGCGACCTCTTTTCTTCTGCTCGCGGGATGTCTCGGTTCTACCCGCACTCTACGGACATTGCGGCAGGCCCGGGTTGATGGATTTTTGCCGGGCGCTTGAAAGAACTTCGCGGGTTCAGCGCAGGCTCTGTTCGAGCCAGTCGGCAAAGGCCGCGCATTCCCAGCGCTCGAGCGTGCCCGGCTGCCAGCAGATGTAGTGCCGGTGCGGCGACAGCACAGCCTGGTCGGACAGCGCCACCAGCCGGCCCGATTCGAACCACGCCGCGCCCATCTTCTGCCGTACCAGCGCCACGCCGAAGCCGCTGGCCGCGGCGTCGTACACAAGCCCCAGGTCGTTGAACTGCGAGCCGATGTTGGGCTCGGGCTGGTCGAGCCCGCAGCTCGCGAACCAGGTGCCCCAGGGTTCGAGCGGGCTGCGGATCAGCCGTGCGCTGGCAATCTCCGCCGCAGTGCGAAAACCGGTGAAGGGGCCGAACTCGTTGAGGTAGCTCGGGCTGCAGGCGGGCACGACCTGCTCCTCGAGCAGGAGCCGGTGCTCGCAGTCGGCGTACCCGCCGGGGCCGTAGCGCACTTCGAGGTCAGCCTGCTCGGCCGTGACGTCGAGCAGCGGGATCGACACCTGCAGCACCAGTTCGATGTCTGGATAGATGTTGCGGAACAGCTCCAGCCTCGGCATGAGGAACTGGCGGCTGAAGGTCGGCGTGACGGCGATGCGCAGGCGCGTGGCGCGTTGGGCGGCGTTGGCGCCGAGCGGCGTGGCCTGCAGCGCAGCAAGCCCCGTGCGCACGTTCGCGAGGTAGGCTGCACCGTCGGCCGTGAGGCTGAAGTCGCTGCGGCCGAAGAGCTTGAAGCCGATGTGCGATTCGAGCTGCCGGATGCGGTGGCTCACCGCACTGGGCGTGACGCACAACTCATCGGCTGCGCGGCCCGCGTGGCGCAGCCGGGCCACTGCCTCGAAGGTCAGCAGGCACTGGATGGGTGGGATGTGTTGCAGGGCCATGCGGTTCCTGTGCTTTTGTTCAGGGCGCGTGCGAATGACACCCGGTACTCCCCTGCGCGAATGTCCCCCGTCGGCGTGATCGCGCGCCCTGAACAAACCACGTCACAACCCACCCTGGTCCTCGAAGAAGCTGACCGGCAACCCAGGCGTATCGACCCGCATGGAAATCACCGTGCCCGAGGCGGGCAATCGCTCGATCTCGGCAGCAGGCCGACCCTTGCGGCCGCTGGTGACGAACAACGTCTTCAGGTCATCGCCGCCGAAGCAGGGCATGGTCGGGCATTGAACAGGCACGGGAACAGAGGCCACGATTTCGCCCGAAGGTGCAAAGCGCAGCAGCTGCGCGCCTTCGAACATGGCAACCCAGTAGTGGCCTTGCGCGTCGATGGTGGCGCCGTCGGGGCGGCCTTGGTAGCCCATCGGTGCTTCGGGCGTCCAGCCTTCTGGCTTGGCGTCGAACTGGTGGAACACGCGGGCGTGCGAGAGCGAGTTGCCCTCGGCGTCCCAGTCCCACGCGCACACCACGTGCGCGGCGGTGTCGGCCCAGTAGAGGGTGCGGGCATCGGGCGAGAAGGCGAGGCCGTTGGCGGTGGTGGACTCGTTGGCCATCTGCGTCAGCGTGGGCGAGACGCCGGTGTCGGGGCGTGCATCGAAGCAATAGAGCGCGGCATTGGCGCGGTCCTTGGCTTCGTTGAGCGAACCGCCCCAGAAGCGGCCCAGCGCGTCGCACTTGCCGTCGTTGAAGCGCATGGTGCGCACGTCGTGCTCCACGCGCGCCATCGCGACCAGTTCGCCGCCCCACTCGCGCGCGCGGTAGATGCCGTCGCGCAGCGCAATCACGAGGCCGCCACTGCGCGCGGGCGCCATGCAGCCGGGCTCGGTGGACAGCGGCCATCGCTCGACCCTGGCATTGGCGGAGCCGATGTCGCCGCGGGTGCGCAGCACGGCGCGGCCGGGAATGTCGAGCCAATAGAGCGAGCGCTCCTGGGGATGCCAGAACGGCGACTCGCCGAGTTCGCAGAGGCTGTCTTCGAGGGAGGTCCACATGGTGTCGCGATTGTGCCCCCGGCCATCGCGGCAAAGGGCAAAAAAAAGCCCGCTGGCGCCGGAGCGCTTGCGGGCTGAACATCCAAAGGAGACCTCGCTTGAAAAACTCGTTACGAAGAATTGTTCTTGTAAAAGGTGGTGGTGGTCGTTTCAGTGGCGGGGCTGCCCGAAGGCAACCCGGCCAGAGCAGGTCAGCGGTTGTAAGCCGTTTCGCCGTGCGACGAGATGTCGAGGCCTTCGCGCTCTTCTTCTTCCGACACACGCAGGCCGAGGGTCAGGTCGGCGATCTTGTAGGCGATGAAGGCAACCACGCCGGACCACACGACGGTGAGCGCCACGCTCTTGATCTGGATCCAGACCTGTGCGCCCATCGCGAAGGTGTCGGGCGTTGCGCCGCCGGTGCCGCCGAGGCCCTTGGCCGCGAACACGCCGGTCAGGATGGCACCCAGGATACCGCCCACGCCGTGCACGCCGAACACGTCGAACGCGTCGTCGGCACCGAGCATGCGCTTCAGGCCGCCCACACCCCACAGGCAGACCAGGCCGGCCAGCAGGCCCAGCACGATCGAACCCATCGGGCCGATGAAACCGGCGGCAGGCGTGACGGCCACGAGGCCGGCAACGGCACCGGACGCAGCGCCCAGCATCGAGGCCTTGCCCTTGTGCAGGCTTTCACCCAGGATCCACGACAGGGCCGCGGCAGCGGTGGCGAGCACCGTGTTGATGAAGGCCAGGCCGGCGACGGCGTTGGCAGCACCAGCCGAGCCGGCGTTGAAGCCGAACCAGCCGACCCACAGCAGCGAAGCGCCGACCATGGTGAGCGTGAGCGAGTGAGGCGTGAACGCTTCCTTGCCGTAGCCGACGCGCTTGCCGACCATATAGGCGCCAACCAGGCCAGCCACACCGGCGTTGATGTGCACCACGGTGCCGCCAGCGAAGTCGAGTGCGCCGTCCTTGCCCAGCAGGCCGCCGCCCCACACGATGTGGGCGATCGGCACGTAGCTGAAGGTGAACCACAGCACCGAGAACAGCAGCACGGCCGAGAACTTGGCACGCTCTGCGAACGCGCCGACGATCAGCGCCACGGTGATGGCCGCGAAAGTGCCCTGGAAGGCGACGAACACGTATTCGGGAATCGTGGTCAGCGCGCCGAAGGTCTCCTGCGTGATGCCCTTCATGAAGATCTTGTCGAATCCTCCGAAGAAGTTGCCGTCACCGGAGAAGGCCAGGCTGTAGCCGTAGATGGCCCACAGGATGCTGATCAGCGAGAAGATCACGAAGACCTGCATCAGCACCGACAGCATGTTCTTCGAGCGGCCCAGGCCACCGTAGAACAGCGCGAGGCCGGGAATGGTCATCAGGATCACGAGAAGCGTCGAAGTCAGCATCCAAGCGGTGTCGCCGGAGTCGATCTTCGGAGCGGGTGCGGCGGCGGGCGCCGCGGGAGCTGCGTCGGCGGCAGCGGCCGGAGCTGCTGCGGCTGCAGGCGCGGCAGCGGGGGCCGATGCCGACGCGGCCGGTGCTTCGGCCGTGGCCGCAGCGGGGGTTTGCGCGAAGCCGGCAGTACCGGCAGCCAACACGCTCAAGCCGAGCGCAAGAGAGACAAGCAGTTTTTTCATAATCGTTGTTCTTTCGGGCCTGGACTCGATCAGAGGGCTTCGCGGCCCGTTTCGCCGGTGCGGATGCGCACGACTTGTTCGAGGTTGTAGACAAAAATCTTGCCGTCGCCGATCTTGCCGGTGCGTGCCGCGCCTTCGACAGCCTCGATCACGCGATCGACCAGGTCGTCGGAGACGGCCGCTTCGATCTTGACCTTGGGCAGGAAGTCGACCACGTACTCCGCGCCGCGGTAGAGCTCGGTGTGGCCCTTCTGGCGACCGAAGCCCTTGACCTCAGTGACGGTAATCCCCTGCACGCCGATGGCCGACAGTGCTTCGCGCACCTCATCGAGCTTGAACGGTTTGATGATGGCTGTGACCAGCTTCATGAGTTTTCTCCTTCGGATGGAAATGGAATGGTGCGGCAGCTTGGGCCGCACCTCGTTGTTGTATGGATTACAGCGTCTTCGTCAGCGTGAGGATGAAGCGCGCCTTGTTCGGCGAGTAGGTCGTCTGGCCGAAGGTGCCGAAGCCGAGGTCGACGCCGGGGTTGGCCACCGCGAGGTACGAGCTCTTCTTGTTGGCGCCCTGCACCGAGCCGGTCAGCGACAGGCCGTTGCCGAAGTCGTAGCTCGCGCCGACGTTGTAGTCGACATAGCTCTTGTAGCCCAGGCTGCGGATGTCGCTGG
>NZ_JBVASX010000004.1:0-518838 GCF_057814215.1 Variovorax sp. F042
ATGGTGAACAAGCCTTCGGTGAATGTGTCAGGGCCGCGCATCGGAGCAGGTTTTGTGAGTCTGCTAAGACAACGCCTCAGGTCCACTTTCGCGGGACCATCCGGTGAGGTATTTCAGCAGCCTGCTAAGGGGGAGCGGAGCCGTCTGAATTCTGAACTTGTAGCGGATATCAGCAAGGGTCCAAGCCAAGACCATGAGCGCAAGTGCTGCCAAGAACTCAGAGAAGCCGAAGAACTTGGCCCCTCCCGCGTCAAGTGGAACGAAACACACAATCCATAGACACCGTTCGTTCACTGCTGCTCTCCTGCTTGTCGTCGGGTCTTCCGACCGGTTTGGCTCGGAACACCGGGCCGGTTCGGATCAAAGCAAGCCAGCTTGGCGCGGTCTGGCGGTCTCAACTGTATATGATTAGTTCCCGCCGCTCAGCTCGGATTGGGATGCGATGTGTTCCTTTAGTGCCTCGCGAGGTTGCTCAAAAATTGCGCATGATTTCTAACGTTGACCAGGTGCACCTTGGTCGGACGCTCAAGCCAACATCGTTCTTCCGAGTATCCCCGCAGCTGTTGCAGGCAATCCGACGGTTCGTGGAGACTGCACTGCTCCTGCTTTGTTCGCGACCGGAGCGACGCCATTGCATACGTGTCAGTTGCAGCGCAGCGTCGGTCCCGTGAGTCGAATTCAGTCCTCTGAGATGCGCCTGATTAGCTCAGCAACGGCCAAGGCAATAGGTGAGCGCAGGAGCATCTGAGGCTGCTCCATTGGCTGTATTTGCAGCAGCGCTCCCATGGTTCGACTCAGCTGGAGTCGCAGCGGCTTGGGCAACTGCGAGATTCTCGAATGCACCGCATGCGCAAGCGCGTTCTGGATTGGTGCCGCTTGCTGCGGTCGATTCGAGGCAAGTGCATCGAGGGCAGCCGAGAAATACTGGCGAAAGATCTTGGGGGATACGAGTTCGACCATTCCCAAGAGCATTTCGGCGGTCACATGCACGGCCGATGGCAGATCCAATTGAGGTCCGCGCATCGTGTTCAAGGCAGCCGTGACCGCGGGATCAAATGCGCCCGGATTGCGCCCGACCATGTACAGCAGATCCGCGGACCGAAGGTTGATGAACTCCTGGTTCCGCTCGATCTTGCTGCTCATCGCATCCACATACTGGGCATGGCTGATCAAGTCTTCGTCCAGCGCAGCCATCAACACGGGCTGCACGTTGACCGAGTTCGTGATCCCGACGGCAATGACACTTCGCCGAAGCCCAGCGTCTTCCGTCAGGAGGACCGCGTCACGCTCCAAGCAGAGGTACACGCAATCCAGCGTCGCATCGTCCAAAAGCAGTCCCAGCGTCCGGTGCTCGTCGGTCAAGATGGCTGGCCCCAACACGGGCGTGACCTCACACAGCTCGTCAATGCAGGACAGAATCTCCTGGAACAATTCAATGCGTCGAACGAGAAACCGGTGAGGCTGAGTTCGATGACCCGGGCCAGCTCCGTCATCCGGGAAGTCTTCGTGGGTCGGCAAACGCTTTTCTGTATCAAGCAGGCCAGAAAGCTCATCTCGAACCGATGTTGGAACGAGTGGCTTGCCGAGCAAGGGGGCAGCATTCCTGAATAGACCGAGGGCCACGAACTCCCCTAGCGTCAAGAGATCGAGCACGTAGCGTCGCTGGCGGGAGCGCAGTGTGGTGAGTTGTGCGTCGCGCTCCTCGGCAAGACCAAGGGAGACAAACATGGGGGCTTTGTCGTGAGGCCATCCCAGTACCAACTCGAGGGTGTGCTTCCCAAGCGTCTTGGCGAGCGTCGACAGAGGAAATTTCGAGTTCCGATAGCCCTCCAGGAGAACGCCTTCGCGTTGCTTCCTGGCCTGTGCTGGAGCGAGCAACTTGTCGACATCAATCTGCCCATCCGGGCCTTGAAGATTGACCGACCATGCGGGGCCGTCGTTGCTTGCCGCCGTGTGCAGCAGTATTCCGGCCCGTCGTGCCGCGAAGCTCAGGATGGTATCCATTCCTGCAATCTCGCACTCCACCGGGCCAAGATTTCTGTCAAGCACAACGATGTCGCCATTTGCCTTTCCCGCCAGAGCCTTTGCTACTGCGGAGTCGGCGCCGACGAGTTCGGGCCAGCTCGGGCGGGCCGACTGGTCCGTGTCTATGGCGATTTCGAACATTTCTCCGGGCGTCTTTAGGAGCACTGAAGTCCCGGGACCGGCCTGTTGTGCGGCAGAGAGTTCAGCGGGAAAGTTGCTGATGAATATCTGAGCCAGATAGGACCCGGCAATCATCGTGTCGCTGGGGTTGTCGCGCAGTAAGCGATAAAGCCGATGAAGTGCTTGCATCTGCAAGCCGTGCTGCAGCTCGTATTTGGCGAACTCGACTTCGGCCGCGGTGTGATTCCCGTCGAACGACGGGTTCGATGACAGGTAATCGGTGAGTTCACCCGGCACCGGCATCATCCGATACAGTGCCCCCACATAGTTCAGAGCCACCGTCGCATTCTGTGGGTATTGGGCAAGTTCCGTCCGAAGCAGGTCCGCGGTGCGCACCCAGTCGCCCTTGCGCCGAGCGAGCTCTGCCTCCAGTCTTCTGAAGTCCGACCTCTCCCGCACTGCGACCAGAAGCTGATCCATCAACTGCTGGGCTCTCATGCGTTGATCCGATTCGATCAGGCAATAGATGTACTTGTAAGTGAGCACATCAGCGCCAGGCGTATGCACAAGCCGTGCGTACAGCGCAGCCGCCTTTGCGTAGTCGCGCAGCTCCCGGAGCAGGTCCGCGGCCAGGGACACTTCGAGAGAGCTCGCGTCCTGGGCTGCTGCCAGTTCCTCAACGGCGTGAGCGCGCAATGCTGCGGCGAGATCTTCGCCCGAGCGGCTGAGCATCCGGGTCAGCTCGACCTGGCCTAGCATGTGCCTGGGGTGTGCGCTGACGTGCGCCTTGGCTTGCATGATGGCCTGCTCTTTGGCACCGGCAGTCCACAGCGCATGCACGGAAAGAACCGCAAGATCCTGCCGTTCGCGCTCGGACAGTGGGCGCGAGTCGAGTTGAGAAGCTGCGCGCTCGAATACATCCGGTGTATTGAGATTGGAGGCTGCCTCCGCGATGGCTACAAGTGCGACGTCGGGCATTTGCGCAAGTTGACCTTCGGCTAGCTTGCGCAGCCCATCTACATCCTTGGTCTCCTCGATCTCATCGATCCGCACGCGCAGGAGGTTGCTGGCGAAAGGGTGCCGCATCAGCGCCAGATTGGCGATCTTGCGCGCCCTTGCGACTTCGCCGAGCAAGAGCAGACAGACGACGGCATTGCTGGAAACCTCGAATGAGGCGGCGTCGTGCTGGATCGCGGGAATGGCGACTTCCAATGACTCATGAGCCAGCAATGCATCTCGGAGAGCCTGACTCTTGCCGGGCTCCAACTGTCCGAGCTGAGATGCCACAGGATCGCTCAGTGCCCAACTCAAAGCGGTTGCGAGCAGCAATCGGTTGAGCTCAAAAGACGGCTTCTCGTTCTTGGTGCAGCGTTGAATGAAGTCAAACGCCTCTTCAAGTCGCCCCTGTTGATGCCGGATTCCGGACATCGTGAAGAGCACATCAGTGGTATCGCGTAGGTGAGATGGAATGTCTTTTCCGGGGTCGGCTTCTCCGGATGCACGCTCGGCGGCAGCGCGCAACGCCCACAACAGGCTGCTTTGGGGGTACTTCTCGAGTCCTTCATCGAGAATCGCAAGGGCTTGCGGCGCGTCGCGCTGCAGCATGTGCGCATGCGCCTTGTTACGGTACGCTTTTTCCAGATCCGGCAGTATGGATGCGGCAACCAGATATTCGCGCGCAGCTTCTTCCGAGCGATTGGACATCAGCAGGGCCGACGCCTTGGTTGCATGCCAGCGGGACTGGGCGGGCGCATCGCCGAACAATGCAGGATCTCCGAGATTCTCCAGAAGCTCCAACACATCGAGCGGTCGACCCAGGAGAAGTTTTTCCCGGGCCAGATCCAGCTGCCGCGTGATCAAGGGTTGAGCTTGCGTTGCCTGCTTCGCTGCGGCCGCGTCGGCCAGTGCGCCAAGCACAGCGTCGGAAACGCCTTGCACCGCGACGAGTGTCGCCTCGGTCGTGTCCCGGATCTGCAGTAGCGCCCCGCCCGGAAATCCCGGGATGTATGTTCGGGCGACCTCCGGATGTTTTCGCAGCAGCGCCGACAGTTCACTCCAGAAGTGGACGGAGACTCCGCATTTGCCCTTCGTACGACGAAGACTATTGAGCTCCCGGACCTGGGTGACAAGGGCTGCCTTGTTGGCAGCGGTGGTTGCGAAGATGACGTGATCAACGACCACGGTCGATCCATCGAGCTTGTGGAGATCTCCCGTCACCGTCGCGAGGGTAAACGGTGTGCTGATGTAGTGCTTGCACTGGATGCCGACGTCTTTTCCGTTGACCGTGCCGATCAGATCCAGCCCGAACTGGCTCTGCCCTGTGCTGCCCAGCCGGTTGAGAAAGGGATCGTTCCAGTCCTTGCTGTACAGATGAAAGCACATCTCCTCGAAGAGCTCTTCTGTTTCAGGAAACTGGAGATCGTTGGAGACTGCCATTTTTTCTATAGTTTGCTGGGGACGGTGCGCTTCCGGTCAAACATCATATGAGGCCTGTGCTTACGGGTACTGCGATCGCCCCGGATCGCATAGGCCACATAGCATTCGCCGTTGTTGATGTTCCAGATGTGGACCTGCTCGTTCTCGGCCAGGTTGACCGCGTCGAGCAGGTCTTCGTCGATGGTGCAAGAGCCTTCGTAGTGCAGTTCGCAGTCGGTGACGGCGACGCGGTGGAGCGAGCGAAGGCTCGTCGAGCCACCGATGGCGTTTGCACTCGCAATCTTCATCCTTCGACCTCCGGCCCTTCGGGCCTTCTGGCCTTCTGGCCTGCGCGCTGCACTTGCTGAAAGGCAGGGGAGAGTGGTGGACGGGCTGGCTTGCTGTCCCTCTCACCGTAGCACGCCGTTCTCGCGGTCAAGGTCTGCGCGTGCTGTGCACGCTGGCGTCCTGGCGGCCGTCTGCGAACCCTGACAGCTGCGCTGCGCCGTGCGGCTTTCGGTTTCGGGCAATCCCGCCCGATTCACGGAGCCGACCATGTCGCACGATCTCTTTTCTTCTCTTGTTTCCTTCGAGTTCTCTGCTTCTGTTCCCCTCCTCGTTCGCGATGTGGCGGGCGAGTACCGCCCGGCCGAGGCCGACGAGGTGCTGCTCGCAGCGCAGCGACTTCTGGCGAGGCGGGTGCGTGGCAGCGACGCGCTGTCTTCGCCTGCTCTGGTGCGAGATTTCCTGCGTCTGCGGCATGGGGCGCTGGAGTGCGAGGTGTTCGCCGTCGCGCATCTGGATTCGCAAAACCGTGTGCTCGACTACGTGGAGATGTTCCGTGGGACGGTGGCACAGACCTCGGTGTATCCGCGTGAGGTGGTCAAGGACGCCTTGGCGCGCAACAGCGCCGCGCTGCTGCTGGTGCATGGGCATCCCTCGGGATCGGCAGAGCCATCGCTGGCCGACGAAGCGCTAACACAGACTCTCAAGACCGCGCTGTCTCTCGTGGATGTGCGGGTGCTGGATCATCTGATCGTCGGCGGCCGCGACATCTACTCGATGGCCGAGCATGGGCTGATGTAGCAAAGGGGGGCTTCGGCCCCTTTTGTATTGCCCACTCGCATGCGCGCTGCGCGCGTGCACCTGGCCAGCGGCCGATGCCGGCCGACCCCCTCGATCTGATCACTCCGGTGGCGGTATCCGCCACCTGCGCGCCGCGCTGTGCGCGGCTTGCCTGGCCTCTGCGTGCGCTCCTCCCGTCAAGGGTCGCTGCGGCGCCCGTGTCCTCGGCTTCGCCTGCGGGCCGCGCCAGCGCTTTCGCTGTTCTCCCTTGACGGCGCACTCGCGCCGGCCCCAGCCGGCCTGTATGGCCGCGAAAGGGCTTCGCGGCCCCTGCGGAGCCCAACACCCAAGGAGAGCGCCTATGCACAGACCTACGCCCTGAATCCAGTTTCGGTTTTTGTTTTCCCAGTTTTGTTTTCCAACGTCCCGACATGGGACAGGAGTTCGATCATGAATACTGTTGATGCGTCAGAAGTTTCCACCCTTGAAGCGGCCGTACCTGCGCAGAACATGGTGCTGGTGCCGCTTTCGCGGCTGCGTTCGCGGCCATCCAAGCGCAACGTGCGCCGCAAGGCACGCACGTCGATTGCTGCATTGGCTGCAAGCATCCGGCGTCTGGGCCTTCTGCAGAACCTCACCGTGATTCCTTGCGGCGATGACGGGGACTTCGAGGTCGTCGCCGGTGGGCGGCGCCTCGCGGCCCTAAAGTTGCTCGCCAAGAAGCGGCGCATCCCAGAGGATTGGTCGGTGCCTTGCATGCTGGTGGCCGACACGCTGGCGCGTACGGCCAGTCTCACCGAGAACGTGCAGAGGGAGGCGATGGGACCGGTCGAGGAACTGCTCGCATGGAAGGCGCTTGTGGCCGAAGGCCGTTCGGTCGAGGCCATCGCGGCGGACTTCGGTGTGACGCCGCTGGTGGTCAAGCGGCGGCTGCGGCTCGCCAACGTCTCGCCGCGCCTGCTGGCGGACTATCAGACCGGTGCTGTGACCCTCGAACAGTTGATGGCGCTCGCCATCACCGACGACCACGCGGCGCAGGAGGCCGCGTTCTACGACAGCCCGGCATGGCAGCGCAGCCCCGAGGCGCTGCGCGACCATCTGACCCACGAAGAGATCGATGCGAGTCGTGATGCGCTGGCCCGCTTCGTCGGGCTCGAAGCCTACGAGGCCGCAGGAGGCGGTGTGCGCCGCGACCTGTTTTCGGACGAAGAGCAGGGAGGCTATCTCACCGATGCCGGTTTGCTGGACACGCTCGCGCGCCACAAGCTCGCCGACGTTGTCGAGCAGGTTCAGCTGGAGGGCTGGGGATGGGTGGAGGTCGCGCCGCGCGCCACGGCTGCCGAGTTGCACGTGTTCCAGCGAGTGCGGCGCACGCGCCGCGACCCGAACAGAACCGAGGCCAAGCACATCGCCAAGCTCGAAGGGAAACAGAGCGAGTTGCAGGACCGCCTCGATGATGAAGATGCGGAACTGAGCGATGACGGCGTGCAGGCGCTGCAGGAGGAACTGGACCAACTCGGCAACGAACTGGAAGCGATCGAGCAGACCCTGATCGTCTACCCGCCCGGGACGGTGGAAGTAGCCGGTGCCGTGGTGTCGGTGGATCACATGGGCGGCGTGGTGGTGCATCGTGGACTGCTGCGCGAGGAGCAGTCCAAGGCGCTGCGGGCGCAGGAGCGGCAAGAAGCCAACGCGGCTGGTGTGGAACGCAACGGCCACGGTGGCGATGCCGATGAGCCGGCCAAGTCCGGTATCTCGGAGAAGCTGGCGAAGCGGCTGAGCGCCCATCGCACGGCCGCTCTGCAGGCCGAGGTCGCTCGGCATCCGCTGGTGGCATTGGTGGCCGTGGTGCATCGGCTCGCGCTACGCGTGGTCTTCAACAGCTACGGCTCGGGCGGCTCGCCCGTCGACATCATCGCCATCCCGCAGGACGGGCTGACGCAGCATGCCCCGGATGTGGGGGACTCGCCTGCGGCGGTGGGCATGGGCAAGGTCCGCGAGGCATGGGCGGCGCGCTTGCCGAAAGAGCCCAAGGCTCTCTTTGCCGAGCTGCTGGCCCTGCCGCAAGGCGAACTGTTGTCGCTGCTGGCGGTGTGCGTGGCTTCCACCGTCAGTGTGCTGGCATCCCGCGAGGACGAGGTGCCCGCCGCCGGGTTGGCCGAGGCCGTGAGCCTCGACATGCACGACTGGTGGGCGCCGACCGCCGAAGGCTACTTTGCGCATGTCTCCAAGGCGAAGGCATTGGAGGCGGTGCTGGCCTTTGCACCGGATCACGTGACCCGGCTGTCCAAGCTCAAGAAGGCTGAGATTGCGAGCGAGGCCGAAAGGCTCGCCGCCGGGACCGGGTGGCTGCCGGTGATGTTCAGGGCTGAGGCAGAACCGACCTCTGAGACGCCAACATCGTCGGGGATCGAAGCGGTGCTGGAAGCGGATGAAGCCGCTGCCGAGGCCGAAGACCGCGAGGAACTGGCGGCAGTCGTCTAAGCATGAGGCCCCGGCCGGAGGCCGGGGCCTTAGACGTGCGAGCGCAAACGCGCGCGGCAAGTGTGCCGCGCGCGTTTTCGTTTGCGGCGAGGGGGAGGGCGATGGCCACGCCGTGGCGGCGTTGCGTGTCCTAAGCAATCGGGATTTCCTGCGCCGTGGTGCTCCCCGGCATGCCCCGATAGGTTGGCTGCGCCAGCCCATCACGTGAGCATCGTGAGAGTTCCGATCCAGATGCGCACGCGTCTCTCGGATTCGGAGAGTTCGATGATTTCACCCCTCACATCCCCATGAATCAACAAGGCGTCAGCGAAATCAGCTTTGAAGAAACCTATGCGGTGTCGCATGACCAGACGGCACGGTCTTTGTTCGCGAGGCTGCCGCATGGCCGCGAATACGCGCAGACGTTGATCGAATGTCTGGCGACCGGGTACCTGGTCGCGGTTGTCGAGTCCATCTGCGTCCGCGAAATGCAGAGGCACATCGACGCGACGATGGAGGTGGTCGTAGGGCGCACCGTGCATATCGAGCATCTCGGCCCCATTCCACCGACGACACGTCTGCGACTGCGTGGATGGGTCGAGGGGTTGGGCGAGCGCAGTGCGACATTCCGTGTCCAGGCATATGACGACCACGAACTCGTGCTCGACGGAACCGTCACGCTGGTGGCGGCGCATCGGGCCAGCATCGAGTCGCGTATCGCCACGAAGGTCGATGCGCTTGCGGCGGCTCGCGGCGGCGGGCAGCGGGTCTGACGGCCGGGGACGACGGGTCATCCAGCGTCGGTCCCTCGCCGTGAATTTCTGACCTGCCTCCATGCCGCCGATGCCGATCACGTCTGTCGCCTCGACGCTGTGGGACGTTCCGGCGGCGCTTTCTTGGTCAGCCGGCTTGGACCTGGACTGCGTCCGAGTCCAGGCCGGAAAGCCGTTGCTGTGGGACCAGTGCCTGGGCCATGTGTCCTTTCGGGATCAGGTTCACGCCCACGGCCTTGTATTTGTCGTGAATCCTGGCGCGGGCACGGCGGCGCTTCTCTGCGTTGCGCTTCGCCTCGGGCTTCATCGCCGCAACCGTCCAGCCCGACAAATTTCCCCGCTGCTGTGCAGCTTCCTCGCGAAGCAAATTTCTCGGGCCTACCGGTCCTCCACTCGCGTTGCGGCCTTCGGTGCGACGCGCCCGGACCCGCGCCGTCCGGATCACGCCAAGGCCGCGACGGGCGCGGACCTGGTCAACTTCGAAAGGACTTCATCATGGCCAACATCGGCATCTTCACCGCACAGAACAACGGCTTCGCCGGCACGGTTCGCACCCTGACGCTCAACGTCAAGGTCAAGATTGCGCCCAGTGACAAGGAAAGCGAGAACGCCCCGGACTACCGCATCGTGGCGGGCACAGGCTACGAGATCGGCGCGGCATGGAAGAAGGTCAGCAAGGCAGACCGGCCCTACCTGTCGGTGACCCTGGACGACCCGTCGTTCCCGGCGACCATCTATGCCCGTCTGGTCGAGGGCGATGACGGCGCGCACAACCTGATCTGGTCGCGCAGCAAGGGCGACTGATCGTCGCCCGGCGCCCCGCCGACGGGCGGGGCGCTTCACCTCTGGACTCCAACAACGGCCCGCGCTTGTCGCGGGCCGTTTCACTGCTGCACGTCCGCACTGAATTCCGTAAGTACGGAATGGCGCCAATCCGTGTTTTTTCTGATTCCGTCATCTGCGGATCGGCGTCATCCCGACTTTGCGGTTCTACGGATGCACGAGCAGCAGTGGATGTGCGCTGGCGGTTCTGCGGACTCGTGGCTTTGTGCAAAGACGCATCACAGGTTTTGCGAGTCGGCGTAGATACGGATCGGTGTCGAAGGCATTCGTGCGTCTCCCGGCGGTGCCGGGCCGGGCTGTCGTGCTGCGCATCGAGCCGCCGATGGCGCCTCGCCCCTTCGGGCTTCCATCCCTGACGCCTGCGGCCTTCACTGCGCTCCCGGCCTGCGCGCTTCGCTTGCCACAAGGCAAGACGGGGAGGGGGCGGTTTGCTGTTCCCTGCATCGTTGCACGGCGTTCTCGCCGTCAAGGTCTGCGCGCACATCGTGCGCTTGCGGCCCGCGGCCGTCTGCGAACCCTGACGGCTGCGCTGCGTCGTGCGGCTCTGGTCTCGGGCAATTCCGCCCTGCATCCTTTCAAGGAAAGACCATGACGACGCTTCTTACCGACGAACAACGCGAGCAACTGCTGGCCAATGGCCGTGAATCGACCGAGAACCCCGACTTCGACCCGCTGCCGGTGGTCAAGCTGTTCACGCCCAACGCGGGCGCGACGTGGTTGCTGACCGAACTTGATTCCGAAGGCACCGCGTTCGGGCTCTGCGACCTTGGACAGGGCTTTCCCGAGCTGGGCTATGTGAGTCTGACGGAACTGGAGGGCTTGCGGGGGAGGTGGGGATTACCCATCGAGCGCGATCTTCATTTCGTCGCTGACAAGCGGCTAAGCGGGTACGCGCGTGAAGCGCGGCTGGCAGGGCGCATCGTGGCGTAGCGTGCCGCAGGCGCTGCTTCACGGCAGCGCCTTCACTCTGTCCGCGAGGTCTCGATGTCGAGCAACTCGCGATGTACACGCGCGAAAAGTTTGTCTACACCCTTGCCGTCACTGCCATAGGCCAGCGCCAGTAGCGTAAGTGGATGCACGTCCATGACATCGCAGAACTCGTTGATCTTGTTCAGGGTCGGACTCTTCAAGCCGCGCTCGAGCGAACTCATGTACGTACGACTCGACACATCCGAAAAAGCTTCCTGACTCAAGCCGCGGGCTTTCCGTACAGCTCTGAGAGCTGCAGGAAAGGAGTGCGTCGTCTTGGTCATTCAGGCGTTCGTAGGGGAACGGCAATGACAACCTATCGACCTCTATAGAGCTACAATCTATAGTGTTCAAATAAAAGTTTCGTGAGCACATCAGCTCTGCGCTGGCAATAAAGGCGGTTGTTGCAATGGCGTCGATTTGAGAGCCAATGGCATGACGCGACAACGCCTTGCTTGGTGCAGTGTGTCAATTTGACTTACAAAAATGCGCCCGGCGCATTAGCATGTCTCAGTCTCTAGGAGAAGCCATGGCATTCCTCACCGATGAGCAGCGTACCCAGATGCTGGCCAATGGGGCGGCCCGTGCTCGCGGTGAAGTGCTCGATCCGTTGCCGGTTGTCAAGCTCTACACGCTGGATGCGGGGCTTGTCTGGCTGCTCACCGAACTGGACGCCGATGGCGACAGGGCCTATGGCCTGTGCGATGCAGGGACAGGTTTTCCGGAACTGGGCGATGTGAGTCTGGCTGCCCTCGAAGCCGTACGCGGCCCCCAAGGTCAGCCCATCGTGGCCGATCCGCGCTTCAGGCCACGGCAGACCTTGTCGGCCTACGTGGCCGAGGCCCTGCGCGATGGGCAGATTTCAGACTGAACCGAAGCCGTTCAGGCTGCGAGTTCGGCAGGCGTCTTGCCACTTTCCAGCGCTGCCTTGAACCACGCCGGACGCGGGCCCCGACCACTCCAGACATTGCCGTTGCCGTCCTTGAATTTGGGAATGGAGGCCGTGGAGTGGGTCTTGGCCTTGACGGCCTTGACAGCCTTGGCGCGGCCGGCGGGTTTGGCTGCCTTGATGCTTGCGTTGCGCGCGGCAACGCCCAAGTCCTCTGCGGTGAAACCGTAGACCGCGATGGCCTCTTTGATGCGCGCGAGTACGCCGGCGGCTTCTTTCTTGCGCAGCACATCGGCTTGTGCCTGCAGTTGTGCAATCTGCTGCTGAACCTGGAGATACGTCTTTGCCATTGTTGAGTTGCCTCAGAAGAAAGAAATTGCGATTGTGATCCAAAGCAGAATTTCATCTTGCCGGGAGACGAACGTCCATTACCGTTGACGCAAAAGCGAACGGTCGTCGCAAAGGCGAGAAGGGAGGCCGCTCGGCATAGTTCGGCGGTCGGCATAGTCGGCCAAGCTCCACGGCCATGAGCCGTGCGCGTACCTCAAAGACCTGCTAAGGCCCCTGCCGAGGCAGCTGAATTGCTTCCCCACAACTGGCAACCCATCCGCTGACGCAGTCGACAGCTCTGCACCCCTCGTCGAGATGGGCGGCTCGCTGTGTACCCCACCCCTGTCCTGGCGTACGATGGATTTCCGTCCGTCCCGGACGGGCAAAGAATGTCACGATGCGCTTGGCAGACTTCATTGACGACAACGCCGAACCTATCCTTTCGGCTGCTGAGGCATTTGTTGCGACCATGCTGCCCGCTTCATCGCATCTGGATGCTGAGGCCCTGCGCGATCACTTGCCAATGATCTTGGCTGCGACGTCAAAGGATCTGCGCTCGGCCCAGACACCCCGTGAGCAACTTGCGAAGTCGCTCGGCCAACAAGCGCGTATCCATGGAACGCCGGAAACTGCCGCGCAAACACACGCACTGTTACGAGCAAAGGCCGGCTTCGATATTGAACAACTTGTGGCCGAGTACCGAGCACTGCGAGCTTCTATCCTTCGGCTGTGGTTTGACAGTGGCAAAGCAGGCGGCCCGGAAATGCAGGACGACCTGGTCCGCTTCAATGAAGCCATCGATCAAGCGGTTGCGGAGTCGGTCGCCTACTTCACCGCGGAAATGGATCGCTGGCGCCATGTCTTTCTAGGCGTGCTCGGACACGATCTACGTGGCCCCCTCAATGCGATTCTTCTTACGGCCGAGGTGCTCTCGAGAATGATCACGGTGGTCCCTTTGGAAAGTCACACCGTGCGGCTGATCCAAAGCGGCAAGCGCATGAAGACGCTGCTGGACGATCTGCTCGACTTCAGTCGCGCTTCACTTGGAATGGGGCTAGGCCTTCACCTTACCGAAATCGAGCTTGCAAGCGTTTGTGCTGAAGAGATCGAATTGCTTCGCACGGCCCTGCCTGACGTCGAGATCAGTTTCCATTCGGAGGGAGAAACCTTCGGTAGCTTTGATGGGTCGCGCGTGCGCGAGGCTCTTGGCAATCTGGTTACCAACGCAGCACGTTACGGTACGCAGAAGGCGGCGATCGACGTCGTGCTGATCGGCGATGACGGCCACGTGCAGCTTTCGGTAGCGAACGCTGGAGAGCCGATACCAGTGGAGAACATCCATGCGCTGTTCGAGCCGTTGCGAAGGGGACGTCCGTCGGACGAAGCGGCAGAGTCCACCAACCTCGGTCTCGGGCTGTTTATCGTCAGGGAGATAGCCAGGGCGCATGGTGGCCAGATCAATGTTATCTCGTCGTCTGGCACCACCGTCTTTACGCTGACGCTACCGCTTTCAGCGAGCGACAGCCAACGCGATCTGAACGTTCAACTCCCGTACTCGACCAAGCCGTAGCTGAGCGCGCAGTCGAACTGCAGCCAGTCGCTGTCGGGGCGCATGCCGCCGTAGCGGATCAGGTTGCGGGCGTCCTGCATCGAGAACAGGTCCTCGCCGGTCGCCATCGGGTTCTTGTAGTACTGGCGCAGCGTCGCCTGCAGCTCGAAATCGAGCGGGTCGCCCGGCTCCTCGTACCAGAACAGGTCGTACTGCGACAGCGCCTTGGCGTACTGGATGGCCGTGTCGAGGTCGAAGCGGCCGTTCGCGTCGACGCACAGCTTCTGGCCGTCCTGCAGCACCTCCATGATCGCGTCGATGCGGCGCAGGTCTTCGTCGAGCGAGGCGCCCCCGATCTTCTTCGTCACGACCGTGTAGCCGCGATCGATGTAGCTGCGCATCTCGTCCTGCAGCTTGCGATAGTCCTGGCCCGGGTAGTAGTAGCCGCCGGCCGCGTAGACGAAGATCTTGCGGTTGGGCCTGCCGTCGCCGTATCGGTCGGCGAGCAGTTGGAACAGCGGCTTGCCTTCGATCTTGGCCACGGCGTCCCAGACGGCCATGTCGATCGTGCCGATCGCCACCGAGCGCTCGCCGTGGCCGCCGGGCTTCTCGTTGGTGAACATCGCGTTCCAGATCTTGTGCGGATCGAGGTTGTCGCCCGTGTCGTCGACCAGCGAGGCGGGGTCCGCCTCCATGATGCGCGGGATGAATCGTTCGCGCATCAGCTTGCCCTGGCCGTAGCGGCCGTTCGAGTTGAAGCCGTAGCCGACCACGGGCTTGCCGTCGCGGATCACGTCGGTGATGACCGTCACCAGGCTGAGCGTCATCTTGCTAAAGTCGATGTAGGCGTTGCGGATGGGCGAGCTGATGGGCAGGGTCTTCTCGCGGATTTCGACGATCTTCATGGCTGTCTCCGAGGGTGTTTCGAGTACGAGCCTGAATGTTCGGAGCGTTCTGGTTTTGCGGCCAATGCTCAATTCCTCATCTTCCATGCGCTGGACGAACTGCTCATGAACCTGATCTGGCTTGAAGATTTTCGTGCGCTAGCCGCTTCGGGCAACTTTTCGCGTGCTTCCGAGGAACGCCACAGTTCGCAACCGGCGTTCAGCCGGAGGATCCGTAGCCTCGAGGAGTGGATTGGCGCCGACCTCTTCGATCGGACACACCAGCCCGCAAAGTTGACGGACGTCGGGGAATGGTTCGTCGGGGTCGCCGAGGAGGTGCTGGCCCGCGTTGCGAAATTGCCGGGCGAGGCCAAGCTGATCGAGGATGCCAGCGCCTCATCGCTTCGCATCGCGTCCACGCACGCGTTGTCCTTCACCTTCCTGCCCCGTTGGCTTCACAACCTCGGCCCGGCCAGCACTGTCGGGCAGATCCAGATCATGTCCGACGTCTTGCTCCGCTGCGAAGCGCTAATGGAGCAAAGCAAAGTGCAGTTCGTGATGAGTCACGTGCACGCGGCGGCGATCGGAGCGCTTGACGGCGAAAGCTATCGTTCCACACAAGTGGGCAACGACGTGATGGTGCCGGTCTCGCGGCCCGACGTTCATGGAGCACCGATTCACCGCCTCGAAGTCCCTGGCGGTGCCACCGTGTCTGCCCTTCTATACAGCGAGGAGTCCGGCCTCGGTCGAATACTGCGAGCGGTGCTTGGCCGTCGCTTGCAACGCCTGCCGTTGCACGCTGATTTCACGGCCCATGCGGCGTCCGTGCTTCGCACGATGGCATTGGATGGTCGCGGGCTGGGATGGCTTCCCTTGACATTGGTGGACGACGACCTGAAGCAAGGCCGGCTCGTGGCGGCCGCGAGCGAAGACTGGAACATCCCTCTCGAAATCCGGCTCTATCGCGAACGTGGGTCGAGCGGAAAGTCGGCCGAGGCCTTTTGGCGTGCCGTCACGGGCGAGCCCTCGCCGAACAGTCGCTAGCGCGCCCGGACCGCAAGCGTCAGCACTCTGCTTTCCTCAATTCTCAAGCCCTTCGAGTCGACCGGACTTTGTGCGCCCGCTGCGCGCGAGGGACGAGACCTGCGCGGTCACCGCCTAGCGTTGCGCGAATTGTGGCAAGGCGTCGTGTATCTCGTACCACTCGGCCTTCGAGCTGACGAAATAATGCGCGGTCGGCGGCGCCGGCAGCGGCGTATCGAGCGTCCCCAGCCGCAAGCGCACAACTTCGGGCATCGCATCGCGGCGACTGAAGATCGGCGAACCGCAGTTGAGACAGAAGAGGCGATGAACACCTGGCGAAGAATCGAATGCCTTCAGCGCCGACTCGCCCTCGACAACGACGAAGTCACTGGCCGCGACGGGCGCATTGGTCGCGAATGCGGTAGCGGTCGCCTTGCGACAGAGCGAACAGTGACAATAGATCGCCGCACCAAGCTTGCCGCGAACTTCGTATTTCACTGTGCCGCAGAGACAGCTGCCTTTATGCATGAAAGCTCCCATCATTGATTCGCCATCTTGGCGTGAACGTTTCCAGAAGATTGAAAAGCGATGTCCAGGGCGCACCGTGGTTCAACTAACGAAGTGCGATCTTGTCCTCGACCCGCACGGGCCGACCGTTGCTTCAGTCGTGGAGCGCACGATTGACGCGCAGCATGTCGTCGTTCGTGATCGTCGACCCGAGTTGGCCCAATCGCTGAAGTGCCAAGTCGCGCAAGCCGGGGGCTTTGTCCTTCACCGCCCGAGCTAGCGCATCCTTCAGCGCTGCGCTGCCCGCGATGTCCGTGCAGTACGCGGGCGTCCCGGGCTGCTGGCGCCAAGACTCGCCGAGCGTGCCCGCATCGACGCCCTCGAACCCGGCATCGTTGACAAGGCCGATGACGATCTTCTTCGCGTCGGCCTCATCGCCTGCCACCGGCAGCGCGATGCGTCCCGGCGAGCCAGCGGGTTGCCCCTGGGTCGCCAGGCTATGCGCCAGGATGCTGTTGAACGCCTTTACAACAGGGCGGCCAAGTTGCTCAGCCACCCACTGGCTCTCGGGCATCCCGCTTTCGATTGCTGCCACCGGCTCGTCGCGCATCCCAGGATAGTAGTTACCGGTGTCGATGACGACCACGTGCCTCGGCAGGCTGGCGAAGAGATCCTTCGGCAACTGCGGGATCGCCTTCTCCGGAATGGAGACCACCACGACGTCGGCGCCCTTGACCACGTCTGGCAGCGCAACCGCGGTCGCATCGGCCGCGCTCGCGATCTCGCGGAGGCTCGCGGGCCCGCGCGAGTTCGCAAGCGAGACCTGGTGCCCCGCTGCGCTGAACTTGCGAGCGAGGGTGGCACCAATGCTGCCAGCGCCGATGATTCCGATTTTCATGGTCATTCCTGTTTTGCCTTGAGGGGACGGATCACGCCCTGTGGGCGATTCCGATTCGCCTCCGCGCCCATGCTTCGGGTTGGGACTGCGTGCTCGCCGTCCCGCCTTTTCAAATGCTTGATGAGGTCGGCCTTCTGCGCAACGGCCAACGCGTTGCGAGAAGGCGGACACGATCATTCAACTGCGCGGCGCTTTGATGGTTGAGAACATGGTCAGCAGATTGCTGTACGCGCCACTGGCTGCCGCGTCGCGTATGGGCTTGGCGTGCTCCACGACAATTTCCTGCGCCTGCGGCGTGGCTTGCAGGAGATTCATGGCCTCCGAGAGGAAGTCCTCCAACGGCATGGCCTGTTCGCTTTCCTGCTGGCCCAAAAGAGTTGTCCGGACGCCCGGCGGCACGATCTCTATCACCTGGATCGAGGCGTCGGCAAGCTGGACACGCAAAGCCTCGGTGAACGAGTGGACGGCGGCCTTGGTTGCGCTGTACGTCGGCGTGGCGGGAAAGGGGACGAAGGCCAACGCCGAGGAGACGTTTAGGATGGCTGCGTCGGCCTTCTTCGACAGTTGCGGCAAGAAGGCGTAGACCATCCGAATCGAACCGAGCAGGTTGGTCGCAATGGTGTCCTCGGCGATCTGGAGGCAGCTAGGGTCGCGGACATCTTCCCAATGCATGATGCCGGCGTTGTTGATCAGGACGTTCAATTCCGGGTAGCGGGCGGCGATCGCTTCGCTTGCGTGGGCGATGGAAGCGCGGTCAGCGACATCGAGCACGACCGCTTCGATTCCCGGGTGGTCGGTCGTGATCCGGTCGAGCAGTTCCTTGCGTCGGCCGGCAACGATCACCTTGTTGCCAGCCTTGTGGAAGCGCAGGGCGAGGCCGAGGCCGATGCCCGAAGTGCCGCCTGTGATCAGGATAGTGTTGCCAAAAGTCTTCACGGGAGCCTTTCAAGATGCTTTGGGTAGAATCACCAATCGGACACCTGTCCGCTTGTTCGTGAAGCATAACGGACAATTGTCCATTTAGCAATCGGTTCGATAGGAGCACAAGTGCCGGAGATGGAAACACGCCTGCGTTCTGACGCGCTGGAGAATCGCGAGCGCATCCTGAAAGTGGCCATCGCCGAGTTGACTCAGCACCCGGACGTCGCCCTGAGCGCCATCGCCAAGAAGGCAGGGGTCGGCCAAGCGACCTTCTACCGAAACTTCCCGAGCCGGGAGGCGCTGGTCATCGAGGTCTACCGCTTCGAGATGGAGCGGGTCGCCAATCTCGCGACCGAACTGCTTCGGACCCGCCCGCCGGAGCAGGCCTTGCGCGAGTGGATGGATGGTCTTGCCCAGTACGCGGTGACCAAGGCAGGCTTGCCCGACGCGATCCGCCAGGCCGCCAGTGACCGCGCATGTCCGGGGACTTCATCGGGGTACGCTTCCGTGCCTGCTGCAGCCCAACTCCTCCTGGACGCCAACCACCAAGCAGGAACGATCCGTCCGGGAGTCACCGTGGATGACTTCTTTCTCGCGACCGCAGGCATTTGGCAGATCGATTCCCGAGGAGATTGGCAATCACGCCTTACTCGACTCATGGACCTCGTTATGGACGGACTGCGGGTGGGTGCCCCGCGCCTAACAGGCCGCTGAACTACCGGGTTTGACAATCCACCGACATCAGCGTGGCGGTACCGAACGGTCGCACAAACGAGCACTCCCCGAGAGCGGCCTTCGACGAGCGTCCGCAACGGGCACCGCATCCGGCCCTCTGGACTGGCGCTATCCCCGCACCACCACGAAATGCAGCGACGTCTCGAACTGCTTGAGTCGGTCCGACAGGTGAACATGATCGTAGCGATCGCCCATCCGATCCATTTCGTCTGCGCAGTCGCTCAGGAACTTTGATATCGCCCGCAATTCAATCGGCGTCGCATTGAGGGTGACTTCCGCAAGCGGCTGCGACGGAACCGTGTCGGGCGGCTGCCCGTCCTTATAGCCGTAGATTCGCACGGCAACTCCTTGGCTGTTTAGCTGACACAGCCTACCCGAAACGAGACGTTCGCGAAGGACTGCTCAGGGGCCGACAAGCGCCGACAAGAGCCATAGCGGCAGGCCTGCTGTTTCGGCAACACCGGCAAGCCCGTGCAACCGCACGCGATGATCGCACGGCCCGCCTGCCTGGTCGCGAACGCCGAATCGCGTGATCAGAAAGGCAGGTCGGGATCGAAGTCCGGCGGCCCGGGGTCGGGCACAAGCTGATCACGCCAAGCCTGCTGAGCCTGCTGTCCGTGCACAGCCCAGACGGCCTCGCGCAGAATCTGCAGGACTTCGAGCACTGCCAACGCCTGTTCGCCTGTCCAATGGGTCGGCACCCCGAAGGATGCGGGCGGCTTCGGGCTCGGGTTCACGCTGCTGTCTTGCGTAAGCGGGGTGCCGTCTTGCGCGCAGCGCGTTCGACCTTGCGCGCGGCCTCCCGTTCATCGGCTTCCTTCTGCCTGTAGGACTTGCCCTCGATACGCACGACCTCGGCACGGTGCATCAGCCGGTCGATCAACGAGACGACGCAGGCCGCATTGGGGAACACCTCGCCCCACTCGGCAAAGGGCTTGTTCGTCGTCACCACCGTGCTTTTGTGCTGGTAGCGCCGGCTGATCAGCTCGAACAGCAGATCGGCATGGCGGTTCGAGTACGACAGGTAGCCGACCTCGTCGATCATGAGCAGGTCCGGTGCTGCGTAGTGCCGAAGTCGCCGACGCAAGGCAGAGTCGCTGTCCAACGACGCCAGCTCGCCCAGCAACTGTGCCGCCGTGATGAACAGGGCGGTGCGCCCGGCCAGTACCGCCTGGTAGCCCAGGTTGCACGCGCACATCGTCTTGCCCACCCCATTGGGGCCGACAAGCACGATGTTGCTGGCGTCCTCGAGGAACGCTAGCGTCATCAGCTCCTCGACAATGGCGCGGTCGCAGTGCGTCGGCCACTTCCAGTCGAAGTCGGCCAGCGGCTTGAAGGGGCCGATACGTGCAGCTCGCAGGCGCCTCTCCAGGCTCCGGCGATGCTGCTCGGCAGCTTCCCACGCCAGCAACTGCGAGACCCAGCGGGACTGTTCGGCGTTGCCCATCACCTCGGGCCAGCGACTGAGCAAGCTATGCAGCCGAAGTTCGCCAGCTTGCTCGCGCAGGCGCTGCTCCTGAGCCTGCGCATCGGCCAGTGTTGCTACATCAATCGTCGTCATCGTCGTTCTCCTGTCGGTCGTACGAAGCCAGGTCATGTGCACGCACCGGCGCATCTCGGCGGGCGACGTGCTCGGGGAGTACCAACGTCACCGGCGGCGGAGTGCCGGCCGCCTCGCGCGCGCGTTCCAACGCCAGGCGCACGGCGTTGGGGTGCGGCACGCCGCGCTGCAACGCCTCGGCGATGGCGGCCTCCAGCGCTCGGGCGCCGTAGCGATCGAGCAAGCCGGTCAACACCGTCGCGGTCGAACTCAGGATCTCCCCACGCTCGGCGGCGAGCCGCAGAAACTGGACGCTGGCCGGTGCCGCCTGCGCCAGGCGGTCGCTGGCACGGTGCGCGCGGGCAGCGTGCTTACGCTCGACCAGGGCTTCGATATGAACGGTCTGCTCGACCTGCTGACCTCGATCCCAGCTGCGCACGTGGCTCACCAACTCCTGCGCGCCGTCGAGGACGCGGACCCGGTGTTCGTCGGCCAGTACGGTCAGGGCTCCGCGAACGTGAGTGTGGGGAACCGAGTAGTCGTTCAGGTCGAAGCGGACGTAGGGTGTCTTGCCTACGGTGACGGCCAGGCGTTCGGCCAGCGCGTACTCGCGCTCGGGCAACGCCAGCAGGTTGGGCTGCTCGGCATGGAAGGCCTCTCGGACGGTCAGCGCCGGATCCTGCGGCCAGCGTCGATCCGATGCGGGGCCCTCGCACCATTGGCGCGCCTGGGCGTTCAGGTCGTCCAGGTCGGTGTACTTGCGGGCGGCGAAGAAGTTGTCACGAACGTAGCGGATCGCGCGTTCCACTCGCCCCTTCTCGTTGCCGCGCGCCACGGCCACAGGCCGAGGTTCGTAGCAGTAGTGGGCGGCGAATTGCAGCAGCACCGGGTTGAAACGGATGGCATCACCGCGGCGCTCCAGGACAGCACTCTTGAGGTTGTCGTACAGAACGACCCGGGTACAGCCGCCGAACGCGGCAAAGGCCTCGGCATGGCCGCGGATGAACGTCGCTCCGTGGGCGTCGAGGAAGAAGCGCAGGAAGATCCGGCGCGAGTAGCTCAGCACCATGACGAAGGCCATCAAAGGGCGGCGTGCGCGGCCGATCTGCAGGTGGCCAAAGTGCCCCCAGTCGACCTGCGCCTGCTCGCCTGGCAGGGTGTGCAGTCGCAGGTAGGCCTCGGGCACCGGGCGTGGGCGCATGTTCGCGACGTGATGGCGCAACTGCGAGGCGCTACCGACGTAACCGCGCTCCATCAGCATCTGCAGCAGGCGCGACGACGTGAGCGTGGGGAACTTGGTCAGCGTCTCCAGCATGAACGGTCGGTACGGATCAATGCGGCACGGGCGAAGTGGCGACGGGTGGACGGGCGCGCTGTTGCCGCCGATCACGCGCCGAACGACGTCGCGGTGGACACGCAACTGCCGCGCGATCGTTCCGACGCGCCACTTCTCAACCGTGTACAGGCGGAGGATCTGCGCGACCAGGTCAGGGGCTATGGTCACGGCGCCACCCGGGTGCCAACGTGGCACGTGTAGCGTGGCGCAAAAAGCTCTGGCGAAGCCAGTCCGCCAGTGGAGCATCGCAGCGGCAGCAGCGCCGTAACGGTGGAGATGCCGGTGCGCCGGTGGCGGTCGTGGTGGAGTCGGTGACGTTGCTGCATGCCACCAGTGGAGCAGCGGCAACCCCCGGCAAGGAACCCTGGTGCGTCACTTTATGTTCGGAGCCAAGGCTGACGGTGCCCGCGACGCCGTCGTCGCCCTGAGCAGCTCGCAATGCGATGCGCTCGCGCCACCGCTGGGATCGCGCGGCATGACGGGCGCGCCCGCCGCGCGAGCGCTGGTAACGACAGGCGGCCTCGCGCCGGGCGAGATCGTGCTGCTGCCAGCAGGCGCGGCTGCAGTACCGGTTGCCGCGATCGCAGCGGCTGCACAAGACGACCTGCACACGGCACCCGACGCACAGGAACAGACGGGCTGGACGGTCCAACGACACCACCAGACTGAGCCGGTAGTGCTGGACGGGATCGTCCCAGCGCGCCACACTGATGCGGCACCACCTTCATCGGCACGGTGTCGGGCGCGGCGCGGTCATCAAGCTGCCAGGCGAGAGAGGACTGCCGCCGTGCCCATCTTCTTCGGCTCGCCTCGGGTTGTAAGCGAATTGAGCCAAGCCGGGCAGCCGCGAACGGCGGCGCGCGCCGCATCACTCTCGACGTCCGCCCCGGGAAGTGATGGCGATAGCCGCGAGAGCTGGAACGCAGATGTCGCACTGACCGGCCTGGTCGCCCTGCAGGGCGACCAGGCAAACAAGCCACTCATTGATCAGTTGCTCAGCACGAATTGCCTCGAGCCGCCGAAAGTCGGGCACTCAAACCAAATCCGCGTCCTCGCCGTCAAAAAATGGCGGTTCCTGACCAGCGTTCACACTTGCCCAAAGTCTGAGAGATGTATTCCGGGTCCGGAAGCGATCCGGTCATTATCAAGATGGGGCCGATGACCCGTGCAATTTGAGATAGCCGCGTATTCCATGTGCTGGCGCAGATGGACATCTTCGCGTCTTCGCAAGAGAACGCGAAGCCGCGACTGTCGTCGCTGAAAACCATTCGATTGATCCGAGTGTTGAGTCTTGTGTCATCTTGCCTCCAGATTGCCGAAGACGTTCGACCCGGTCGCTCGCTCTATGCGCGAGGGTACCTCGCCGAAAAGGCGACCCGATTGACCCACAGCTGTGGCAGGTTCCTTCGCTCAGAAGGAACCTGTCCATGACGAAGCGTGACATTGACGATCTGCCGCGCGCACCCTGGTGCGTGTCGGCCGCCTACTTCTACGCGTTGGACCTCGACGGCCCAGCGTTGGCATGGGAATACCTGCGCCGCCATCCACGCTATCGCGCCGAGTACGGCACCTCGATGCGACTGCGCTCCGCATGGCCCAATCGATGGGGGCTGCGTGTCGCGGAAGATCCACGCCTGGATGCGCGCGAGGCGTGCCCGCAGTGGCAGGCCGATGCCGAGGGCCTGCTGCATGTGCGCGTGGGCCGGACGCGAGGCACAAACCAAGGCGATGTGGCAGATCGCCGTTTTGATCTCTGGCGCGTGCCCGGTCGCAAGAAGCTGACGCTCGGCGACACCGATTTCACGCTCACTACCGAACTGCGCGCGCGGCGCGTCCGTGTGTTGCTGGACTCTCGCCTTGGCGACGGTGCGGACTACGTCTGCGCCGCGCCGCTGGTGCCAAATCTGCGCTGCCAACTCGATGACTTCAATGCGCAGGAGAAAGTGCTGGTGGGCCGCACGCCGGACGCGGTGTCTCCGCGGACTGCAAGCCGCTCAGCGCTGCTGCATCACCGCGCCTTGCAGGCGCTCGACGCTGCGCAGGCTGGCGCTTCGCACCGAGACATCGCCAAGGCCTTGGTCGGTCTGGAGGCAGCTGCGGCGCGCTGGCACGCGGATGGCGAACTGCGCGCGCAGGTGCGGCACCTGCTGCGGCGGGCCGAGGCATACATGCACGGCGAATACCGGACCCTGGCCGGAGTTCGCCGTAGCGCGGCAGAGTATCCCGGAGACGAATCCCTTCACTGAATATCTCCCTGCCGGTCACCACGCGCATTCCCCAGACTGTCTCCATCCGACCGCGAATGGCTCGCGGCCGATCCACAACGATGGAGTTCTTCATGGCACTGGGCAGTTCTTTTTCCTCCCGCGCGACAGCCGCTGCTTCGCCGCACTCACCAGCGGACGGCCAGCTTGATACGGTGGCGACCACAAATCCTGAATTCCTGACCACCGAAGAAGCCGCGACCTTCTTGCGGCTGTCGCCGCGCACGCTGGAGAAGCAGCGCGTGCTCGGCGGCGGTCCGCGCTTTCGCAAATTCGGCGCCCGTGTGGTGTACGCGGCCGTCGACCTGCGGGCCTGGGCGGATCGCAACACCTTCGGCATGACCTCGGATCCGGGCTACGTGCAGCGCGACTCTGTGCGCTGACCCTTCCCACAGGAACAGGGGGAGGTCACCATGCCCAAGCCACGTATCGAACGCGAACAGCTCGCGCTGTTTCGCGCGCTCCCTGGCGATATGGCCCCGCGCGATGCGCAGGACCTGATGGCCTACCCATTCTTCTCGCTGGCGAAGTCGCGCCGCACCGTGCCGATCCGCTTCGAGGCCGGTGGTATCTCGCTCACGGTCGAAGGTGTGCCCGAGCACGGCATCGCCACCATCTGGGATGCTGACGTTCTGATCTGGGCCGCCAGCCAGATCGTGCAGGCGCGCGACGAAGGCATCACGCCTTCGCGGCTTATGGTGGCGACGCCCTACGAGATCTTGCGGTTCGCAAAGCGCAGCACCGGCCAGACCGACTACCTGATGCTCAAGGCCGCGCTCGACCGGCTGCAGTCCACCACGGTGGCCACGTCGATCCGCCAGCAGGGTCGCCTCAGCGGCGGCAAGCGCCTGCATCGCTTCTCGTGGATCAACGAGTGGAAGGAACACGTGCGGTCGGACGGTCGTTCCGACGGCATCGAGCTGATCCTGGCCGACTGGTTTTTCTCGGGCGTCATGGACAACGCGCTTGTGCTCACGCTGGACCCGGCGTATTTCCGGCTTTCAGGCGGCATCGAGCGCTGGTTGTACCGGCTCGTTCGCAAGCATGGTGGCCGGCAGCACGAAGGCTGGAAATTCGACCTGCGGCACCTGCACCTGAAATCCGCCAGCCTGCAGCGGTACAGCGACTTCGCGCTGCACTTGCGGCGCCTGGTTCGACGTCAGTCCTTGCCCGGCTACTGGCTCGCGATCGAACGTGTGGGAGGTGCCGATTGGCTGCGGTTCCGGAGCTGGCCCCGAGGCATGGCGGATTCAGACTTATCCACAGTAGATGTTGAGCAGTCTGTGGAAAACCTGTGAGTGGGCTCGGGGAATCGCCCGCACGCCATTCGGGTAATCGCCCGCAAAGACCTCGGGTAATCACACGCACGGACCGGCCGGCAGGCCACGTCCAGCAACGGTTTCGAGGTTCCTTAACTCTCTAACTGAATTCATAACTTATGGATAAAAGAGAAAACGGCACTGCCCAAGAAACGGGCAGCGCTTCAACCAGGGCACCAGAAAACCGTCGACCAGAAAGGCAAGACGGCCCGGGCAAGGTGATCGCGTTGCTCAACCAGAAAGGCGGAGCCGGCAAGACGACGCTCGCCACGCACCTCGCCGGCGAGCTCGCGACTACAGGACGCCGCGTGACGCTGCTCGATGCCGATCCGCAGGGGTCAGCTTTGGACTGGGCACAACGTCGCCTTCAAAACGGCCAGGGGCGGCTCTACGGCGTCTTCGGACTGGCAAGGGACTCGCTGCACCAGGAGGCACCGCAGATCGCCCTGCAGGCTGACTATGTCGTGATCGATGGCCCGCCTCGGGTCGCGGCGCTCGCGCGCTCCGCGCTGCTGGCCGCGGACCTGGTGCTGATCCCTGTGCAGCCGAGCGCCTACGACGTGTGGGCCAGTCATGAGATGGTGCAGCTCGTCATCGAAGCGAGGGTGTTCCGACCGCAGTTGCGCGCGGCCTTCGTGGTCAACCGACGCGTGGTTGGGACGGTGATCGGGCGCGAGGCACGCAGCGCGCTCGCCGACCAGCCGTTCGCAGCGTTGCCTGCCGAAATCTCGCAGCGCATCGTGTTCGCCGACAGCGTGGCCGCGGGCAGGCTCGCGTGCGAAGTGGCGCCCCAATGCGCGGCCGCGCGCGAAATCGCGGCGCTCGCGCAGGCGGTGCGGGAGTTGCTGCAATGACATTGCCACCAACCGCGCCCCTGCAACGGCGTGCGCCGATCGGCCGCAAGCCTGCGACCGATCCGGCGTCAGCCTGGATACGCCGAGCCGACGCGCCCGATGCACCGACCAAGGCATCGGTTTATACAGCGCGCCTCACCATCGATGTGACGCCCGCGCTGCGTGGTCGCATCAAGGTGACTGCGTTCAACCGCGGGGTCACGGCGGCCGACATGCTGCGTGAGTTGCTGGAACGAGAGTTCGATGGGGGAGCACCATGACGCTGTCGAATGTCCGTGTCGCGCAGCCTGCACCCCAGCACGCGCAGCCATCTCGTCCCGCGCACGTGCCTTTGCTCGTGAAGGTGTCGCTCGCATTCGTCGAGCAGCGCGTGAATGTCTGGTTGCGCTTCGGCAAGCCGGTGCGCGAGATCATTCTGGATCGCTGGCGGCGCGTTGCCGTGTTCGAGCCGAGTGCAGTCTGCTGCCGCGTGAAGTGGATCGGCAACGACTACGGCACGGCGCTCTGGCAGCTCATGGTGCTGCAAGCACCGATGCCGTTCGACGACGCACAGCGTGTCGCTGGCGTCCTGCCTGGCGCACGCATCCTGCTGCGCGCCGATGGCGAGCGGCAAGTCAAAGCAGTACTCGAAGTGATCGACGCCATCGAGGCGTCGGAGATCGATCCATGTGCGGTGGCGGTGACCTACTGGCATACGATCGCCAACCGGCTGGCCGCACGCCAGCCGTTACCTGAATACACCGCCGAGCGGCACGCAGCGCATCTCGCACGCGGGGCGCTGCAATGACGCGCCGCATGTTGTTCGCATGCATGGGCTTCGGCCTGGCGGCGCTGTGCGCGCCAGCCTTGGTGACGATGCCGGTAGCCATCGTCTACAACCCGAGCGACAGCGTGCCGCGCGGCTGGTATCGCATCAGTGGCATCAGGTGCCCCGACTCGCTGCACGTCGGCAGCATCGTGCTGGCGCGGATCCCCGCCGCCGCGGCCGCGCAGGCTGCGCAGCGCGGCTACCTGCCGGCCGGCGTGCCGATCCTCAAGCGTATCGGGGCTGTGGCGCCGCAGTCGGTATGCGTACGGGAACAGGTCGTTCGTATCGACGGCGCAGCCATGGCGACCGCCCGGACGCATGACGGCATGCACCGGCCACTGGCTGTTTGGCAGCAGTGCCGGCCCCTCGCCAGGAACGAACTGTTCCTGCTCAGCGACACGAACCCGGCGTCGTTCGACAGCCGGTATTTCGGCCCCATCGCGGCTTCCGCCGTGCTCGGCGTTGCGCGGCCGCTGTGGATATGGGGTACGCCATGACGTCTAGTTTCTTCTTGCAGTCCGGTCGGGCGCGGATCTGCACGGCACATCACTCCGACACGCCTCCGTTCGTGCGACAAGCATGCACCGCTCGTGCGCGGTTGTTGCGATCAATTTTGCGCTGGACGTGCAGCTCAACTGCAGCCGACCCTGTGTCTAGACAGCATTTCGACGTACAGAGAGCCCGGCGCCGGCGTGCAGCGCCTGCTGCACTAGCGCTGCTCCTCGGGCAGCGTTGCGCACGTGGTGCGCGGCTGGCGCTAGGTCGGAGCCGGGAGCGGATGCGGGAGGCGGAGACCGAGGGCAAGATAAAAAGGGCGGCACGCCTCGGTCTGCCAAGCCAGTCTGCACGTCGGGTTGACGCGGCACGGTATCTTGAAGTTCCGGTGCCGCGTAGACAGTCGGCGCCGCCCGCCATCAGGGATGTCCGCGTGTCGTCTGCGGCGCAGTGCGCCGCGCCTCGCTGGAGCTTGCGCAATGGCGTCGCGTAAAGATTCGCGGGATGGCGACCGTTTCCGCGTCAAGCCGGCGGCGCCGAAGTCGCGTTCGCAGCGTTTCGTATCGCAGACCCTGAAGGCGGTTTCGAAGGCTGGCGCGAATGCTTCCAGTCCGCGCGGTGCGCGGCCAGCATCCACCTTCGGTCGCGGCCGCGTGGCTGCCGGCATCGCTGGCAAGCGCCTCGGCGCGAATGCCCGGCGCGTGGTCGTCAAGTCCCGTTTCGTTGTTCTGAAAAAAGCCGCCGCCGGATCGGTCGCCGCGCACCTGCGCTACATCGAGCGAGACGGCGTCACGCGCGATGGGCAGCGCGGCCGGGCTTACGGTGCCGCTACGGACGCAGCAGATCTCGAGGCGTTCGCGGAGCGGGGGCAGGGCGATCGGCACCAGTTCCGCTTCATTGTGTCGGCGCAAGATGCCGAGAAATTGGAAGACCTGCGCGGCTTCACGCGCGAATTGATGCGGCGCATGGAGGTCGATTTGGAAACCCGTCTGGACTGGGTGGCGGTCGATCACTGGGATACGGACAACCCGCACACCCACGTTGTGCTGCGCGGCAGGATCGGGGAGGCGAGGACGGGACGGGATCTGGTCATCGCACCGGACTACGTGGCCAACGGCATGCGGATGCGCGCCAACGAGATCGCCACCGAGTGGCTCGGGCCACGCACCGAGCTGGAGATCCACCGGGGGCTCCAGCGAGAGGTGGCGCAGGAGCGACTGACCAGTCTCGACCGGATGTTGTTGCGGCAGGCGGTGGGTGACGTGGTGGATCTGACTCAGGCGCGAGATAAGCCCACGGACCTGCGGCAACGTCAGAACCTTCACCGTGCCCGGTTGCAGCAGCTCGAATCCATGGGGTTGGCCGAGCGGCTCCAGGCGAACCGGTGGCGTTTGGCGCCGGGCATGGAGCGGTCCCTTGCTGTCATGGGCGAGCGCCGAGACATCGTCCGCGCGATGCAACGGGCAATGAGGGGCGAGCGGCGCGAACTAGCGATCGAGACGGTGCCGGCTATGCCGGTCGTCGGGCGCATCGCGGGCAAGGGCTTGGCCGACGAATTCCAAGATCGAGGCTATCTGGTGGTCGATGGCATTGATGGTCGGGTGCACTACCTGAAGTTGGCGCCAGGCGCAGACTTAGCGGCACTTCCGATTGGCGGAATTGTGCAGACGAAGCCGCCGGCCCAGGAGCGGGAGGTCGACCGCAATATCGCGGCCGTCGCGAGAGATGGCGTCTACAGAACCGCCGAGCATCTGGCCCGGCTCGAGCAGGCCAACGACCGGAGTCCGCAATCCGTCGTGAATGTCCACGTGCGCAGGCTTGAAGCCTTGCGCCGTACAGGCGTCGTGGAGCGTGTGGCCGATGGCGTCTGGAAGGTGCCAACGAATCTGACGATGAAAGCGCAGCAGCATGATGCGCAGAAAGCCTTAGGATTGACCATCGAGTTGCGCTCGCACTTGCGCGTCGATCAACAGGTACGCGCCAATGGCGCCACCTGGTTGGACAGGCAACTGATCGAGGGGGGTAACGGCTTGGCAGCGCACGGCT
The DNA here is from genome assembly GCF_057814215.1 of Variovorax sp. F042. NCBI lineage: Bacteria > Pseudomonadati > Pseudomonadota > Betaproteobacteria > Burkholderiales > Comamonadaceae > Variovorax > Variovorax sp. F042. Next base: position 29,072 of record NZ_JBVASX010000004.1, read on the forward strand.
TCGGTGTCCAGGTACGCGATGCAATGCGCAAGCGCGCGGACTTCCTGATCGAACAGGGCCTCGCTGAACGCAAGGGCTGGCGCATTGTTCTGGCACGTGAACTGTTGTCGACTTTGCAGAATCGGGAACTGGCAGCGGTGGGCAGATCCTTGCAGGATCAGACCGGCCTCACCTACAGAAGGCCAGCGGACGGCGGGCAGGTCAGCGGCGTCTACCGCCGGAGCATCCAGCTTGCCAGCGGGCGCTTCGCCATGCTCGAGGACGGAGTTGGTTTCAGCTTGGTTCCCTGGCGACAAGCGATAGAGCGCAGCTTGGGTCGACAGGTCTCCGCCGTGGTGCGTGGGCAGTCCGTCATTTGGCAGTTCGGGCGGCAGCAGGGTCTGTCCGTTTGAGGAGTCCGATTACCCGGGCCTCAACCCTGAATGTGTCTAGCGGCGCGGAGACCTCGGCTTCTTTCTTGGCGCAATAGCGCAGATCGCCAGCGCCGATGCGAGGGAGCCATGTAGCACCTCGAGCCTACGGACGTACTCCGCAGGCCAAATGGTAAGGCTAGGTGTTTCCTCCAGCCGGCCCGGCGCGAGTGCGCTACGGGGCATTCCCGTTGCGATCGCATACGAGCGCCGGGGAGAGACGGCGGTGTTGGGGCGCCGATCAGCACGCATCTGCCCGGGGCGGGAAACTACTTAGCATAGGCAGATTAGTCTGTGTGGGGAATAGCGCCCGGACCGGCGCTCCCCAACAATGCCGGCATGCCTAGATTCTTTCCGTCTGCCGGCGTGTCGTTGCCATGATCGGCTACCTGCTGCGTCGCCTTTCGTCGCTGGCGGTGATCATCACCGGCATGGTGGCGCTCGTCTTCGTGATGACACGTACGTTGCCCGGCTCGCCAGTGGAGACGATGTTAGGCGCCAAGCCAACGGCCGAGCAGATCGAGCAGGCGCGTCATGAGTTGGGGCTGGACCAGCCGTTGCCAGTGCAATTTGGTCGCTTCGCATGGCAGGCGCTACGCGGCGACCTGGGCACGAGCCTGCGCACGAATCGACCGGTGGGGGAAGAGATTGCCGTGCGCCTATCCGCGTCGGCCGAACTGGTGACACTCAGCCTCTTGTTGGCGATGTTGATCGGCATCCCGATGGGCGTGTGGGCGGCAGCCGGCCGCGGAGGCCCGGTGGATTATGTCTCGCGGGTCGCCTCCGTGTCGTTGGTGGCGGTGCCGGCCTTCTTCCTCGGCGTGCTGCTGCAAATGCTGTTCTACGGCAAACTGGGTTGGCTGCCGCTGAACGGCCGCATCGACTCCACCGTGGCGATGAGCCATCCGGTGGTCACGCGCACCGGCTGGCTACTGATTGATGCCGCTTTGGCCGGCGAGACCGAAGTGCTACGCAGCGCGCTGCGCCACCTGGTGCTACCGGTCGCCACGTTAGGCGGTGCGACGCTAGCCACCATCATCCGCGTCACGCGCAACTTGATGGTCGAGGTGCTGGCTACGGACTATGTGCGCACCGCGCGTGCCTACGGCGTGTCGCGTCGCCGCATTCTGTTTCGCTTCGCGCTTAAGGCCACCTTTGTGCCCCTGCTTACCGTGATCGGCCTTACCTACGGATACCTGCTCGGTGGGAGTGTGATTGTTGAGTACGTGTTCGACTGGCCCGGCATAGGAGGCTACATCGTCGAGTCGGTAGTCGGTAACGACTTTCCAGCGGTGATCGGTGTGACGCTGATCGTCTCCACCGCGTACCTGCTGATCAATCTCGTGGTGGACCTGCTGTATTTCCGCCTTGACCCGAAGCTGTCCAGATGAGTGCCGCGCCCCTTCAATCTCAGTCCACAGTGACCGTGCAACCCCGGCGGGTGGCCGCACGTGGTGTGCGTCGCGTTGCCTCCGTATGCGTCCAGCACCCGCTGGTCGTCGGCAGTGCTGCCGTGCTCGTGCTGCTGTTCGCTGCCGGACTGCTGGCTCCGTGGCTGGGGCTGCAAAGTCCCACCGAGATCAATTTCGCCGACAAGCTGCAGCCGCCGAGTGCGGCGCACTGGTTCGGAACCGGCGTGCTCGGCCATGACCTGTTTGCACAGGTGATCTATGGCGCTCGCACCTCTTTGCTGATCGGCGTGGGAGTCGTGACCATTAGCACGTTCATTGGCGTGCCGATGGGCTTGGTTGCGGGGTACGCCGGCGGATGGCTCGATAGCCTACTGATGCGCGTCTCCGACGTGTTTCTGGCTTTTCCGCCGATGCTGTTGCCGATCCTCATGGTGGCGCTGCTCGGCCCCGGACTGGAGAACGCGATGGCCGCAGTCGCGGTGTCGTGGTTCCCCTGGTATGCGCGCATCGCGCGGGCCGCGGCTCTGGGTGTGAAGAATGAGAACTTCATCACCTCGGCTCGGGCCTTCGGCGCTGGCCATGCGCGCATCTTGGCGCGGCATGTTCTGCCCAATTGCCTCACGCCGATCATTGTGCAGGCCAGCCTCGACTTCGGCTATGCCATCCTCGCGACCGCGTCGCTGAGCTTCATCGGCCTGGGTGCCCAGCCGCCGACGTTGGAGTGGGGGCTGATGATCGCCAGCGGCCGCTCGGTGTTCCTCGAATACTGGTGGACGGCCACCTTTCCGGGCTTGGCAATCTTCGTCACCGTGCTTGCGGCCAACCTGCTGGGCGATGGCGTCAAGGACGCGCTCGATCCCAAGTTCACAGGGCGCGGAGCATGAGCGGACTAGTCATCGACGAGCTCGGCGTTCGCTTCGCCAAGCGAGACGGCGGCGTGTACCGGCCTATCCGTTCATGCTCGCTCACTGTGGCGCCGGGCGAAATTGTGGGGCTGGTAGGCGAGTCCGGCTGCGGCAAGTCGCTCACGGCGCTGGCCTCGATCGGCCTGCTGCCCGCTAGTGCTGAGGCCAGTGGCCGCATCCGCGTGGACGGCCGCGACGTCCTCGGTGCCGCGGAGCGCGATCTGGCCGCACTCCGCGGCCGCCGGGTGGCGCTGATCTTCCAGAATCCCATGTCGGCCCTGAACCCATTCTTCACGATCGGCGAGCAGATCGGTGCCGTCATTGCCAGCCACTTCGATCTCGACCGTCAGGCGATACGTGCCAAGGTGCATCAAGCGTTGGAACGGGTGCAGTTGCCTGCCACTGTCGCGGCCAAGTTCCCGCACCAGATGTCGGGCGGACAATTGCAGCGGGCCATGATCGGCATGGCGGTGGCTTGCGAGCCGGCGGTGCTGATCGCCGACGAGCCCACCACTGCTCTGGACGTGACGGTGCAAGCGCGAATCATGCACTTGCTGCGCGAACTGACCGGCGATGGCATGGGCCTGCTGCTGATCACGCATGACCTGGCACTTGTGTCGCAATCTGCTGAACGCGTGTATGTGATGTATGCCGGCCGCGTTGTCGAGTCCGGCCCCACAGCCGACGTGTTCCTGCGTCCCGCTCATCCGTACACCGCCGGGCTGCTGAACACCCAGCCGGTGCTCGGCCGCGGTAGGGCGCGGCTGGCTACCATCGAGGGCCGCGTGCCTGCGGCCGATGCTGAGGTGGCCGGCTGCCGCTTTCGTGACCGCTGCTCGAACGCCAATCAGCGCTGCACTCAACTTGCTCCTCAATTGGTGATCGCGCCGGAGCGCGTCGACGGCCATAACGCCGAGTGTCACTACCCGGTGGATCCACCTCGACTGGAGGTCACATGAACCCATCACAACTGGTTCGCGTGGCGGGGCTCAACAAGAGCTATCCCACACGGCGGGGCCGCTTGCCGGTGCTGCGCGACCTGTCGTTCGATATCGCCGTCGGCCGGTCGTTGGCCATCGTCGGCGAATCGGGTAGCGGCAAGACCACGGCCGCGATGTGCCTGGCGCGCCTCACCGAGCCGGACAGTGGTGCCGTCTTGCTCGACGGCCAGGATTTGATGACCGCGCCGTCGTCTGCGTTGCGCCGTCTGCGCCGCCGCTTTGGCGTGGTGATGCAGAATCCGCTGACCTCGCTCGACCCGCGAATGGCGCTTTGGCAGAGCGTGGCCGAGCCGCTGCATGTGCACGAGCCCGGGTTGCCTGCGGCCGAGCGCAAGCGTCTGGCGATCGGTTGGATTGAGCGCGTGGGCCTGAGCGCCACGCAGGCACACAGCCTGCCGCACCAGCTCTCGGGTGGGCAGCTGCAGCGGGTGGTCATCGCGCGGGCGCTGATTCTGCAACCCAAGCTGGTGATCCTCGACGAGCCTACCTCCGCGCTGGATGTGTCAATCCAGGCGCAGGTCCTCAACCTGCTGTGCGACCTGCGCGACGAGTTGGGGCTGAGCTACCTATTCATCACGCACAACTTGTCACTTGTGGAGATCCTGGCCGACGACGTGCTCGTGATGTTCGCCGGCGCCGCGGTGGAGCGCGGTCCGGTGGACGAGGTCTTCGCGCGGCCGCGCCATCCGTACACCAGCGAGCTACTTGCCGCGATACCAGGCGTCGATCCGCGGGTACGCAACTACTTCGACGTCACCGACCGCCTCCCGCGGCCGGTAGCTGCCGCCACCGGATGTGCCTATGCGCCGCGCTGCGAGCGTGCGCAGCCCCGCTGCAGCAACGAACGACCGGAGGTGGCCAGTGAGCCTTCACCGGTGTCCTGTTTTTTTGTATGAGGTTGGTTTGACATGAGCAAGTTCTCCCTTTCGGCGCTGCAGTTGGCGCTGCCTCAAGGCGACAATCGCGAGCGCATCGCGGCTGCAGTGGCGTCTATGCTGCGCCGTTATCCCTGGGTGCAAATGGTGCTGCTGCCCGAGCTCGCAACCTATGGCCCTGGAATCGACCAAGCACAGCCGAGAGGCGGCGAGGCCGAACGCTTTTATCAGCAGCTCGCTCAACAGCACGGCATCTGGTTAGTGCCCGGTTCGCTGTACGAGCGCGAGGGCGACCGCGTGTTCAACACGCTGCCGGTCATCGACCCGAGCGGCCACGTCGTCACGCGATACCGCAAGATTTACCCGTTCCGCCCGTTCGAAGCCGGCGTGACCAGCGGTGACCAGATTGTGGTTTTCGATATCCCCGGTGTTGGCCGTTTCGGCGTCTCCATTTGCTACGACGGTTGGTTTCCAGAAGTCTCTCGTGCGCTGGTGTGGCGCGGCGCTGAGGTCATCCTGCATCCGACGATGACGGGAACCCTCGATCGGCCGAATGAATTGGTCATCGCACAGGCAAACGCAATCATGAACCAGTGCTACTTCATCGATGTCAACAACGCTGGCGCATTGGGCAACGGCCGCTCGATCGCAGTCGGACCGGACGGCGATGTGCTGCACCAGGCGGGCGAGCAAAGCGAGGAACTCGTGCTGACGCTGGACCTGCAGCGTGTACGCGACGCCCGTCGCGACGGGTTCAAGGGCCTCGGTCAGGTGCTCAAGTCGTTCCGCGACACGCCTGTCCGGTACCCCTGCTACAACGAGGCGGAACAGGTCTCCGCATCACTCGAAGCGCTCGGCCCGCTGGCCCTGCGAGAAAGGTCCGTTTGATGAACCAGGGCCCTGCGCTGCGTGAGTCCGGTTCGCCGTAGCACTTCTCTTCCTTCATCCCTTTTCTTCCCGCGTACCAAGTGTTGGCAGCCGGCGGGAGCTCTTTAGACCGCGCACTTGCGAACAACTGGAGTCAACATGTTGACCGCTGACCTTGCCGCCCCAGACAGTTCCGTGCATCGCATCGTGGTGGTGGGGGGCGGCGCCGCTGGCCTGGAGTTGGCAACGCTGCTTGGCGACCGGCTGGGCCGCCGTGGCCGCGCCCACGTCACGCTCATCGACCGCAACCGCAGCCACTTCTGGAAGCCGCACCTCCATGAGATCGCCGCGGGCAGCATGAACCTCGGCCTGCACGAGCTGAGCTACATGGCGCAGGCGCATTGGCATGGATTCACCGACCGCATCGGCGAGATGACCGGGCTGGATCGTGATCGCCGCACTGTTCAGGTGGCGCCGCATCTCGATGAGCACGGCCAGCCGGTGACGCTGGCGCGCGAGTTCCCATACGACACGCTGGTTATCGCGGTCGGCAGCCAGACCAACGACTTCGGCACGCCCGGCGTGCGCGAACACGCGGTGGCGCTGGAAACACCTGCGGATGCTGAGCGCTTCCACCGCCGGCTGGTCAACGCCTGCATCCGCGCTCATGCGCAGGGCACGCCGCTGGCGCCGTGGCAGCTGAAGGTGGCCATCATCGGTGCCGGCGCTACCGGCGTGGAACTGGCTGCCGAGCTGCAGCGAACGACGCGCGAGCTGATCAGCTATGGTCTCGACAGGATCGACCACGCGCAGCATATCGGCATCCACCTCGTCGAGGCCGGCCCGCGCGTGCTGCCTGCCTTGCCCGAGAGGCTGTCGGCCGGTGCCCTTCGGCAATTGCAAGCCCGGCAGGTGACCGTGCACACCTGCGCTCGCGTTGCCGCGGTGGACGGGCAGGGTGTGCAACTCGCCGATGGCCGACGCATCGACGCCGAGTTGGTGGTGTGGGCGGCGGGCATCCGCGCCCCCGCTTTCCTGGCCGGGTTGGGATTGGAAACCAATGCACTGAACCAGTTAAAGGTGCTGCCGACGTTGCAAACCACGCAGGACGAAAACGTGTTCGCTATTGGTGACTGTGCCGCCTGTCCGTGGCTGGGCCGCGAACCGGACACCGTGCCGCCGCGCGCGCAGGCCGCTCATCAGCAGGCGACGCATGTGGCCGATGCCCTGGTGGCATGCCGTCTGCTCGGTCGGCCGCTCAAGCCCTGGCGCTACCGCGACTTCGGCTCACTCATCTCGCTGGGGCGCTACAGCTCGGTGGGCAACCTGATGGGCAGCCTTAAGGGGCGCACGCTTTGGCTGGACGGGTACTTCGGCTGGGTGATGTACCTGTCACTCTATCAGATGCACCAGCAAGCACTGCATGGTCCAGCAAGGGTCGTGCTCAACGTGCTCGGACACTTCTTCACGCGCAGCACCCGTCCGCGTGTGAAGCTCCATTGAGCTTTTGGGGCGAGGCACCCCAACGGGTTACGCCTACGAGGGAATGGTCGAAGCGGCAAGGAATTCACACAATGGCTGCACGTACCCGGTCGACGACAGATCGAACGGCAGCCCCTCAAACGGGCCGACCGATACAGAGTATGTGACCGTCACCACCTGGAAGTGGCAACAAGGAAGAGACAAATGACATCATTTAGCCGCATGGTCATCGCACTGGCGCTGGCGGCGCCGTTGGGCGTCGCGCTGGCACAGCCCGATAAGCCGTTGGTGTACGCCATGTACGCCGACATCAGGGACTGGGATCCGTCGATCGCCGCATCGACCGAAGTCAACCTGCTGTCCAATGTCTACGAGCCCTTGGTTTGGTACAACCTGCCGGGCAGCAAGCAGGCGCTGACGCCCGGCTTGGCCACGGCCTGGACTTCCAACGCCGACGGCACGGAGTGGAAGTTCACCCTGCGCCGGAATGTCAAATTCCACGACGGCGAGACGTTCGACGCCGCCGCGGCCAAAGCCTCAATTGAGCGCGTCAAGAAACTCGGCAAGGGCTCTGCCTACATCTGGGACTCGGTCGAATCGATCGCCACGCCCGATCCGCACACCTTGGTCATCAAGACCAAGGTGCCGGCCCCCGTGGACTTGATCGCGTCCTCGCAGTACGCTGCCTACATGGTGTCGCCCAAAGCCTTGGCGGCCGGAACCGACTGGTTCAACCAAGGCAATGACGGCGGGAGCGGCCCGTACAAGGTCAAGAAGTGGGTACGAGGCCAAGAGGTCGTGTTGGAGAAGAGCGATGCCTACTGGGGAGGCTGGAAGCCTAATCAGTACAGCGTCGTGCTCCTCAAGGTGGTGCAGGAAGCTGCGACGCAGGCGCAGCTCATTCGCTCCGGTGAGGCCGACTTCATCACTCTGCCGTCGGTGGATCTCGTCAAGGCTCTGGCAAAGGACCCGGGTATCAACGTGATGCAGGGGACGTCCTGGAAGAACACGCAGTTCCTCATCAACACCAAAAAGTCGCCCACCGACAACGTGCAGTTCCGCCGCGCGCTGACCTATGCATGGGACTACGGCACTGTGATCGACAGGATCTATGAAGGGGGCGTCACCCGCTCGAAAGGCGTCATCCCGTCGAGCATGTGGGCCTACGACGCCAAGTTGAACACTCCATCGTTCGACTTGGCCAAGGCCAAGCAACTGGTCGAGTCTTCCGGCGTGCCGAAGGAGCAGCGCAAGCTCACCGTGGCCTATATAGGCAACAGCGAGGAGTACAAAAATTCTCTGCTGCTGTTCAAGGCCAACCTCCAAAAGATCGGCGTTGAACTGGAGCTTAAGCCGGGACCGTGGGGCAAGATCTGGGACGACGCAAAAAAGCCTGAGTCGGCGCCGAACATGATTTCCATGACCTGGTGGCCAACCTACGCCACGCCGTCAGACTGGCTGATTGGCCTGTTCCGCACCGAGAGCCCGACGGTATTCAACCTGTCGCACTACTCGAATCCCGCCTACGACGAACTGGTCAACAAGGGTGTCGAGAAGGAAGCTAGCGACCGTCCGGCCGCCACTGACTTTTACGTCAAGGCCCAGCAGCTACTGCTCGACGACGCCGCCGCCATCTTCGTGGCCGACCTGAAAGGCCGCGTCATCCACCGTAAGACGGTGAAGGGTGTGGTGCTGAACCCGGCCTATGACGCGGTGAACTTCTACGCGCTGAGCCGCTGACCCTTACGCGCTCTCACCCGGCCGGCCGCTGCACCGGCAGTGATCTGTTTCGTCCATCTTCTCTGCAGGGGACTGCTATGGCAGCAGCCCCAGACTAGCTGTCGCCTGGTGTTGGCTGAATCGAAGGCAGCTAAAAAAATCCGAACCGGAGACAAACAATGACAAGCATCCAACTTCTAAAAGACCTGTGCGGCGCGGCTTGTCTCATAGGGGGCCTGAGTGCCTGTGGAACAGCAGGGCAGGTTAGTGGAACCCAGATCTATGCGCCTCTACCAGGTACAGGCGCGGTCGCTCGCACCGACGCCAACCTCGGCTACGCTGCCTTGATGGGTAGCTCCACGAAGCTGGTCGACTATGCAGCCTTTGCCGTTCCAAAGAACGCAGCCAACCCCAGCCAGATCTTCAAGGGCACATTGACGCTGAATGATCTTGGTACCACTGGCAACTTCAGTGAACAAGGTACCTCGCGTGCGGCTTTCTATAAGGACCCGGACCACTTACCCGCCTTTTCGTTTCAGTTCATTCAGACCGGAACGCACATCGTCCCCATCACGCGCGGCTTGATCGACACCAGCCATCCCAACTGGTCCTACATCCTGGAACCGGGTCGAGTTTGGGAGGAAGCGGACGACCAAGGTTACGCTCGCGCAGCCATTCCTTTTTCCCTGCAGGAGAAAAGCGCGAACTGCACCCATAACGGGGTGATGAGCTTTCTGTTCAAGTCCGACGGCAGCGTCAGCAAAGTTGCCTACCAGATCGCTGGCGAGACCTGCCAATACTTCAAATTCAATATGTGGGGCCTTGCGGCGGCTAGCTACACGCCGCAAACGATCGACAACGCCGCTGAAACAATTAGCGCGTACCAGGCAGAAGTTGCTGCACGTATGCCCACGAGGCCGATCGAGCAATTGGCCACCGACTTCCCCGCCTCTGGAATCGTGCCGGCAAATATCGGCAGTGAGCAATCCCCTTCCGCGAGAAGTCTGTGGGGAGTTGCCATCGACGGCATTAACTACGTCGGCGGCTGCGAAACACGCCATGGAACCTATCCGTTTTGCGAAGTCATCGACCTGCCTTCCTACTCGCTGGCCAAGTCGGTGGCCGGGGCGATCGGCCTGATGCGGATAGAGAAGAAGTACGAAGGTGATCAGAGCGCAATGACCATACAGGCGACGGTAGGGCCGTGTACCGGCAACCAATGGAGTGACGTGACGCTACTGAATACGTTGGACATGTCGACGGGCAACTATGCGAGCGCCGGCTATGAGGTGGACGAAGGCTCCGCAAAAGCATCCAGCGATTTCTTCAGGGTCAATACGTACAGCCAGAAAGTCGCTCATGCGTGCAGCTACTCCAGGATGTCCGCACCTGGAACAACCTGGGTCTATCACACCTCCGATACCTTTCTGCTTGGCTCCGCTCTCAGCACGATCTATCAACAGCGGGAAGGCGATACCAAGGACTACTACCGCGATCTGCTGGTGACCGAGCTCTGGAAGCCGCTGAAAATGAGCCCGACCACTTGGACCTCCACCCGCACCGTCGGCAATGTCGCCTATCCCTTTACCGGCTATGGCCTCACCTTTCACCATGACGACATGGTCAAGATCGGTGAATTCCTGAACAAGAACAACGCGTCGATCGGTGGTGTCCAGATGCTCGACAGCACCCTCTACAACCAGGCCATGCAAAGAACCAGCAACCACGGCCTGATCGCCGGCGCTGCCAGTTTCAGGTATCTGCACGGGTTCTGGGCTTGGAACGCGGGTAGCGCGGATTCAGGCGCGGCTGTCTGTCCCACTGCGAAGTGGATTCCCTTTATGTCGGGATTCGGCGGCATCGGCCTTGTCCTGCTGCCAAACGACATGGTGTATTACTACGTAAGCGACAACCACGAATATGGGTTCAAAAAAGCGGTGATTGAACTGAACAAGATCCGAAGTATCTGCAACTAGAAGTTGTGGTGTTGTGAAGCGAGTTGACCGGGAGCTTTGGTTTCGTTTCCAGTGCCTACGGACTGACGTGTTGACTCTTCAAACACTACGAGGCAGGGCTGGCCATGGAGTGCTTCAGTCTCGCGCACCGCTGTGGCGGGGCGGCCGAGGAAATTTCGTTGCTGTTGGAAGCACATGTCGAGCGTGTCGAGGCCAACGGGCGCAAGATCGTCCTTCCATCGTCGGTTCTGGGCACGCTGAACGATCGGGCGCAGCCGCTGGACTGCACGGTCAGTCCATTGGACAGCCCCTCTGCGGCGCAGAGCCGCGAGATCAAGCAGGTGCACTGCCACCTGTCCAGTCTCGGGGGCATGCCCCGGCAGAACGCCGTTCTGGTCGGAGAGACTGCCGTAGTCTCCGAGGCACTGAAGATGCAGGCCACCGAACCGACGGGTACGCTGGGCTGCTTCATGGTCGCATAATGGCTTGGAACCATGGGAATATGCCGGCCTCGGCCCATGCGCAAGCGGTGTGCACGCGATGATCGGCGATGCCAACGTGGGGTATGTGGTATCTGCTGCCGGCGAACCTGCCGCCAGGCCGGCGCCGGCGCATCTGTTGACTACCGACATGACCCTCAAGATCGACAGCCCGTTATGGCATCGCAACGTTGGCGCATTGATAGACGCGCTGGAAAAGCCCAACTTCTGGAAGATCCTCGTACGCTATCTGTCTGACATCGTCCGGTTCGACAGCTGGGTCGTGCTGTGCTTTCATGCTGCAAACCGGCCGGATGTTTACGTCGAGAGCCCGGGGTTGGACGGCGGAGAGGATGAGCTGTTCCGCGATTACCTCCACGGCTTCTACCTACTTGACCCCTTCTATCTGTCTTGCATCGAGGATCAGCGCGCCTGCCTGCAACGACTGGACGACGTTGCGCCCGACAATTTCGAGGCCGAGGAGTACTACCAGCGATATTTCCGCCTCAACGTGGTGAAGGACGAAGTACAGTTCAACCTGCCCGTGGGCCCGGGCAAGGTGCTTGCGCTGTCGCTGGGTGCCACACATCGCTTCACGCCCGACGAGATGGCGGTGATGTCCACCATCGCGCCCTGGCTCCTGGCTCTGATGCGCCAGCGTTTTCGCATCGTGGAGGCGGGCGAAGATCACTTCCCGCGCGAACGCCTGCCCGACGAACCCGTGCTGCCGCCACTGCCGGGCACTCACGGCCTCACCAAGCGTGAAATGGAGGTCATGCACTTGATGCTCAGCGGCTCCTCGTCGAAGTCCATCGCGATCAAGCTCCGTGTCTCCCCCGAGACGGTGAAGGCGCACCGTCGGCACATCTACTTGAAGCTCGGCGTGAAGTCGCACCCGGAGCTGTTTGCGATCTTGTTGAAGTCGCGTGAGCTTGCCTCCGGGCCCGTGGAGTGATCCCCACGTGACGGCGCTTGCGGCCGGGTTCTAGCGACATCAGGCCCAGCCAGCCGGTGGTCAATTTGATTGGCCCCGCTGATCACGATCGCACTGGCACGAACAGCCCATCGCATTGATTTGCTTGGCGGGCGTCGTGGCATATCGACGTACCGCATGTCGTCAATGTGCGCGATCGATTGCGAGCACCCGCGTTGCCGTTCAGCGCCGAGACGCCTCTGCCGGCCGCAACTTCGCCGACGACCAACACGGCGCGTCACGACGCTCGTGCAATCCATCTGTCCGCATGCTCTGCTGCTCCAAGTGTTCAGTTGGCGCGAAGCCGAGTCATGCCCGCCCGAGAGCGCGTGCCGCCTCTATGACCAGCGGCGCGAACCGCTGGGTGAACGATTCGCTCGTCCACTCCGATAAAGAGCCGGCAATGTGCACTGCCGCGACAGGCTGATTGCGACGGTCAAGGATCGCGGATCCGATGGCAATCTCGCCCAGCAGGCTCTCTTCCAGCGACAGACCATAGTTGAGCGACCTGGCCTCGGCGACCTTCAGTTTGATCTGTGCCTTGTCGGTCAAGGTCTTCGGCGTCAGTGGGGCCAGCGTCGAGCGCTCCAAGATGCTGTCGATCGCTTCTTCGCTCAGAAACGACATGATGGCTCGTCCTCCCGAGGAACAGTAAGTCGGGATGCGTCGACCCACCAGGGTCGCGAAAAACGTCTCGCGCTTACTCTGCCGACGCATCGCATAGATGATGGACAGGTCATCGAAAAGACTCAGGTCCACGCGCTCACCCGTCTGGCGCTGCAAGTCCGCCAGGATCGGCGTCGCACGCTCCACCAGCGGATTTCCGCTCAGGAAGTCAAAGGTCCGTTCGAGCAGCTTCTTGCCAAGAACGTAGCCGCGGCCGTTCGGGCCTTTTTCCAGATAGCCCAGCGCGGCCAGCGTATGAGCCATGCGCTGGGCCGTGCTGCGGTCGACGCCCGCCTGCTCGGCAAGCTCGTTCAGGCTCAGCGGTTCGTGCCGCGCACCCACGGCTTCAAGGACGCCCATGCTTTTGGCGACGGACTGCACGAACAAGTGGTCAGGGGCAGACATCTTTTGATTTTTCGACGAGTGAAGGAGGGAATGCTACCTACCTTGGAATGAGGGAAACAACTGAGTGCATCCTTCAAAAACGGTCACATAATATTGTTATGTAATTCGAGTGTACTGCATAGTAATACACCATCCAAACGGCGAAGCCGCAGCGGGTATGCATTTCGGGGTTTTTGTTGGTCTCTTTGAAGGAGCATTGATATGAAGCGAATCGTGACGCGTCGCGCCGTGCTGGCACTGCTGGCCGCTGCAGTCGCTCCCGTCGTTGGCGCCCAAGGCACCAATGACCCGGTCCGGCTTGGCGTGATGCTTCCGCTGACGGGCCCGGCTGCACTGGCGGGAAGTTCCATCTTGGAAGGCATTCGCTTCGCAGCGGACGAGGCGAACGCAAAGGGGGGGGTCAATGGCCGCAAGGTCCAGCTTTTTGTTGAGAACGATGAGGGTTCGTCCACGAAGGGCGTGACCGCGGTGCGCAAGTTGGTCGAGTCCGACAAGGTGGTCGCCATCAGCGGCACCTATGTGAGTGCGGTGGCGCTGGCGGCCTCGAAGGTGGCACGCGAGTTCAAGGTGCCGATGGTGTCGGCAGGCTCGACCTCGTCGAACGTGACGGACGCGAATACCTCCGGAGACCCATGGTTCTTCCGCGCTTTCCCTGGCAGCGACGAGCAGGCCGAGCAGTCGGCGCGAGACATCGTGAAGAAGCTCAATGCGAAGAAGGTTGCGCTGATCCAGGAAAACTCGATCTATGGCTCGTCGCTGGCCGAGCAGATGAAAAAGGTCATTCCGCAGTACGGCGGTCAGATCGTTGGCGTCGAAACCTACAACCCCGACGAGCGTGATTTCTATTCGGTGCTTACCAAGATCCGCACCAGGCAGCCCGAGGCCATCTACATCGCCGGTCTGATGGACGCTGGCGCTCAAATCATCAAACAGTCGCGCGAAGCAGGCCTGAAGGCCGAACTCGTGGGGTCCGGTTCGATGATGAGCGACAAGTTGATCGAGCTGGCCGGCCCCGCGTCGGAGGGATTCGCTGTGTCGTCGATGTTCGAGCCTTCCACGCCGAACAAGGTCGGCCAAGCCTTCGCGGCGAGCTGGCGCCAGAAAATGAAAAAGGACCCCGATGTGTACAGCGCGCTGGGCTACGACTCGATGCACCTGCTGATCGAGGCAGCGCGCCGCGCCCCGAAGGTCGACGGAGCATCGATGCAGTCGACCTTGAAGGGAATGAAGGACGTACCGTTGGTCCAAGGTCCGGATGGAACTCTCGCCAAGTTCGACGACAAGGGCAGCTGCAGCTTCAAGATCGGCTTGGCTGTGGTGCGCAATGGCAAACGTCAGTGGCTCCCGTTCGACTGAACGGAGCCGACCGGCAATGGAATCGCTCAGTCTGTTTCCGCAGTTCTTGGCCAACGGATTGGTCAACGGCGCCGGCTACGTGCTCGTGGCCGTAGGCCTGACCCTGGTCTTCGGCATCCTTCACATCGTCAACTTTGCGCACGGCGAGTTCTACATGCTGGGCGGCTATGCGGCCGTTACCGCTTCGGCAGCATTCGGTCTGCCGCTCATCCCGGCATTGTTCGTGGTGGTGATGTGCATGGCCGCTTTCGGCATGGTGGCCGAACGCGTCGTCTTCCAGCCCTTGGCCAAACGAGATTCGAGCAACGCGATCATCGCGTCCTTCGGCCTGTCGGTGCTGCTGCAGAACGGCGCCTTGCTGGTATTCGGCGCGCAACCGCAGTCTCTCAAAACCGATCTCGCCAGTATTCCCGTGCAGTTCGGCTCGGTCTTCCTGACGGCCCAACGCCTCCTGATTGTCGTCGTCGCCGTCGCAATCGTCACCGCGCTGATACTGGTCCTTCGCTTCACCTGGACTGGTCGCGCGTTGCGTGCCATGGCTCAACATCCGGTGGTCGCGCACATCAGCGGCGTGAACGTTCGCAAGATCGCCGTCATCACCTTCGCCATCGCCGCGGCCATGGCTGGCGTCGCTGGAGCGCTGATGTCCTCGGTGTTCCTGGTACAGCCGACTTCCGGCGCCATGCTGGTGATGAAGGCCTTCACCGTCGTCATTCTTGGCGGCATGGGCAGCGTTGGTGGCGCTGTCATCGCCGGTGTCGGTTTGGGGGTGATCGAGGCGATGGTCTCAGGCTACATCGGCAACGAACTGCGAGACATGATCGGCTTCTTCCTGGTCATCGCGATGCTCCTGATCCGCCCACAGGGACTTCTGGGCCAATCCACGGAGCGTTCCTGAGATGCGTCGATCTCCAGTGTTGCTGTTTGCCTTGGGCTTGCTGGCTCTTCTTCCAGCGATGGGAGTGGGCGGTTACGTCCTCAACATCCTGGTGATGATCTTCATCTTCGCCATCCTGGCGGTGAGCCTCGATCTGGTCATGGGCTGGGCCGGCCAGTTTTCATTCGCGCATGCGGCCTTCTTTGGCATAGGTGCCTATACGACGGCGATCCTCCAGAGAGAGTTCGGCACCAGCTTTTGGGTAAACCTGCCAGCAGGCATGGTGCTCGCAGGGCTGTGCGGTCTGCTCCTCGGGTTGCCTGCGCTGCGGCTCCGCGGTCATTTCCTGGCGATCGTGACCATAGCGTTCCAGACCATCGTCTATCTCGCATTGACGCAGTGGAAAGGGCTTACCGGCGGTCAGTTCGGCATCGAAGTGCAGCCAGTGCCCGGTTTCGCCTCGATCGGCCGCTTCTACTATCTGGCTCTTGGTCTGAGCGTCTGCAGCATTGCGATCGGCTGGTGCCTGACGCATTCGCGCCTGGGCATGGCTTGGCAAGCAGTGCGCGACGACGAAGTGCTGGCGCGCGCGATCGGCTTGAACACGACGGCCAGCAAGCTCGCCGCGTTCGTGATCGCTTCGGCACTCGCCGGTGCAGCAGGCGTGCTCGTCGCGCACCACATTCGCGGCGTGACGCCCGATGACTTCACGGTGCTGACCTCCGCAACCATTGTGGCGATGGTCGTCGTGGGTGGGCGCGGCACGATCTGGGGCCCGTTGCTGGGCGCCGCTGTGTTCACCGCGTTGCCAGAAGTGCTCGGCTTCGCGGCGGATTACAAATTGATCATCTTCGGTTTGCTCATGGTCCTTATGGTGATCGTCATGCCTCAGGGCGTGTTCGGCGCATGGGTTGGAAGGACGAAGAAATGAAGGCGCCACTGCTGCGATTCGACACGGTGACGCGCCGCTTCGGTGGGCTTGTGGCGCTCAACGGCATCAGCTTCGATGTCAGCGACGGCGAGATCGTTGGTCTGATCGGGCCCAATGGATCGGGCAAGTCGACCCTCGCGAACATCGTGACGGGCGTGCTGCCGCCGACCTCTGGGGCGGTCTACATGGGAGACACCCGCGTTTCCGGCATGGCTCCCTGGCGCATCGCTAGAGCCGGTGTCGCGCGCACCTTCCAAATGCTGCGCCTGTTCCCGACCATGTCGGTAGCCGAAAACATCGCCTTGGCAATGCACCCTGGTCTGAAGACGGGATACGGCGCATCGATCCTCCGTCTGGCGACAGCCGGCCACGAAGATGCCGCCGTCCGCGCCAAAACCATCGAGATGCTGGCGCTTTTCAACCTTGAGAAGTTCATCGACCAACCAGCCATGGCGCTGTCGATCGGCCAGCAACGCATGGTCGAACTCGCCCGCGGCTTGGCCACGGCGCCGCGCCTATTCGTGCTCGACGAGCCGGCCGCAGGTCTCTCACCCCCAATGGTCGACCGCCTGATCGAGGTAATTCATCGAATGCGCGCCGATTACGGTGTGACGGTGCTGTTGGTCGAGCATGTGATGCGCGTGGTGCAGGCCGTATGCGACCGCGTGGTGGTGCTTGACTACGGCGAGAAGATCGCCGACGCGGCGCCGTCGGTAGCGATCAACGACCCGAGCGTGGTCGAGGCGTATCTGGGAACAGGACGAGCGAAACATGCTTGAAGTCAAGAACATCGAGGCCGGTTACGGTCGATCGAAGGTGCTGTATGGCGTTTCGTTCTCTGTACCAAACGGCGGGCTGACGGCCGTGCTGGGCGGCAATGGATCAGGGAAGTCGACCACGCTGAAGGCCTTGGCAGGGTTGGTTGTGCCTGCAGCCGGCGAGATCCTGCTCGACGGCCGCCGGGTCGACCGAGTGCCGGCGCATGAGATGGCCGGAAGCGGGCTCGTGCTCGTGCCGCAGGGCAAGGAAGTTTTCGCTGGCATGTCGGTGGAAGAGAACATCCTCATGGGCGCCTACCACCGGCGCAGCGAGAAGGCGCAAATTCGCAGGGACCTCGACGAGGTCTATGGGCTCTTTCCCAGACTGGTGGTGCGCAAGAAGGCGCTGGCCGGCTTGCTGTCGGGCGGCGAACGCCAGATGTTGTCCATCGGCCGCGCGCTGCTTGCCAAGCCCAGCCTGCTGCTGCTCGATGAACCGTCGGCCGCGCTGTCGCCGAAGGTGGTCGGAGAAATCGCGGACATCATTCGCGATCTGCGCCAACGGGGCCTTTCAATCCTGCTCGTTGAACAGAACGTGTCGATGGCGTTGGAGTTGGCAGACGAAATACACATCTTGCGAGAAGGCCGCGTCGCGCATTCGTGCGTGAACGGGACGAATGTCGACTTGGCATCCCTTCAGCAGTTTTATTTGGGCGCTTCCCCGATGCCCGCCGCAGCTTGAAGGTGCCGAAGCCAATGCGTTTCAAGGACAAAAACGTCATCGTCACGGGCGCGGCCCGAGGCATCGGCCGGGCGACCGTCGAGCGCTTCGTCGCCGAAGGCGCGAACGTCTTGGCCGTCGATCTCGATTTCGGCGAAGCGGGCGGCATTGACATCGTGCACAAAGAGAACGCCGCGCAGACGCACACGCTGGCGCTAGATCTTTCAGGTGACGACGCGCCCCGGCGCGTCGTGGAGGCCGCGCGGCAACTCGGAGGCCATGTCGATTTCTTAATCAACAACGCTGGCGTCGGTGGCTCCAAGGCACTCGCGCTGTCCGACGACGCTCTGATCGATCGCATCCTGGCGATCAACCTGCGCGCGGTGCTGCGGCTCACGCGCGACATGCTGCCCGGCCTGGCAGACGGCGGCTGCATCGTGAATGTCGCCTCGGTATTCGGCGAAACCGGCTTCCCGGGGTCCACGGCTTATGCAGTCTCCAAAGCCGGCGTCTCGCAGTTCACGCGTCAACTCGTGGCGGATCTGTCGTCTCGCGGCATCCGGGTCAATGCAGTGGCGCCCGGCGTCATCCGCACGGCGATGACTGCACACCGACTGTCCCACGACGCGGACTACAACAAGGCCATGGTCGATGCCACCCCGCTGAAATCGATCGGCACCGGCGCACAGGTTGCCTCGGTCATTGCCTTCCTATGCAGCGAGGACGCCTCCTATGTCACGGGCCAAGTCATCGCTGTCGACGGCGGCTGGCTGGCCTGCCACTCGCACGCCTGAACACCACCTGGCGATCGTCAACTATTCCAAGGACAACTCTGATGAATGCTGTTTCTCCTGTGATCTGGCCGAATGGCGCACGTTGCGCGGTTATGTTGGCCTTTGATTTCGACGCGGAGACGCTATGGCTCTCCCGCGACCCCGCCAATGCCAAGCGGCCCGGCACGCTCTCCCAAGGCACCTACGGAGCCAAGGTGGGCGTGCCGAAGATCGTCGAGACCCTCAAGGATGCTGGCGTGCCCGCTACCTTCTTTGTGCCGGGTTGGACCGCCGAGCACCACACTGACAAGGTCGAGTTGGTACTCAAGGATGGCCATGAGGTCGGCCATCATGGCTACCTGCATGAATGGATCGACCCGGATAAGCCGGAACTCGAGGAAGAGGTGTTCGTCAAGGGCCTCGAAGCGCTGCAGGCCACCGTCGGCATCAAGCCCCTGGGCTACCGCTCTCCAGCGTGGGAGACGAGTCACAACATGATCTCGTTGATCCAGAAGTACGGACTGCGCTACGACAGTTCCCTGATGGACCAGATCAATCCGTATCGCCATGTACTGGCGGACGGCGCGGCGGGCCCGATTGAGCTGCCGGTGCATTGGAGCCTGGACGATGCGCCCTTCGCGCTCTTCTCGATCAAGACGCCTCGCACGATCGTTTCCAACGAGCAGGTGCTCGAAGTTTGGAAGGACGAGTTCCGCGAGATCTACCGCTGGGGCGGTCTGTACTCGCTGACGATGCATCCGCAAGTCATCGGCCGACCATCGCGCATCGCAATGCTGCGCGAGTTCATTGCATGGATGCAGGGCTTCCCGAACGTCTGGTTCGCCCGCGGCGGGGAAGTCGCCCAGGCGTGGGCCAAAGTGGAGGCCCACGCCTGAGTTCCATGCAAAATCAAGAGTACGTGAAGCTGGACGGCCTGGGCTTGGCCGCGCTGCTGCGAGCTGGCGAAGTTACTCCGAAGGAGTTGATGGAGTGCGCCATCCGCCTTGCCCGTGAACTCGCGCCGACATTGAACGCGCTGAGCTACGAACAGTATGAAGCGTCATTGGCGCTCGCTCGTGAATGGTCGCAACGCGGGACCTTCCGAGGCATTCCTTTCCTGTTGAAGGACTCCGGTCTCGCATCAACGCGATTGGCGTCGAGTCTGGGTTCGGCGCTGTTCAATGACATGCGGTACACCCATAACGCGACCTTGGTCGACCGTTTCGAAACGGCGGGTTTCATTCCCTTCGCGCGGACAACCGTGCCAGAGCTCTGCATGGCGCCGACGACCGAAGCGCTGCGCAATGGCGGCGCTACGCGCAATCCGTGGGATCCGGGCCGTTCTGCTGGCGGCTCTAGCGGCGGCGCCGCAGCGGCGGTGGCCGCGGGCATCGTACCCGTGGCTCACGGAAGTGACGGCGGTGGGTCGATCCGCATTCCTGCATCGTGCTGCGGCATCTTCGGCTTGAAAGCGTCGCGCGGGCTGGTCCCGATGGGTCCCTTCCGCGGCGAAGGGTGGGGCGGTCTCGCTGTCGATGGCGTATTGAGCCGCACGGTGCGTGACACTGCCGCCGCGATGGATGCCATCGCGGGAGCGGAAGCCGGTGCGCCCTATGTCGGTCCGGTGTTTGAGACAAAGTTTCTGGCCTCGGTCGAAGAGGGCTTGACGCGGCCATTGCGCATCGGGCTGTGGCGCAAGCCGTTTGGCGACTTGGCGCTGGCGCCCGAGTGTCTCGCGGGACTCGAGGTGACAGCCAAGTTGTGCGCATCGCTCGGCCATGACATCGTCGAGATGGAGACACCTTCTTTCGATTACGACGGCTTCGTCGATGCGCATGCCGAGGTGCTGGCGGCGAACATCGTTCTGTCTGTTGATGCACGCCTCAAACTGCTCGGACGGTACTTGCGCGAGGAAGATCTCGAGCCGGCTATTCGTGATGGCTACGAAATGGGAAAGTCGGTGTCAGCGAGCGTGTACGCCGCCGCCATCAATCGCTTCCATGCCATCGGTCGCTTGATGGACGCGTGCATGCACGGCGTCGACGTGTTGATGACGCCTGGACTCGTGCAGTTGCCAGCGCGACTTGGAGAGCTGGCAATGACCGGAAGCTTCAGCGGCTTCCGTCGTCGGGTGGGTCGCTACTCCACCTTCTTCGCGCTGATCAACGCCTCAGGCCAGCCGGCGGCAAGCCTCCCGACCTACTGGACAGCAGATCGTTTGCCTGTAGGCACACAGATCATCGCCCGCCTGGGGCGCGACGACCTGATTCTCCAGCTGGCGGCTCAGATCGAAGCTACTGGAGCCTGGCAGCCCACCTTAGGAACTCCATGACGAGCACCGTCCTGATTCGACTCTTAGCTTCAGAAGACTACGACGCGTGGTCGTCGCTGTGGAAAGGCTACCAGCGGTTCTACAACGTCGACATCGCGGAATCTGTGACTGCACGCACTTTCGCCCGACTACTGGATTCCGTCGAGCCGATGCACTGTGCGCTGGCGGAGCGGGATGGCACGGCCATCGGTTTGGTGCACTTCATCTTCCATCGCTCGACCTGGACTGAGGGCGATTACTGCTACCTACAGGATCTCTTTGTCGATCCTGCAAGCCGCAATACCGGCTCCGGGCGCAAGCTGATCGAGCACGTGTACGACGCGGCCCGGCGACGCGGTGCTTCGCGCGTCTACTGGCTCACCCACGAATCGAATATCGATGCAATGAAGCTCTACGACAAGGTGGCCGAACGACCGGGCTTCGTGCAATACCGGCGAGCTATCCCTTAATCCCTAGTGTGCATCATCCATGACTCGACGTTTAGAAGGCCGCGTGGCGGCCGTGACCGGGGCCGCGAGCGGCCTTGGAAAAGCCACCGCGTTGGCGCTGGCAAAGCAGGGCGCACGTGTGCTGCTGTTCGACCGCGACGAAGTCGGCTTGGCTGCTACGGCTGCCGCGTGCCCTCACTCCGTGACCGTTGTTGGGGACGCCTCATCGTCTGTCGATGTGGCACGCGCAGCCGAAACGGCCCTTCTTACTCTTGGGCCGGTGGAGTTGCTTGCGGTAGCGGCGGGGATCTTGGGGCCCGCGAAACCCGCAATCGAACTGGCTGAGGAAGAATGGGACCGATTATTCGCGATCAACGTTAAAGGTCCTTGGCTTGCAGCACGAGCGTTCATCCCACAGATGCGAGAGCGAGGCCGGGGTTCGATCGTGCTGTTCTCGTCAACGGCTGGATTGATCGGTTCTCGCTTCCTCTCTGCCTACTCCGCGTCAAAGGGCGCGGTCACGATGCTGACGCGCAGCCTTGCCCTTAACCACGCGGCTGAACATATCAGGGTGAACTGCATCTGTCCGGGAACGATCAACGGCCCGATGACTGATGCAAGCTTCGCGCAAGCTGGCGATGTCGCCGCGCAGGAGGCTCGTGCACAAATCATGCTTTCGGGCATTCCGTTGAGGCGATTTGGCGAGCCCGAAGAGATCGCAACCGCTGTGCTCTACCTGCTCGGGGACGAGGCAGGCTTCACAACTGGCATTGCACTTCCCGTCGATGGCGGTCGCACTGCTTAGCCATCTGTCCCGCGTTTGCGGCAGCGTCGAACCAGTCATAACGGCCGCTGTGTTGATCGTGCTGACACCATTGGGAGTGATTGCCGCTGCGCGATCGGCCATCGACCGCGTATGCCCGCGAAAGAACAAGCATATGAGTGCGTTATGAATTTATTGTCAAAAGCACAGAGCTACGAGTAAGTAGCTGAATCTGGCCGGCTTTCGAGTACGGACCACGAACGCCAGCTTCGCGACTACCCCGGCCCAATCTAGCGGGCCAAAGTCGCCTAACCAGGAGAAACCCACATGAGCAGTTACCTTCTTAACCGTCGCATATTTCAAGTCGCCCTAGCGGCCGGACTTGCGATGTCCACGACTCTTGCGCCGGCGCAAACGAACCCCGTCGCCGGCGGCGTCCTGAACGCGATCATCAATCCTGAGCCTCCGAGCCTGAATCTGGCGTTGCAGCAGGTCCAGTCCACGCAGATCGTGGCATCGAAGATCTATGAGAGTCTCTTGATCTACACGCAGAAGCTGCAGCCCACTCCGGGGCTGGCGCGAGCGTGGACTATGTCGGACGACCGTCTGACCTACACGTTTCAGCTCCAGCGCGGCGTGAGGTGGCACGATGGAAAGCCCTTCTCTTCGGCAGATGTGGTCTTCACGTACAAGAAGATTCTGGCGAATACGGCACGTGCCAAAGCGCTGATGGAAAACGTCGCGGATGTGATCGCGACTGACCCCAATACTGTCGTCTTCAAGCTGAAGCAGCCCTACTCGGCGTTTCTATACGCCTTCGACATTGGCGGCGGGGCCATTCTTCCCAAGCACTTGTACGACGTGCCGACCGAACTCGGCAGGAACCCATACAACAACGCCCCCATAGGCACCGGGCCTTTCAAGTTCTCCAAATGGGAGAGGGGGTCGCACATTGAGCTGGTGAGGAACAACGACTACTGGCGCCAAGGCCTTCCGTACTTGGACGGAATCACGTACCGCGTCATTCCGGATTCCGCTTCGCGGCGAGTCGCCCTGGAGCAGGACACGGTGCAGCAGGCGGTGGCTAGCGATCTCGAGCCGATCGAAGGTCCACGTCTGCGTAAGTTGCCGACCCTTACCGTTTCGACGGCGGGATCGGAGTACTGGGCCCCATTGCAGTGGATCGAGATGAACAACTCGATCGCCCCGTTCAACGACAAGCGGTTCCGCCAAGCCGTGATGCACGCCATTGACCGAGAGTTTGTGGTCAACAAAATTTTCTTCGGCCTTGGTACCGTCGCTACCGGCCCCATTAACCACATGACCCGCTTCTACGACCCCAATGTGAAGCAGTATCCATATGACCCCAAGCTTGCCGCCAAGCTGCTGGACGAGATGGGACTGGTCGCTGACTCGAACGGCGTGCGAGTTCGCACCACATTCATTCCGATGCCTTACGGCGAGGCCTACAGGCGGTTCGGGGAATACCTCAAGTTGTCACTTGGCAAGGTGGGGATCGCGGTAACGATCGAGAACGTCGATGTCGGCACCTGGGTCAAAAGGATGGGGGACGGCGACTACCAGATGGTGGCTAATGGTGTCTTCCAGTATGGCGATCCTGCGATTGGCGTGGCGCGGACATACCTGAGTACGAACATCCGCAAGGGCGTCGCTTTCACGAACACCTCGCAGTACCGCAATCCCAAGGTGGACGAGCTTTTCCTGAAGGCGGCGACGGTTCCGGATCAGGAACGGCAAGCGCTCTACTCTGAAATCCAGCGAATCCTTGTCGAAGATGTTCCGGTCGCCTGGATCGTGGACGCACAACAGCCGGTCTACCTCAGCAAGCGGGTGCAGAACGCGAACATCACCGCACTCGGTGCCGCAGGTTCTTATGCCGAAGCTTGGTTGTTGAAGAAGTAGTCCACATGCGGAGGCCGTAATGAGGGCTTGTGCTCGTCGTCACACCAGGCAGTTCTCGCTCTCGTTGACCAAAAAGAGGCATACGGCAGCCACGCTTTCAGCGCAGATCGCCACCGATTTCATTGTCCGGATGATGTCCGTGCTGTCTGCACAAGAGCGCGCTGTTCTAGACAAAGCACTGGAAAAGATGATCGCGCTCATGCATGAGGACTTCGATGGTGCCACCGCGCACTGAAGGTCAAAAGGAACGCAAGGCGCCGGCCGGCGCCAGCCATCTCGCGAGAAGCGAGCGAATCGAAATCAATTGGAGATAGCAATGGAAAAACAGCAGGAGCCGCTGCAACGCGGCGAGATACTGGGGGCGGTGGAGGCCCTCCGCGAAGAGGCGGTGAGCAAACTGTCCGAGCTGGTGAGCTACCCCTCGCTGCTCGGACAAGAGGCCGAAGCCCAGGCCGCCGTCGCGCGGACATTTAAGCAGCTGGGTCTGGAAGTCGAGCAATTCGAAGTAGACAAGGAAAAGATCCGCCATCACCCCGGGTACTCACCATCGCTTATTGAGTACAAAGGTAGAAACAACGTGGTTGGCGTTCACCAGCCCAAAGGTCCCGTGCAAGGTCGATCGCTCATCCTGAACGGGCACATTGACGTTGTCCCTGTTGGACATCCCAAGCTCTGGTCGACTCCTCCGTTCCAGCCCCGGGTCGTCGGCGACCGCCTCTACGGAAGAGGAGCTGCCGACATGAAGGCGGGGATCGTCGCGTATATGACCGCGTTCACCGCCTTGAGGAACTTGGGCTACGAACCTGCAGCGACCGTCTATCTCCAGTCGGTCATCGAAGAGGAATGCACCGGCAATGGTGCTCTCGCCTGTCTGGTGGAGGGCTATACGGCGGATGCCGCACTCATCCCCGAACCATCCGATGAGGGTGTAATGAGCGCCCAACTCGGCGTGTTGTGGCTTTCCATTGAAGTGTTCGGGATTCCGGTGCACGCGGCGCAGGCCCAGGAAGGGATCTCGGCCACCGCCTACGCGCAGTACCTCGTCGAACAACTGCGCGAACTTGAGCGGGCGTGGAACGAACCATCAGCCCGGCATCCGGTGTACTGCAATCACACCCACCCCATCAACTTCAACCTGGGGCGGATCCAAGGGGGGGAGTGGCCATCGTCGGTCCCGACCCACTGCAAAGTGGATGTTCGCATCGGCTACTACCCTGGCAAGAAGGCGGCGCAAGTGAAAGCCGAAATCGAGGAGGTGCTGCGGCAGGCCCACGCCAGCCACCCGCAAGCAGCTGCCTTGCAGTATGAGGTGGGATACGGCGGATTCCAGGGTGACGGGCTGGTGGTGGATATGGAGCAACCACTGATCGCCATGCTAATGGGCTGTCACAGTGACCTGTGGGAACGCCAGCCCGCACAGCGCGCCTTTACCGCCACGACAGACGTGAAGTTTTTTCACCTCTACGGGTCTATCCCGTCGACCTGTTACGGGCCCAGCGGCTCCAGCATCCATGGAATCGACGAATGGGTGTCTATCGACAGCATGCAGCGCGTGGCGGCTGTTTATGCCCTGTTCATCGCCCGCTGGTGCGGACTGAACCGCCTGCACTAAGGAAAGAACCCATGACAGACACCAGTCTCCCGGCGAGCTCCCCTCTCGGGGCCTCTCATAGCAATCGCGTGCGTGTCGCACTGAGATTTTTTGGAAGCCGTGCCATCAAGTCGGCCATCGTGCTTGTACTGATCGCGGTGTTCAATTTCATCCTCGTGCGCGCCGCGCCAGGCGACCCTGCAGAAATCATGGCGGGACTGTCTGGAGGAGCCGACGCAGCCACGCTGCAACAGCTTCGACGGGACTTCGGGCTGGACAAGCCTGTCTCAACGCAGTTGTTGAATCATCTCGAAGGGGTCTTTACCCTCGACCTAGGCTATTCATTCCGACAGCAAGAGAAGGTTGCGACATTGATCTTCGCGCAACTGCCCGCGACATTGTTGTTGACAGTATCCGCATTTGTGCTGGCAGTGGGTGTCGGCATTCTTCTGGGGATCACGGCTGCGCTCCATGCGGGCCGGTGGAAAGACACCGCAGTCACAACGATCGCACTTCTGGTTTATGCGACACCGAGCTTTTGGATCGGCCTGATGCTGGTGCTGTTGTTCGCCGTCAAGCTTGAATGGCTGCCGCTCTTCGGCTATCAGACGGTAGGCGCAGGCTACACGGGGATCATGCACGCGCTGGATGTGGGGCGGCACCTGTTGCTTCCTGCCGTGACACTGGGACTGTTCTACGCGGCAATTTATACCCGGCTCACGCGCGCATCGGTCCTCGAGGTGCTGAACATGGATTTCGTGAGAACGGCGCGTGCCAAGGGGTTGAGCGAGCCGCAGGTCATTCGGCGGCACGTCTTGAGAAATGCCTTGCTTCCCATCATCACGTTTGCCGGCCTGCAAGCCGGCGGTCTGGTCGGTGGCGCAGTGCTGATCGAAACCGTTTTCGGGTGGCCTGGGATTGGCCGGTTGGCATTCGAGGCTCTTGGCCAGCGCGACTACAACCTTCTGCTCGGAATTTTCTTCGTCGCGTCGGTCTTGGTCGTGATCATCAACATGCTTACCGACGTTCTCTACACCCTGGTCGATCCCAGGATCGAACTCAAATGAACTCGTACCTTCGACTCTTCCTGCGTCACCGCAGCGGCGTAATGGGGCTTGCCATCATCGCGCTGGTTTTCGTTATAGCGCTGGGGGCAGGCTTTGCTTTCCCCAGCGGCCCGTGGGACATGGTGAACGCGCCGTTCACGCCCCCATTCAGCGACGGTTCGCTTCTCGGAACCGACATGCTTGGCCGGGATATTGCGGCCGGGGTCGCGCACGGTGCGCGCATGTCGTTGCTCCTTGGCGTGGTCTCGACCGTCGTGGCCCTTGTCATCGGAACGACGATTGGCGCATTTGCGGGCTACTTCGGCGGGCAAGTTGACAACCTCCTTATGGGACTGACAGAGATATTCCAGACGATTCCCAGCTTTCTGCTGGCGGTCGTCCTGGTGGCAACCTTCAAGCCAAGCGTGGCGACGATCGTGTGGACCATTGCCATCGTGTCGTGGCCTCCATTGGCCAGGTTGGTACGTGCCGAATTCCTCACGCTGAAGCAACGCGAGTTCGTGCAAGCCGCAGCCCTATCAGGCCAATCCAACATGAGGATCATCTTTTCACAGGTATTGCCCAATAGCTTGTCGCCGATCATCGTATCCGCCTCGCTGATGACGGCATCCGCCATTCTGCTCGAATCGGGTTTGAGCTTTCTCGGCTTGGGTGACCCCAATGTCATGAGCTGGGGCTTCATCATCGGGGCCTCACGCAGCGTCATGGCGGACGCTTGGTGGATGAGTGCCTTCCCCGGCTTTGCGATCATGCTGACCGTGCTCGCGCTGAATCTTATCGGCGAGGCGCTCACCGACGTGATGAATCCGAAACTGTCTCAGGCGAGAGGAAAGTGATGGACATGCGTGTGTCAAAACCGATATTGCAGCTTCAAGGTCTTTGCGTCTCACAAGCAGGAGGCGACCGCCGGAAAGTTTTGCGCGGCGTCAGCTGGGATGTCCGGGCGAACGAGATCCTGTGCGTGGTTGGCGAGTCCGGCTCAGGGAAATCTGTGGCCGCTCATGCCGTGATGGGGCTGTTGCCCAAGGAGCAGCTCCATGTGACCGGCGGCAGCATCCGGTACGCCGGAGAGGACTTGATGACGGTGAGTGCAGACGAGCACAGGGGACTCCGCGGCAGCAAGATATCGATGATCTTTCAGGAGCCGATGTCCGCACTCAACCCGATCATGCGCATCGGGGCCCAGGTCGAAGAATTGTTCGAGCTGCACACGCGGCTGACGAAGCAGGAGCGAACGGCGCGTGTCATTGATCTCTTTCGGTCCGTGTTGCTACCCAATCCCGAACTCATTTACCGCGCCTACCCCTTTGAACTCTCAGGGGGCCAGCGACAACGCGTTGTGATCGCCATGGCCCTGGCCCTGGAGCCCGACATCATCGTTGCCGATGAGCCTACGACCGCGTTGGACGTAACAACCCAGGCCCAGATACTTCGCCTGCTCAAGGATCTACAGCGTCGTTTGCAGATCGGGGTCGTGATGATCACTCATGACTTTGGGGTGGTGGCGGAAATAGCGGATCGCATCGTAGTCATGAGAAACGGCGAAGTCGTCGAATCGGGCACCGCTGCCGAGGTCCTGCGAAGTCCCGTGCAGCAATACACGAAGGATCTGATTGATGCCGTGCCCGGTTTGCCGCAGAGCAACGTCGCCCGTTCATTCGATTCCGAGCCGTTGCTTTCGGTCAGCAATCTTGAGAAGAGATTTGGCCGACTTGGCCAACGCCAGGTGTATGCGCTCAAGGGTGTTTCCATGGCAATTCGCGCGGGAGAGATTGTCGGCGTCGTAGGCGAGTCCGGCTCAGGCAAATCCACCTTGGGGCGGGTCATCGCCGGGCTGACGGTGGCAGATCAGGGCAGCATCAAGCTGCAGGGCACCGAATTAGCCGGCAAGTCGCTTCAGCAGCGCGGACTGCATCGCAAAGACATCCAGATGGTCTTCCAAGACCCGTATGGATCCCTCAATCCCAGGCATCGTGTTGGCGATGCGGTCGCACAAGGACCGATCGCCTTCGGTGCGGACCCGAGCGGCGCACGCCAGAGAGCACTCGAACTCCTGCAGCTCGTCGGCTTGGGTGCTGATTCCGCCAACCGATTTCCGCACCAGTTCTCCGGCGGTCAACGACAGAGAATTGCCATTGCTCGTGCCTTGGCGCTCGATCCGAAGCTGCTGATCGCGGATGAAGCCGTTTCGGCACTCGATGTCTCGATCCAGGCGCAAGTCCTCGACCTGCTGGTCGGTATCACCAGGGATTTGAACCTGGCTGTCCTGTTCATCACTCATGACCTGCGAGTTGCCGCCCAGATTTGCGATCGCATTGTGGTGATGAAAGAGGGCGAAGTATGCGAGACCGGGCCTGCGTCACAGATCTTCTTTTCTCCTCACCATCTGTACACGCAAAAACTGCTGGATGCGATCCCAGGGCGCGAGAAGGAAGCAAGTACGTCGAGTCCTGCGGAGGTGGACGCGTAGCCGGAAACTGCGCGAGCGCGCGGAAGCGGAGGATCGCCAGGACCAAGGCCGCTCTTCAGTTCTGGAAGCTCATTTGTCGTCATGATTCACCCCGAGGTTGGCGATAGCGTGGTGAGGCACATCTTCAGCGCTAAAAACGCAGGTTCTATGCGCTCGTCGCTTACGCACGCATAGCCGAGCAACAGACCCCGGCGCGTACCGCCCGTTCGAACGTAGTAGCGTGAGAGCGGTCGCGTCAGGACTCCGCGCACCTCAGCTGCGCGCGAGATAGCTACGTCATCGGTGCCGTCCGGCAGGCGCAGCACCAGATGCAGCCCCGCGTTGCTGGCTTGCGGGTCGAGATATTCGGGACCGAGGTGCCGCAGGATCAAAGAGACCAGCAGCGCCCGGCGGCGCGCGTAAACCACGCGCATGCGACGGATGTGCGCGGCGTAGTGACCCTGTTCGATCAGTTCGGCGAGTGCCAAGTGCGTGAATGCATGGCCTTCTCGGTAGAGGTCAGCATGCGCTGTCCTGAATGAGCCGGCCAGCGCACGGGGCAGCACCATATAGCCGACGCGAAGACTTGGAAACAGAGTCTTGCTGAAAGTCCCGATGTAGATCACAGGCGCGTTGGGTTCCAGCCCCTGCATCGCCGGAATGGGGCGACCCGAGAATCGAAATTCGCTGTCGTAGTCGTCTTCGACAATCCAGCTTCCTGCCGATCGCGCAAAGTCGAGCAGCTCGCGCCTTCGAGCCAGGCTCATCACCGACCCAAGCGGGTATTGGTGAGATGGGGTTACGAAGATCAGCCTGGGCGGCTTGCTGCGGTGGGGCCAGCCGGTGTCGTCGCCCTCCACGTGCATGGGGCGGATCACCGCCGAGCCCATTTGCAGCACTTTATGAAAACCCCAGTAGCCGGGCTCTTCCACCCATACCGTATCGTGCGGGTCGACCAGCATTCGCATACTCAGGTCTATCGCTTGGTGCACCCCTTCCGTGACTAGGATCTGATCGGGCTCGCAGCGCACTGAGCGGGCCACGCGCAGGTGCTCGGCGATGGCTGAACGCAAGGCAGGATGGCCGCCCCCGTGTGAATATGTCAACAGTTCAGGGCGTGGCGATCGCCAGAGCCGCGCCAGAATGCGGCTGAATTGGCGATGGGGAAACAAGGTAACGTCTGGAACCCCGGGCATGAAGGCGCCCCATTGCACTGGCGCCGCCGAGGCATTGGCCAACAAAGACTGCGCTCGGCGTGAGAAACGCACTGATGCGCTTTCGTCTTCCATGCCGATGGCGTTCCGGCCCGTGGCGAGGAAGCTCTCGGGTGTGATGTTGGCTACGAATGTGCCGCTACCAACCCGTGCGTGCACGTATCCCTCTGCCTGCAGTTGATCGTATGCGTTGACGACCGTGTTGCGGGACATGCCCAGCTCGCGGGCCAAGTCACGTGATGCTGGCAACAGGCTCAGCGGCTGCAAGCTGCCATCGAGGATTGCCGCGCGCAGACATTCGTAGACCTTGCGGTTGAGCGTCGTGTCAGCGGTGCCTGACATGCGTTGAAGCACGAGGTCTGCGCAGAGGGACTTCATGAAACTCGAATTGGTTCCAATCATTTTACAGAAGTGGACCTTTCACATGGGACCAATGACAGTTCCAATTCGAGCCAAAGGAGCAAGACATGACAGTAACGACACTCACCAACGCCGATCTGCATCAGCGCCGCCTCGCCTCAACCGCTCGGGGCGTCGGCGTTCTCACCGATTTCTTTGCCGCCCGCGCGCGCAATGCCGAAATTTGGGACGTGCAGGGCCGACGTTTCATCGACTTTGCCGGCGGCATCGGCGTGCTCAACACCGGACACCTGCATCCGAAAGTCACTGCAGCAGTGCGAGCGCAGCTCGAATGTTTCAGTCATACCTGCTACCAGGTCGTGCCCTACGAGGGATACGTCACGCTCGCGGAAAAGCTGAACGAAATTGCCCCGATCGATGGGCCCGCGAAGTCCGCGTTCTTCTCGACCGGAGCTGAGGCCGTGGAGAACGCGGTCAAAGTTGCACGGGCGGCCACAGGCCGACCAGCTGTCATCGCATTCTCGGGAGGATTCCACGGGCGCACGATGATGGGTATGGCACTTACTGGCAAGGTAGCGCCTTACAAGATTGGATTCGGGCCGTTTCCGGCGGAAGTTTTTCACGTGCCGTTTCCAGGACCGAGCACCTCAGTAGCGGACTCAATCGCCGCGATTGATCAACTGTTCAAGAGTGATGTGGACCCTGCACGGGTGGCCGCCATCATCTTGGAGCCTGTCCAAGGCGAAGGTGGTTTCCATGTCGCTCCTGCAGATCTGTTGCATCGCCTGCGTGCGTTGTGCGATCAGCATGGGATGCTGCTCATCGCGGACGAAATCCAGTCCGGTTTCGGCCGCACAGGCAAGTGGTTCGCAGTCGAACACAGTGGCGTGCACCCTGACCTGATCGTTGTGGCAAAGAGCCTTGCGGGCGGCTACCCACTTTCAGCCTTGATTGGCAAGGCGGCCGTATTGGACTCGGCGGCTCCTGGCGGCCTAGGTGGAACCTACGCGGGCAACCCAGTTGCCATTGCGGCCTCCCATGCCGTGATCGAGGTGATGAATGAGGAGGGATTGCTCAAGCGCTCAACAGCGTTGGGCGAACGCTTGGTGACGCATCTCGAGCTATTGCGTCCGCGTGCACCTCAACTGGCAGAAGTCCGGGGCTTGGGTAGTATGGTTGCGGTGGAATTTTGTGAGGACGGAAATGAGATGCGACGCCCAGATGCCGCCTTCGCGAAGCGGGTTCAGCAGGCTGCGCTTGACGCTGGGGTGATCCTGCTGACCTGCGGCTCGGGAGGCAACGTGATCCGCTTTCTCTATCCGCTGACCATCGAAGATGCAACGTTTGACGAAGCTTTGACGATCGTTGGGAACGCGATTCTGGGCGCTGTGCAATGAGTAGCGAGTCTTGCATGCTCTCTCTCCCGTTCGAGCCTTCCGACCTTGCCTTGATTCGCGACCGGGCGATGATCGGCGGAACTTGGGTGTCTGCCAGTGACGGGGCCAAGTTTGCTGTTTGCGATCCTGCAACCGGTAAGCACTTGGCCCAAGTCGCCGACTGCGGCGCCGAAGATGCGGAGCGCGCAATAGAAGCCGCGCGTATCGCGCTGCCAGGATGGCGTTCGCGTCCGGCTAAGGAGCGGGCGAACCTGCTGCGTTGCTGGTTCGACCTCATCGTCTCCCATGGCGAGGATCTCGCGAGGTTGATGACCGCGGAGCAGGGAAAGCCACTTGCGGAAGCTCGTGGCGAAGTGGCTTATGGAGCAAGCTTTGTGGAGTGGTTTTCGGAGGAGGCCAAGCGCATCGCCGGCGAAACGTTGGCCTCCACTTGGGCTGACAAGCGCCAATGGGTGTCGCGCGAGCCCATCGGTGTCTGCGCCGCCATAACGCCGTGGAACTTTCCGATCGCGATGATCACGCGCAAGGTGGGCCCGGCCCTGGCTGCAGGATGCACGATTGTGGTCAAGCCCGCCGAACAAACACCGCTCTGCGCATTGGCGCTGGCCGAGCTCGCGACACGTGCCGGGATTCCCCCGGGGGTGCTGAACATCGTCACGGCGGGGCCCGCGAGGTCCGTGGAAGTGGGGATGGCGCTTTGTGCCAGTTCCACGGTGCGCAAACTCTCGTTTACCGGTTCCACGCCGGTTGGCCGCATTCTGATGCAGCAATGCGCGCCGACCATCAAGAAGCTGTCCTTGGAGCTCGGCGGGCTTGCGCCTTTCATCGTATTTGAAGACGCTGACATCGATGCCGCCGTTGAGGGTGCCTTGGTGTCGAAGTACCGTAACGCGGGCCAGACCTGCGTATGCACGAACCGCTTCTATGTCCACCGCAGTGTTTATGACGAGTTCGTAGCCAAACTCAGTATCCGGTCCACAGCGCTCAAAGTCGGCAATGGCTTCGATGAAGGCGTTCAAATAGGCCCATTGATCGATGCAAGCGCCGTGGACAAGGTCGACGAGCATGTTCGAGATGCGCTAGCTCACGGAGGTCGCGTACTCTGTGGTGGGCGAACGTTGGAAGGCCTGCTGTATGCGCCCACTGTTATTGCGGACGCCAGCGCGGCAATGCTGGTTGCCCGCGAGGAGACTTTCGGGCCGCTCGCGGCGGTGATCCCATTCGACACGGAGCAGGAGGTCGTTGCAGCTGCTAACGCAACTGAGTTCGGGCTGGCCAGCTACTTTTACAGCCGTGACCTGTCGCGCGCCATACGAGTGTCAGAGGCGTTGGAGTACGGCATGGTCGGCATCAATACCGGTTTGATCTCGAACGAAGTTGCGCCATTTGGTGGCGTCAAGCAGTCTGGGCTGGGCCGAGAAGGATCTCGCCACGGCATCGACGAATACCTCGAAATGAAGTACGTCTGCGCCGGGATCGGTTGACTATGGTGACAACTCAAGAATCGAGATGACGTCGCTGCGGGCTGGGAGATGTCCGCAGTCCCGGCAAAGTTCGCGTGCGCTACGGCTCCGAATCTCCCGATCGGGATTCATAGCGTTTTCGTCTTGAGCCGGGAGCTTTGGGGGATAAAAATCGATGGACTACCTCGATGTTGCGCTTTCGCGTCCGAACTTCGCTCGCGGCTTACGTCGCAAATCTCACCTGCGCTGAACAGCTCGACGAGGCGTCATGATTGAAATGAGGCATCTACGCTGTTTTATCGCCGTCGCGGAGGAACTGAACTTCCGTCGTGCTGCCGAGCGGGTGCATATCGACCAGACTCCGTTATCGCGCACCATTCGTGACCTGGAGGACCGACTGGGGGTGAAGTTGTTCGTTCGGGCGCAGAGGAAACTACATCTGACGCCCTCCGGGCAACTGCTGTTGAAAGAGGCCCGCGACATCTTTGTTCAAATTGAACGCGCCTATCGTGCGGTGAGAGAAACCGACGCATGCTACCGGGCGCCGCTTCGCATCGGCGTCGCGGACGGAATCGCCCAACCCAAACTCTCCAGGTGCTTCGCCAACTGGCGGGCCTTGGCATCCAGCATCCCGCTCGACATTGCCGAGATGCGTGCGGCCGAGTTGCTGGCTGCGTTGCGACGCGAGGAACTCGATGTCGGATTCTCCTTCGGTTTGGCCGACGATGAGGCTGTCGTTCAAGAGGTGGCATGGTCCTATCCGTTGGTTGCATTGCTCCCGCCCGGTCACGAACTGGCGATGCGTGACGCCCTGCCGATCTCTGAACTCCTGGCGTTCCCGATGATCGCCTTTCACCCCGACCGTCTGCCCGGGTTGCGCCGTCAGACGGACGCTGTGTGTCGGCATTGCACGGCAAACCCCATCATCGCTGGCGAAGCTAGGACACTCGCGGGCTACATCACCCGTGTGGCCGCAGGACTGGGAGTTGGAGTCGCAGATGCCGGCCATATGGAAACCCTGCGGCGTTCTGACGTGGTGTCCGTACCTTTGGCCGAGGACATGCGTGTCATCACGTACGTGCTGTACAAGTCTGAGAGCTACGATTTGCACGACGGTCTGCAACGCTTTTTGGCGCATGCCAAGACGCAGCATTGAACCGTGTGACGCGCTGTATTTGGCGCGACGCGACCTCGCGCCAACGGCGTTGGACAAGTCCGCGGTCATCTGAAATGCTATCGGCCGCCTGTTAGGCCGCGATCCTTCGCGCTCGGCCGTCGACAGGCTCAAAGCCACAACAACACACCCGACCAAGTACGCCGCGCCACGCTCGCGTGGGTGTGCGCGGCGGCACTTCCAATCCAGACTTCAGAGCGCGGTGCCGCTTCGGCATGCGCGCAGGGATGAACGCGGAGGTGACCTATGCCGAGAGGAGCGAACGGCATCCTGTTCGGACAGATTGTTGTAGTGGTGAGCGTCACGACGGGTGGCCTGTGGGCGGCTACCCAGTGGACGGCGTATGCACTGGGCTATTCGCCACGGCTCGGAGATCCTCGGTCGGAACTCTGGGGCGTGCCTGTCTACGCACCCTGGAGTCTTTTCGAGTGGTGGTACTGGTTCGATGCCTATGCACCTGGCGTCTTCTTGCGAGGTGGGATGATCGCGGCGTCGAGCGGGATCTTCGCTACAGGGGCCGCCATCGGCATGGCAGTGTGGCGCTCGCGCGTGACAGGGCGCGTTACGACCTACGGGTCGGCACGCTGGGCGGAAGCTGACGAGATCGCTAAGGCCGGTCTGATGAGGCCCGCAGGTGTATTCCTCGGCAGAACATCGGACAAGCACGGCGCCTATCTGCGTCATAACGGTCCTGAACATGTGATGACCTTCGCGCCCACACGGTCCGGCAAGGGCGTCGGACTCGTGGTGCCAACGCTTCTGTCCTGGCCTGGCTCGGCCGTGATCCACGACATCAAGGGCGAGAACTGGCAGCTCACGGCGGGCTGGCGTGCGCGCTTCTCACACTGCCTCCTGTTCAACCCGACCGATGCGCGCTCCGCGGCCTACAACCCGCTGCTCGAGGTGCGCCGCGGCGCGCACGAGGTGCGTGACGTGCAGAACATCGCGGACATCCTGGTCGATCCCGAGGGCGCGCTCGAGCGGCGCAACCACTGGGAGAAGACCAGCCACGCGCTGCTGGTCGGGGCGATCCTGCATGTGCTCTACGCGGGTGAGGACAAGACGCTGCGCGGGGTCGCGAACTTCCTTTCCGATCCCGCATGCCCCTTCGAGGTCACGCTGCACCGGATGATGTTGACGCCGCACCTGGGCGATGCAGTCCATCCAGTCGTGGCCTCGGCCGCCCGCGAGGTGCTCAACAAGAGCGACAACGAGCGCTCGGGGGTGCTGTCCACGGCCATGTCCTTCCTGGGGCTGTACCGCGACCCGACTGTGGCCGAGGTCACATCGCGCTGCGACTGGCGCATCGCCGACCTGATCTCGGCGAAGCACCCGGTCTCGCTGTACCTGGTCGTTCCGCCCTCGGACATCAGCCGCACCAAGCCGCTGATCCGTTTGATCCTCAACCAGATCGGCCGGCGGCTCACCGAATCGCTCGACGGCTCCGACGGCATCGCGCGCCTCCACAAGTTATTGCTGATGCTCGACGAGTTCCCGGCGCTGGGGCGACTGGACTTTTTCGAGTCGGCGTTGGCGTTCATGGCCGGCTACGACCTGCGAGCCTTCCTGATCGCGCAGTCTCTCAATCAGGTCGACAAGGCTTATGGCCCGAATCACTCGATCATCGACAATTGCCATGTGCGCATCGCGTTCGCCACCAACGACGAGCGCACGGCCAAGCGCATCTCGGAGGCGCTGGGGACGGCCACCGAGTTGCGTGCGCAACGCAACTACGCGGGGCATCGGCTCGCGCCATGGCTGGGCCATCTGATGGTCTCGCGCCAGGAGACGGCGCGGCCGTTGCTCACGCCGGGCGAGGTGATGCAATTGCCGCCCGACGAGGCAGTGGTGATGGTCTCGGGCCATCCGCCGATCAGGGCGAAGAAGCTGCGCTACTACCAGGACCGCAACTTCATACGGCGCGTGCTGGCACCACCGGCGCTGGCGGCGGGCTCTTACGCGGATCGTCCTGCGACACGGCCCGACGATTGGAGCGGACTGGCGCCGCTGATCGCGCCCGAGTCTTTGTCGTCTGCCGATGCGGCTGGTCTCGCCGACGAGGGCGGCTACCAGCTCAAGCCCGAGCTGGAGGTCGTGCGCGACCCGTCGGTGCTACACGAGGACGACGGACTGCTGGTGCTCGATGACGAGGACGACGTGCCGCTGCGGCCGCGCGACGTGGACCGTCAGCTCTCGCGTACGGCGCGCCTCGCCGCGCTGGACCCTGACGACGGGATCACGCTATGAGCCGAGCTCGTCTCAATATCTTCATCGAGCCG
Source organism: Variovorax sp. F042 (assembly GCF_057814215.1). Classification (NCBI taxonomy): domain Bacteria; kingdom Pseudomonadati; phylum Pseudomonadota; class Betaproteobacteria; order Burkholderiales; family Comamonadaceae; genus Variovorax; species Variovorax sp. F042. The sequence continues at coordinate 66,077 of NZ_JBVASX010000004.1, forward strand.
GAGCACGCCAAACGCCTGGATCGGCTGGCGGTGCACAAGGGTGTCTCGAAATCGGCCGTGGTCGCCGCCGCATTGGCTTCGTTCCTGTCGCCCGATGGCGGTGACCAGCGCGAAGCGGCGATCGCCAAGCGCCTGGACCGGCTCTCGCGCCAGTTCGACCGGCTCGAGCGCGACCAGAACATCCTGATCGAGACGGTGGCGCTCTATGTCCGCTACTTCCTCACCGTCTCGATCCCGGTGCCCGAAGGGCAGCAGGAAGCCGCTCGGGCGCAAGGGCGGGCCCGCTTCGCCCAGTTCATCGAGCAACTCGGCCGGCACCTGCAGCGCGGGCGCAGCCTGGTACGCGAGGTCCACGAGGAGATCGAGCCTGAAGCGGTGCCAACGCATGCAAGGCAGGGGGAAGCAGAGGAGGCCGCCGATGGTCCAGCCGTCTGATCGTTCTTCTGAGTCATCTCCAGGCGCCGGGGACAGCGCGGTGGCCCGACGTATCCGCATGCTGCGCACGGCCATGGGGCCGGAGATAGGGGCGGCCCTCGCGGATCCCGAGGTCGTGGAAGTGCTGCTCAATCCCGATGGCTCGCTGTGGGTGGACCGGCTCGGCACAGGCCGCGCGCCGACCGGCGCGGTGCTGCCGCCGCCGGTGGCTGAACGCATCATCCGTCTCCTGGCTGCGCACGTGCGCGCCGAGGTGCATGCCGGTACACCAATCCTCTCGGCCGAGCTGCCCGAGACCGGCGAGCGTTTTCTGGGCGTGTTGCCGCCGGTGGTGCGCGCGCCCTCGTTCGCGATCCGCAAGCGGGCACTGCGCATCATGAGCCTGGCGCAGTACGTCGCCGACGGGATCCTGACCGAGGAGCAGGCCACGTTCCTGCGACAGGCCGTCCGCGAGCGCCTGAACATCGTGGTGGCCGGCGGCACCAGCACGGGCAAGACCACGCTCGCGAATGCACTGCTCGACGAAATCGCCGAGACGCGCGACCGGGTACTGATCCTCGAGGACACAGTGGAGTTGCAGTGCCGCTCCGACGACCACGTGAGCCTACGCAGCGAACCGGGCGTGACCACGATGGCCGACCTGGTGCGCGCCACCCTGCGGCTGCGGCCCGACCGCATCGTCGTCGGCGAAGTGCGCGGCGCCGAGGCGCTGGACCTGCTCAAGGCCTGGGGCACCGGCCATCCGGGCGGCATCGCCACCGTGCATGCCGGTTCCGCGCTGGGCGCGCTCACGCGGCTGGAGCAGCTGGTGCAGGAAGTCTCCGTAACCGTGCCGCGCGCCCTGATCGCCGAGGCGGTTCACGTCATTGTCTTCATCGCCGGGCGCGGCCGCGCCCGGCGGGTGCGCGAGATCGCGCGCGTCGTCGGCCACGACGGCGAGGGCTACCAGCTCGATACCTCGACGGTGCCTGGATTTCCGTTGCTCTCTTCATCTCGTCCTGCCCCTTCAACCCCGTCGTCTTCTGGAGAACCGTCATGACGATTTCACGCAGTTCCGCAAAGCCGCTGCTGTACGCGGCCGCAGCGGCAATGCTCTTGCTGGCCGTCGCGCTGCCTGCGCGTGCGGCCGGTTCCAACATGCCCTGGGAAGCACCGCTGCAGTCGATCCTCGACTCGATCCAGGGGCCGGTGGCCAAGATCGTCGCGGTGATCATCATCATCGTGACCGGCCTGACGCTGGCCTTCGGCGACACCTCGGGGGGCTTCCGCCGACTGATCCAGATCGTGTTCGGCCTGTCGATCGCGTTTGCCGCGTCCAGCTTCTTCCTGACCTTCTTCAGCTTCTCGGGCGGAGCGGTGCTGGCATGAGCGAGTCGACTGCTTTCTCGGCGGGTGTTGCGCCCGGTTTCGAGATCCCGCTGCACAGGTCGCTCACCGAGCCGATCCTGCTGGGCGGCGCGCCGCGCACCGTGGCGATCGCCAACGGCACGCTGGCCGCCGCGGTCGGGCTCGGGCTGCAGCTCTGGCTGCCCGGCGTCGCGCTCTGGATCGTCGGCCACGCGCTGGCCGTCTGGGGCGCACGCCTGGACCCGCAGTTCATGCAGGTCTTCGCGCGGCACATCAAGCAGCGGCCGCTGCTCGATGTCTGAGGCGAGCAGGGAAATGCCATGCTGAACCTCGCCGAATACCGCAAGCGCCCGGCGCTGCTGGCCGACTGGCTGCCCTGGGCCGGGCTGGTCGCCCCCGGGGTCGTGCTCAACAAGGACGGGTCGTTCCAGCGCACCGCGCGATTCCGCGGGCCGGACCTGGACAGCGCCACGCAGGGGGAACTGGTCGCCACTTCGGCGCGGCTGAACAACGCGCTGCGCCGGCTCGGCTCGGGCTGGGCGCTGTTCGTGGAAGCCGAGCGGCGCGAGGCGGCCGGCTATCCCGAGTCGTCGTTCCCCGAGGCGCTGTCCTGGCTGGTCGACGAGGAACGCCGCGCCGCGTTCAAGGAGGACGCGAGTCATTTCGAGAGCCGCTACCACCTGACCTTGTTGTACCTGCCGTCCGAGGAATCGAAGGCGCGCGCCGCGGGGCTGCTCTACGAGAACGCCGGAGGTGAGAGCAAGGATGGGAAGGGCGGATCGGGTGGGTCGAACGGGTCGAACTGGAAGGCCCGGTTGGAAGCTTTCATTGACGAGACCGAGCGCTTCCTTGGCCTGCTCGAAGGCGTGATGCCCGAGATCGATTGGCTTGACGATGCGCAGACCTTGGCCCACCTGCACGGCTGCGTGTCCACGCGCCGGCATGCGGTCGCGGTGCCCGAGGTCCCGATGCACCTCGATGCGCTGCTGGCCGACGAGCCGCTGACGGGCGGGCTCGCGCCGATGCTCGGAAGATTGCATCTTCGTGTGCTCTCGGTGCGCGGATTTCCAACCGCGACCTGGCCTGGGCTGCTCGACGACCTGAACCGCCTCGGCTTCGCCTACCGCTGGAGTACGCGTTTTCTTTGCCTGGACAAGGCCGAGGCGGAGAAGGAGCTCGTGCGCCTGCGCCGCCAGTGGTTCGCCAAGCGCAAGAACATCGTGGCGCTGCTGCGCGAGACCATCTTCCAGCAGGAGAGCGCGCTGGTCGACTCGGACGCCTCGAACAAGGCGGCCGATGCCGACGCGGCGCTGCAGGAACTCGGCAGCGACCAGGTGGCGTTCGGCTATGTGACGGCCACCGTGACCGTGCTCGATGCCGACGCCACCGTTGCCGACGAGAAGCTGCGCGCGGTGGAGCGGGCCATCCAGGGCCGGGGCTTCGTCACGATCCCCGAGACCCTCAATGCGGTCGAGGCCTGGCTGTCGTCGATCCCGGGCCATGCCTATGCGAACGTGCGTCAGCCGATCGTCTCGACCTTGAACCTCGCGCACATGATGCCGGTGTCGGCCGTGTGGGCCGGGCCCGAGCGCAATGCGCATCTCGAGGGCCCGCCGCTGATCGTCACGCGCACCGACGGCGCGACGCCGTTCCGGCTGGTCACGCACATCGGCGACGTCGGGCACACGCTGGTGGTCGGGCCGACCGGCATGGGCAAGTCGGTGCTGCTCGCCACGCTTGCGCTGCAGTTCCGCCGCTATCCCGGCTCGCGCCTCTTGGCCTTCGACATGGGGCGCTCGCTGCGCGCCACAATCCTGGGGCTGGGCGGCGAGCACTACGACCTCGGTTCGGATGGCGAGATTGCCTTCCAGCCGCTCGCGCGCATCGACCAGGACGGCTACCGCACCTGGGCGGCGGAGTGGGTGGAGGGACGGCTTCGGCAGGAGGGCCTCGAGGTCGGACCGGCCGAGCGGGAGATGGTGTGGTCGGCGCTGACCAGCCTCGCCACCGCGCCGCCCGAGCAGCGCACGATGACGGGCTTGGCGGTGCTGCTGCAGTCGAATGCCCTGCGCCAGGCGCTCGCGCCCTACGTGCTCGGTGGTGCGCACGGGCGGCTGCTGGACGCGGACCGGGACCGGCTGGGGGCGTCCTCCATCCAGTGTTTCGAGATGGAGGAGCTGATGCACAGCAAGGCGGCCGTGCTGGCCGTGCTGGGCTACCTGTTCGCGCGCTTCGACGAGCGTTTCGACGGTGCGCCGACGCTGCTGATCCTCGACGAAGCCTGGCTGTTCCTGGACGACCCGGTGTTCGCCGCTCGCATCCGCCAGTGGCTCAAGACGCTGCGCAAGAAGAACGTCTCGGTGATCTTCGCGACGCAGTCGCTCGCGGACATCCAGAACTCCAGCATCGCGCCGACGATCGTGGAGAGCTGCGCGAGCCGGATCTTCCTGCCGAACCCACAGGCGACCGAGCCGCAGATCCGCGTGATCTACGAGGGTTTCGGGCTCAACCGCCGGCAGATCGAGATCGTCGCCACGGCGCAGCCCAAGCGCGACTACTACTACCAGTCGCGCCTGGGCAACCGGGTTTTCGAGCTCGGGCTCGGGCCGGTCGCGCTGGCGTTTGCCGGCGCGGCCTCGCCCGAGGATCAGCGTGAGATCGACCGCGTGCAGGCCTCGGTCGAGGCGTCGCCGTTCGCGCGCATGCCTTCGGTCTTCGCGGCCGCCTGGCTGCGCCATTCCGGTCTCGGCTGGGCGGCCGACCTCATTGCTTCGTTTCCATCTGCATCCCCATCTCTTTCCTCAACCCCGCAGGAGCCAATGCCATGAACCTCCCGTCTTCCTTCAAGCCCCGGATCGCCGCGCTGGTCGCGGTCAGTGCGATCGCTTTCGGCGTCGCCCCGCCGGCGCATGCCATCTTCGGCGTCGGCGACACCGTGTTCGATGCGTCCAACTTCATCCAGAACATGCTGACGGCGGCCCGCGCGCTGGAGCAGATCAACAACCAGGTCGAGCAGCTGCAGAACGAGGCGCAGATGCTGCGCAACCAGGCGAGGAACCTGCAGGGCCTGGACTTCAATGCGCTGTCCGAGCTCAAGTCGACGCTGTCGGCGACCAATCAGCTGATCCAGCAGGCGCAGGGGCTCGCCTTCAACGTCTCACGCATGGAGGACGAGTTCAAGCGGCTCTATCCCGAGTCTTTTTCAGCGGCGATCTCCGGTGCGCAGATGGCCGGCGATGCGCGCCAGCGCTGGCGCAACTCGCTCGAAGCCCTGCGCACCGCGACGCAGGTGCAGTCGCAGGCGATGCAGAACTTCGCCTCAGACGAACGGGCGCTGACCGATCTCGTGAACCGCAGCCAGTCGGCCACGGGCGCCTTGCAGGCGATGCAGGCGACGAACCAGCTGCTGGCACTGCAGTCACGCCAGGCGATCCAGGCGCAGCAGCTGCAGATCACGCAGGACCGCGCCGCGGCGCTGGAACAGGCGCGGCAGGTCGCGGTGCAGGAGCGTGCGCGCGAGGTGCGCCGGCGCTTCATGGGCAGCGGCACGCCGTACACGCCCTACAGCGTGAATTTCTATGGCAGCTGAGGGGAGACGTCCATGAAGAACCTGCCTTTCATCATCCCGGCCGTTGGCGTCCTCGTGCTCGCCGGCTGCGGCAAGTCCGAGCCTTCCCGGCCCGCGATCGAGTCCGTTGAATCCCTGGTCGCGAATCCCGAACGGCTGAAGGATCTGCGCGCGCAGTGCAAGGCCGACCATGCCGGCATGGGCGACGCGCAGTGCCATGCGGTGGCCGAGGCCACGCGCCAGCGATTCATGAGCGGGGCGCAGTCGCCGTACGCGAACGACCCGGTCCCGCCACGGGCGGCACCGGCTTCGCCGCCGGCCAGCTCGGACGCCAAGGACTGACGCGATGAAAGATGTCGCGGTCATCGATCGCTTTCTCGACGTTTTCTCGCGCTACATCGACTCGGGGTTCGGGCTACTGCACGGCGAGGTGGCGTTCCTGACGGCCACGCTGGTCGTGATCGACATGACGCTGGCCGGGCTGTTCTGGGCCATGAGCCAGGCGACGGGGCAGGGCGACGACGTGATCGCGCGGCTGATCCGCAAGGTGCTCTATGTGGGGGCGTTCGCTTTCATCATCGGCCACTTCAACCAGCTGGCCGGGGTCCTGTTCCGGTCGTTCGCGGGGCTCGGCTTGGTGGCGTCGGGCTCCGGCCTGACGCAGGCGCAGTTCCTGCAGCCCGGCCGGCTTGCGCAGGTCGGCATCGAGGCGGGCCGGCCGATCATGGAACAGATCAGCGAGATGACGGGCTTCCCCGAGACTTTCGCCCACCTGGACACCATCGCGGTGCTGTTCCTGGCCTGGCTGGTGCTGATCGTGAGCTTCTTCGTGCTCGCGGTGCAGCTCTTCGTCACCCTGATCGAGTTCAAGCTGACGACGCTGGCGGGCTTCGTGCTCGTGCCCTTCGCACTGTGGAACAAGACCGCGTTCCTGGCCGAGAAGGTGCTGGGCAACGTGGTGTCCTCGGGCATCAAGGTGCTGGTGCTGGCCGTGATCGTGGGGATCGGGACCGGCCTCTTCGCGGAGTTCCGCACGCCGCCCGGGGCCGAGCCATCCATCGACCATGCGCTGACCGTCATGCTGGCGGCGCTTGCGATGCTGGGCCTGGGGATCTTCGGGCCGGGGATCGCGACGGGGATGGTGTCGGGCGCGCCGCAGCTCGGGGCGGGCGCGGCGGCGGGCACGGCCCTTGGTGCGGCGGGCCTGGCCGTTGCCGGCGGCGCGGCCGTGGCAAGCGCGGGTTCCGCCGTGGCCGCGGGGACGCGCATGGCGCCCGGCGCAGCGCGTGCAGCCATCGGCGGCGGCGCTGCGGCCGCGCGCTCGGCCAGCGGCCTGGCGAGCGGTGCGAAGTCGGCCTATCAGGACGGCGCCGCGGCATCCGGCGGCGGTGGTGGTGGTGTGCGCGCGGCCGGTGCCGGCCTCGCCCATCTCGCGAAAACCGGTGCCGGCGCTGTCGGCCAGCGCGTCGTGTCCGGCGCCAAGGCGGTCAAGGACCGCGTGGCGAGCTTCGTGGCCGATGCCGCTGAGCCTGCCGCCACGGCCAGTGTTGCATCCACCGGTGCGGCCGAGGCCGGCGCACCGTCCCCCGAGCCCGCATGGGCCAAGCAGATGCGCCACAAGCAGCAGCTGAGCCATGCGGCCTCGACGACGGCGCATGTCCTGCGCTCGGGCGACCACGGCGGCAGCGGCACCGGGCCGAGCCTGCGCGACGAGTCCAACGCCTGATCCGGCTTCTTGAGGAGAACCATCCATGCGATTCAAGCGACCCCAGGTGCGGTACTCGGACACGCCCGAGCCCGTCACCCCGTATCAAGCTGCGGCGCAGGTCTGGGACCGGCGCATCGGCAGCGCGCGCGTGCAGGCGAGGAACTGGCGCCTGATGGCCTTCGGCTGTCTCTCGCTGGCGTTGCTGATGGCCGGCGGACTGGTCTGGCGCTCGGCGCAATCCATCGTGACGCCTTATGTCGTCGAGGTGGACAGCGCCGGCCAGGTGCGCGCAGTCGGCGACGCGGCCACGCCCTACAAGCCCAGCGACGCGCAGATCGCGCACCACCTGGCGCGCTTCATCACAGACGTGCGCTCGCTGTCGATCGACCCGATCGTGGTGCGGCAGAACTGGCTCGAGGCCTACGAGTACACGACAGACCGCGGCGCCGCGACGCTGAACGATTACGCGCGTGCCAACGATCCGTTCTCGCGCATCGGGGAGAGCTCGGTGGCGGTGCAGATCAACAGCGTGGTGCGCGCGAGCGATTCGTCGTTCCAGGTGCGCTGGACCGAGCGGCGCTACGTCAACGGCGAAGCGGCCGGGCTGGAGCGCTGGACCGCGGTGCTCGCGATCGTGCTGCAGGCACCGCGCACCGAGGAGCGGCTGCGCAGGAACCCGCTGGGCATCTACATCAACGGCTTGTCCTGGAGCCGCGAACTCGATGCGACGGACACAGTGAAAGGAACCAAGCCATGAAGACGGATTTCCGTAGAGGCGTATCTGCGCCGATCCTGCTGAGCGTAGTGGCGGTCGCCGCGGGCTGTGCCACGCAGGGCAAGCTGCCGCCGGCGATCCCGCTGGACGAGCCGGTGGCCGCCGCCGCGCAGCCGGTGTCGGAACCGGCCCCGCCCGTCGAGGTGGTGGAGGTACCAAAGCTTCTTCCGCTGCCTGGGCAGATGAAGGCACTGCCGAGCGCGCAGGAAGCCAAGTCGCCGCCTGAGCCCCTCGACGAGAAAGTACGGGTCTCGCGTGCCAATGAGGAGGCCCGCGTCGCACCGACGCGCGAGGGCTACGTCAATGCGATCCAGGTCTGGCCGTATGCCGACGGCGCGCTGTATCAGGTCTACACCAGCCCGGGCCGCGTCACGGTGATCGCGCTGCAGGCGGGCGAGGAGCTGGTGGCGGTCTCGGCCGGCGATACGGTGCGCTGGATCGTGGGCGACACGGTCAGCGGCAGCGGTGCGAACCAGCGGGTCCACGTGCTCGTGAAGCCCACGCGCGTGGGGCTGAAGACGAACCTGGTCATCACGACGAACCGGCGCACCTATCTGCTGGAGCTGTCCTCGACGCCGCGGGCCTGGATGGCGTCGGTGTCCTGGGAGTATCCGAAGGACCGAATGCTGGCGCTGCAGAAACAGGCGCGGGAGGCGCAGGCCGCGGCGCCTGTAGATTCGGGCCTGTCGGTGGAACAGATCCGGTTCCGCTACGCGATCAGCGGCGATGCGCCGTCCTGGAAGCCGCTGCGCGCCTTCGACGACGGGCAGAAGGTCTACATCCAGTTCCCGGGCGGCATCGCGCAGGGCGAGCTGCCGCCGCTGTTCGTGATCGGGCCGCAGGGCGACGGGCAGCTCGTGAACTACCGCTTCCGCTCGCCGTACTACGTGGTGGACCGCCTCTTCGGCGCGGCGGAGCTGCGGCTGGGCGGCTTCCAGGGCGGCAAGGCCGAGGTCGTGCGCATCGAGCGCACGGATGGTGGTGCCTCGGGGGCGCGGAGCGATGGGTCATGAGTCCGGAGGAAATCCAGCCACCGCCATCGGCCCAGGTCGCGTCCAAGGTCGCGCCGGAGACCGTGGCCCTGCGCGCGCAGCCCCGGTCGGTCGTGCGGCTCAACCGTCGCATGCTGGCGGTCGGCGCCGGCACCCTGGCCGCGGCCGTGTTCGGCGGCACGATGTGGTCGCTGCAGTCGCAGAAACGCGAGCGCAACCCGGCGGCCGAGCTGTACAACGTGGACCGCGTGGCGAGGGCGGATGGCTTGGACCAACTCCCCAAGGACTATGCCGGGATGCAGCCCGCATCGAAGCCGGTGCCACCGGTGCTGGGGCCGCCATTGCCGGGAGACCTCGGGTCGGCCATGGCGAAGGCACAGCAGCCGATGGAAATGCGTGCGGCGGGCAATGGTGTCGACCCAGCCCAGGCCGAACGGCTGGCGGCCGAGGAAGCGGCGCGATCCCCGGTGTTCTTCCGGCGCAGCGGCGACGGTGCCGCTGCGAAGCGCGGGGCTGTTGCCGAGAACGCCATGTCCGCGACTGCTACCGATGCGCCTGGACTGACGCCGGGCCAGCAGCCGTTCAATCCCTTGGGCGTGATGAACCCTGCCGTGGATTCGCCGGGCGACCCCGTGGCGGCGCAGAACCGCCAGGACCGCAAGGAAGCGTTTCTTGCGAAGGCCGGTGACACGGCCACGCGCAATCCCGGCAGCCTGCAGCTGTCGACTTCACCGTACCAGGTCATGGCGGGAACCATCATCCCGGCGGCGCTGGTGACGGGCATCAACTCCGATCTGCCGGGGCAGGTGATCGCCACCGTGACCGGGTCGGTCTACGACACGGCCACGGGGCGTCATCTGCTGATCCCGCAGGGCTCGCGGCTGATCGGGCGCTACGACAGTCAAGTGGCCTTCGGGCAGCGCCGCGTGCTGCTGGTGTGGACGCGGTTGATCCTGCCGGACACATCGTCGGTGACGTTGGATCGGTTGCCGGGGATCGACTCAGCCGGCTACGCCGGGCTGGAGGACGGCGTCGACTGGCACTGGGACCGCATCCTGGCCGGCGCGGCGCTGTCGACGCTGCTCGGTATAGGGGCAGAGCTGGCGGCACCGCAGAACCAGACGGATCAGGACGGCAATCGCCTCGTGATCGCCGTGCGCGAGGGGGCGCAGGATACGGTGAACGAGGTGGGGCAGGAGATCACGAAGCGCAACGCGAGCATTCAGCCGACGCTGACGATCCGGCCGGGGTTTCCGGTGCGGGTGATGGTGAGCAAGGACCTCATCCTGCGGCCGTACCAGCCGTTGTTCTTCAAGCGCGGGAGTTTGCAATGAGCAAGGGTGCGAGTCGTTTGAGTTTGGGCGCGCTGCCACGAGTGGAGAGCGTGAAGCTGACAATCGTAGTGCCGGTAGAACTCAAGGCGCAGCTCGAGGCCTATGCCGAGGTGTACAGCCGCTTGCATGGGCCGGCCGATGCGGTGGCGCTGGTTCCGCACATGCTCGCCGCGTTCATTGCGCGGGATCGAGGGTTTAAGGCCTTGTCCCGCAGCAGTGAGCCTCGACGCCGTGCCTCGATAGAGCGTCAGCTTCCCCCCGCCGGAGCAGAAGCAGCCTGAGCTGAATACGAAGGATCACTGGTGTGGAAACGGCCGTAACTCTGTTTTGACAACCGGTATTCAGCATTGAAGCTGCCCTATGGAGCGCATTCCTAGCTGGATACGGCATTTGAGACAGCTCGGCTCTACGGCTTGCGGTGCGATGGCTCATGCTGCAACATTAAATGCAGAGCATCGTCTGGTTGAACCGCTACTGTGCCCTTACCGATGAGCTATGGGAGCAGGTCGAAACAGACACGAACGCGATCGTGCACCGGATCGCAGACGGCAGATTGAAAGTGCTGCGGGCGTCGCTCTAGGCTCTTGAGAAGCTGGTGTTGTGGGCCTACTAGGTGGAACGCACGCACCCATGCAAGCTTCGGCCAGGACGGAGGACGTCTTGGGGAGCGAACGCGACTAACGCTCGCTTTCGAGAGATGCGTACTTCTACAATGGGCGTGTTCGATACCCTGCGCTTTGAACCTGCGGTTCCGAGAAGGGCGGTAGTGACCGCCTTACCGCAAATCCCTTATCCGCAATCGGGCGATATGCTCTCTTCGACGGTAGCTCCGGGAGTCAACGGAGACGGTAAGTTGCTGGTTCATCTCATGCATTGGGATCAAGGAAGTCTGATCCGCGCGACTGGCTGTTGTTCATGCCGAAGGGTTTGCCGCGTGTTGGTGGCTGGCCTGTCGTGTTCGCCGGGTCAGCCGCCCAGCCACCTTGCAGGACCTGTCACCAGCCATGGAAAGAACACCAGCACGAACATCACGATGAACTCCGCGAGCATGAAGGGAAGCACGCCTTTCGTGACTTCGTCCAGCTTCATCCGGCCGACTCCAGCCACCACGTTCAGCACCGTACCCACCGGCGGCGTGATCAGGCCAATGGCGTTGTTCATGATGAAGAGAACACCGAAGTAGATCGGGTCGATGCCCGCGGCCTTGATGACCGGCATCAGCACGGGCGTGAGAATGAGCACGGTCGGGATCATGTCCATTGCCGTTCCGACCATCATGACCAGCACCATGATGGCGATCAGCAGCAGTGTCTGATTGTTCATGAAGGGCTTCAGCAGATCCACCATCTGCCCCGGGATATCGGCGACGGTGATGAGCCAGGCAGAGACCATTGCGGCTGCGGTCAAGAACATGATCACCGCCGTCGTTTTGGCGGCACTCACGAACACACCATACAGCTGCTTCAGCGAAAGTTCACGGTACACCAGCGTAGACACCAGCAGCGCATACACGGCGGCAACTACCGCCGCCTCCGTCGGCGTGAAGACACCGAACTTCAAGCCCACGATGACGATGACCGGCAGCACCAGAGCCCAGGTGGACTCCTTCAGCGCTTGAATGCGCTCCGGCCAAGATGCCTTAGGGGGCGGAACAATGTCTTCTTTGTTGGCCACCAGGTACCACGTGACGGCGATGCTCAATCCCATCAGCAGCCCCGGCACGATGCCGGCCAAGAACAGCTTGGAGATCGATAGGTTGGCCGCAACGCCGAAGATCACAAAGCCGATGGATGGCGGAATGATGGGGGCAATGATGCCGGCGGATGCAATGAGCCCGCCTGCGCGCCCCTTGTCATGACCTGCCCGTACCATCATCGGCAACAAAAGCGCAGCCAGCGCCGCCGTGTCTGCCACGGCCGAGCCCGACAGCGCTGCCATGATGCACGCTGCCACAATGGCCACGTAGCCAAGGCCGCCGCGTCGGTGACCGACGAGTTGGAGCGCCAGGTTGACGATGCGCCGTGAAAGACCTCCCACGTTCATGATCTCGCCAGCAAGCATGAAGAACGGCACTGCCAGCAGCGGGAACGAGTCGGCGCCATTGATGACGTTCTGGGCGAGGATCTGAGCATCGAAGATGTCCAGGTGCCACATGAGGGCCACGCCAGAGAGCAGCAAGGCATAGGCGATCGGTACGCCCAGCGCCATCACGCCCAGCAGCGATCCGATGAAGATGAATATCGTCATGTCGTATGTCTCCGCGCGCTCAACGCTTGCTGGAGGTCTGGTTCTGACCGAAGTGCAATGCTTCAACCTGTGCCATGTCTTCGCTTTCCTGGCTCATGCTCAGATCAGCTTCAGTGGCGGAGCCTGAAACGATCAGCCAGAGCTGCACAAGCAGCAGGAGCGCACTGCAGCCGGCGAAAACCAGACCGGAACCGTAGAAGATCGCCATCGAGGCACCCGAGACAGGCGCCAATACCTCGCGATTGATGACGACCTGGGTCCAACTGCCGGAGAACAGCAGCCAGGTGACATAGAGCATCGTCGCGTGGGCCACAACCGCGAGCATCTTCTTTCCCCCCAGCGGCAGGCGCGAAACCAGCATGTCGGTCCCCAGGTGTCCATGCTCCTTCAGGGCCACTACTGCGCCGAGGAAAACCATCCAGACGAACAGCCACCTCGAAACTTCTTCGCTCAAGGCAATGCCCGAGTTCAGCGCGTATCGAAGGACCACATTGCCGAACACCAGAATCACCATCAGTGCAAGCAAGATGACCAACACTGCTTCAAGTAGGCGGCAAAAGCTGTCGATGAGTCTGTTCACGATGGGTCTCCAGTCGATCACTTGCGCATCTTGGCCAGTTCGGCATGGGCTTCCTTGACCAGCGCTTCGCCCACGACACCGGCGTACTTGTCGACGACGGGTTTGGCTTTCTCGCGCAGCCTGGCGCGTTCGGCCGGCGGCACGTCGTTAACGGTCATGCCGTTCTTGGCAAGTGCTGCCAACGCCTGGGAGGTGTACTCCGGAATCTTCATTCGCTGGAACTCCTTCGCCTCCATCGCGGCCTGGATGATCAGCGCCTTCTCGTCGGCGTTGAACCGATCCCAGCTCTTTCCGCTGACGAGCAGAACGATGTAGTTGTACATGTGCGCTGTCAAAGACATGTACTTCTGCACTTCGTACGCTTTCATGCTCGACGCGATCAGCGCGGTGTTGGTCATGCCGTCGATGGCCTTCTGCTCCATCGCGTTGTAAACCTCCGTGAACGACATGGCCACGGGATTGGCGCCCAGTGCGCCCATCAGGTCGACGTACACAGGGCTTTGAATCACGCGCAGCTTCAGCCCTTGGACGTCATCCGCCTTGTTGATGGGCCGCTTGCTGTTGTGGAGATGCCGGAACCCGAAGGCCGAGATCGGCATGCCGACCAAGCCCTTGGTGGCGAGCTTGTCGAACATCTGCTTGCCCACAGGCCCATCGATAAGGGCGGAAGCTTCCTTGTCGCTGTCGAGCAGAAACGGAAAATCGAGAAGTCCGAATTCCTTGACGACGCCGACGAGCGCATTGGTACCCATCACGGTCATGTCGATGGTGCCGCCCTGCAAGGAGGAGATCATCTGGACGTCGCCTCCGAGTGTGCCGTTGGGGAACACCTTGATCTCGATCTTGCCGCCGCTCTTTTGCTTCACGAGTTCGACGAACTTGTCGACACCGTTGAGGGCGCCCGTGTCAGCGGCCGTGACAAATGCAAGCTTGACCTTGTGATCCCTGATCTGCGCTTGCGCATGGCCTGTTGCAAGGGCCAGGCTGCATGCAAGTGCGGCTGCGATCCCTCGGAGGATCGACCGCGTTGAAATCGGTTGTGTACGAATGACCATCATTGTCTCCGGTGCGTTGAGTGCTTGGATTGATTTATGGATGCGGTACGGCCTGCCCACGCGGTGCGCAGGCATACGCTTGGAGGAAATCCGTCGTGTGCCTGGCAGCCGACTTGGCTCGCTCCAGCGTCGAGAAACCGGCTTCAGTTGCTACGGGTGTCTCGATGACCAACTGAAGGCCGGCCGGGAGCAGATCGAGTATTTGTTGCAGCGGTATCGCGCCTTCGCCAAGGTGCAGCCGCGAGGTGCGCGCTTCGGCCGCCAGCTTCTCCGGTGGCAAAGGCGCTGCAACGCAGTCGGACAACTGTGCGTAGGCGATTCTTTCCGCCGGTATCTGAAGCAGATCGGATGGCGCTGCACCGGCGCGGAAGAAGTGCAGGACATCGAGGATCAGGCCGGCATTCGCGCGCCCCGCCGCCTCGATCATCGCCAAGGCATCTCGCCAGGACTGAATGTCGCGATACATCATGAATTCGACGCCGACAGTGAGCCCAAACCGGGCAGCCTCGTCGCACAGGCGTCCGAACAGGTCGATGCGCTGTTCTCTCGACAAGTAGGTCGCGTTGTCGGCGAACTCCGTGCCGATCGACGAGATGTGCGTTGCGCCGAATTCGGCCCCGAGCTCCAGAGTAGGCCTGAAACGCTCGATGTCGGTTTGCGGGGACAGGACGAAGGCCTCCACGTCGAAGACGCCGACGCCCGTGTCCTTGGAAGCGGCCTTGATCTCCCGGATCGCGTCGGGCCGGCCGATGACTTCATGCTGCAGCGGCTGTGCGGTGGCGGTCATGAGCAGCAAGCCGACCTTGCCGAAGCCCGCTCCGGCTGCCGCGCGAATCAGTTCGGTTTGAGTGGTGCGGCCTACCGTGAGGTTGGCCAGGGACACGTGGTTGAGTTGGGTTTCTTTGATCATGGCTGATAGGGGCTTTGGGACGACGGCGCGAGCCGGGCTCGCTCGGAGTGGCACCTGTGCTGTCAATAGGTTGCTCGTCCACCCGTGAGATCGAAGGTGAAGCCGGTCGTGAAGCTGCAATCCGCGCTCGCGATCCACGCAACCATCGCCGCGAGTTCGTCGATCTCCATGAGTCGGCGCATCGGAATCTTCGCCTTTATCGATGCGATGAACTCGGGCGTCATCTGCTTGAGCAGGTCGGTCTTGGCCATCGTCGGCGCCACGCAATTGACCAGCACACCGGATTGCGCGAGTTCCTTCGAAATTGATTTCGTGTAGGCAATCACGCCACCCTTGGCTGCGGCATAGGCGCTTCCGTTTGGATTACCCTCTTTGCCCGCGACCGATGCGACATTGACGATGCGGCCGTAGCCGTTCGCGATCAAGTGCGGTATTGCCGTGCGACAGCAGTTGAAGACCCCGGTCAGGTCGATATCGAGCACGCGCTGCCACTGGTCGACGGGGTACTCCCAGGTCGGGGCGATGGGGCCGTTGATGCCCGCGTTATTGATCAGGATGTCGATGCGCCCGGCCGCCAGAAGGGCTTCGTTGAAGGCCTTCGCCACGGACGGCAGATCGGCCACATTGACCTGCTGCATCAACAAGGGTTCGAAGCCGGCCTGGGATGTGGTGAAGTTCTTGAAATCCAGATCCCACAGAATGATCCTGCGTCCTTCCGAGGCCAATCGCTTGGCGATGCCGAGCCCGAGTCCGCGGGCGCCACCGGTGACGATGGCGGTCTGAACTGGATGATGTGTCGTGGTCACTAGCTGTTCCTGATGCTGTGTTGCGAAAATTCGAAGCCCGCTGCGTGGCGGCCCGCGATGTATCCGAAGGTCATGGCCGGGCCGAGATTGATGCCGCCGGATGGGTAGTGGCCGCCCATCACGCTGGCCATGTCCGTCCCCACGGCGTACAGGCCGGCGATCGGCCGGTCGCTTCGGTCGAGCACCTGGGCCGCGCCATTCGTCTTGAGGCCGGCGAAGGTTCCGAAACTGCCGGGCAGCACTTTCACGGCATAAAAGGGTCCTCGCTCGATCGGTGCCACGCACGGGTTCGGCCCCGCGTTTCGCGGGTCCCCCTGCTTGCGGTTGTAGGGCGTGGAGCCACGGCCGAACTCCGGGTCCTCGCCGCGTCGCGCGTGCTTGTTGTAGAGCCCGACCGTTTCGGTCAGGCCCGCGGCGTCGATGCCGCAGAGCTTGGCAAGGTCTTCGAGCGTGTCGGCTCGCTGGAGATAGCCGCTGCGAATGGAAGGTCCTACGGGAATCGGAAACGGCCGTGCATGGCCGAGGCCATAGCGTCTCTGGAAGCGGTGATCGCAGATCAGCCACGACGCCACTTCCTGACCTTCAGGCACCTTCGCAACCATGGCCGCGGTGTAGTCGTAGTAGCCGTCGGCTTCATTCACGAACCGTTTGCCGTCCGACAGCACGCCAATCAGCCCAGGCTTGGCCCGGTCGATGATGTGCGGGAAGTGCCCGACGCTGCCATCGCCGTGTCGAACCCGCGAGACCGGCGCCCATGCCACAGGTGACGCGAGATCCGT
Organism: Variovorax sp. F042; assembly: GCF_057814215.1. NCBI lineage: Bacteria > Pseudomonadati > Pseudomonadota > Betaproteobacteria > Burkholderiales > Comamonadaceae > Variovorax > Variovorax sp. F042. The sequence continues at coordinate 82,613 of NZ_JBVASX010000004.1, forward strand.
CACCAGGCAACCGCCTGCCGATTCGCCGAGGGTGATGCCGTCACCAGCGCATGCGGTGGGTGGCAGCGCGAGATGCTCTTCGCCAGTCGATGTGCGAGGGAACAGCGCCTTGCGGCGGTTCGCGTCATGGGGGAATCCGCCTGCCGCGAGGACCACGCCTTTGGTCGCGCGAATTTCGATATCGCCTCGTGCCGAGGCCACGATGGCACCGCGCACTGCGCGGTTCTCCACGATCAAGCGCTTTGCGGGCGTGGACTCGATGAGTGTCACGCCCAGTTTCTCGGCGGACTTTGCCAGCCGGCCGATGAGTGCGACGCCATTGACCAATTGCATCGCACGTCCATACAGCGCCAGGTCTACCAGGTGCCGGATGAAGCGCCTGCTCACGTGGAGCAGCGACTTCAGCGAACGTGTCACGTTCAGGAAGGCCGCGAGGTCGGCGCCCGCCATGATCGGCATGCCCATGAACGAGGTTTCGCGCAGCGTCCTGCGCAGGCGCTTCACCAACGCACCGAGTTCGCGGCCGTCGTAGGGCGCGGCAATCACTTGGTGGCCTTGTGTGCCGGCGCCTGCGACCTTGCCGTGGATGTCGGGAATTCCGTTCCCATCGACGAACTGCAGGGCGGTTTGTTCCTCGAAAAAGGCGACCATGCGCGGGCAGTTGTCCAGGAACGCATCGATCCGCGCGGCGTCATATCGCGCGCCCAGTTCATTCTGAAGATAGGTTCGCGGCTGCTGTGGGTCTTCATGGATCCCTGCGCGCTTGGCGAGTGGATTGCCAGGAACCCACATCCAGCCGCCCGACCAGGCTGTGGCACCGCCGAAGACGGCTTCCTTTTCCACCACCACCACCTTGAGGCCATGCCACGCGGCCGTCACGGCCGCCGCCAGGCCCGAGGCACCGGAGCCGACCACGAGCAAGTCGCACTGCAGCGACTCGACATCGCTGCGCGTCTCGCTTGCCAAGGGCTCTGACATCCGCATCTCCTGTTCTTGCAACGACCCACCGTCGTCGCGAGAGCAGAATTTAGTGATCCGGCGGCGAAATCTCGCCTATCCGCCACCTGCCGAAAGATAGGTTGGAAAGCCCGTTCCGGGTAAACACCTACAGGAGCTTCGACTGGCGCGCCTTGGCAATCGCCTGGGCGCGATTGCGCACGCCGAGCTTCTCGAAGATTTGGCTGACGTGCCACTTGGCCGTACCCAACGTGATCACGAGCCGTGTCGCAATCTGTTGATTGGCAAGCCCTTGACTGACCAGGCGTAGCACCTCGAGCTGGGTCCCGGTGAGGCCTGCCGTGTTCGCCTCGACAACGTCTTCTTCCGCCGGTTGACGGAACTGTTCGAGGAGGCCGGTGACAAACGCTGGAGCGGTGCTGCTCACTTGGCGCAGCAGTCCGGCCAATGTGGCATCGCCGTCGAGGAACGGGCGAACATAGCCGCCCGAAGCGGCCAAGGACACGGCCTTCTCGAGATGTTCGAGCGTTGCGCTTCGGCCGCCGTTGGCGCGATGCCCCATCGCCTGTAGCACATGGACCGTGACGAGCATGCCGGTTTGCCCTTGGCTGCGACATGACCCCTCGACCGTGCCGAGCATGCGAAGCGCTGCAAGCGCGTGGTTGTTCGCGAGGAGCAAGCGAGCGTGCAGGAGTTGTCCCTCGACTGAAGAATCGACAGCGGCGCGAATCTCCTCGAAGGTTTCTTTCGCCGCAGCGACGTTTCCCTCACGAAGCTGGAGGTCCGCGATGGCGATGCGCACCATGCGCTGGCGCCGTGGATTGCGCGAGCGATCCGCCAGACCCTGGGCGGCCGCCAATGCGTTCCACGCCTGCTCGCGCGCACCGCGTGCATGGTGGACCTTGGCAAGGGAACATTCTCCCGCCAGCGTGTGGTACAGGTTGCCAAGCTGCCTGCAGAGCGCGACACCCGCCTCGAGCAGCTCGACCGCCTCATGCAATTCGTTTCGTTCATATGCCAGCATGCCCATCGGTATCAGGATGAGGCCGCTGATTGGTGCCTGCGCTTCGTCGGAAGGCGAACAGCGCTCCAGCGACGCACGGCAGAGCAACTGCGCCTCGCGCAACTGGCCCTGAGCACTCATCAACGGTGCAAGATGGGCTAGCGCGTCGAGCGCGGTCATGCGATGCCCGAAGGACCATCCCAGCTCGAGAGCCTGCCGCAGCATTTCGGTCGCCGGCTTCGGAAGGCCGGTGCGAAGCAGACCCAGCCCCTGGTAGAAGAGCGCCCAAACCCGGAAGAAAGAAGTGCTGCTTCCCAACTGATCCAGCGCCTGGCGCGACAGCTCGATCGCGCGGGCCGGATTGTCCGACGTGATCGCGAGAAAGGCCTGGAGCGCAAACAGGATGCCCCTGTGTTCCTGGGAGCTTTCCGCCGCATTCGGTGCGCCGGTCAAAGCGTAGTACTCCTCGGCTTCTACGGTGCGGCCGCTCATGAACAGAAGCCACGCCTGATACCCCGCAAGATCCTGATGCCCACGCACAAGGGACGTCGGCAGCATCTCGAGCCATGCCAGCAGCGTGGGCAGTTCGCCACGGGCAAGCATCTCCTCCACGAGACTGCGAAAGAGTCGCACTGCATCCGCGTCGCTGCGAGCCGCGAGTGCGTGCTTGATCGCGTCCTTTCCCATACCCTGCGATTCGAACCACGCGCTGGCTCGACGATGCAACTCGATCCTCTCCGACTCGGCAAGGCCTTCGCGAAGAAAATCCGCCAAGAGCTGGTGATACCGAAACCAGCGACCCTGGTCATCCAGCCGCCGCAAGAAAAGGTTGGCGCGCTCCACCTGGACCAGCATGTGCCGGCTGTCGGTGCGCTCGGTGACCGCATCGCAAAGATCGGCAGAGAAGCGATCGAGGATGCAGGTTTTCCGCAGGAAGTCCTGCAGCATCTGAGGTTGTTGGCGCATGACCTCGGCTGCCAGGTAGTCGATCACGTGCCGGTGCTCGCCACTGAATGCAGCGGCAACCTGTGCCAGATTCGCCGCCCCCTGCAACTGCACGTGCCGCTGTAGCGAGAGCGCGGCGATCTGGAGCCCCGCCACCCAGCCTTCGGTGCGGGCTGCAAGCGTCCGAGCCGAATCGGCGTCGAGTGCCAGCCCCATGCTCCGCACGAGGAATGCCGTTGCTTCGTCTGGCGTGAATCGAAGCTGGTCGATTCCAACCTCGTCAACCCATTGCCGAGTACGCCATCGGGAAAGCGGCCACTGCGGATCCTTGCGGGTCGCGACGATCAGACGCAAATGCTCTGGCAGGTGCTCGACGAGAAACGTCAGCGCCGCATCGAGTTCTGGGTTGTCGATCGCTTGATAGTCGTCGAGCACCAGTACCACTGGATGGTCCAGGTCGGTGAGATCGTCCAGCAACGATGCCATTCGATCCTTCGGGCTCGGCGAGCCTGCCCCGGAGAGGGGGGGCGTCGCGGAGTATTCCACGTCGACGCTGGCGCCTTGCAAGGCAGCTCTCAGATAGTCGAAGAAGCGCACCGGGTCGCTGTCGTCCTCGTCCAACCCGAGCCACGCCACGGCAGGTCGATCCACGGCTTCGTTGACCCAGGTCGAGAGCAATGTGGTCTTGCCGAATCCTGCTGGAGCGCAGAGAAGCGTCAACGGCTGCTTCAGTGATCCGGCCATCAAATCAAGCAGACGCGGACGCGACAAGCTCATCGGCTGCGCAGGCGGGAGTGCAAGCTTTGCCTTCAACAAGAGAGTTTGACCTGGGGTTCGCATTCCGTTTCGCCGTCCCGGCTTGCGCGATCCGCCCAGCCAACCGAGGCATTTGAACTTGGGCTTCGCATTCTGACTTTACATGCGCAGGTATCAACCGGTTTACTCGAGCTTACAGCACGGTCACTCCCATGACGTTCGTCTAGAAATGTCTGCAAATCGGTCCCTCGGGACTGGGCTTGGCGCGAGCGGGCGAGCCCGAGCAAGCTCGATCCCTATGCCGACCAGCTCGCGATCGGCGCGTGCCGCATCGGCGAATTCCTTCAGGTTGCGGGCGGCAATGGAGGGGTGGATGGCCAGCACCATCCGCCGCCTTGAAAATGAGTAGATGGGGCTTTGCGTGGGTCGGTCTTGGACGGAAATTAGTCTGTTAGCCGGGTCAGTTCTCGGTGGCAATCAAAACCCAGCATTCCGACCGAGCGCGAAGAGAATTAATAAATATGGGGTTTGTCCCAGGTCAACCAATCTGAGAAGCATCCTTTAATAATTATCCAAGTGGAGTACTTTGCTGAAGTTGCGAACGATGGCCGAAAACGTGACGCCGCGACCGGGGAGCCTGCAAAAATTTGCTACGCAGTTGAGCGGGGCGCATGTACTTGGTTCCGATTTGTCGCGGGTTGTTCGCTGGGATCAATGTCTTCATTGAAGGCGGCATGGATGCGAACGGTGCGGTTCGGAAGTTGCTGGTACTGGCAGCAACTTTGGCCAGCTGTGGGCGTATGCCGAGAACTGCTTCGCCAGGCGCTGGGCGCCCGGATGATTCAGGCATTACCATGTTTCGGTCACTGGGAGAATAAGGGCCATGCGCATTTGGAAAAGAGCTATGTCCGTCGAAGAAATCTCCACCAGCAACAAGGACACTGCGGCCAGCCATCTCGGCATCGAGTTCCTCGAGGTCGGCGACGATTTCATCCGGGGACGTGTGCCAGTAGACGCCCGAACCCGGCAGCCATTTGGCTTGCTGCATGGCGGCGTTTCCGTGATGCTGGCCGAAACGCTGGGATCTGTCGCGGCGCAGCTTTGTTGTGGAGAGGGCCTGCTCGCGGTGGGATTGGACATCAATGCCAACCACCTGCGTGGCGTGACGCATGGCTGGGTCACTGGCACTGCTCGGCCGATTCACATTGGGCGCAAGACGCACGTCTGGCAGATCGATCTGACGAATGAAGACGGCGAGCCGACCTGCGTGTCGCGTATCACCGTAGCCATCGTTGAGGCGCAGTAGACCTCGTGTGGCGCCTTGCCATGCAAGGCTTCGGCGGCGAGTCTGACGATGCGATCAAGCGATGTGAGCTTCGGATGTCAAGAAGGGATTTCAGGCCTTAAGGGTTGTGCTTCGGACACGAGCCTGTTCGAGTTGGCCCGTGCACGCTTTTGGCTCGCGAGCCCGACTGCCTCGCTCGAAGCTTCCGCTCGTGCTTCTGGGTGGAGTGCTGCTTTTGATCGACAACCCTGAGCCCGTCTCGAAGGACTTGCTCCACGGAGTACGAGGCCGGGCGTTACGGTCGTACGCATGTGCCTTGTTGGTGTCGATCGGAAGATCAGACAGTTTTGCGGTGCGTGCCGCAGTAAACGCGAGCCAGGTGTTCAACCTACCCCGCTGCTTATCTAAGCGGCGGGGTTCGAGAAGTGAGCACCATAGTCATGATTGGCAGGATCAGACCGCTGCGTGAGAGACAAGCTGGCGGAGTGCGAGATAGCGAGGATGACAGGGCTGTCGCGCAACACGGTGGCGAAGTGGCTACGCACCGTTAGTTCGAGGAGCCGAAGTACCGGCGCGACGCGTGTCTGAACAAGCTCAGCGCATTTGAGGCGACGCTGAGGCAGGCATTAACGGCCGAAGTGCGACGGCCCAAGAACGAACGACGCAAGACTCGTGCGCTGCATTCCGAGATCACTATTCAATCAGCGCGGTGGCACGCTTCTGCTTCGTCGCGCAACAGTTCGGCATGCACGGCGCGGAGGGCGCTATGGGTCGCGTGCGAAGCGTCCTTGGGCGGCTTTTTCGTATGTACACGGAATTCGCCCGGGAGGCCGTTGCCGGGTCGTAGATGGCGTCCTTCGCGTAGCTCAACTGGGGGCTGTGGGCTGCGCGACGCGATCTCCAAGGATCACCGGGCTTCTTGCTGGTCCAAGCTGAGCCGATCGGACATGAAGTCCAGAAAAGCGCGGATCTTGCTGGGCATGCCCTTGCGGCCGAGCACCAATGCGGTGGCATGCATCGAAGGGCTCTCCCAGCCCTTCAGTACTCGCAGCAGCCGCCCCGATCGCAGGTCGTTCGCACACATCACGTTCGGCAGCATGCTCAGCCCTACGTGGCCGATCGCCATCTCCCGCGCAATCGAGATATTGTTGACAACGACCTTGCCCTCAATGTTCGCAAATCGGTGCGTGGCCTCATTGCGCAAGGTCCAGATGCCGTCCGCACGCTGCTGCGTCGTGATGATGCAGTCGTGCCTGTGCAGTTCGTCCACTGATAGCGGCACGCCGCGGCGCTTGAGGTACTCCGGGCTCGCGTATACCCCACGCGTGATCGTGGCGAGACGGCGGTAGGTCAGCTCGGTGTCCTTGAGCGGTCCCAATTGGATCGTGAGGTCGTAGGGGTCTTCCCGGGGATTCACTGCGCGGCTGTTCACATCGACCTCCAGCTCGAGCTCCGGGTAGGCCAGCACGAACTCGGCAATGGCCTTGCCGATCCACGACACACCGAAGTCGATGGGAATGCTGACGCGTAGCGCGCCGCGCATGGCCGTTTGCAGCTGCAGCGTATCGACGCTCGCTTGGGCCACCTCGTCCACCACCCGCCGGCAATGCTCATAGAACCGCGCGCCGATTTCTGTCGTCGTCAGGCGGCGCTGTCCCTTCTTCAGCAGGATCGTGCCCACGTTGAGCTCGAGTTGCGTGAGCTTGCGGCTGATCGTGGACTTAGGCATTCCGAGTTCGAGGGCCGCGCGCGTGATGCTTTGCGCGTTGACCACGTCATAGAACAGCTGGAGCGAGTTCAGATCGAGTTTGTCGTTCATGGCGTGTTGTCTGTCGGCATCGAGGCAGGCGCGAGGTTAGTTGACAACGCCGCCGCTGCGCGTCTTTAGCGTTCCACGTCTGGAACGCCCGGTCCACATCCGATGCTATTCGGAACGCTGCGCGCTTCCTAACATCGCCACAAAGAGAGATACCGAGCGCAGGTCGCAAGACCAGCGACGCGCCATCCAAATCAAGAACGGAGACAACCAGTGAACAACTATCCAATTTCGCGCCGGGTGTTGCTGAAGGCCGCGTCGGCTTGGGCACCAGCCTCGGTGCTGGGCGTCGGCCTCGCGTCCGCGGGCGGCGTCAGCGCCCAAACAGGCCTCAAATGGGCCAACCTGTCGCCTGGCTTCACCACGCTGCTGACCGACTACATCGTCGCCAAGGGCCTGGACAAATCGAACAACCTGCAGCTGGGAAAACCCACGGCGTACACGGCCGTCACCACCTACTACAACGACTTCGTCGCCGGCAACTACGACGTGTGCATCGGCAGTTGGGATACTTTCGCCTCGCGCTACATCGCAGGCGTGCCGATGCAATACGTGTGCTCCGTGACTACGGGCAACATGATCAACATCGTCACGCAGGCCAAGGGTCCGGCGACGATCCAGGACATCAAAGGGAAAACCCTCGCCGCACCGCAGTCGACTGGCACCTACCGGATGATGCGCGCCGTGGTCAAGGAACTCGCGGGCATCGACCTCGAGACCTATGCGGTAGTGCAGAACGTGGACAACCCCGCCGCCTCAGTCACCTTGGTCATGGCCAACCGCGCGGACGCCGGCCTGACCTGGGAGCCCAATGTGTCGGTGGGACTCAAGCGCGTGCCCGACATGCGCGTGCTCTACAACGCGGGCGAGGAGTATCGCCGCCGCGTCAACCTCGACTTGCCGTACTTCGGCGTGGCCGTTCGCAAGGAGGCCGTCGCGCGCGACCCCCAACTCGTCGCTCGACTGAACAAGGCCTTTGCCGAGTCCATCGAGGGCATCAACGCCAGAACGCAGGACGCCGTGACCATCGCCGGCGCCAACTCGGGCATTCCCGCGGACGTGCTGACAACGGCCATTGCCTCGAAACGTCTCGAGTTCAAGCACGTGTCGATGCAGAACGAGCAGGGGCGCCGCAGCATCCTCTCGGCCAACGAGTTCCTGGTGCGCAACGGCGCGCTCACGAAGCTGGTCGACAACGGCTTCTTTGCGGCATGAACGGCATGAAGCACGCAGAACTCCCCGCCGGCGCCGCGGCGCCTGAAGGCCCACCACGCGCACCGGTGGCCACGGCGACGATGGCAAAGGCGCCCAAGGTGGCGAACGGGCGTGACCGCAGCGAATTCAAGGCGCTGGCCGTTGTCGTGGTGCTCATCTGCGCCGCAATGGAAGTCGCGAGCTGGTACGTGCCCGACTATGTGATGCCCTCGCCGCAGGCCATCGCCAAGGCGCTGGGCCAGCTGCTCACGACCGACTTGCTCCATGTGGCCATCACGTTGGGCCGTTTGTGCGTAGCGATCTTTTTCTCTGCGATTGCAGGCGTCGCCATCGGGCTGCTGATGGGCACGTCCAAACGGGTGGGGCCGTACCTGAAGGCGCTGGTGGTGGTCGATACCGGCATCCCTGCGCTGTCATGGATGCTGCTGGCCGTATTCTGGTTCAAGGACCCGGAGGCGCGGATCTTCTTCATCCTCACAGTGATCCTCCTGCCGTTCTATGCGCTGAACGTCTACGAGGGCGTGCGGGCGCTGTCGAGCGATTGGGTCGACATGCTGGAGAGCTTCCGCCCGACGCGCTGGCAGATGCTGCGTTACCTGGTCGCGCCGCACATCGTTCCCTACATCTTCCTGACCACCAAGTCGGTGATCGGCTACGCGATCCGCATGGTGATCTTCGCGGAGCTGGTGGCCTCGGCCTTCGGCATCGGCTCTCGCATGAGCTTTGCGCAGTCGACCTTTCGCATTGACCAGGTGCTGGCCTGGACCGTCCTGCTGGTGGCGCTCAACCTCGTCATCCAGTGGCTGGCCACCGTGGCCGAATCGCACTTGCTGGGCTGGCGCAAGGAAGTGAAGGTGCGCTGATGACAACGACCATCAATACACCCGTTCCCATCATTGAGCTGCGCGACGTGAGCAAGCGCTTCGGCAGCCACACCGCCATCGACCATCTCTCGATGGTGGTGCGCGAGGCCGAGACGGTGGCCTTGCTGGGGCAGACCGGGGCTGGTAAGAGCACCGTGATGTCGCTGCTGATGGGTACGTCGTCAGCCGACGAGGGCTCAGTGCAGGTGGCCGGCGTCGACCCGGCGATCGATTTCACCGCCTTGCGCGGCAAGCTCTCCGTGAGCTTCCAGACCGATCGCCTGCTGCCTTGGCGCACTGCGCGCGAGAACGTCGAGCTGGGCCTGCTGCTGCTCAAGCGCCCCAAGGCCGAAGCGCGCCAGCGCGCGCAGGAATGGCTGGAGCGCGTGAAGCTGGGCGACGCGGCGCACAAATACCCGTCGGAGCTGTCGGGGGGCATGCGCCAGCGGGTGTCGCTCGCGCGCGCCCTGGCCGTCGATCCAGCGCTGGTGCTGCTGGACGAATCGTTCAGCCAACTCGACCATGTGACCTCGCAGACGCTGCGGCGCGACTTTGCGGAGATCGTGCGCGAGCAGCGCAAGACCTGTGTCTTTGTCACCCACCGCATCGAGGACGCGCTCGAGATTGCCGACCGCATCCTCGTGCTCGCAGCCCCTGCGCGCGTCTGCCTCGAACTCGCGATCAGCGCCGAACAGCGCCAGGACGCGCAATGCATGGCGCACATGCACCGCCAGGTGGAGCGCGCCATCGGCGGCGAAGCGCCGCTGGCTTCCCCCATCTCCCCAACACACCACTAGTAAGAAAGCGGATCTTCAAGATGAGCTACCAGGACATCATCGTCGAGCAGGTAGAAGGCTGGCTGGAAATCACCATCCACCGTCCCGAGAAAATGAACTCGTTGCGCGAGACCACGGCCGAGGAAATCCTCGACGCGCTGGGCGAGGCGGAGTCGAACCGCGAGATCGCCGCCGCGATCCTGCGCGGCAGCGACAAGGCCTTCTGCACCGGCATCGACACCAGCGAATTCACCATCGGCGACAACGAGTACTTCGACTTCTATCGCAAGCGCCGGCGCTCGCGCAAGGTCAACGAACTGTTCCGTTCGCTGCCCGGCTACAGCAAGCCCATCATCAGCGCCATCGAGGGCTTCGCGCTCGGCGGCGGCCTGGAGCTGGCACTGGTCGGCGACATGATCGTCGCCGGCGCCAACGCCAAGTTCGGCCTGCCGGAGATCCGCCTGGGTCTGATGCCTGGCGGCGGCGGCACGCAAACGCTGCCGCGCCTCGTCGGCCCGGCGCTCGCCAAGGAACTCATGTGGACCGGCCGGCGCATCACCGCGGCTGAGGCGCGCGAGTACCGCTTGGTCAACCACGTGACTGAGGCCGGCAAGGCGATCGACAAGGCGCGCGAGCTGGCACGCACCATCGCCGGCAACGCACCGCTGTCGGTGATGTTCACCAAGGCCGTGATCGATCGCGGGATGGACCTGCCGCTGGCCGAAGGCATGGCCGCCGAAGGCGACGTGTCCTTCATGCTGTATTTCACCAAGGATCGCCAGGAGGGCTTGAGTGCCTTCCGTGAGAAGCGGACCCCCGATTTCCGAGGAGAGTAAGAGATGAAGAAGAGAGACATCGTGATAGGCGGCTACGCCGAGACCGCCATCGATTTCAAGACCGGCCGCAGTGCCTACGACCTAGCGGGCGAAGCGCTCGACCAGCTGCTGGAGCGCACCGGCATCGACAAGAGCGAGATCGACGGACTGTCGGTGACCACTGCGCTGTCGGAGGCGCAGAACCCCTTCTTCGCGGTCTACATGACCGAGGCGCTGGGCATCACGCCGACCTGGCTCAACTACGGCGGCATCGGCGGCTGCTCAGCCACCGGCGGCGTGGCGCGCGCCATGTCGGCCATACGCGACGGCATGTGCAAGCTGGCGGTCGTGATGTCGTCCGACGCGCCCAGCTCCGACTGGCGTTCCAACTACGGTGCCTACCGCAGCGAGTTCCAGGACCCGCCCGGCGTGCAGGGCCCGCCCGCGACCTTCGGCCTCTTGATGAGCCGCTACATCCACCAGTACGGGCTCGACCCCGAGGCGCTGGGCAAGATCGCGATTACCCAACGCGCCCACGCTTTGCACAACTCCAACGGCTACAAGAAGTTCCAGAAGGAACTCACGATGGAGGAGTACCTGAAGTCGCGCGTCATCTCCGACCCGCTGCGTGTGCTCGACAGCGTGATGTTCTGCGACGGCGCCAACGCCTTCATCGTCACCACTGAGGAGAACGCCAAGCGCCTCGGCCTGAAGAAGATGGTCTATCCGGTGGCCTACGGCGAGGTCACCAACTTCAACGGCGCCGACCCGCTGGCCGACATCACCCTGTCCGGCTTCACCAAGATTGGCCCCGAGGTGCTGCGCAAGGCCGAACTTGCGCCCAAGGACGTGCGCATGTTCCAGCCCTACGACGACTTCACCATTGCCGTGATGATGCAGTTCGAGGCTTTCGGCTTCTGCGAGCGTGGCGAAGGATCGGCCTACACGCTGCGCACCGACCTGTCCTTCAACGGCGACCTGCCGCTCAACACCGGCGGCGGCCAGATCTCGGCCGGCCAGCCCGGCCTGGCCAGCGGCGGTCTCAACCTGGCCGAAGCCGTGCGGCAGATGTTCGGCGAAGGCGGCAGCCGCCAGGTGTCAGACCCGCGTAACGCGCTGGTCACTGGCATCGGCGTGATCCCTTACGGTCGCAACTGGGGCACCAGTTCGGCCTTGGTCCTGGAGGCATGAAAAACATGAGCGATACCACCCCCACCACCGCCCCGGCCGCGCCGGTCCGACCCGTGCCGAAGCAGGGCGTCTACGTTGACAGCAAGCCCTTCTGGGACGGCATCGCGCAAGGCAAGCTGGTGCTGCAGTACTGTACCGTCGCAAAGCGTTTCCAGCACTACCCGAAGCCGGTCAGCGGCTTCACCGGGCGCCGCACGCTCGAGTGGCGCGAAGTCGCAGGCACCGGCACCATCTACGCCTGCACCGTGGTGCGCATTCCCGGTCCGGGGGTCGAAGGCCGCATCCCGCTGTGCGTCGCAACGGTCGAGCTCGACGAGGGCGTGCGCATCATCGCCAACGTGCTGAACTGCGCGCCGGCGGATCTGGCGATCGGCAAGCGCGTGAAGCTGGCGGTGGACCATCTGACGCCCGAGCAGCCATACCCCGCCTTCGAACTCGCCTAGGAGCACCATGCGTCTCGAACACTTCATGGCGGCGCACGCCCTGCGCACGCCGGCGAAGCCGGCCGTGGTCGTGGGCGCGCAGCGCCTGAGCTACGGCGAGTTGCTGTCGAGCTCGCGCTCTCTGGCCGCTGGGCTGCGGCGCGCCGGTGTGGTCCAGGGCGACCGCATCGTCGTGTACCTGCCCAATTGCGTCGAATTCGTGCAAATCATGTACGCGGCCTTTTCGGTCGGCGCCACGGTGATCCCGGTCAACACCCGCAACACCCCGCGCGAGTTGGTTTATTTTGCACAGGACAGCCAGGCCCGCGTGCTGGTGTTTCATGCCGAGAGCGCCGAGGCGATCGCAGCGCTGTCGGCCGAGTTCGTGGGCATCCGCCGCGTGGCGGTGGGCGGCGACGTGGCCGGCGCGGAGTCGTTCGAGATGCTTCGAACCCACTCCGACGAGCGCCTGCCGGAGCTCGCGCTGTCGCCCGACGACGCGATGATCCTCTACACCTCGGGCACGACCGGCAAGCCCAAGGGCGCGGTCCTCACGCACGCCAACTTCGTGATTGGCAACGCCTTCGTGAACGCGGTGGAGTGGGGCGTTACGGCGCACGACGTGTTCCTGGTGACCACGCCGCTGGCGCACCGCACGGGCTTGGCCCGGCTCATGAACTCGATGTGCCTGGGCGCCAAGCTGGTGGTGATGGAGCGTTTCGACGCGCAGGCCGCGGTCGAGACCATCGAGCGCGAGCAGGTTAGCGCTGCGGGCATGGTGCCCACCGTGGCCCGCATGCTGATGCCGGTGCTCGAGAAGGAGGCCGCGCGCTGCGCCAGCCTGCGCCACATCATCGTCACTGGCGAGGCGTTTCCGGTGGAGCTCAAGCGCCGCATGATCGGCTATCTGCCGCAGGCGCGGCTGCATTCCTTCTTCGCAATGACCGAGGTCGGCTCGGTCACAGTGCTCGACCACGAGGAGCAGTTCACCCACCCCGCGTCAGTGGGGCGCGTCACGCCGGGCGTGCAGGTCAAGCTGGTGGACGACAAGGGCCAGCAGGTGTCGGTAGAAGAGGTGGGCGAGATCCTGGTTCGCTCGGGCGAGGCCGGGCGCTTTACCACCATGAAGGGCTATTTCGGGCGCCCCGACGCCACCGCTGCGACCATCATCGAAGGCTGGGTCCACACCGGCGACATGGGCCGCTTCGATGTCGATGGCTACCTGTACATCGTGGACCGCAAGAAGGACATGGTGCTCAGCGGCGGCTTCAACATATACACCAAGGAGGTCGAGCAGGTGCTGATAGAGCACGCCGACGTGGCCGATGCCGCGGTGGTGGGCGTCCCCGATGAGATCTTCGGCGAGGCGGTGACCGCGTTCGTTGAGCGCCACCCGGGCTGCACGCTGAGCGAACAGGCGCTGCAGGAGCACACGAAATCCCGTATTGCCAGCTACAAGAAGCCCAAATACGTATTCTTTGTCGATGCACTTCCGCGAAACGGCATGGGCAAGGTGATGAAAGCCGAATTGCGCGAGATGGCGCTGGCGCGTTTGGCGCCGCGCGTGGTATGAGCGGCACCGCGGTGCCGTGGGACACGCAGGCAGCGCACTGGATCGGCGGCCAGTGGCTGCCGTCAGGCCACGCCTTCACGTCGATCAATCCGGCTGACGCATCGCTGCTAGGCCAGGCGCCGGATGGCGGCGTGACCGAGGCGCAGGCCGCGATTGACGCGGCGCGCCACGCCTTCGAGACCACCCCCTGGCGCCATAGCCCGAGGCTACGGGCGCAGGTGTTGCTGGACATGGCGGCGCGCCTCGCTGCCGATGCAGCATCGCTGGCGCTGCTGCTGACGCTGGAAAACGGCAAGGTGCTGCGCGAGTCGACCGGCGAGGTCGAAGGCGCTGCTTCGGAGTTGCGCTACTACGCGGGCATGGCCCGCAGCGCAGCCGGCCGCGTGGTCGAGCCGGCGCCAGGCGTTCGCTCGCTCATCACGCATGAAGCCGCGGGCGTGGTGGCGATCATCGTGCCGTGGAACGCGCCCCTGATCCTCTTTGTGCGGTCGCTCGCGCCGGCCCTGGCGGCCGGCTGCACAGTGGTTGTCAAGGCGGCGCCGCAGGCCGCGCTCTTCATGCACCGCGTGGCGCGGCGCATGGCCGAGACCGAGGGGCTGCCGACTGGCACGATCAATATCGTGCACGAGGCGGGCAGCGCCGTGGCGCAGGCTTTCGTCGCCTCGCCGGTAGTCGACGTCCTGAGCTACACCGGCAGCACCGCCGTGGGCAAGGCCATCATGGCGGCGGCCGCGCCTCAGCTCAAGCGCCTGTCGCTGGAGCTTGGTGGCAAGGCCCCCTGCGTGGTGTGCGAGGACGCCGACCTGAGCCTCGCGGTGCGCGAGATCCTCGCCGCCGGCATCATCCTGTCGGGACAGCAGTGCACTGCCGCCAGCCGGGTGCTTGTGCACCGCCGTGTGTATGCGGTTTTTCGCGATGCCATGGCGTCGGCCATGCGCGCGCTGCGTGTGGGCCCAGGTCACCTCGCCGAGAACGCGATGGGGGCAGTGATCGATCTTGCGAATCGCGACCGCATCCTGCGCCTGGTCGACGAACTGGGCGAGCGCCACCGTGTGGTGGTACGAGGGGGGGCCGTACGGGGCCTTCCCAGGCACGGTGCCTTCGTGTCGCCCACGCTGGTGGAAGTCGACGACCCGCAAACGCCGGCCGTCCAGGACGAACACTTCGCGCCATTGATGACCTTGGAGGTTTTCGACGACGACCGTGGCGCCGTCGCACTGGCCAATGCCACATGCTTCGGGTTGGGCGCGAGCGTGTGGTCGCGCGACAGCGCACGCGCGCAGCGCATCGCGCGCGAGATCCGCTGCGGCACTGTATGGATCAATGCGCACAACAAGCTCTTCGCGGAAGCGGAGGTCGGTGGCTACAAGGAAAGCGGATTCGGCCGGCTTCACGGCGCCGAAGGCATGCACGACTTCCTTGAGATCAAACACGTCTACCAGGAGATCGGCTGCCTCTGAGGCGGCCGCTATTTGCCACGATGCTCAGACCCGAATCGGCCGCGGACGCGGCCTTCCGCAACGAGGTACGCGACTGGCTCGCGACCCACGCGCCCGACGCGCTGCGTCACCGGACCTTCCGGCCGCTGCCGGTCGAGGGCATGCCCTGGTACCGCGCGCTGTCGCAGCGCGGCTGGATTGCGCCGCATTGGCCGCGCACGCATGGGGGCATGGGTGCCAGCGCGGTGCAGCAGGTGATCCTCATGGAAGAAATGGCGCGCGCGGGCACGCCCGACTTTCCGACCCAGGGCCTGAACCACATCGGCCCGCTGCTCATCGCGCGTGGTACGCCGGCGCAGCAACAACGCCACCTGCCGGCCATTCTTTCAGGCGACGCCATCTGGTGCCAGGGCTATTCCGAGCCGGGGGCGGGCTCGGATCTGTCGAGCCTGCGCACGCGCGCCGAGGTGCGCGGCGGCCCGGACGGAGACAGGCTCGTCATCAACGGCCACAAGATATGGACCACCTGGGGCCACCATGCCGACTGGATGTTCGCGCTGGTACGCACCACCACTGCCGGCAAGCCGCAACATGGCATCACCTTCGTGCTGATCGACATGAAGACACCGGGCATCCGGCGCCGGCCGATCCGCACCATCGCGGGCGACGACGAGTTTGCCGAAGTGTTCTTCGACGAGGTGGCAGTGCCGCTGGACAACGTTGTCGGCGAGATCGACAAGGGCTGGCTGGTGGCCACCGCCGTGTTGAGCGAGGAGCGGTTGCGCATTGGCTCGCCGGCCCAGGCGCTGCGCGCGCGGGAGCGCCTGCGCATGATGCTGCGTGCCACGCCTACGGACCGCTTGCCGCCCAGCGTGCGTGAGGCCGCCGCACTTGCCGAGGTGGAGGTCGAGACGCTCATCGCTGCCTACCTCGAAGCGGCCGAAGCCGCCGAACAGGGCATCGCAGCTGACAGCTCCTACCTGAAATTGCTGGCCACGGACACCGTGCACCAACTGCTCGACCTCGTGCAGCGCGTGGCGGGACCCGCCGCCGCGTTGCGAGATCCGGTTCGCCGGGGTGACGACCTGCTCGATGCCACCGAGATGTTCCTGCAGGCACGCCGCCTGGGCATCTACGGCGGGAGCAGCGAAGTGCAGCGCAACATCATCGCGACGCGGGTGCTCGGCCTGCCGGTCGCCGGAGCCAAGTCATGAATGCCGAATACAGTGCGCCCCTGCGCATGATTGCCGAGAGCGCAGCGGACGCCGCTGCCTCGTTCGGTGGCCCGGCCCGGGCACGCCGGGTGCATGAAGGCGGCCCCGCGTGGGAGCCCGCCACGTGGAGCGCAATCGCTCAACTTGGCTGGCTCGGGATCGCGGTCCCCGAATCGGCGGGTGGCCTGCAATTGGGCGCGCCGGCGCTGTGCGTGGTCGCCGAAGAAGGCGGTCGCGCATTGCTGGCGCCACCGCTCACGATGGGCATGGCCGCCGCTGCGGTGTTGGCCGAGGCGGGCGAGGTCGCGGTGCCGACGTTGCTGGCGCTGATCGAGGGATCGGCACACGTCGTGCTGGTGGATGCCGCCGGGTCCGCTGACGTCACCCTTGCGGCGCATTTGGCACCCGACGGCGACGCAGCCACGCACTGGCTGGTGGCTTGCGGCTCGGGGCACGAGTTCAGTGCGCGGCTGCTGGACCCCGGCGCACCTGGTGTTGCGCTCACCGTGCGCCACGCCGTGGATGGCAGCCGCTTGGCCGATCTGCACGTCGGCCGCGCCATCTGGAACGATGCGCCGCAGGTGCTGTCGGGCAGCGCGGGCGAGGCCGCCTGGCGGCACGGCCGGCACCTCGCGTGGCTCGGCGATGCTGCCTACCTCTGCGGCCTGATGGACGCGGCCCTTGCCCTCGCGCTCGACTACCTGCGTCTGCGCCGCCAGTTCGGCGTGCCGATCGGCAGCTTCCAGGCGCTGCAGCACCGTGCCGCAGCCTGCCATGTCGACGTGACCGCCACGCGCGCGCTGGTACACGAGGCAGCGCGCACGGCCGGCACCAGTAAGGAAGGCTGGGCTGCCGCGGCCGCCGTGCATCGTGCCGGCGCCGCGGCGCTGCGCGTGACCAAGGAGGTGGTGCAGTTCCATGGCGCGATCGGCTTTGCCGAGGAGCACGACGCCGGCCTGTACTTGCGCCGCGCCATGACCATCGGCGCGCGCCATGCGGGCGCAGCGCTGGCGGCGCTGCAAAGCCGCTGAGACACCCAAGAACAATGAGGAGACAACCGAAGTGAGCTATCCGACGATCGTTTTTTCAGGACGCACCTTCACCGCCGAATGGATGGAGGCCGAGGTTGAGCGCTTGTGCGCCGGCCTGGAGGCGGCTGGCGTGGCGCACGGTCAGACCGTGGCCATGATGATGCGCAACTGCCCGGCTTACGCGGCGCTGGTCCTGGCGTGCCGCCGCGCAGGTGTCTATTTCGTCTCGCTTAATTGGCACTGCAAGCCGCCCGAGGCGGCCTACATGCTCGAGGATAGCGGCGCTGCGATGCTTTTCGTGCACGACGACCTGCTCGCGCAGGTTGTGGCCGGGGTACCGACCGGCGTGGCCATCGTCGCCGTGCCGGCCGACGAAGAAAGCCCGGAGCCCGACGCCGGTGGCCGCGCCATGCGCTGGATCGACTTCGGCGTCGGCGTGCCGCCGATGGCAGCGCGCCCGCGCCTGCACTTCGGATCGGTGCAATACACATCGGGCACCACCGGCAAGCCCAAGGGCGTGCGACGGCTCACGCTTGCGCCGCAGGAGCGCGATGCGCTGGAGCTGGAGTCGCGCCGAATCGGCCGCATCGCCTCGGGCATGGCGCTGGGCGTGACCGCGATGTTGTGCGCCCCCATCTATCACAGCGCCTCCACCATGTACCTGGTACAGGCTTGCGACGCCGGTGCCACGCTGATCCTGGAGCCCACTTTCGACGCGCTGCGCGCGCTCGAACTGATCGAGCGGCACGCCGTCACCCACGCCTACCTGGTGCCCACCATGTACCGCCGGCTGCTCGCGCTGGGCGATGAGCAGCGCGCGCGCTTCAGCGTGGCCACGCTGCGCCACGTCACCTCCACCGGCTCACCTTGTGCACCCGATGTCAAGCGCCGCATGATCGACTGGTTCGGCCCCGTCATCACCGAGGCCTACGGCGCCAGCGAGACCGGCTACGTCACCTTCATCGATTCGCCCACCTGGCTGGCCCATCCCGGCTCGGTCGGCCAGGCGCTCGGCCCGGCGCGGCTGCGCATCGTCGATGACGAGGGCCGCGAGCTGGCCCCGGGGCAGATCGGCGCCATCTACGTGCGCCAGCCGGCGCTGCCCGATTTCACCTACGTGAACAACCAGGCGGCCCGCGACGCGATGGAGCGCGACGGCCTGGTCGCGCTTGGCGATGTGGGGTACCTGGATGAGGAGGGCTTTCTCTACATCTGCGACCGGCGCAACGACATGATCATCTCGGGTGGCGTGAACATCTACCCGGCCGAGGTCGAGTCCGTGCTGCAGGGCTTGGCGGGGGTGGCCGACTGCGCGGTGTTCGGCATTCCCGACGAGGAGTTCGGCGAGAGCGTGGCCGCGGCGGTGCAGCTGCGCCCCGGCGCGCAGCTCGATGCGGCCAGCATCCAGCACTTCCTGCGCGCGCACATCGCCAATTTCAAGGTACCGCGCGTGATCGAGTTTCATGCGCAGCTGCCGCGCGAGGACACCGGAAAGATCTTCAAGCGCCTGCTGCGCGAGCCGTACTGGCGCGAGCAGAACCGCAGGATCTGAAACATCCTTTGGCCGATGTGCACCTTGTGCGAAAGCGCGCCGTCGGCATGCCCGTCCAACCCCTTTCAGGAGCCTTCGCATGACATTTCCACAACTCCTTTCGGGGCGGCTTCGGCTGCCGCTGATCGCCTCGCCGCTGTTCATCATCTCGACGCCCGAACTCGTCATCGCGCAATGCAAGGCGGGCATCGTCGGCTCGTTCCCGGCGCTCAACGCGCGCCCCCAGGAAGAACTCGCGAACTGGCTGCAGCGCATCACAGATGCGCTGGCGGAGCATGACCGAGCACACCCGGAGCGGCCCAGCGCACCCTTTGCCGTGAATCAGATCGTGCACCGCTCGAACGACCGGTTGCAGGACGATCTCGAGGTGTGCGCCCGCTTCAAGGTGCCAATCGTCATCACCTCGCTCGGCGCGCGGCCCGAGGTGAACGACGCCATCCATGCCTATGGCGGCATAGTGCTGCATGACGTCATCGACAACGCGTTCGCGCGCAAGGCGATCGAGAAGGGCGCCGACGGACTGATTGCCGTGTCGGCGGGTGCGGGCGGGCATGCGGGCACGCAGTCGCCCTTTGCGCTGGTGCAGGAAATACGCCAATGGTTCGAAGGCCCGCTCGTGCTGTCGGGCGCCATTGCCAGCGGCCGTTCGGTCTTGGCAGCGCGCGCGATGGGCGCCGACTTCGCCTACATGGGCTCAGCCTTCATCGCCACCGAGGAGGCCAATGCGGCGGCGGCCTACAAGCAGATGATCGTCGACAGCGCGGCGCGGGACGTGGTGCACACCAGCCTTTTCACCGGCGTTCACGGCAACTACCTGCGCCCCTCGATCGTCGCGGCCGGACTCGATCCCGACAACCTGGCTGGCGGAGACCCCGGCAGCATGAATGTCGCCTCCGGCCGCATGAAGCCCAAGGCCTGGAAAGACGTCTGGGGCTGCGGCCAGGGCATCGGCATCATCGACCGGGTGGTGCCGACCGCCGTCCTGGTCGACAGGCTGGCCGCGGAATATGACGCCGCGCTCGGCCAGGTGCTGGGCCGTCAGGCCATCGCCGCCTGAGCCGCAACCATCGAATCAACAGCAGGAGACAAAAAAATGAAGACCGATACCCTCTGGACGCGGGCCGCGTTGCGGGCTGCCTTGTGCGTCGCAGCCGCGATATCGTTGCAGGCGGTGGCCTGGGCGCAGGGCGCCCCCGCCACCCTGGGCACCCCCGGTGCCGCCACGCTGACCAAGCCCGCGCGCATCATCGTCACCGTGCCGCCCGGCGGGGGTATCGACACCATCGCGCGCCGGCTCGCGACCCGCATGGCGCCCGTGCTCGGCCAGTCCGTGATTGTGGAGAACCGGCCCGGTGCCTCGGGCGTGCTCGGCGTGGACAACATCGTGCGCTCCGCGCCCGACGGGAGCTCGCTTATTCTGGCAGCGGGCTCCACCATCACCGTGCTCCCGCACCTGATAAAGAAGCTGCCGTACGACGCGACCAGGGACCTCACGCCGATTGCGCAGATCGGCGTGACGCCGCTGGTAATGCTGGTCAATGCCGACAACGTCGCGAAGACCGTAGCCGAATTCGTGGCCGCGGCCAAGAGCAGCCCGAACACCATGAGCTACGGCTCCTACGGCAACGGTTCGCTCGGCCATCTGATTGGCGAGGCTTTCAAGCACGGCGCGGGCGTCACCATGGTCCATGTGCCCTACAAGGGCTGTGCGTCGGCCATCAACGACCTGATCGGGGGACAGCTTAGTGCGGTGGTGTGCGACGTGGGTTCAGCCGCCGCCTTTCTGCAGCCCGGCAGCCGCCTGCGCGGACTGGCCATCACCGGCACACACCGCCTGGCATCGTTTGCGGCCATCCCGACCTTCCCCGAAGCCGGTTATCCCACGCTCGGGCCGCTGGTTGGGTGGATCGGCATCTTCGGACCTGCGAACATGCCCAAGCCGCTCGTCGCGGCGCTGGTGAAGGATTTCGCGGATGTGATGAAAACCGACGACATGCGTTCCGCGCTTGCGCAGATTGGCTACGACATCGGCGACCCATCGGCGGCGAATTTCGCAAGGACCGTCCAGCAAGACGGCGTGGTCTGGGGCCAGTTGATCCGCAGCATTGGCGGCATCACGCTCGAATAGTTAACGAGAAGAGAACCATGCGCGAAGCCGTCATCGTTTCCACCGCCCGCACGCCACTGGCGAAGTCCTTTCGCGGCGAGTTCAACATCACGCCCGGCCCCGAGCTCGCCGCGCACGCGGTGCGCGCCGCCGTGGACCGCTCGGGCATCGACCCCGAACGCATCGAAGACCTGATCCTGGGTTGTGGCTTTCCCGAAGGCACCACCGGCCGCAACGTCGCGCGGCAGACGGCCCTGCGCGCCGGCCTGCCGGTGGGCGTGGGCGGCGCCACCATCAACCGCTATTGCGCCTCTGGGCTGCAGGCCATCGCGATGGCAGCAGGCAACATCGTGGTGGACGGCATGTCGGTCGTCGTCGCCGGCGGGGTGGAAAGCATCTCGCGCATTGCGCCACGCGGCCCGGGCCCCGGCGATGCCGATCCTTGGCTGCTCGCGCAGCAACCCGGACTCTTCCTCTCGATGATCGAGACGGCCGACATCGTGGCCGCACGCTACGGCATCACGCGCGAGGCGCAAGACCGCTTTGCGACGCAGAGCCAGCAAAAGACCGAGGCCGCACAGCGCGCGGGCCGCTACCGCGAGGAGATCGTGGCCGTGACCGCTACCATGGCCGTGCAGGACAAAGCCACAGGCGCGGTGTCGCACCGCGAGACGACAATCGGCGAAGACAATTGCAATCGGCATGGCACCACCTACGAGGCGCTGGCGCGGCTGCAGCCAGTCAATGGGCCCGAGCGCTTCGTCACCGCGGGCAATGCCTCGCAAATGTCGGACGGCGCGGCTGCCTGCGTGATGATGGAAGCGCGCGATGCCGAACGCGCCGGCTTCGCGCCGCTGGGGGCCTTTCGCGGACTGGCCGTGGCGGGCTGCGAACCCGACGAAATGGGCATCGGGCCGGTGTTCGCGGTGCCCAAGCTGCTGGCGCGCCACGGCCTCGCGATCGACGACATCGACCTGTGGGAGCTGAACGAGGCCTTCGCCTCGCAGTCGCTCTATTGCCAGCAGCACCTGGGCATTCCGGACGAACGCCTGAACGTCGACGGCGGTGCCATCTCCATCGGCCATCCCTACGGCGTGACCGGTGCGCGCCTTGCTGGACACGTGCTCATTGAAGGGCGCCGCCGCGGCGCGCGCTACGCGGTGGTCACGATGTGCGTCTCCGGCGGCATGGGCGTGGCCGGCCTGTTCGAGATTTTTCGCTAGACCCGCATGGACCTGAACTTCACACCCGAAGACGAGGCCTTTCGCGCGGAAGTCTGTGCTTTCCTGGCCGAGCGCCTGCCACCGGTGCTGCGCCGGCGGGTGGCGGAGGGCCGCACGCTTCGCAAGGATGAGATGCAGCAGTGGCATGCCATCTTGCAATCGCGTGGCTGGCTCGCGGGGCACTGGCCGCGCGAGCACGGCGGAGCCGGCTGGAATGCGGTGCAACGCTTCATCTTCGAATATGAATGCGCGCTGGCCGACGCGCCGCGTATCGTGCCTTTCGGGCTCCTCATGCTCGGGCCGGTGCTGATCCGCTACGGCACCGAGGCGCAACAGCGCCACTGGCTGCCGCGCATCCTTGATGGCTCCGACTGGTGGTGCCAGGGCTACTCGGAACCGGGCGCGGGCTCCGACCTGGCGGCGCTAAAGACGTCGGCAGTGCGCGGGCACGATGCAGCGGGTCCGCACTACATCGTCAACGGCCAGAAAACCTGGACCACGCTCGCGCAGCACGCCGACATGATCTTCTGCCTCGTGCGGACTTCCAAGGACCCACGGCGTCAGCAGGGCATCAGCTTCCTGCTGATCGATATGCGCTCGCCGGGGGTCGAGGTGCGGCCCATCGTTACCCTAGACGGCGAACACGAGGTGAACGAGGTCTTCTTCACCAACGTGCGAGTGCCGGCGCAGAACCTCGTCGGAGAAGAGAACGATGGCTGGACCTGCGCCAAATACCTGCTTACGCACGAACGCAACGCGGGCATCGGCTTTTCGGTGGCGGCGCTGCAGCGACTGAAGGCCGTGGCGGCCAAAGTCGTGAGCGGCGGCCAGCCGCTGGACCGCGACCCGGCGTTCGCGGGGCGCATGGCGCGCGTGGAAATCGACCTGGAAAATCTGAAGACGACCAACCTGCGCGTGACGGCCGCTGTGGTCAACGGCGGCAGCCCCGGCGTAGAAAGCTCGGCCCTAAAGCTGCTCGGCAGCGAGATCCGCCAAGAACTCGCCGCGCTCGTGCGCCGCGCGGTCGGCTTGCATGCACTGCCGCACCTCGGCGATGCCGAAGCCCTGGCCGGCGCGCCCGCTGAATCGGTGAGTGCCGCCGCGCAGTACCTGAACAACCGCAAGCTCTCGATCTTCGGGGGCTCCAACGAGATCCAGCGCAACATCATCGCCAAGACGGTGCTGGGGCTATGAAGGACGCCGCATGAACTTCGAACCCACAGACGACCGGCGCATGCTGGACGAAGCGCTGCGGCGCATGCTGGCCCGGCACTACGATTTCGCACAGCGCCAGCGCATTGCGCAATCGGGCGAGGGGCACAGCATGGAAATGTGGCGGCATCTCGTCGATCTGGGGGCGCTCGGCGCGCTCTTCGGCGAGGCAGACGGCGGCCTCGGCGGCAGCGGTTTTGACATCGCACTGGTGTTCGAAGCGCTGGGCGGCGCGATGGCGCTGGAGCCCATGCTTGCAGCGCTAATGGCCGTTGCCGCGCTGGCCGAAGCGAAAACGGATGTGCAGCGTGCGATGCGGCGCGACATTGTGGCCGGCCGCAAGCTGGCCGTCCTTGCGCACGCCGATCCCGAGGCCCGCTACGAGGTTTCGCACGTGACGACACGTGCGCGGCCGAGCGATGGTGGCTGGCAGCTCGACGGCCTGAAATGCGTGGTGCGCCATGCGGAGCAGGCCGACTTTTTCATCGTCTCGGCCCGCACATCAGGTCGCGACGGCGACTCCGCGGGCATCAGCCTGTTCGTGCTTCCCGCCGCGACCTCGGCCATCATGCTGCGTGGCTACCCGTTGGCCGATGGTGGCCGGGGCGCGGACATCGCGTTGGACGGCGTGCAACTGCCGGCCGATGCGGTGGTCGGCACCGAAGGCCAAGCCTTTTCGAGCATCGAAGGCGCCGTGGGCGCCGGCGTGCTGGCACTGAGCGCACAGGCATTGGGTGCGATGGAGTCCGCCAAGCAACTCACCCTCGACTACCTGCGCACCCGCGAGCAGTTCGGACGATCCATCGGAGGCAACCAGGCGCTGCAACACCGCATGGTGGACCTGTGGTTGGGTATCGAGCAGGCGCGTTCAGCCGTCATCAACGCGGCAAACGCGCTGCAATCGGCCGACCGCGTCACGCGCGAGCGAGCGTTGTCGGCCGCCAAGGTGACCACCGGCCGCGTCGGGACGCGTGTGGCCGAGGAGTGCATCCAGATGCATGGCGGCATCGGCATGACGTGGGAGCTCCCGCTGTCACACCTAGCCAAGGGCCTGGTGCTGACCGAACACATGCTCGGCGACGAGGACCATCACTTGGCGCGCTATGTGTCGCTTGGCTGCGCGTGAGGGTTGCAACCTGGCGCGTGCGCATGGCTGCGGCCATGTCCTGCGATCGACGCATTGAGCTTCGCCTCTTCATTCGCGCCAATGAGTGGCAGCTTTTCGGCCGCCACGGCAACTGGACCTAGGCGCATCGGCGGTCAAGAAGTCAATCTCGCGCCGATCCGCGCAGGCGCTGGTGGCGGCGCTGGCCAGCATGTATCCGGAAAATCGCACGGAGACAACGCGTCTGGCCCGATCCATTGTGTGGCTTATACGTGAATGACAATCCTTCACTGGGGCGGGCGTGGCAAGCGTCGAGGCGCTGTCGGCGCGGCCTTGAAGCCTCCGCCTTTATGCGGGCGCGCCAAAGTGCCGCATCAGCACGGCGTCGAATGCCTCAGGCTGGTCGATGTTGGGCAGGTGTCCCGCCTGCGCGATGACCACGAGGACGGATCCGGAGATGCGCCCATGGATCTCGGTCATCGCTTGTGGCAGAACCCCATCGTTCGCACCCACGATCAGGGTTGTGGGCAGCGCGATCTCTGACACCCGGGCCAGGTAGTCGAGTCCCTGGATGGCGCGCGCGCATCCGACGAATCCGTCCACCGATGTCGACGCCGCGACTTGGAGCAGGCGCTGCGCGATGTCGGGGTGGGCATCGAGAAAGTCGCGGCCGAACCAGCGTTCGAGGGTGGGCCGCGCGAGCGCCGCGCAGCCTTCGCGCTCGGCGATGGCGATGCGCTCGTTCCAGGGTGCGGACGCCTCCGGTGGTGTGTCTGCACGCGCATCGCACAGGCATAGGCTCGCCAGCCTGTCGGGATGCGCAAGCGCCAGGCCGAAGCCACTCATGCCACCCAACGACAGCCCGACGTAGTGCGCCTTCGCGATGCCGAGTGCATCGAGCACCGCGACAGTGTCGGCCACCAGATGCTGCATGGAGGAGGGCGGTTCGTGGGCCACCGAGCCGCCATGGCCGCGCGTGTCTGCGCACACCACATGCCAGCCGCGCGAGGCCAGCAGCTGCGCCTGCTTGGACCACATGGCACTGCTGGAGAGGATGGAGTGCGCCATGTACACGGCGGGCGCGCGGGCGTCGCCGTGGCGATGCACCTGGATGCTGCCGGCCCCTGAGGGGAGGGCGATGTTCTGCGTGGTGACCTGCATGGGAGAAATTCTGAGCGCTTGAAGAAAATGGGATCAGTAGCCGGCGAAGAACTCGATCGCCACCTGCTCGGGCGGCACACCGCAGGCATCGAGACAGTCCTGCATGACTGCGACCATGGCGGTCGGGCCGACGATGTAGTAGCGGCAGGCCTGCCAGTCGGGCACTTCCTGCTGGATGAGCGCGGCATCGATCATGCCGTCGCGCCAGACGTGTGCGTCCTGGCCGCCCGATGAAGGGGGCGCGCGTTTATCCTCGGCAATCACATGCACAACGCGTAGTCGCGGCAGGTCGGCGCACAGCTGCGCGAGCTCGCTGCACCAGGCGGCGAGTGCGTGCGTGCGGTTGCCGTAGAGCAGTGTGACCGGCGGCACCGCCTTGCCGCTGACAGCCTGATGTTGCAGGTGGCGCAGCATGCTGTAGAACGGTGTGATGCCGATGCCACCGGCGAGCATCACGAGCGGCTGGCGCGGGTCTTCGGGCAACACGAAATCGCCCATGGCCGGGCTCAGGCTCACGAAGGCGCCGTCGGCACCGAGGGCGCATTGCGAGAGGTGGCGCTTGAATGCCGTATCGCGCATGCGCATCGCAACCATGAGGTGCGGATCATGGGGGGCGCTGGCGATCGACAGCATGCGCTCGCCGTCGTCCGAGCCGTCTTCCGGCGCATCGAAATCCGGCAGCTGGAGGCTGACGAACTGGCCCGCCTCGAAGTCGAAGCCGGCAGGGCGTTCCAGGAAGAAAGCCATCGTGTCCGTGGCGATGGGGGTACGCGCCAGCACGCGCACAGGGAAATTGTCGGGGTCTGTCATGGATAGATGTTCGATGTTGTCGGCCCGGCGAACGTGCGCCGCTGCCTGAATGGGAATTACCACGAGACGCTGATGTCCCCGTTTACGAAGGTCTGGCACGCCATGCGAAAGCCTTGTTCGAAATCCGCTTCCGAAAGGTGCTTGCGTTCTTTCGGCTTGACAGCGTCGGTGTGCTCCAGGCCGCTCTCGATGCGACATTTGCAAGTGCCGCACACGCCGCCGCCGCACTTGAAAGGAATGCCGCCTTGCCCGCGCAGCGACACGCGCAGCAGGTTGCTGTTTTCCGGCGCAGTCAGCACCTTGTTCGCATTGGTGATAAAGGTGACGCTGATCATGGGCGGCCGGCCTCCTGCGCGTCGACATGCACGAGGCGCACGTCCAGGCGGCCGAAGTTGACCAACAGCGCGAGTTCCTCGCGCGCGGCCTCGAGCGTGTCGAATCGCGGCAGAAACTTGGAGGGAACGAGGTTGCGCGTGGGCGGGTCGCCCTCGTCCACGATCGCGACTTTCACTGGCCGTTCAAGCTCGGCAATGACGAAGCGCGCGCGCCGCTGGCCGTAGAAGAAGTAGTCGTGGCTCTCGACGGGACGAAGGCCGTCGCACAGCTCGGTGCGGAACTGGCCGTCCTTGTTCGTGAGGATGACATATGCGTTTGGCATGTGTGTGTAAAGCGGGCGGTGTCAGGCGAGCGCCGTCTCGTCCTGGCTCAGTTCGATGTCGTGGTGGATCCAGAGCTGGCAGGCAAGCCGGAAGCCAGCGTCGAGCTGGTCGCCCAGCTGCTTCTGCTCTTTCCAGTTGGGTGCGGCCAGGTGTTCTCCGCCGTGCAACACCTTGCACACGCACTTGGAGCACTTGCCCATGCCGCAGCCGTAGTTGAGGTGCGGAAAAGGAAATTGCTTGATGCCGGCGCGTACGACAAGGTTGGTGTTCGGCCGCACCTCGCCCTCGAAGCACTGGCCGTCTTTCCTGATCACAACTTTGGGCATGAGCACTTGTTCCATGGTTCGCGGTGGAGGGGCGAATCGGCCGTGGTCCTCCCAGGCCGGATGCTTGGTGGCTAATGTCCAAGCGAAGCCGCTGCCGCGTCAAACAACATCACGACGGCCAATGCAAGGGATCAATAAAAGTGATATGAATTGCAGTTTTGCATCGCGCATACGTAGGATCACGCCATCCCCTCCAGGGGCCTTGTGCCGCGCGCCTCGCAGCTGCCGCGGACCGTGTTCATACCAACGAAGGAACAACCCATGACGGCATTGATGAGCAAAGAAGACTTCCGCCACGCGCTGGAGGAAACGGTGCGCGGAAAGAGCGCGAACAAGTCGCCCTTCAGCATGGCCTGGGCCGCGGGTCGGCTCTCGCGCAAGCACCTGGCGCGCTGGGCCGAGAACCACTACCACTACGTGGGTCCGTTCGCAGACTATCTGGGCTTCATCTACTCGCGCACGCCAGCGCACCTGATCGAAGTGAAGGACTTCATGCTGGCGAACATGTATGAGGAGGAGATCGGCGGTGACCGCCACACCGACCTGCTGATCCGCTTTGCCGAAGCCTGCGGTTCGTCGCGTGCTCGCGTGACCGACCCCGACAACATGCTGCCCTCCACACGCGGCCTGCAAAGCTGGTGCTATTCGATGTCGATGCGCGAAAACCCGATCATCGCAGTGGCCGGCATCGTCGTGGGACTCGAATCGCAGGTCCCGTCCATCTACCGCAAGCAGGCGCCCACGCTGCGCGAGCAGTACAAGTTCACTGACGAAGAGGTCGAATTTTTCGATCTGCACATCGTGTCCGACGAGATCCACGGCGAGCGCGGCTACCAGATCGTGGTCGAGCATGCCGATACGCCCGAACTCCAGGCTGCCTGCCTGAAGGCCTGCGAAGTGGGTGCGCAGATGCGGCTGCTGTACACCGCGGAGCTTTTCCGCGAGTACGTCGAGAAAGACTTGGCGCAGGAAGCGCTCGCATTGGCCGACTGAGCGGCCGATGCACTGCGGGCGCACCCGATGTGCCACTGCCCGATGAGAGAGCCGGGCGTTCGACGAGCGCCCGCGAGTTCCCCGATGAAGGAGACACACTATGCCGGTATCACGCCGCGGCGCCACCGCCGCCTTGCTCGGCAGCGCGTTCGCCCCCGCGCTCTGGGCGCAGCCCGATGCGGCCGGCAGCTACCCGGCCAAGCCGTTGCGCATCGTGGTGCCGTACCCCGCGGGCGGCTTCAACGACACGCTGGGGCGCATTGTTGGCGTGCACCTCACTACCGCGTGGAAGCAGTCCGCCGTGGTCGACAACAAGCCCGGTGCCGGCACGGCCATCGGCACGCAGGCCGTGGCGACGTCGCTGCCGGACGGCTACACGCTGCTGGTTGTGCAATTTCCGTTTGCGGCCAACCCGTGGCTCTACAAGCTCCCCTACGACACCGACAAGGCCTTCGACCCGGTGATCCTGGCGGGGCGATCGCCGATGGTGCTGGTCGCTCACGCGGGAAGTTCCTATCGCAGCGCGGCCGACGTGCTGGCGGCCGCCAAGGCGAAGCCGGGCGCCATCAACTACGGCACCTCGGGCCCGGGTTCATCGAACCACTTGGCCATGGTGCTGTTCGAGAATCTGGCTGGTATTCGAATGAACCAGATTCCCTACAAGGGCAGCACGCCGATGTTGACTGACTTAGCCGGAGGCCAGGTGGCGGTGGCGATGGACCTGCTGCCCAATGCGCTGCCGTTCATCCAGTCCGGCAAGGTGCGTCCGCTGGCCATTGCCGGCGCGCAGCGTTCGCCGCTGATGCCGGAGATTCCCACTGCAGCGGAGGCCGACGTCGCGGGCTACGAGGTGTCGTCCTGGCACGGCATCGTGGTGCCCGCAGGAACGCCGAAGCCGGTGGTCGACAAGCTCAATCGCGAAATGAACAGCATCCTCGAAATGGCCGACGTGAGGAAAATCTTCGCCCAGCAGGGCGTGGTGCCCGACGGCGGCACGCCCGCCCAATTCCACAGCTTCGTCGAAACCCAGAAGTCGCTGTGGAAGCGCGTTATTCAACAAAACCACATCACCGCAGCATGACCATCCAACAAGACGCTCTCAACCTCATCGACGGTTACTGGCAGCCAGCGGCTTGCGGCGCATGGGGCGAGCGCAACGATCCGTCCGATGGCACACCGCTCGGGCGCCACGCCGCATCGCAGTGCAGTGACGCCGAAGCCGCCGTGGCCGCCGCGCGCCGCGCGTTCGAGCAGCCGCAGTGGGCGCACGATCCGCGGCTGCGCCAAATGGTGATGTTGCGCTGGGCCGATCGCCTGGAAGCTCAAGCCGAAGTCCTAGCCGTACTGCTCACGCGCGAGAACGGCAAAGTGCTGGCGCAGTCGCGCGGCGAGATCGCCGGTGCAGTGTCGGAGATCCGCTACTACGCAGGCTTGACGCGCTACATGCCGGGCCATGTGTTTGAGGTGGAGCCTGGTGCGTATTCAACGTTGCTGAAAGAACCCGCCGGCGTGGCCGGCATCATCGTCCCGTGGAACGCGCCGGTGGTGCTGCTGATTCGCTCGCTGACCCCCGCGCTGGCAGCGGGCTGTACTGTGGTGATCAAGCCGGCGCCGCAGACGGCGTTGATCACCGCGCGGGTGATAGAGACGCTGCATGCCTGCGAGGGTCTGCCGCCCGGTGTGGTCAATCTGGTGAGCGAAGACGGTCATGCGGTCGCGCAGTACCTGACCGAGAGCGCGCAGGTGGATGTGTTGAGCTTCACAGGCTCCAACGCCACCGGTCAGCGCATCATGGCTGCGGCGGCGCCCACCATGAAGAAGCTGTCCCTGGAGTTGGGCGGCAAGTCGGCCTGCCTAGTGTTCGAGGATGCCGACGTCGAGAAGACGGCCGGTGCGATTGCCGCGGCCGCGACCATCATCAGCGGCCAGCAGTGCACAGCGGCGCGGCGCGTGCTCGTCCATGCACACCACTACAGCGCCATGCAAAAGGCGCTGACCGAAGCACTGGCTGCGCAGCGCGTGGCACCGGGGCTGACGCTGGGCGCGCAGATCGGCCCGCTGATCGACGCGCACGCCGCCCAACAAGTTAGCCAGCGCATCGACGACGCGCTGGAGGCGGCCGATGCGGTGCTGCTGCGCGGGCGGCGCGACGTGAACTTCGTCCACCCTTCCCTCGTCGCGCATCGTGATACGCATGCCTTCTTCGTGCAAGAGGAAATCTTCGGCCCGCTGCTGGTACTGGAACGCTTCGAGGACGAACGCGAGGCCATCGCCCGCGCCAACCACTCGGAGTACGGCTTGTCGGCTAGCGTCTGGACGCGCGACGGCGCGCGCGCCATGCGGGTGGCGCGCGCATTGCGCAACGGCACGGTCTGGATCAACGACCACAACAAGCTGTTCGCAGAAGCCGAGACGGGCGGCTATCGGCGCAGCGGGCTGGGCCGGCTGCATGGGTACGATGCGCTGATCGACTTCCAGGAAATCAAGCACATCTATCAGCAGGTCGGCACGGCCTGAGCCCGCACCGCAGCGTGCCACCGGCCTTCTACAATTGCTCTCCCTTGCGAGCCCGGTCAGCGGGGCAATTTCCAAGAAGGCCACCGTGGACCTGAGGCAAATCCAGTACTTCCTTGCGCTGTTCGAAGACGGCTCGATGACGCAGGCCGCCAAGCGGCTGGACGTCGTGCAGCCGACGCTGAGCATGCAGATCGCGAAGCTGGAGGAAGAACTGGGGCAGCCCTTGTTCGAGCGCAAACGCCGAGGCATGTCGCCCACCGCGCACGGACGCCTGATGTACCGGTTGTTTCTGCCGATCGTGCGCAACATCGACAACGCGCGCGAGCAACTTGCGCAGCGCAGCGAGGCCGTGACCGGCCACGTCTCGCTGGGGCTCATTTCCTCGGTGGCCGAGAGCGTGCTGGCCGACGCGCTGTCGCGGTTCAACGAAGCCTACCCGCATGTGGAGGTCACAGTATCGGTCGGCTACAGTGCCATGCTGATCGATTGGGTAACGAGCGGACAACTCGACGTCGCGATCATCAACGAGCCGCGGGCCAAGCTGTCGCTGGCCACGGAATCGCTCGCCGAGGAAGACATGCTGCTCGTAACGAGCGTGCAACACGGCCCGCGCCTGCCTGCCAACGTGCGCCTCGCGCGACTGGCCGAACTCGGCCTGGACCTGATCCTGCCCACGCGCCGTCACGGGCTGCGCGGCGTGTTGGAAGCGGCGGCTCGCCAGGAGGGCATTGTGCTTGCACCCAAATTCGAGGTCGACGTGCTGAGCACCATCGTGCGGCTCGTCGAGGAAACGCGATTCGCGACCATCCTGCCGCGCATCGTGGTGCAGCGCGCGGTCAATGAGGGCACATTGGCCATATGCCCGATTCTGTCGCCGCGCATCGTGCGCCATGTGGTCCGCGTCAGTGACCGGCGCAAGCCTCTGAGCGCTGCAACGCATGCGCTCGTGGACCTTGTGGCGGACGAGATTCGAAGGATACTGAGCGTTGGCAAGGCGAACAAATAGAGGTTCAATGCGCGGCGCGGCAAGCCCATCAGCTCAAGCGCGTCGGCGTAGACGCAGTGACGAGCCTCAGAATAAACTACCGCAACCCGGCCGATCTTCCAGACGGCGTGTGCGCAGGCTTCTGAGTTGTCATGCTCCCAAGAAAAAGCAACCGATGGCGGTCCGCTCGTCCAGCCAGTGAGCTGCGATCGCGTCAGGCCAGAGCCAGTGGTCATCGAGTTGCTCCGTGTCCAGTCGCAACCGACCGACCTATCCGCCGGCGGACTGGCTGATCCAGAATTTCCAAGCCGCGCGTGAGCGGATCGAGCAGATCGCGGCGACCGGGGCGCCCACGCCTCTGGAACAAGTGCAGTTGCTGTCCCCGGCGGCCAACCCCGGAAAGATCATCGGCGCACCCATCAATTACAAGGATCACATCGACGAAGCGAACGCCGATACCGAGATCAACCACGGCAAGACGTACACGGAACTCGACAAGTTCGGGTTGTTCCTCAAAGCCAACAGTTCCCTCATCGGCTGCAGCCAGGAGATCCAAATTCCCTTCGCGGACCGGCGTACCGACCACGAGGTGGAACTGGCTGTCATCATCGGTAGAACGGCAAAGCGCGTGTCCCGGGCCGTAGCACTCGACTATGTTCTGGGGTACTGCATCGGGCTCGACATGACGGTGCGTGGACCCGAATTTCCAACCTTCCGCAAATCGGCGGACACGTTCTGCGTTCTGGGGCCTTGGATGGTGACCAAAGACGAGATACCTGATCCGAACAATCTCGAGCTCAGCATTCGCGTCAACGGTGAGGTCAAGCAGTCATCGAACACGAAGACCTGATCTTCGACGTCCAGCGACTGATCGAGTATGCGTCTGCCATCTACACGCTGCATCCAGGGGACGTGATCATGACGGGGACCCCGGCCGGCGTCGGGCCCGTGGCCCCCGGCGATGTGCTGAACGCCTCGGTGCAGGGGATAGGTGCGATGTCGGTCCGCGTAGCCCGGTGAGCGGCGCGGCTATTCGCCTCACGTGCGGGCGCACGCATCACAACCGCCCCTAGGCCATGCCAAACGGAGCCGCAGTTCTGCCAACTTAAGGTTCAGGCGTTCGAACAAAGCGGCGGCAGGATGACTTCTCCACGTGCTCACGTTCTGCATTGTTTGCGTGTCCGGCTCGTACCGCTCTGATGGCGTGGACGATCACAACGTCGGGTGAAAGGTCGATGCGCCGTACTTCCATCCCGACATAGCGAGCATTCTTCGGAATCTCCATGCGGAGTCTCAGCCGCGCCTCAATGTCTGTGATGGCGCCTCGCCAAATTTCCGTCGATAGGCCCCGGCAAAGTCGCCAACATGAGTGAAGCCGTACTCGAGAGCGATGTCGGCCACGCGAATTCCGCCGCGGCTCGGCTTTTGCAGCGCGCCCCGAGCCGCTTCGAACCGCCTTTCTCGTAGCCACGTCATCGGACCTACACCGTGGCAAGACTGAAAGGCGGCGAACAGCGTGCGGCGAGACACGCCGCATTCGATGCAAAGCTCGTTCACCGAAACGTGGGCTTGCAGCCGCCGCATCATCAGCTCCTCGGCCTGCCTGACCACCCGCAACGAAGCTGAAAAGGTTGCATCTGCATGAAGCGCGGACTGCTGGTTGTGGGCATGCTGGGTCAGCAGAAGCGAGGCCAAAGCGTCCGCCAGCGATGCTTGCGCGAATTGCCGCGCCTTGCCGGCAAGCGGGAGCGCCGACGCGATGCCAGCCAGGGCGACGATACCGTGCCACGCCTGGATCAGCGGCGGTCGCGCAGGCAGGGAAATGTCGAAAACCAAGGGTGCCGTCAGCGGCCGGCCGGTCAGCCCCTGCCAGGCATCTGCAATCAATGAGCTATCAACGCGGATCAGCAGCTGGTCATATCCCTCGTGCACTTCCATCGAGAATGCGCGAACTGGACTGAACACGCCCGGACTGTGCGCAACCAGCTGGTGCAAGTCGCCGCCCTGGCGTACTTGCGCGGCTCCTCGAGTCGGCAGGCTGATCAGGTAGTAGCCCTGCAAGGCCTCTGACAGAGGCTGAAGCGAAACACGCGCTCCCCAGCGTGTGCGGTTGAATGACACCGGTCCCATTGGCACGCAGTCGAGCGTGCCATGGAACACATCGTCACGCCGCAGCCGCTGAAGCCGGATTTCGCCAAAGAAGGGCGCGGTTTGCAGAGGCGACTCGTCAACATCATGGCTGTCCGCCACACGGAAGCCCTGCAAGCTTGTGCCTCCATGATCGAACTCGATGGGAGGGAACGGTGTTATGGAGCTCACTGGAAACGACGATGGTCCGGCAGTAGTCGACTCACAAGAGCGTAATCCCAATTCGATGATTTGCTTGCACTCAATCCGCTGAATTGCACTGAGGCAGTAGAGCCAATGCCGCACACCACCGATGCTCCAGAACCCATTCCACGGAGACATCGCGATGCTTCATTCTCGACGCGCCATCATTTCATCTGCCCTCGCAGCCTCCGGCGCGGCCCTGGCCGGCTGCTCCGGAGCGCAGGCAGAACCGGCGCGCGTGCTTGCGCCAAAAAGCCCATTCCTGCTGGTTCACGGCGCCTGGCACGGCACCTGGTGCTGGGGCAAGATCAGCCCATTGCTGGCTGCCGCCGGCCACCCGGTGCTGGCGATTGACTTGCCAGGGCATGGCCTCAATGCGGCATTTCCGGCGGCGTTCGACGTTCAACCCCGCACGGCGGCACTGGCAACTGAGCCCTCACCGGTCGCGGGCATCACGTTGGCCGACTACGCTCGGGCCGTGTCCAATGCCGTTGAATCCCTGCTGGCCGCCGGCTTCCCGGCGCCGATCGTCGTGGGTCACAGCATGGGCGGTGGTGCAATCCATGCTGCCGCCGAACTGCTGGGCCCCGGCAAGATTGCGCGCCTGGTCTACCTCGCGGCATTCATGCCCAAGGACGGCCAGCCGATGGTGGCATTCCCCCCTGATGAACAGGCGCCCCCATCGCTTTTGACACCGCTGCTGCGCAGCGATCCTGGGGTTACTGGTGCTCTGCGACTCGACCCCGCATCCACGGACGAAAGCTATCGAGCGGGGCTCATCAACTTGTTTTACGGGAAAGTGGACACTGCAACAGCGCGCGCCGCGCTCAATCTGCTGTCGCCCGATATTCCGATCGGTGCAATGGTCACGCCAATTGCGACGTCGGTGCAGCGCTGGGGAGCCATCCCGCGTACTTATATCCGGACCGGCGCGGACAACACCATCCCGCCGGCGATCCAGGACCTGATGGTGGCGCAGGCGGACACCGCGACGCCTGCCAACAAGACGCAGGTGCTGCAACTGGACTCGGATCACAGTCCGTTCCTGTCCATGCCGCAGCAGTTGATTCGAGCGCTGCTCTCGGTGGCTTGAAGCGGAGGCGCAAGCAATGCGCCAGGGCCAAATGCATCGCCCGATCACCGATGTCTACAATGGGATGTCGACTGTCATCCAGATGGTCGGATTGCATGGGGGCATTTGCCTTGGGACATTCGCAGGCCGAAAAAGCGCAAAGTCGAGAGCGGATCCTGAGGGAGGCTGCCGACCAGATTCGAGACGGTGGACTCGAGTCCGTGAGCGTGGGCAAGCTCATGAAGAGCGTGAACCTTACGCATGGCGGCTTCTATGGCCATTTTGCATCTCGTGCGGATTTGCTCGCGCAGGCCCTGAGGCGAGCCCTGGTTGATGGTGTACGTCGGTCGGCGGTGAGGCAGAAATCGGCGCGTCCGCTCGGCTTCGCGGGCTTCGTCAGCGACTATTTGAGCACCAGGCATCGGGACTCCCGCAGCACTGGGTGCGCAGTCTCGGCTTTGATCTCCGATGTCGGACGCGCCGATGACCAGTCCAAGTCGATCATGGCCGGTTCCATCGAGGACTATATTGCCGCCGCTCGGCGCCACCTTGGCGACGACGACGATTCCAGAGCGATGTTGGCCGTCAGCGCCATGGTGGGTGCTCTGGCCCTGTCGCGGGCGATGACAGACCCTGCCCGTTCGGACGACCTGCTCCGCTGCGTGCGCGAGCAGTTGGTGGCGGTTAACGAGCCCAATGTGCGGGCGCTCTCAGGCACCCAGAACAAAGCCTGAGTCGCGCCTTGGGCGTGCAGCGTTTCCTTTGGCGCGCGCTCAGCACCAGCAACGCGACCAACAAGGACCATGGTGGCGCATCCTGCTTGATGCATCCCGTCTCCGGGTAAACCAGTGCAGTTGAAACATCTTCTGGCGAACAAATGCGACAGACAGGATGATAAGCGTCATGCAGAATGGGGCATGAACAGTGGATGGAGTCGGCAGTCGCAGACCCCACGGCCCGCTGGACGAACAACTGCGCCACCGGCTTGAAGGCGCACCATGGAGACTCGCAATGGCCGAGGTCCGGATCTTTTCCTACTTGCCCAATCCTCGTGTGTGGAAGGCGGTCATCGCCGCACGCATCGGCGGCGTCGATTTGGAGGTGCGGGGTGCTGCTGGCGCCGAACTCGTGGACTGGCTCTGGGACTTCGACGCACGCCCGTTGAGCGAAGTGTCTGCCGAGGAGCGCGCCGCCGCCGAGCGCGTGGGCCGCATCGGGTTCAAGGGCCGCAAGCTCTACAAGACCGACGCCTTTCTTGCAGCTCAGCCGTTCGGAACGGTGCCCGCGGCTTTCAGCGGGGACGGGCAGGTCGGCATCTTCGAGTCCAACAGCATCATGCGCGCAGTCGCCCGCCAGGCGGAGCAGAGCGGTCTATACGGCTGCGATCCATTCGAGGCCTCGCGCATCGACAGCTTTCTGGATGTCAGCCTCGTGTTCGGGCGCGACGCGCAGATATACCTCCTTGCCATGCAAGGCTCCGAACTCGCAGCGGACGTCCACGCTCGCGCCGACGAGGCGTTCACGACCTACATGACCGGCATCGACCGGGCCCTAGAGCCGGCCCGCCAAGTGCTTGTTGGCGAGGGGGTGAGCTTGGCCGACATCTGCTTCGCCTGTGAGCTCGCGCTTTTCCACAATGAACTGAGCCGAAGCGAAGCGCTGATTGCGCTCGGCAAGGCGCCGTTCCTGGCCGACGCCGATGAGCGGTTTCCGCGGGCCATGGCGCACTTCGATCGCCTCGCGAACGATCCGGCCTTTGCGCCCGAGTTCGGCCCCTATCTCGCGAAGTTCACAACCGAGCGCGGAGCCGGCCGCGAACGATCAACAACATTCACAACAACGGACCATCAAAGGAACCCCCAATGAAAACGATTGACTTCTACTTCGACTATCGCAGCCCCTACAGCTTCCTTGCACTGTCTCAGGTCCGGAAGATGGATGTCGAGATCGCCTTCCATCCGTTCGAGATCGGCGCCCTGATGAAAGCGGTGGGGAACGTACCGACGAGTATCACCTGCGCACCCAAAGGGCGCTACGTGATGACCGATATGGGGCGATGGGCGGCCCACTATGGGGTTCCGCTCAACCGACATCCCCATGGCTCGGAAATCGACGCCGGCCGCCTGTTGCGCGCCACGCTCGTGGCCGAGCAATTGGGCGCCATGCCTGCGGCGGTGGACGCGATCTTCAAAGCGTTTTGGTCGGTTCCGGCGCCGCTGGGGACGGCAGGCGAAGTCGCGACCCTCCTTGGCGCCGCGGGGCTCGACGCGGAGACGCTAGAAGCGCGGATGGACTCGCCGGCCGCGCAGGCCCTCTTGGACGAGGCAACCGCCGGGGCGGCATCGCGCGGCGTGTTTGGCGCGCCGACCCTGTTCGTCGGAGACGACATGTTCTTCGGCAATGACCGCCTGCACTTCGTGCAAGCTCGCCTGGAGCAGGCTGCATGAGGCCGCTTGTCATCATCACTGGAGTAGGGCCGGGCACTGGCTCGGCAATGGTCCGGCGGTTCCACGATGGCGGCTACCAAGTGGCCATGCTCGCGCGCACGGCCGAGCGCTTGACCGATCTCGAGAGCGAACTTCCGAACGCCTTTGCGGTCCCCTGCGATGCGGCCGACCCTGCGGCGCTAGCGGCCGCCCTCGACGCCATCGAGCAACGTGCCGGCGTCCCCAAGGTGGTGATCCACAACGCCGTGGGTGGGGCCTTCGGCAACTTCCTCGACATTGATCCGCAAGTCCTCCAGCAGAATTTCCAGATCAATGTCATGGCCCTGCTGCACCTGGCCCGGTGGGCGGCGCCGCGAATGGAAGCAGCTGGGGGCGGCGCCTTGCTGGTCACAGGCAACACCTCGGCCGTCCGTGGCAAGGCCGCTTTTGCGGGCTTCGCGCCGAGCAAGGCGGCGCAGCGCATCCTGGCCGAGTCCATCGCCCGGGAGATGGGGCCCCGGGGCGTGCACGTGTCCTTCATGATGATCGATGCAGTCATCGACGTGCCTTGGGCCCGCGCACGGATGGCGGACAAGCCGGATGAGTTTTTCATCAAGCCGTCCGACATCGCCGAAGAAGTCTGGCACGTAACCCACCAGCCGCGCTCGGCTTGGTCGTTCCTCACCGAAGTGAGGCCTTTCCGCGAGTCCTGGTGATCGGAGGCGTTCAGCTTCCATGAACCCGACTTCGCCCAACTCACAAGACACTCACATGCCGCTGCAACTCCGCTCCATCGTCCGCACCGGCGGCGAGCTTGAACTCTCGCTCGCCGAGGTGCCGATGCCCGAACCGAAAGCCGACGAGGTCCTCGTGCGCATCGACGCGGCCCCGATGAATCCGTCGGACCTGATGGTGCTATTCGGCATGGCCGACATGTCGACCGCGAGGGCCTCCGGCACGGCCGACCGGCCGGTCATCACCGCCACCGTGCCGCCGCGCATGCTGCCGGCCGTGGCGGGCCGTCTGAACGAGTCGGTGCCGGTCGGCTACGAAGGCGCCGGCGTCGTGGTCGGCGCCGGGCGTTCACCGGCCGCGCAGGCCTTGCTCGGCAAGACTGTGGGCGTGATCGGGGGCGCGATGTATTCGCAGTACTGCGCAGTCAACGTCGGGCAGTGCCTGCCACTGCCCGAGGGCACGACAGCCGCCGAGGGCGCCTCATGGTTCGTCAATCCGGTCACCTCCCTCGGCATGATCGAGACGATGAAGCGGGAAGGCCACACCACGCTGGTCCACACCGCGGCGGCGTCGAACCTGGGGCAGATGCTCAACAAGGTCTGCCTGAAAGACGGGATCGACCTCGTCAACATCGTACGCAAGCCCGAGCACGAGACGCTGCTGCGCGAGCTCGGCGCGAAGTACGTCTGCAACAGCACGTCGCCGACCTTCATGGCCGACCTGACGAATGCGCTGGCCGAAACCGGCGCGACGCTGGCCTTCGATGCCATCGGCGGTGGCAAGCTGGCCGGCCAGATCCTCATGGCGATGGAAGCTGCCGCGAACCGTAACGCGAAGGAATACAACCGCTACGGATCGACCGTGCACAAGCAGGTCTACATCTACGGCAGCCTCGACCGAGGGGCGACGGAATTCACCCGCGGCTTCGGCATGACATGGGGCATGGGTGGCTGGTTGCTATTCCCGTTTCTGCAGAAGGTCGGCGCGGCCGAGGTCGAGCGGCTGAAGCAACGCGTGGCATCCGAACTCAAGACAACCTTCGCAAGCCACTACACGCGGGAGGTGTCGATGGTCGAGGCACTGCAGCTCGACGCCATTGCGACCTACAGCAAGGCGTCGACCGGAGAGAAGTACCTGGTCAATCCGAACAAGGATCAGGGCTGACCGAGTCAGCATTTTCAACAGATGCCGATCTAAAATTAAGGAGTCATTTCCGTGAGCAACCGAACCCAATTTCAGGTACGCGCGGTATCGCCGTCCTACTGGAAGGTGACCTTCGAGAACGGGCCGATCAACCTCATCGATCCGGACACCATCGATGAGCTTGGCGATCTGGTGACACGCATGGAGCAGGACCCCGATCTGACCGTCGTCGTGTTCCAGAGTGCCAATCCCGACTTCTTCATGGCGCACTTCGACCTGAAGTCCGACATCCAGCGTGTGTACACGACGGCGCCGGGCCCCACCGGGCTCCTCTCCCATCCGGACACTCTTTTGCGCCTCAGCAGAGTCCCGGCCCTCACTATCTCGGCCATCAACGGCCGCGTCCGTGGGGCAGGAAGTGAGTTCGTCCTGCACACGGACATCCGCTTCGCCGGGCCCAACGCCATCCTGGGGCAGCCCGAGATCGGCTTCGGCGCCGTACCCGGCGGAAATCCGATGGGGCGACTGGCCGAGTTGGTGGGCCGAGGTCGCGCGATGGAGATCGTGGTGGGAGGAGACGACTTCCCGGCCAAGCTCGCCGCCGAATATGGCTACGTCAACCGCATTCTCCCCGAGGGCGAGCTGGACGAGTTCGTCGACACCTTCGCCCGCCGCATCGCCGGCTTTAGCAAGGCCGGAGTCGCCGGCACGAAGGAGTTCGTTGATGCGGCCACCGCAATTCCGGCGGGGGACTACGCAGCCGCTATGGCCGCCTTCAGGCGCACGGCGGGGCGTCCGGAGAACGCAGATCACGTGCGCAGCCTGTTTGAGCGCGGCTTGCAGCAGCCTAACGGAGTCGAACTCGACCTCGGAAAGCACGTCGCTGAGAAGTTCTGAGCCGCGCGGCCTGAACCGTCAGCCGGAAATACTGTTGTTCGGGCTCATGGCTGGCTCTAAGTCACGCGGAAAAGCCCTGCACAATCAGCCGCAGGCCGGCAGCCAAGTGCGGCTTCTGACCCTTCATGTGCGCTCGACCCGTCTAACTCTGCATCGGCTGCATTGCTTCTTCATGCGACGATGACCCGAGGGTGTCGCTGAAGTGGACGCACGTTCGTTCAAGCGCATTGCGCAAGTGCCCAACCCATCTGCGCAAGCGGCCGCGCACCGGCGCTCGCTTGCTTTGCCTGCGCGCTCGACGCCGTCCCGGCCTCCACACGTTTGGCAATTCCTTGCAGGATGCCGGCGAGCCGGAACATGTTGTAGGCGAGATAGAAGTTCCAATCGGCCATCACTGCGTCGGGGTCGGTGCGGCCGGTCCGCTTGCAGTAGCGGCGCACATAGCTCTTCTCGTCGGGGATGCCCAGAGCGGCGTGGTCAAGGCCGCGGATGCCGAGGGTAGGGCCCGGCTGGATGTGCCACGACATGCACTGGTAGCTCAAGTCGGCCAGCGGATGGCCGATCGTCGAGAGCTCCCAGTCGAGCACTGCGATCGCCCGTGGCTCGGTGGCGTGGAACATCAGATTGTCGAGCCGGTAATCGCCGTGCACGATCGACACCTGGCTCTCGTCGCGCGCGCTGGCCGGTATGTGCGCAGGGAGCCAGTCCATCAATCGATCCATCTCGGGGATCGGCTGCGTGATCGAAGCCTGGTACTGCTTCGTCCAGCGACCGATCTGGCGCTCGAAATAGTTGCCCGGCTTGCCGTAGTTCTCGAGACCCGCCGCCTTGACGTCTACGTTGTGCAGCGCCGCGATCACCCGGTTCATCTCGTCATAGATTCGGCTCCGCCGCGTGTCGTCGGCATCGGGGATCGATTGGTCCCACATCACGCGGCCGGACATGTACTCCATCAGGTAGAAGGCGCAGCCGATCACGGATTCATCTTCACACAGCAGGTACATGTCCGGGACCGGCACGTCGGTCGCGCGCAGCGCCCGCATCACAGTGAATTCACGATCGATCGCGTGCGCCGAGGCCAGCAGCTTCGCTGCCGGGCCGGGCTTGCAGCGCATCACGTAAGAGCGCTCCGGCGTGCTGAGCTTGTAGGTTGGGTTCGATTGCCCGCCCTTGAATTGCTCGACCGTGACTGGCCCCTGGAAGCCGTCGACTCGCGACTCAAGATAACCCCGCAGCGCAGCCAGGTCGAACGGATGAGACCCGGAGATGGGCTTGGTGCCGGTTTGAGCTTCTGTCATGTCCATGGTCTCGTGTTTGCCGTTCAATCGGTAGGTGCGGGGCAGTGGCTTGCCGGAAGGCAGTTCAGCCTTAGGTCGTCTGAAGGTAGACGCCCGGCTCGGCCGACAAGCCCTGCTTGATCTGCCGGGTGATCTCGTCGGCCAGCACCTCCTCGGCCCCGGCTTCGAGGGCGTCGAGGCTGCGGCGCACCACCTCCTCGGGGCTGGACTTCGGCTGATCGTTGCCGCGCGCCATGTCGGTGTCGACGAACCCCATGTGCAAGCCCAGCACTTGGGTCCCCTGGGCGCGCAACTCGTGGCGCAGGCTGTTGGTCAGCGACCAGGCCGCCGATTTGGTGGCGGCATAGGTCGCGAGACGCGGCGCGGTGATCCAACTCGCGAGCGACAGGACGTTCAGGATCGCACCGCCCCCGTGGTCGGCGAGCCCCGGCGCGAAGGCGAGCGCCATGCGCAGCGGTCCAAAAAAATTGGTCTCGAACTGGGCACGGGCAGCTTCGACGCTGCCCTCGGCCAGGAAGCCGCCAAGCGTCGCAATACCGGCATTGTTGATCAGCAGAGTGACATCGGCGCAATGGCGTGCCGCTGCGGCAATGTCATCGGGCCGAGTGACGTCGAGGCGGATGGCTTCGACGCCAGCCAACGTGACGCTGGCCGGGTCGCGCGCTGCCGCGTAGACCTTGCGCGCGCCGCGGGCCAGAGCGGCGCGGGCGAAAGCGAGACCGATGCCGCGGTTGGCACCGGTGATGAGGACGGTGGCGTTGTCGAGCTTCATGGTCGGGTCCTTGGAGGAAGTGGAAGAGACTGGGGTGCGGCGGTGAGGCGCCGAGTGAATACGACGTTCGTAGGCTTCATCGCTCTAGATCTGCGCAATGCCACCGTCGACGAACAGCTCGATGCCGGTGACGAAGCTCGATGCGTCCGAGGCCAGGAAGACTGCGGCCTTGCCGATTTCATCGGGTTCTCCAACCCGGCCCATCGGGATCTGGCCTGCAAAACCGTCGAGCAATCCCTGCTGATGTTCGACCGGCACCAGTCCCACCAGTCCAGGCGTCTTCGTCGGTCCGGGACTGAGGACATTGATGCGGATGTTGCGACCTTTGAGATCCAGAATCCAGCTACGAGCGAAGTTCCGAACTGCCGCCTTGGAGGCGCTGTAGACACTGAATGCAGGTACGCCATGTATCGAACTGGTCGAACCAACCAGGATGACTGTCGCGCCATCCGCCAACAGGGGAAGTGCCTTTTGAACTGTGAAGAGCACCCCCTTCACGTTGGTGCTGAACGTCTGGTCGAACAGCTCTTCCGTGATCGCGCCAAGCGGAGCCATGCGGCCGCCTCCCGCATTGGCAACCAAGACGTCGATGCGTCCATGGTGTTGCTTGACGGTATCGAAGAGGGCGTCGAGATCCTGCAAGCTGGAGACGTCGGCGCGGACGGCGGAGGCTTGATTCCCGATTTCGGCCACCGCGGCGTCTAACTCTTGCTGGCGCCGACCGGTGATAACGACGTTTGCGCCTTCGGCTGCAAACCGCTTGGCAATAGCCAAACCGATACCGGTGCTTGCGCCCGTCACGACGGCGATCTTGCCTTGGAGGGAGAGGGTCATCAATGGGCCTTTGGAATGGTCAGGCATGGAGGCGCTGGAGGGTGGATGAAGGACGTCATCGGCAAAGCCTTTACTCAACAGCCTTGCCCATCTCCTCGACCACCTTCTTCGCATCCCCAAAGACCATCATGGTCTTGTCCATGTAGAAGAGTTCGTTGTCCAGGCCGGCATAGCCCGCCGCCATGGAGCGCTTGTTCACGATCACCGTCTTGGCCTTGTAGGCTTCCAGAATCGGCATGCCGTAGATCGGGCTG
Organism: Variovorax sp. F042; assembly: GCF_057814215.1. Taxonomy (NCBI): domain Bacteria; kingdom Pseudomonadati; phylum Pseudomonadota; class Betaproteobacteria; order Burkholderiales; family Comamonadaceae; genus Variovorax; species Variovorax sp. F042. Next base: position 126,326 of record NZ_JBVASX010000004.1, read on the forward strand.
CCCTTGGTGTGCGCCGCAGGGTTCACCACGTCGTTGGCGCCCAGGATGATTGCGACATCGGCCTGGCCGAATTCGCCGTTGATGTCCTCCATCTCGAACACCTGGTCGTAGGGTACCTCGGCCTCGGCCAGCAGCACGTTCATGTGGCCCGGCATGCGGCCCGCCACCGGGTGGATCGCGTACTTCACGGTGATGCCCTTGTCGGTGAGCTTCTGTGCGAGTTCTTTCACGGCATGCTGCGCGCGTGCCACCGCAAGGCCGTAGCCCGGAACGATGACCACCGTCTCTGCGTTGCCCAGGACGAAAGCCGCGTCGTCGGCACTGCCGGTTTTCACCGGCCGCTGCTCTTTCGCGCCGCCGGCCGCACTGACCGCCTCGCCGCCGAAGCCGCCCAGGATCACGTTGAAGAACGAGCGGTTCATGGCCTTGCACATGATGTAGCTCAGGATTGCGCCCGAAGAGCCCACCAGCGAACCAGCCACGATCAGCATCGCGTTGTTCAGGCTGAAGCCGATGCCCGCGGCCGCCCAGCCCGAGTAGCTGTTGAGCATCGACACCACCACCGGCATGTCGGCCCCGCCGATCGGGATGATGATGAGCACGCCCATCACGAAGGCCAGCGCCAGCATCGCGAAGAACGCCGGCCAGCTTTCGGTGAACATGAACACCAGCCCCAGGCCGATCATCGCCAGGCCGAGCACGAGGTTCAGCATGTGCTGGCCCGCGAACTGCACCGGCGCGCCCTGGAACAGGCGGAACTCGTAGGTGCCCGAGAGCTTGCCGAAGGCGATCACCGAGCCGCTGAAGGTGATGGCGCCGATGGCCGCGCCCAGGAACAGCTCGAGCCGGTTGCCGGCGGGAATGGGTGCGCCCTTGGCGATGCCTTCGAGCATGGCCGCGGGTTCGACCACCGCCGCCACCGCGATGAACACCGCCGCCAGACCGATCATGCTGTGGAAGAAGGCCACCAGCTCGGGCATCTTGGTCATCTCGACCGTCTTGGCGCGGTAGGCGCCGTAGCCGCCGCCGGCCACCAGCCCGAGCAGCACCCAGCCCAGGCCCATGAGGTGGCCGCCGGACAGGTTGTAGATCAGCGCGCCGGTGGTCACCACCGCGATGGCCATGCCAACCATGCCGAAGAGGTTGCCGCGGATGGAGGTGGTCGGATGGGACAGGCCCTTCAAGGCCTGGATGAAGCAGACGCTGGCAACCAGGTACAGCAGCGTGACGACGTTCATGCTCATTGGGCGGCTCCCGACTCGGCCTTGGGTGCCGCGGCCTTCTTTTCCTTCTTCTTGAACATCTCGAGCATGCGCCGGGTGACCAGGAAGCCGCCGAAGATGTTCACCGCCGCCAGCGCGACGGCCAGCACGCCCATGGTCTTGCCCAGGGTGGTTTCGGTGAGCGCGGCCGCCAGCATGGCGCCCACGACCACGATGGCCGAGATGGCGTTGGTCACGGCCATCAGCGGCGTGTGCAGCGCGGGCGTGACGGTCCACACCACGTGGTAGCCAACATAGATGGCCAGCACGAAGATGATGAGGTTGATAACGGTATGGGAAACGGGATCCATGATTTCTTCTCCTCGCGTGTTCGCTTATTTCTTCGTGACCTGGCCGTCCTGCGTGACGCGGCAGGCGGCGACGATGTCGTCTTCCAGGTCGATCTTGAGCGCACCTTCCTTCGTGACGATGAGCTTGAGGAAGTCGAGCACGTTGCGCGCATAGAGCGCCGATGCGTCGGCCGCCACGAGCGCCGCGAGGTTGGTCTCGCCGACGATGGTCACGCCGTGCTTCACGACCGTCTTGTCGGCTTCCGACAGCGGGCAGTTGCCGCCAACGCCATCGGCGCCCTTGCCGGCTGCGATGTCCACGATCACCGAGCCGGGCTTCATGGACTTGACCATGTCCTCGGTGATGAGCGTCGGCGCGGCGCGGCCGGGAATGAGCGCGGTGCTGATGACGATGTCGGCCAGCGCCACGCGCTTGGCGACTTCGACCTGCTGGCGCGCAAGCCAGCTCGGGGGCATCGGCTTGGCATAGCCGCCGACGCCGACGGCGGCTTCCTTTTCTTCATCGGTGTCGTACGAGACCTCGATGAACTTGCCGCCGAGCGATTCGATCTGCTCCTTGACGCTCGGGCGAACGTCGGAGGCTTCGATGACCGCGCCTAGGCGCTTGGCCGTGGCGATCGCCTGCAGGCCGGCCACGCCAACGCCGAGGATGACGACGCGCGCCGCCTTCACGGTGCCGGCGGCGGTCATGAGCATCGGGAAGAAGCGCTGGTATTTGTCGGCCGCGATCATCACGGCCTTGTAGCCCGCGATATTGGCCTGCGACGAGAGCACGTCCATGCTCTGGGCACGGGTGGTGCGCGGCGCCGCTTCGAGCGCAAAGCCGGTCAGGCCCGCGCCGGCCAGGCGTTGCAGGCCGGCCGCGTCGAAGGGATTGAGCATGCCGATGACGACAGCGCCGGACTTCATCTGTGCGGCCTCGGCATCGCTGGGCGTGCGCACCTTGAGCACCATGTCGGCGGAGAACGCGCCGGCCGGGTCGGTGATTTCCGCGCCTGCGGTCTGGTAGGCCGCATCGGTGACGCTGGCTGCAACGCCGGCCCCCGATTGCACGCGAACGGTATGTCCTGAAGCGACCAGTTTTTTTACCGTTTCGGGTGTAACGGCCACACGGGTTTCGCCGGCTGTCGTCTCGGCAGGCACGCCTATCTTCAACGTCACAGCGCGGCACCCAGCGAAGCGCGCAGCAATTTGCCGACGGCCGACCGAGGGAGCTTTGTCCGAAATTCGATGATCTTCGGCCGCTTGTACGCGGTGAGGTTTGCCGTCATGTGTTGTCTTATCGACTCTTCAGTGAGCGCGTCACTGCGAGGCACCACAACCAGTTTCACGGCTTCCCCCGTGAGCTCATCCGGAACGCCGACAGCCGCGCACTCAAGCACCTGGTCCATTTCAATGGCCACGGCTTCGATCTCGCTGGGATAGACGTTGAAGCCGCTCACGAGCATCATTTCTTTCTCCCGGCCAGAAATGCACAGATAGCCGTGTTCATCAATGCGGCCCAGATCGCCTGTCAGGAAAAAGCCGTCTTTCGTCATGAATCGGGCAGTTTCTGCGTCGTGCTGCCAATAGCCTTTGAATAGCTGTGGGCCTCGGACTGCAATTTGTCCAATCTCTCCCAGCGGCAGGGTCTCGAATTTCTCGTCAAGGATCAGTACTTCGGTCGACGGTGCTGGCGGCCCGACGGTTCCTTGGCGAATATCGCCGTGAGGCGGGTTGCAGCTCACCGTCCCGGATGTCTCGGAAAGTCCGTATCCCTCGCTGACGGCACAACCCGTTCTTTCGAGCCATCGGGCGGCGATAGGACGCTGCGTGGCCATTCCGCCAGCTGTTGTAACCCTCAGATGCTGCCAATCGACTGTGTCGAACTCAGGGTCATTCATCAAATTGCTGAACAGCGTGTTGATGCCGGGCAGCATGTGAAAGGGGGCTTCACGCAGTTTCGCCAGCATCTTTCCCGAATCACGAGGATCGGTAATCAGGAGCATGATTCCCCCCAGTTTGATGCTCGCCAGAAGTGTTATGAAGGAAACGATGTGATAGAGCGGCAATGCACATGCGAACACGGGGACAGGTATGTCTGCCAACGCGGGCTGAAACCAGGCGGAGTTCTGAGCAGTGTTGGCCAGTAGACCTTCATGAGAGAGCATGGCTCCCTTGGAAACTCCCGTGGTCCCGCCGGTGTATTGCAGAACCGCGGTGTCATTCTTGTCCAGCTTGGGTGTTGAATAGGTCGCGGACATCCCCAGGGAGAGCGCTTGAGGCATGTCGATGACTGATTTGGCGCCGGCACGGTCTGCGCGAAGGCTTTCTCGTGCGGGTTCCAAGGCAACGCGCAGGTTGCACAGAATCAAATGATCAATCTGCGTCTGGGTGAGGCCGTCCTTCACTGCATCGAACTGACTCTCGAGCAATATGGCCGCCTCAGCTTGAGCGTCCGAGACTTGCAGCAGGTACTCCCGAGCGGTGTAGGCGGGATTGACGTTGACCAATACCATCCCCGCTCGAATCACACCGATTGCCGCTATCACGTACTGGGGTGAATTGGGAAGAGCGACAGCTACTTTTGCCCCCGCTTCGAGTCCCAGCGTCTGCAGATACGCTGCGATTCCCAGGCTCAATGAATCCAGATCTGAATAGCTGAGTTCACTGCTTTCGTGACGAATGGCAATGCGATCGCCAAACTGATAAAACAAAGCACCGAAGAAGTCGGCAAGGGTCTGGTACTCTTTCAAGGGCTCGATGGTGTGAGGAACATGAGGCGGATACCATGCCAGCCATGGGCGGTTGTTCATGAGTTGCTCCCGCTACTTCGCAGTTGCAGGAAGGCCAGCGGTTGCCGGGAGCTTGATGAGCATCTTTCCGGTGTTTCCACCCTCGAACATGCGCTGGAGGGCGGTGGGGAAAGTCTCAATGCCCTCGAGCACGTCTTCGTAAGACTTGATCCAGCCGGCGGCCAGCCAACCGCGCAATGCATGCAGTGCCTCGGGATACCGCTTTTCATAATCGAAAATGACGAACCCTTCCATCGTGGCTCTGTTCATGAGCAGAGACATGTAGTTTTTGGGTCCGCTGCCACGGGCCACGTTGTTGTATTGCGAGACAGCCCCACAAACCACAATACGCGCACCGCGGCGAATGCGAACGAGAGCCAAATCGAGTACTTCGCCACCGACATTGTCGAAGTAAACGTCGACACCTTCCGGGCATGCTTTTGACAACTGAGCACGTGCGTCGGGCTGCTTGTAGTCGACCGCAGCATCAAACCCCAGGTTGTTGACGAGGTGAGCGCATTTTTCTGCGCCCCCCGCAATACCCACGACGCGACATCCCTTGATCTTGGCGATTTGCCCTACAACTGAGCCCACGGCCCCTGCGGCGCCAGATACCAAGACCGTGTCGCCGAATTTGAGTTTGCCTATTTCGAGAAGGCCGAAGTACGCCGTGAAGCCCGGAGTGCCAAGGGCGCCCATGTAAGCCGTTGCCGGAACATTTGAAATATCGATCTTCGTGAGATCGTTAGCGTCCATGGTCGCGAACTCTTGAACACCAAAGGCCCCTAGAACAGCGTCACCGACACTGAATCTCGCGTCCTCGGACTGCAGGACCAGACCCGCCCCGGCGGCCCGCATGACATCGCCGATGGCGATGGCCTCCATGTAGGACTTGCCTTCATTCATCCACGATCGCATGGCGGGATCCACAGAAATGAAGGTGACTGCCACGAGTACCTTCCCTTTTTCCGGTGCCTTTACGGCCGTCTTTACCTGCTGCCAGTCGCTTTCTTTTGGCAGCCCACTGGGCCGTTGCCGGAGAATGAACTGGTTGTTGGATAGTTGCGAAAAGTTGGTCATGGGATATCTCCAGAGTTCGGATTGTTTAAAGTTGTCGATGGGTGGAAAGATTCGCGAATTCAACAACCTGGCTTGCCATCAGTTGAATTTGCTGTACAACGGAAATCGATTGGCAGATGCCCTCGGAATCGAGCGGAGCTTCAGCGATGTTGATGGCGACGCCCATCGGGGTAGGCCACCCTCTCAGGGCATGCACGATCTCCCTCAAGGAAGCCATCGTTCCGACGGCCGCCTGCCATCCCCCCGCTACGGCCATGCACCCGACCGCTCGCTCGCTGAAATAGGGGCGCTTGTCGCTTCTGGTTTCCTCGGCATAGTCCAGCGCGTTCTTCATGAACCCGGAGACGGTGCCGTGATAGCCAGGCGATGCGATGATGATTCCGTCGGCTCTGCGCAATTCTTCAACGAGCTGCTGTGCTGCACCGTCTGCGGCGACGCTGGGCTCGTAAAGCGGTAAACGAAGCGAATGGGCACCGAGGAAGGTCGTCGTTGCTCCCGCCTTTTCAGCGGCGCTCAGTGCAAGCTGCAGATAGCGCTCGGCACTTGAACCGGGTCTTGTCCCACCCCCAATGCCAAGGATGCGTGGCGAGGAATTGGTCATCATGCGGCCTCGAAATACTGCAGTCGAGGTCCGCTTTCAACGGCGGACCAGTACTCGCGGATCAGCCTGTCCACCAAAGCGGCGGTCGGCTCAATCGCATTGAGCGATCCCACGCCATGGCCGGCTGACCACACCTTCGTCCAACGCTCGATGTCTGCGTTGTGCACCGGCTCAGCAGAGGCGAGTTCGTCCGCATTGATGCCGACCGCGGCCAAGCTTTTGCGCAACCAATACGCCGGCACGCCAGAAACAGCTTTGGTCAGGATCAGATCGTCGATGTCCGAGTCCAGCAACATTCGACGATAGGAGTCGCTGGCCATGGATTCTGGGCAAGCGATGAATGCCGTACCCATGGATGCGAGGTCCGCGCCGAGCGTTTCCGCAGCCCGAATACCCGACCCATTGATGATTCCCCCGCCCAAGACGATCGTCCCGCTGAAAAACTCTCGAATGGCGGGAACCATTGCAAAGGCGCTCATCATCCCGGTGTGTCCCCCCGCGCCGGCAGCGACCAGGACAAGTCCGTCGACTCCCAGCGACACGGCTTTCCGGGCATGCTGAACAGAGTTCACATCGGCAAACACCCGTCCGCCATACGAATGCACGCACTCGATGACCTCTTTCGGACTTCCGAGGGCCGTAATGATCAGTGGTGGCCGATAGCGCGCCACTACCTCAAGGTCTTGGTTGAGCCGCTGATAGCTTTTATGCACCAGCAGGTTCACGCCCCACGGCGCATCGGCCGGTCCGAGCTGGGTTGAGATCCGATCAAACCATTCGTCCAGGATTTCAACAGTCCTGGCATTCGCCGCCGGAACGGTCCCAATGGCACCTTTACGGCATGCAGCCACTACCAGCTCGACGGTAGACACCAGAAACATCGGCGCGATCAGGAGCGGCAGTTTCAACCGGCTGAGCCAGTCTTCAGGCATTGTCATTTGCGTCCTCAGAGCATTGCTGCGTTCGTCGGAAGGCCGAGATACAGCCGGCCCGTGAGTTCATACGTGGACTCGCTGACCATCATGTGTTGCGAGGCAGTCAAGACATCGCGCAGGCAGCGCTGCAGTGGAGAGTCGTCAAAGATCGCGCTGCCGCCCGCACAGGAATACACCCGGGTGACGACTTGGACCGCCTCTTCGCTTGCGTGTGTCGTCGCCAGTCGAAGGTCTCGGCGTAGCGCTACAGAAATCTTCCCCGAGTCGGTGGACGCCGACCATGCACGGTCCACTGCGTCAATCAAGAAAGCCCGAGCGGAGCGAAGCTGGGCTTCTGCCCTTGCGACATGCTGCTGAGTTGAGGGGCGCTCTGCCAGAAGACGGGCGCTGCCTTGGGGCGTCTTTTTTGTTGCGAGCTCTATCAAGCTGTCGATGGCCAGACGCGCAATGCCGAGCGCTACCGCCGCAATGCCGACGCCCAGAATGCAAAACACCGGAAACTTGAACAACGCACCTGGGATCGGCACGTCGGTAAGGATGGATGCCGACAGTCCGGCAGGCACGAATGCATTCTTTACGCTGTATTCATTGCTCCCTGTTCCACGCAAACCGAGCGTGTGCCACGTGTCGGCAATCGATACTTGCTCCGCCCGAAAAACCATGGAACGATTTTCAAGTGTTCCGTCCGCCAATTTTTCTGGCTTTCCGTCCTCGCCCAAAATCATGCACCCACCAGTGATGAAATCAGCGTTGTACGAGGCGGAGCCCCACATCCAACTGCCATTCACCAGGAAGCCGGATACCCCGTCGACTACCGTGCGGACCGCAGTCCCGCGCGGCGCGAATACGCCGGCCATTTTGATGTTCGGATTCTCGAAGAGTAATTTCGCTTCGGGACTGGGGAGATAGCCCCCGATGATGGTCGACGTGTTCGAGATAAAGGTGCACCATGCCGCCGCAGCATTGGCTTGCGCCAGCTTTTCTACGACGGCCACGAATGTATGTACGTCCGCCTCCAGACCGCCGAGCGCGCGTGGAACGAACATTCGATAGAGGCCGGCCTGAGCCAATCTTTCGGCAAGTTCGTTCGGCAGATGTCGTTCTTTTTCTACGGTGTCGTTTGCCGCTTGCAAGAGGGGGGTCAATTCTTGGCATGCGTAGAGCAGTTCATCACGCTGCGTCAACTCTGATGGTTCGTAATCAAACGTCATGGGTAATCCTTCGTTCGTTGGCGGATAGAGATTTCTGCAATCACGCGCCGATCACCGCACTGGTGCCGCCATCGACAACAATGGCATGACCGGTCATGTGTTTTCCGGCTGCGGAAGCCAGCAAAAGAGCAGCGCCTTTGAGGTCGTCTGGATCGCCCAGCCGGCCAAGAGGCGTGGTGCTGATGATTCTTTCCTCACCAAACGCCGCAATCACCCCATCGGCCATCTTGCTTGGGAACAGCCCGGGAGAGATCGCATTGACGTTGATGCCATGCTTGCCCCATTCGGCGGCAAGTGCACGGGTGAACGTGATGACGGCTCCTTTGCTGGTGTTGTAGGCGACGCATTCCATTGGCGCCGGATTTCCGCCGAGCCCGGCAATTGAGGCGATGTTGATGATGCGACCCCGCTTGCGCGGGATCATGCTGCCCACGGCAGCCTGTTGGCTAAAAAGAAAAAGACTTCTGATATTGAGATTCATGACGCGGTCCCACGCTTGAAGCGTGTGGGTCTCAGCCGAGGCACCCCAGGAAGTCCCCGCGTTGTTGATCAATATGTCCAGATGGCCGAGCGTTTCGATGGTTTTGGTGCAAACGCGTTGAACTTCGGACGGGTCGCTGGAGTCCGCCGCAATCCAAGAAGCCTCGATGCCAAGCTTGCGCAGATGGGCAGCTGCAGCCTCGAGTTCGGCCTCCTTTCTGGCTGTCAGCATGAGCCGCGCACCAGCACTGCCGAGCGCTTCGGCAATTTGAAGCCCTATGCCTCGTGACCCGCCGGTAATGAGAGCGGTGGAACCTTCAAGATCAAAAAGCGTGTTGGAATAGTTATTCATGGTTTCGCACTTGTGCTCCAAGTGGAGTAGTTGAGGGTAAAATTTTTTGACTTGACGATCTCGAGCGTCGATCAGGGGCGAGTCATCCGACAGGTTGAAGGTCGTGAAACCTCGTCAGCGGTGAACTCGCGAACGGGAGCGAATGTCTTGCCCGTGCCTTCGGCGCTGTAGGGAACTTGAGCGCTGACGCTCGTCCAGACGGTTACGAACAACGGCTGCTGGAGTTGGTGGTCCGATTTTCTCATTTCGACCACCCCGTTGAAGCCTTTGAATTTGGCTCCTTCCATTTGCTCTGCGACCCGAATCACTTCCGCAGATTGCGCCTGCTGGATCGATTTGCTTAACAGCTCGAATACAAGCGCAACACCATGCGTATAGAAATCCTCGTTGAACCGTTTCTGGAATTCCTTCATCCAGACGTTCATTTGACCACCCATGTTGTAGTGGCTGTAGGCGACCTGAAACACGCGATTGTCATCAACTTGGCGCAGGGCTGTTGGGGTGCCTGCGACGACTGCATAGTAGGTATAGAAAGTGCCTTTCCAGCCACTTTCTTCTGCGGCCTTGATCAGCAGTGAAAGGTCTGTTCCCCAGCTTCCTGTAATGATCGTGTCCGCCCCGGAAGCGCGAACTTTTGTCATGTAGGGTGAAAAATCGCGTATCTGCGCAAGCGGATGACGGTCGTCGCCAACAATTTCGACATCAGGCCGCTTCGCTCTCAAACCGGCCTTGGCGGCCTCTGCAATCTGGATGCCAGAGGAATAATTCTGGTTGATCAGGTAGACCTTCTTGACCGATGCCCGGTCTTTGATGAAGCTCGTCAACGCCTCCATTTTCATTGCGGTGTCGGCCTCGAAGCGAAAATGCCAGTAGCTGCAGTTGCTGCCAGTCAATTCCGGATCGGTCGCGGCATGATTCAGGTAAAGGACTTCTTTGCCAGGATTGCGCTGGTTGTGCTTTTCGATCGCGTTGATAAGCGCCAGCGCCGGCGCCGATCCGGTGCCTTGCGCAATGAATCGAATATCTTGATCTATCGCACTCTTAAGAGCTCCGAGAGTTTCGGTTGGACTCAACTTGTTATCGAAGCCAACGATTTCGAACTTCACGCCGGCGGGATTGGAGGCGTTGAACTTCTCCGCTAGGTATTGATATGACTTCAGGAGGCTGGTGCCGACGGAGCCCATGAGCCCGGACAAGGGTTCGATCACCGCGATTTTCACCACTTGGCCCTTCAGCACCGGCTTCTGGTTTTGCGCGAGTGCTTGTCTCGAAAGACCCAACCCAGCCACTGCCCAGGTCGCGATGCGGGCAAAGTGCCTCCGCGTGAAGGTTGTTGGTGTCATCTGGAAAGTACTCCAAGTGGATAAGTTTTAGTCCGGCTAATCTAGCTGCCGAGAGGGCGGGCGGAACTAGTACTTACCCGAGAACAGTCGCGCAGGTGATCAAGGCAGGGCTCTACGACCCACAACGCGGTGCCCTGATCCAACCCTCGAGCCCAAAAGCTCGGCCGAGGGTGCGAATCCCGAAGTTGGGTGACCGGGATCGCCATGGCTCTAGGGGCGACGCGACGGCCTGGTGCGCTGGGTGCCGGAGGGCCGTGGCCTCAGCAGCGCGCCAGACTCGTGAGAGCCGTGCGAACTCTCCATCTCGTCGTGCAGCGTTGATCTTTTGGTGCTGTGTGGCTCGCGAGGCGGAACTGCACGCGCTCGCCGTGACGGCGAGGGCTTCGTCGCGCTTGGCCTCTACGGCAGCTTGCGCAAGCCGAGAGCGAGATTCTGATGCGGACTCAAGCACATCCGAAGACGTGGGCGAGAAGCTCGAGTACATGCCGGCTTTGTCCGCGGTTCTACCACTTGAGGCCCGATGATCGAACGTCCTCTTCTGCTAAGCTGAGGATTCAGACGACTTTTAAGACCTTCCGTGAGCGCCTTTGCTGAACCCGATTTGCCACTAAGCGCGCGTGGAAGTCAGCGTCACAAAGACTTGATCGCAGCGGCGCTTCGCGTACTGGTTCGCGACGGGCATCATGCTGTAACTTTGCGAGCGGTTTCAGTCGAAGCCAATGCAAGTCATGGGGCGATCAACTATTACTTCGGTTCCCGAAGCGCCCTGATGTGCGCACTCGCCGAAGATGTTTGCCGTCGAATTGCAAACAACATTACCCTCGTCACACCTAAACTCGGGAAGTGCGCGGACGACGCCGATCGGTTCGCCACCATCCTTGCGGAACACAACATCAAGTACATGGTCAATGATCATGCGATGGGCATGGCGATCACCGAACTTACGCTCGCGGGATCGCGCGACTTAGAGTTAGGTAGCGTACTGGTGAAGTGGGGAAAGATACATGCCCGTCTGATGCGGGACAGCTTTCTGAAACTTGGGTCCAGTGATCCAGATTTGGACTATGCGTTTGTGTTGAATTGTGTTAATGGACTCATCATGGCGCAGCTCGCGATACCGCGCCGCGATTTCGAAGCACGTATTCTGCAGCCCTCATTGCTTCGGCTTGTTCGCGCGATCGCCAACGAAAAATCGACTGCCACGGAAGAAAAATAGCCCAGTCTCCGATAGTGACCTGCCCCGGTTTAATCGAGACTGTTTCCTCAACGCCGTGGCCGGTGGCGAGTCAATTTACCTCGGCCACCGATGGTCGGCCTACTCAGGCCGGGTGCCCTCAAAGGCGTTCTGCAGCAGTCGCCGGATCTCGCAGCGTTGTGCCGGTCCTGTCTCTCGCGGGTTCCAGTAGGGGTTGTTCACGACGAGATCCGCCGCGCGGTCGAGGTCAGCCTCCTTCATGCCCAGGTCCCGCAGCGCCACCGGCGCTCCGTTGTCTCGCGCCAGGTCGAACAGGCTTGCCGCGGCGCTGCGCGGCTCTGCCGACCCGAGTGCGCGTTCGATGCGGGACATGGCCTCAGGCACTGCCGGCGCGTTGAAGGCAATGGCCTGAGGCAGGACCACGGTGTGCACCTCGGCATGCGGCAGGTTGAAGCTGCCGCCGAGGATGTGGCACAGCTTGTGGTGAAGCGCCATTCCCACGCTGCCAAGTACCGTACCGCACAGCCATGCACCGTACAGCGCGTCTGCGCGGGCATCGACATCGTCGCTGCGCTGGCGGATGGCCGGCAACGACTTGGCGAGGGCGCGAATGCCTTCCTCGGCCATCAGGCTCATCACGGGATTGCCGTCGCGCGCATACAGACCTTCGGCCGCGTGTGCAATTGCATTCATGCCGCTCGTCACGCTCAAGGAAACCGGCAGCGTCAGCGTCAACTCCGGGTCGTAGATCACGGTACGAGGCAGCACGCGTGCGTCCTTGCCGGTCTTCTTCAAGCCGCCCTCGGTGATGCCGTAGATCGGCGTCATCTCGCTGCCCGCATAGGTCGTGGGGATGGCAAGGATCGGCAGGCCGGATTCCAGCGCAATGGCCTTGCCCAGGCCGGTGGTCGAGCCGCCACCAATGGCGATGGCGCAGTCCGCGCCCAGGCGCCGCGCCTCGTCGCGGGCCTCGCGTGCCGTCTCGATGGGTACATGCATGGCGGCGCGCGCAAATATGCCCACGGCGCGACTGCCGAGACACTCGGCGACCATCTGCGCCTGCCGCTGCTGCTCGGGCGTGCACAGCACCAGCGCACGGCGCGCCCCGAGAAGCTCGATCTCTCGTTCCAGATGCGCCAAGCTCCCGGCACTGAACACCACCCGCGATGGCCGGCCGTTATAGACGAAATCCTTCATGCGATCCCCGCCGTGTCGTGCTCAGCCCAGGCCTGGCCGGGCCGGAATTCGTAGTCCACCTGATGCCGGGCGATGCGGACGCCAGCCAATTCGTCGCGCACCCGCAGATGTTCCGGATGCACCGCATACCCAGCCAGTGCTTCCCACGATTCGAACTCGCTGTACAACACGACGTCGCAGGCATAGTCAACGTTGCTGGCATCTATACCGATCTCCAGGTGGAGCAACCCGGGAATGCAGCCGCGCAGGCCATGGAAGCCGCTTTGAATGCAGTCCATGTTTCGCTGCTTTTCTTCGGCCATGTCGCCGCTCACGTCCCACATGACGATGTGCCGGATCATTGCGCATCCTTTGCAGTTGCTGAAAAAGGCGAGATGTCAGGCATCCGCAGCGTCCCGCTTGTTCAGCACGAAGTCATATTCAACGACGTAGGAGCCGTCGGCCTGCTGCTTCCAATCGGCGATCAGCGACTGGCACACGCCGAACACGGCATCTGAATCAAGGTATTGGTCGTCGCTGCGGAACACGTGCGTGATCAGCTTCTCGTAGCCGTCGGCCTCGATCAGGAAGTGCAGGTGCGCGGGACGCCACGGATGCCGGCCGGTCGCCTTCAGGAGATTGCCCACAGGGCCGTCGTGCGGAATGGCGTAGGGGACGGCCAGGATCGAGCGGAAGTGATAACGGCCTTCACTGTCGGCGTGCACGATGCCGCGTGCCTGCGCATGGCCGATCTCCGGATGCTGCACGTCGTACAGGCCGTCCTCATCCGATTGCCACACGTCCATGCGGGCGTTGGCGATCGGCTTGCCGCCCATGCCGCGCACGGTGCCGCGCACCAGGCACGGAATGCCGCGCGCACCGTTGGAGATGTCGGCGCCAAGTTCGTAGTGGGGCGCCCCCTCCACGTGAAACGGGCCGAAGACGGTCGCCTCGGTGCAGCCGGCGGGCTTGTCGTTGTTCTGCGCCACCGTCAGCATCGACAGGCCCAGCACGTCCGACAGCAGGATGAACTCCTGGCGTTTGTCGTCCGTGATGTGGCCGCAGCGGGTCAGGAACTCGATGCCCTGGAACCACTCCTCTTCGGTCAGCGCTACGTCGCGTGCAAAGGCATGCAGGTGCTTCACGAGACTGTCCATGATGCGCTTGTGCCGCGGGTCGGCCGTCTGCGCCTGCCGCGCAAGCACGGCGTCGGTGATCGTGTGATGGTTCAGATTGCGCATGAGCGCTCTCCTTCAGTCCAGCTGCAGCTGGGTCCGCTGCGCGACCCTACCCCATTTGGCGAAGTCCTCCTGGCTGCGCCGCTCTGCCTCCTGCGTGCTGTAGCCCTCGACGCGCAGGTCCATCTCGGCCAGACGCGCCTTCACGGCCGGCGCCAGGAGCGCGGCACGCACGTCGCGCTGGATTTTCTCGACCGTGGCAGCCGGCAGGGCGGACGGTGCCATCAGGGTCTCGAAGAAAGTGGCATCGAATCCCGGATGTCCGCTCTGCGCGATCGTCGGAACCTCGGGCAGCAGGCCCGATCGTTCCTTGCCGGACACGGCGATCGCGCGCAGCCGCCCGCTCTGGACATGCGGCAGGACGACGGAGGAGACGATGAAGCCGCAGTCCACATGACCGCCCATCACGTCCTGCGCGGCCGGGCCGGGGCCTTTGTAGGGCACATGGGTGAGCCGGGTTCCGGTCGTGGCCAGCAGCATCTCCATGGCCATGTGGCTCGGTGTCCCGGCGCCGCCGGAGGCGTACAGCCGCGTCGAGGGCAACTGGACGAACTTCGCGAGAGACGGAACATCGGCCGCGGGATTGCAGACCAGCATCTGGTTGAAGCTCGCGAAATAGGTCACCGGCTTGAGCGAAGCCCTCGGATCGAAGCCCAGCTTCTTGTACAGATGGGGGTTGATGGTGAGGATCGTGTCGGGTCCGACGAGCAGCGTGTGACCGTCCCTGGCGTGCGCGACTTCCCCAGCGGCCAGGTTGCCTCCCGCGCCTGTCTTATTCTCGATAACAACTGGCTGATTCCAAGCCGCCTGGAGCGCGGGCTGTATCAGCCTGGCGATCACGTCGCCGGGCGTGCCCGGCGGAAATGCCGCCACCAGGCGGACCGGCTTGGTCGGCCAGGCCTGCGCGAAGACCGAAGGCGCCACCGCCAGGGCCATCGCAAGGGCGGCGAGACGAAGAAGCGGGGTGCTGACTTTCATGCCGGGTCTCCTCTCGTCGCATCGACGGAGATTGTTGAAGGGGTTGAAGTGACGCGAGACAGCACACGTGCCGCTTCGTCCGCGTCCGCGTCCGCGTCCGCGCCGCGCCATGCGACGATCTGGTCCGGGCGGATCAGCGCGAGCGGCGCTTCGTAGAGCTCGCGCAGGGCCGGCTGCGCCAGCCGGACGACGCGCAGGTCCATTGCCAGTTCGCGTGCCGCGGCTTCGAAGGCCTCGGTCGCGGGCGCATCGGGCCCCAGCGCGAGCAGGGTCCATTCGGTGTGGAAAACGTCGAACAGCGAGCGCCCGTCGTCGAGCCATGCATGCGGCGGCCGGCCGCCCGGACTGGCGGTGGGTGTGTAGGCATTCGGCTCGTCCGGCGGCAGCACGGCACCGTCGCCGACGATGATCGGCGAGGCGTCGTAGCGGCCGCCGAAGGTCACGCCCGGGATATTGAATTCGAGCCGGGCATGCGCGTCGAAGTGCAGGCCCGCGAGCTTGCGCTCGGCATCGCCCCGCGGGGAGGCTTCTTCCAGTTCGGGCTTTGCCGCGAAGAGCCCCACCGAGTCGGCGAACTTGCGCGCATAGCCGGTGTTGCGTTCGGCCAGCGGCCTGCGCTCGGCCTCGTAGCTGTCGAGCAGCGCCAGCGGTGCCTCGCCGCGGATCACGCTCGCGAGCTTCCAGCCCAGGTTGACCGCGTCTTCGACCGCCGTGTTGTAGCCCAGCCCGCCGGTGGGCGTGAACAGGTGGGCCGCATCCCCCGCGATGAAGACCCGGCCCTTCTGGAAGCGCTGCGCCACCAGCGCATGCCCGGCGAGCCAGGTGCCCATCGAAAGGATCTCGATCGGCACGTCGGCGCCCACCGCCTCGGAAAAGACACGGCGCGCATCGGCCTCGGTCCAGTCGTCGGCATCTTCGCCGGGGCGCAGCGCCGCATGGAAGGCGTACTCGGACACGCCGTCCACCGAGGCCATGAAGGCGCGCCTTTCGTGGTTGACGGCCACGTACATCCAGGCCTTGGGGTGGCGCAGCACGTCGATGAACTGCGGCGCGCGCAGGTAGATGGCGAACATCTTGCCGCCCATGAATTCGCGCTGGATGCCGCTCACGCCGCCCCATTCGATGCCCAGCTGTTGTCGGACTAGGCTGCGCGCGCCGTCGGCGCCGATCAGGAACTTCGCGGCCACCTCCTGCGCAGGGCCGCCTTCGCTCGGCCGCACCGTCGCGCTCACCGATCCACCGTCGTCGCTGAAGCGCTCCAGCCGCCAGCCATAGCGCACATCGGCCGAAGGCCAAGCCTGCGCATGGCGGCGCAGCGCCTGCTCGACGAATTTCTGCGACACGCGATGCGGCAGCTCGGCGGCGCTCCAGGACCCGGTCATCGTCTTGACCCTCACCGCGGCCTCTGCGGCCGTGGGCAGGCTGATGCGGGCCAGCTCATGGCCGGCCAGGCGCGTGAAGTAGGCGATGTCCGTCGGGTGGTCGGCCGGCAACCCGAGCGCACGGATCTCGTGCGCGAAGCCGAGCCGGCGGAAGTGCTCCATCGTGCGGGCCTGGGTCGCGTTGGCCTGCGGATTGAAGGCCGTGCCCGGCTTGGCATCGACCAGCAGGCAGCGGATGCCGCGGCGGCCGAGCTCGTTGGCGAGCATCAGGCCGCAGGGGCCGCCGCCGGCGATCAGCACGTCGGTGGCGATCAGAGGAGGGTGGCCGGCTGCAGGCCGGGGCGGAGCGGTCATGGGCTGTCTTTCTTCTTCTTGATGCATCAGTCGGCGCGGATGCCGCGTTCCCGGATGACGGCGCCCAGCCGCTTGAAGTCGGCCGCGCCCTTGTCGCCGAAGGCGGCGGGCGTGAGCGGCTCCGGCACGTTGCCGAGGGTCTCGATGGTTGCCCTGACGGCCGGCAATGCCAGCGCGCGGTTGACTTCGGCATTGATCCGCTGGATCACGGCCGGCCGCGTGCCGGCCGGCGCGTAGAGGCCGAACACCGCATCGGCGTCGAAGCCCTTGAGGCCGAGTTCGTCGAGCGTCGGCACCTCGGGCATCTGGGGCGCGCGCTTGAGGCTTGCGACCGCCAGCATGCGCAGCTTGCCGGTCCTGACGTGCTGGATGCTGATGCCCGGATCGAAGAGGAAGTCGATCTGGCCGCCCAGCAGGTCCGTCAGCGCGGGCGCCGCGCCGCGGTAGGGCACATGGATGGCCGTGGTGCCCGTCTGGCCCGTCATCATCTCCGCCGCGAGATGGGGCGAGCTCCCGTTGCCGGGCGATCCGAACGAGCGCTTCCCGGGGTTCGCCTTGAGGTCGGCGACCAGCCCCTTGAAGTCCTTGACCGGGCTGTCGGCGCGCACCACCAGGTAGAACGGCACCCGTGCAACGGATGCGACCGGGACCAGATCCTTCGCCGGATCGAAGGGCATCTTGGCGTAGATGTGCGGGTTGATCGACACCATGCCCCCGGAACTCATCAGGAAGGTATAGCCGTCGGCCGGCGACTTGGCGACGAAATCGCCGCCCAGGTTGCCGCCCGCGCCGCCCCTGTTCTCCACGAGCACCGGCTGCCCGAGTGCTTCGTGCAAGGGCGCGCTGATCACGCGAGCCAGCTGGTCGGCCGCGCCGCCGGGCGCGAAGTTGGCGACGATCTTGATGGGCTGCCGGGGCCAGTCCTGGGCGTGGGCGATGCCGCACGGTCCGAGGCCGAGCGCCAGCGCCGCGGTGGTGAGCAGGGATTTCATGGTCTGTCTCCTGCGCTTCATCAGAACGGATAGTGGCGGTCGGTGGTCTGCACCGTGAGCCACCGCAGCTCGGTGAAGGCGTCGATGCCGGCCTTGCCGCCGAAGCGGCCGTAGCCCGAGTCCTTCACACCGCCGAAGGGCATCTGCGCCTCGTCGTGCACGGTCGGGCCGTTCACGTGGCAGATGCCGGAGTCGATGCGGTTGGCCACATCCCAGGCACGCGCGATGTCGCGCCCGAACACGGCGGAGGACAGCCCGTAGGGGTTGTCGTTGGCCACGCGCACCGCTTCGTCCACGCCGTCCACACGCACCACCGGCTTCACGGGACCGAAGCTCTCTTCATGGTAGATGCGCATCTGCGGCGTGACGTGGTCGAGCAGCGTCGCGGGCATCAGCGTGCTGTCGGCCTTGCCGCCGCACACGAGTTTCGCGCCCTTGGCGAGCGCATCGTCGATCAGCGCGTTGCAGCGCTCGACGGTGCTCGCATCGACCACCGAACCCAGCACCACCGGCCCCTCGCGCGGATCGCCCAGCGGCAGCTGCACGGCCTTGGCGGCGAGCTTCGCGACGAAGGCGTCCGCGATCTTGCGGTCCACGATGATGCGCTCGGTGCTCATGCAGATCTGGCCGCTGTTGGCGAAAGCGCCGAAGGCGGCGCCGCTGACGGCGGCGTCGAGGTCGGCATCGTCCAGCACGACGAGCGGGGCCTTGCCGCCCAGCTCGAGCACCGCCGGCTTGAGGTACTTCGCGCAGGTCTGTGCGATCAGCCGCCCGACGCGGGTGGAGCCGGTGAAGTTCACACGGCGCAATGCCGGATGGGCAATGATTGCTTCAACCACCTCGGCCGCATCGGCCGGCGCATTGGTCACGAAGTTGACGGCGCCCGGCGGGAAGCCCGCATCGTTGAAGGCCTCGACGATCAGGCCGTGCGTGGCCGGGCTGAGTTCCGAGCCCTTGAAGACGACCGTGTTGCCGCAGGCCAGCGGCGTCGCGATCGCACGCACGCCGAGGATCACGGGCGCGTTCCACGGCGCGATGCCCAGCACCACGCCGGCCGGTCGGCGCAGGCCCATGGCCAGGCTGCCGGGCACGTCGGAGGGGATGACCTCGCCGCTGATCTGGGTCGTCATGCCGGCCGCTTCCTGCAGCATGCCGGCGGCCAGGTGCACGTTGAATCCGGCCCACGGCGCGCCAGCACCGGTCTCGGAGGCCATGGCCTCCGTCAGGGCCTGGGCCTTCGCCTCGATGGCCTGTGCCGCCTTCAGCAGCAGCGCCCTGCGTTCGCCCGGGCCGGTGCGGGACCAGGCCGGAAAGGCGGCAGCGGCGGCTTCGACCGCCGCCACCGCGTCGGCCTTCGTGGCGGCCGGCGCAATGGTCGCCACCGCGCCGTCGAGCGGATTGCGGCGCTCGAAGGTGGCCCCGTCCGAGGCCTGCCGGCTCTCGCCATTGATCAACATCGATATCGTGCCCATCGTCTTGTCTCCTTGTAGATATGGAAATGCGAAAAACCGTCAGGCCACTTCGATCTCGACCAGCATCGGTGCGGTCGAATGCAGCGCTTGTTGCAAGGCGGGACGCAGCTGCTCCGCGGTGTTGACGCGCAGCCCCTTCATGCCTTGCGCGCCAGCCAGCGCGACGAAATCGAGATCAGGCAGATCGGTGCCCGGCACATGCGCGTCGGGCCGGTAGCCGAAGATGCGGGCGAACTCGTACAGCGCGGCGTAGCGGCGGTTCTTCAGGATCAGCACCGTGACCGGCAGCGCCAGCTGGGCTGCGCTCCACAGCGCCTGGATCGCGTACATCGCCGAGCCATCGCCCACCAATGCAATGACCCGTGCGCCGGGCTTGCCAAGTGCCACACCCACTGCGGCCGGCAGGCCGAAGCCCAGGCCCCCGCTGCACATCGTGTAGAAGGTTTCCGACTCGAAGACCGGCAGGTGGCCGTGCATCACGGGCCGTGCGCTCGGGGCTTCCTCGACCAGGATGCTGTCCCGCGCGCGCACGTCGGCCAGCGTCTGCAGGACCCAGGCGACCGGCAGGCGTTCGCCGGGGTCGGGCTCTGCGACGCGCGGCGGCCGCACGTGGGCAGGTGGTGGCGGGCGATCCCGCGGCGTGCTGCACTCGAGCAGGTCGAGCAATCCCAGACGGATGCTGCCGACCACGGAAGTTCCGGTCGGCGCCCAGGCTGCGACCTGCGGATCGTCCGTGAGCTGCACCAGCTCGCATCCTTCGGGCAGGTGAGGCCCTTGGCCCGGCACGTGGTACGTGAACGCCGGCGCACCGAGCGCAAACACCAGGTCATGGCCGCCGAGCCGCTTGACGATGCGCTCGCGCATCGGCGGCAGGAAACCTGCCCACAGCGGATGGTCTTCCGGAAAGCTGCATCGGCCCGACATGGGCGCGACGTACACGCGGGCGTTGTGCCGCTCGGCCAACTCAACCGCTTCTTTCCAGGCCTCGTCGCGATCGACCGCGGCACCGACCACGAAGGCGGGGGAGCGGGCGCCATCGAGGGCCGCGGCAATGCGCGCGAGAAGGTCGGGGTCTGCGCGCACGTGGCGGCTGACCTCGCGTGCATCGACTGGCAGGGTCTGCACGTCCCAATCGTCCGACGGAATCGAGACCAGCACCGGGCCGCGCGGCGGCGTCATCGCGATGTAGTAGGCCCGCGCAATCGCGAGCGGAACGTCCTCGGCCCGCGCCGGCTCGACGCTCCACTTGACGTAGGGCCTCGGCAGCTCGGGCGCCTGCGTGGAGCCGAGGAAGGGCTCGAAGGGCAGGATCGATCGCGCCTGCTGGCCGGCCGTGATCACCAGCGGCGTGCGGTTGCGAAAGGCCGTGAAGATGTTGCCCATTGCGTGGCCGACCCCTGCCGCGGAATGCAGGTTGATGAATGCCGCGTTGTGGGTGGCCTGCGCGTAGCCGTCCGCCATGCCCACGACCACGGACTCCTGCAGCCCGAGTACGTAGTGGAAGTCTTCCGGAAAGTCGATGAACATCGGCAGTTCCGTCGACCCGGGGTTGCCGAACACGCTGGTCATGCCGAATGCGCGCAGCAGCCTGAAAACCGCGTCCCGCACGGTCAGGGTGCTGCCAGCCGAGAGGGATGCTTGCGCGGGAAGTTCGACGCGTCTGTCCATGAATGCTCCTAGATGAGGTCCGCAGTTTTGCGGTTCATCCGGTATTCATCAATACAATGAAATGTCTAGAACAAAATAGGCGGTATGCATACTGAAAAGCTCGACATGAACCTGCTCCGCCTGTTCGAGGCGGTGTACCGCCTGGGCAGCGTCAGCCGCGCGGCCGATGCGCTGGGGCTGTCGCAGCCCGCGGCCAGCCAGGGGTTGACGCGGTTGCGGCTCGCGCTGGGCGATGCGCTGTTCGTGCGCGCCAACGGGCGCATGCGGCCGACCCTGCGCGCGGAGCGGCTCGCAAGCGTCGTTCAGCCGGCCGTGGCCGCCATCGAGGATGTGCTGC
Source organism: Variovorax sp. F042 (assembly GCF_057814215.1). Classification (NCBI taxonomy): domain Bacteria; kingdom Pseudomonadati; phylum Pseudomonadota; class Betaproteobacteria; order Burkholderiales; family Comamonadaceae; genus Variovorax; species Variovorax sp. F042. The sequence continues at coordinate 147,467 of NZ_JBVASX010000004.1, forward strand.
GGGACGAAGACACCTTCGACCCTTCGCGCTCGCGAATGACCGTCCGGCTGCACATGAACGACATCGGCGAGGCCCGGCTGCTGCCGGAGCTGATGGAAGCCTTGCACCGCCAGGCGCCGGGCATACGGGTGCATACGACACCGCTGCAGCACGGGGAGATCACCGATGCCCTTGAAACCGGCGCCATCCATTTCGCGCTCGGGTTTCTGCCCTCGGTCAGCGGCACGGAGCGCGTCGATCTGCTGCGCGATCGCTACGCGGTGGTCGTGCGGGCGGGGCATCCGATGGCCAAGGCTTCGAAGGCCGCGGATGTGCGCATGACGATCCAGGACCTGCGGCGCCTCGAGTATGTGGCCGTGCGCTCGCACTCGGAGACCTTCCGCATCCTGCAGCAGCTCGGCCTCGACGGCCGGCTGGTGCTCAACTCGGCGCACTTCCTGGCGCTGCCGGCGATCATCGCGCGCACCGATTTTGCCGTCGTGATGCCGCAGGCGATCGCGCGCAGGTTCATCGAGCCGAAGCGCTATGCGGTGCTTCCGGCGGAGCTTCCCCGCAGCGCCTTCACCGTGTCGCTGCACTGGAGCCGCCGCTTCGAATCGGATCCGGCGCACCACTGGATGCGCAATCTCTTCATCGGGCTTTTCAAGGACCAGGGACGCTGATGGTGTGTGTGTCCCATGGGACACAAAGTGTCCTATAATGGCGTTCCTTCATCAGATCGGCTGGATCGCCGTTATCAAGGAGCGTGGCACATGCTTACCGCAGCAACTCACCAGCAGCAACTCGGCGATCGGGAAGCCGTTCCCGCCTGGACCGGCGTCGTGCGACACCTGCACATCACGCCCCGCGCCTTCCTTCCCATGGAGTCGTTCGACGAGTTGACGCTCGTAGCCGGCAAGGGCATCGAGGGAGACCGGTACATGATCGGCCGCGAGTCGGGCTTCTACTCCCACAAGCCGGAGGAGGGGCGGCAGATCACGCTGTTCGAGATCGAGACGCTGGAAGCCCTGGCGCGCGATGCAAACGTCCAGATGCTGCCTGAGGAGCACCGAAGAAACGTGACCGTGCAGGGTGTGCCGCTCAATCATCTGGTCGGCCGCCAGTTCTGGGTGGGCGAAACGCTTCTCGAAGCCACCCGGCTGTCCACGCCGTGCCGCCACATCGAGGAGATCCTGGGCAAGGCCGTGTTCGATCCGTTGATCAACAGGTCGGGCCTCAACTGCCGGATTCTGAAAGGCGGCGTCATCCGCGTGGGCGACGCTGTCCGCGGGGCGTGACATGCCGAAGGCGATCAAGCATCTCCAAGCTGTCGTCCGGCACATCGATGAGCCTCTGCCGGGCGTCAAGCGGCTGGTATTGGCCGACCAGGACGGCTGGCGCCTGCCTGCCTTCAGGCCCGGAGCGCACATCGATCTCCATCTGGCCAACGGGCTCGTACGCACCTATTCGCTCTGCAACGATCCTGCGGACTGCAGGAGATACGTTTTGGCCATCAAGCGCGAAGAACAGGGGCGCGGCGGCTCCCGCCACATCCACGACGAGCTTTGCGCGGGGCAGGTCATCGGTGTTTCGGTCCCGCGCAGCGGGCTGGAGCTGTCGTCCACCGGAATGAACATCTTTGTGGCGGGCGGCATCGGCGTCACGCCATTCGTCTCGGCCATCCTGGCGCTGGAGCGTGAAGGCAAGTCGAACTATCAGCTGCACTGGGCCAGCATGGGCGAGCCGAGCCTGATCGACATGCTGGAGCCGGCGGTCCAGGGCGGACGGGTCCACCTGTACAACACGCTCGAGGTCAGTCCGCCGGACATCCGATCCATCGTGGAGGGCTCCGGCCCTGACGCGAAGGCATTCTGCTGCGGACCCACGGGAATGCTCGATGCATTCGAGTCCGCTGTCGCCGAGTGGCCTGAAAGCCGCAAGCACGTGGAGCGGTTCACCGCGCCCAGGCTTGCTCCAACCTTGAACGCACAGCCATACAGCGTGGTGCTGGCCAGGAGCGGTCGCGAGATGGAAGTGCGGCCCGAGGTGGGCCTCCTGGCCACGCTGGAAGCGATGGACGCCGATATCTCCGTGTCATGCGCAGGCGGCATCTGCGGCGCATGCCGCACACGCTGGACCGAGGGGCCGCCGATCCATCACGACCGGGTATTGAGCGCGGAGGAGCGCGCCCATGAGGTGATCGTGTGCGTTGCGGAGTGCGCAGGGCCCCGGTTGGTGCTCGACCTCTAGGCTGCCGGGCGACACACTCGTGCCAGAATCGGACCCCGCAGCAATTTACAGAGGGTTGCAAGCAGCCGACCGGCCTGCCGCAGACCCGTTCAAAGCCTTGGCACTACACCTCAAGTACCTGCGCGTCCAAAGCGGATTGACGCTGGAGAACCTGGCGCGAGACTCGGGGCTCACGCGCAGCTATCTGTCGAAGATCGAGCGGGGCGTATCGACACCGTCGATCGAGTCGGCGCTCAATATCGCCAAGGCGCTGGGTGTGACGGTGGACCGGCTCTTCGGGCAACAGCCGGAGGAAGATGTCGTTTCGATCGTCCGGGGCAACGGGTCCATCGCGGGAGACCCCACGACGCATCTCTCGCTGGTCGCGGGCCTTCGCGACGACCGCGTGATGCGGGCATTCATCGTGCGGCCGGGAAAAACCCAGAAGCGCGGCCGGATCATGAGCCACCATGAGGGCGAAGAAGTCCTCTTCGTTCTCACCGGCCACATCGAGATGCAGATCGGGGCGCGCAAGGAGCGCCTGGAGCCAGGCGACTGCGTGCAGTTCGACTCCACCATTCCGCACAAGCTCACGGCGCTCACCGACGAACCGGCCTCGGCCCTTGTCGTGATTGCCGCCACCGCATAGGTCCTCGGTCGCGGCTCGCCCCGCAGCCTGAACCTCGGCATCAGCGCGGTGGCGCGAGCACCCCATCCGAAGAGAATCGCCTCAGCGTGGGCGCCGGCTTCAGCGGCGCTCCGGTGAGCTGCTGCACGGATTCAAGCGATGCCCCCTCAAAAAGCGCCTGCACGACGAATCCATCGGCGGTGACGTCGATGATCGCGAGATTCGTGAACACCTTGGCCACGACACCCACTGCCGTGAGCGGCAAGGTGCAACGCTCGACCAGGCGCGGCTGGGCGTCGCGCGTGGTGTGCTCCATCATCACCCAGATCTGCTTTGCTCCCACCGCAAGATCGATGGCTCCGCCGATGGCCGGCGGCGCACCGTTCAGATCGCCCGTGGTCCAGTTGGCCAGGTCGCCGTGCTGGGAGACCTGGAACGCACCCAGGATGGCGATGTCGAGGTGCCCTCCGCGCATCATCGAAAACGACAGGCTCGAGTCGAAGAAAGATCCGCCACGGGCGAGCGTGACGGGCATCTTCCCGGCATTGATCAGGTCCAGGTCTTCCTCTCCCTCGGCCGGTTTGGGACCGACATTGAGAATGCCGTTCTCGCTGTGGAGCATGACCGAGGCATCGGAGGGAAGATGGTCCGCCACGCCCGTCGGAGCTCCGATGCCGAGGTTGACGAAGCCTTGCTTGGGAAGCTGGTGGGCGACCAGGCGCGCGAGTTCCAGTCTGGATAGCGAGTTCATGCGGGCCTCGAGAGAAAGACGCGATCGACAAAGATGCAGGGGGTGATGATGCCTTCGGGATCGAGCTCGCCGGGCTCCAGGAGTTCGTCGACTTCCACCGCAACCACCTCTGCGGCAGTGGCCATCACCACAGAATGATTTCGTGCCGTCTTGTTGTAGTTCAGGTTGCCGAGCACATCGGCCTGTCGGCCCTTCAGCAGCGAGAACTGCGCGCGCAAGGGCTTCTCCAGCAGGAACTCGCGGCCATCGACCACGACCTTCTGCTTGCCCTTTTCGAACACGGTGCCCACGCCCGTCGGAGTCAGGAATCCGCCAAGGCCTGCGCCGCCGGCTCTGATGCGCTCCACCAGCGTGCCCTGCGGAACCAGCTCGAGTTCGACGTCTCCGGCCCGGTATTGGTCGGCGAACACGTCCGCGCTTCGCGGGTAGGAGCAGATGATCTTCCGGACGATGCGCGCACCAAACCAAAGCGAAAGATCCTGGCCCCCGGAGCCTGCGTTGTTGGAGATGACGGTCAATTCGCGCACCCCCAGGTCCAGGACTGCCTCGATCATTCCGCGCGGAACCCCCGCGCCGCCGAAGCCTCCGACCATCACCGTGTCTCCGTCGCGCAAACCGCTGACTGCGGCATTCGCATCCTTGACGACCACATTTCTCATCGATCAGATTCCTTTTGCGCGGGCGAAGGCCCATAGTCTTTGGCCAGACCCTTGGCGATGCGGTCGAGCAGCATCTGGCTGGTACCGTCGCCGAATGCCGCCAGCCGTGTTTCGCTCGACAGCATGGCAAGGCGGTGATCGGCGCTCGCGCCGGTGGCGCCCATTGCACGCTGGCACTGATCGAGTGCCCAGACGGCCACGTCGACGGCGAACTTTTTCGCCTGGGCGGCCAGCGTCAGGGCCGCCTTTCCTGTTTGCACGGCAATCGCCGCGCGCAGCACGAGTGCATTGGCCGCCTCCAGGCGCAGTGAAACCTCTGCGAGCTCCCACCCGAGTCCCTGGTGCCTGAGCAGCGGCTTGCCGAAGGCTTGCCTTGATTCCGCGTAACCGACCGTCTCTGCCAAGGCCGCCCTGGCAGAGGCGACGCACATTGCCGCGACATGAACGCGTGCGGCATTGACCGATGCCATGGACGACTTGAACGCCTGCCCTGGTGGGTCGAAGAGACACCACTCGGGAACGAAATGATCCTGGAAAACCAGGGATGCGAGCCTGAAGGACCGGGCGCCCGGCATGACGAGTTCTTCCCTTCGCAGCGTCGGCCCGTCAACCAGAGGCACCAAAAAAGACGCGATGTCGCCGGCCTCCGCGCCGACTGGGTCCTCAACTCTTGCAAGCAGGTTGGCGCACTGGATGATCGAACCGTTGGTGACCCACGACTTCGTGCCGCTGATCAGCCATCCACCGTCCACGCGCCGTGCCTTTGTCTTCAGCGCGGCCAGATCGCTGCCGCCGTCGGGCTCGGACATGGCGGGGGCGCACAGCGTTCGCCCGCCCAGCATGGCGCCCAGGAGCTCGGCACGTTGCTTCTCGGAGCCGAAGCGCGCCACGCGAGACACGGAGCCCTGCAGGTTGTTGATCGCAAAGGCGGCGGCAAAGCCATGCTCCGCCATCGTCTGGGCCACACGGATCTTGCAGAGGAAAGAGGCATCGTGGCCGCCGAATTCCCTTGGCGCTTGAAGCCCCAGGAAGCCTTCCTTTGCCCACCTGGCAATCCATGAGGCATCGTAGGCGCGACCCTGCGTGTGCGACTCCAGGAGGTGGGCACTGAATTCGCCGCGACAGAAGTCGCCGGCGGATTGAACGAGCGCTCGCTCCGCCGCGGACAGTCTCTCGTCGTAGAGGTCGTAGAAGTTCATCGGTTCGAATACTCGACAGTCGATCAGCGGGCCAAGGGAGTCGTCAGTGTTTTCGCCCAATCGTTCCAGAACACGATCTCCTTGGCCACCTGCTTGGTATACAGATCGGGTGTCGACACCTTCACCGGAACGGCGCCGAGCGTCTCCAACTGCGCCAGGAACTCGGGGCTCGTCACCACCTTGTCCAGCGCCGCCGCAATCTTCTGGACCACGGGGCCCGGTGTGCCGGCAGGCGCCGCAATGCCGAACCAAGGCGAAAGGTCGATCGGCTTGCTGCCAGCTTCCTGGAGCGTGGGAAGGTCCGGGAACGCGGGCGAGCGCTCCGGCGCGGCGACCGCAAGGGCCTTGATCTTTCCGGCCCGGATGTGCTGGGCGACTGTCGCCTCGGTGAAGAAGCCGACCTGCACCACGCCGGCCATGAGATCGGTGATGGGTTGCGCGCCGCCCTTGTAGTTCACGAACGTGAGCTGCGTGCCGTTGCGTGCATCAAACAGCGTTCCGCCGATGTGCGATGTCGCGCCGAAGGTGCCGCCGAAGTTCAGCTTGCCGGGGTTTGCCTTCGCGTAGGCGATGAGTTCCTTGATGCTGTGGATCGGCACGTCGGGATTCACGACGACGAGATTGCGCTGCTTGGCGACGTTCCTGACGTAGGCAAAGTCCTTGAGCTGGTCATAGGAAAGCGTCGGATTCAGGGCTTGCCCGCGCGTCTGCGAGGACTCCACCGCGACGAGCAGGGTGTAGCCGTCCGGCTTCGACTTGGCGACGGCATCGGCGCCGATGACGCCGCCGGCACCTGCGCGGTTGTCAACGATGACCGTGCCGTTGAGCTCCTTGCCGAGGCCCTGCGCAATCACGCGCGCAATGATGTCCGTGGGACCCCCTGGCGGGAAACCCGCCACGAGCTTGATCGGCTTTGACGGATACGGCTCGTCGGCCAGCGCGGTGGTGATGGCCAGGCAGGCGAGGCCGGCGGCGACAAGCCATTTCTTGATGGAGTGGGGCTTCATGAGGCTTCCTTCTGCAGAAGTGAGGAGGTGGTGGAAGTATTGGCTACAGGACACATTGTGTCAATTAGGACTCGTATCGGGGTTTGCGAGCAAGACTCGGGCCTGCGATCAAGTCGGGAAAAATCCGCAGATTCAATCCGCAGGCCCTGCAATGAAGTGCAGGTCGCCCAATGAAAGTGCATGCGTGTTCGCATGTTGGTGCGGCTTCGGCGGATGCGCGCACGCCTTCGAGAAAGCAGTGGATGATCACTAGACGATCGGTCTAGAATTGCCGCATGACAGAAAAACCAAAAACAGCCCTGGCGCGCGGCAGGCGGCCTTCGCCGGCGTATGCGGCAACGCGCGATGTACTGATCCGATGCGGGATGGAGCTGCTCACCGAGCAGGGCTTCAGTTCGACGGGCCTGGATGCCGTGCTGAAGCGGGCGACCGTGCCCAAGGGCTCGTTCTATCACTACTTCGCGAACAAGGATGCGTTCGGAGCGGCCGTGATGGACGCCTACGACGACTACTTCAAGCGCAAGCTAGACCGGTGGCTGTTGAACCAGGAACGCGCACCGCTCGATCGGCTTGCCGACTTCATTGCCGATGCATCCAGGGGCATGCGCAAGCACCACTTCACGCGGGGATGCCTGGTTGGCAACCTGAGCCAGGAACTGGGTGCCCTGCCTGCGAATTTCCGCGAACGTCTCGACGCCATTCTTGTCGGCTGGCAGGAGCGGGTGGCTCGCTGCCTGCGAGAGGCTCAGGCCGCAGGAACCATCTCGGCAACGCTGGACGTCGAGCAACTCGCCGAGTTCTTCTGGATCGCCTGGGAGGGGGCTGTGCTCCGAGCCAGGCTGGTGCAGTCGGACCGTCCCCTGGTGACCTTCATCGAGGCATATCTGTCCAGCCTGGGCGCGCGCGCCTCGGCCTCGCCCCGCCACGCGGCGGATCACTGATTTATTACTGGAGCGAAAACATGTTCAAAGGCATCGTCGTGGAAAAAGACGCGGAAGGCTACCGCGCCTCGCTGGCCGAGATCGATGAAAACCGCCTGCCCGCAGGCGACGTCACGGTCCGTGTCGAATACAGCACGCTGAACTACAAGGACGGCTTGGCCATCACCGGAAAGGGTCCCGTCGTCCGGAGCTTCCCCATGGTGCCCGGCATCGACTTTGCGGGCGTCGTGGAGCAGAGCGACCATCCTGAATTCAAGCCGGGCGACACGGTGGTGCTCAACGGCTGGGGCGTTGGCGAAGCGCATTGGGGCGGGCTTGCACAGCGGGCGCGCGTGAAGGGCGACTGGTTGATTCCGCTTCCGAAGCGTTTCAGCACCAGGGATGCCATGGCCATCGGGACCGCGGGGTACACCGCCATGCTGTGCGTGATGGCCCTGGAGCGGCACGGGCTCAAGGCGGGCGATGGGCCAGTGCTCGTGACGGGTGCGAACGGCGGCGTCGGAAGCGTTGCGATCGCGCTGCTGGCCAAGCTCGGGTACACGGTCACCGCGTCCACGGGGCGGCCGGGCGAGTCCGACTATCTTCGGCGCCTCGGTGCTGCCGACGTGATCGATCGCAAGGAGTTGAGCGAACCGGGCAAGCCGCTGCAGAAGGAGCGCTGGGCCGCCGCCGTGGATTCGGTTGGCAGCCACACGCTGGCCAACTTATGCGCACAGCTTCGATACAACGGCGTGGTCACTGCGTGCGGCCTGGCCCAGGGGCTCGACCTTCCTGGGTCGGTCGCGCCGTTCATCCTCCGCGGTGTAAGCCTCGTCGGCGTTGATAGCGTGATGCGGCCAAAGGCAGACCGTGTCGCGGCGTGGGAGCGGCTGGCGCGCGATCTGGATGGGCCGATTCTGGAAGACATTGCGGCCGAGATCGCCCTGCCGCAAGCGATCGACGCAGCCGCCAAGCTCATGCGAGGCGAGATCCAGGGCCGCTTGGTCGTCGACGTGAACGCGTCTTAAAAGAAGGCCGTTCATGACGTATCGAGTTGCCGAGGCCATCGTCGACAGCATGGTCGCGCATGGTGTGGACCGTGCATTCAGTGTTCCCGGTGAAAGCTTCCTGGCGCTGCTGGACGCGCTTCATGCGCGGGAGGACTTCGATCTGGTGACATGTCGCCACGAAGGCTCCGCGGCCTTGGCTGCGATCGCGGACGCCAAGCTGACGGGCCGTGCCGGCATCGTCATGGCGAGCCGGGGGCCGGGGGCTTTCAATGCCGCGATCGGCGTCCACGTGGCGGCCGAAGAAGCAGTCCCGTTGATCCTCTTGATTGGCCAGGTCGAAACGACGAACCTGGGCCGCGGCGCCGTTCAGGAAATCGATTCCGCCAAGGCTTTCTCCGGCTTGCTGAAATGGTCGGGGCGCATTGACAAGGCGGCAGCCGTCGCCGAAGTGATGGCCCGCGCCTTTGCCGCGGCTGCATCGGGAACGCCGGGGCCGGTCGCGGTCGAACTGCCCGAAGACGTGCTGACCGAACTGGTCGACCGGCAGCCCGCGCGCGGTCACCGCGTGGCGCTCGCCGAGGCGACCGTGGAGGACGCGGCGCGCGTGCACGCGCTGATCTCCAAGGCTAGCCGGCCGATCCTGATCGTGGGCGGTGAGTGCCGGACCGATGATTTCCGCAACAATCTCCAGGCGCTCGTCGGCCGATGGAACATTCCCGTTGCCGTCACCAACAAGAACCAGGATCAGTTCTCCAACGCGGACCCTCGCTGGGTGGGCCAGCTGAGCTTTTTCACGTCACCCGCGCACACGGCGCTCTTCAGCGAGGCCGACCTGATCGTCGCGATCGGCAGCCGCATGGGCGACGTGTCGTCCCTGGGATTCGCCTTTCCGCGGCAAGGCACCAATCCGCAGAAGTTCGTTCACGTGTATCCCGATCCGTCCATCATCGGGCGCCATTTCTCGGCGGAACTGCCGATCGTCTCGACGGCGCATGGCTTCGTGCGTGCCGCATTGCGCCATGGCGGATCCGGGGCGGTGTCGAGCCAGTGGCTCGAGCGGGTGCGCGCTGCGGCCGACCGTGCGCACGGCTGGCAGCCACAGAATGTGGTGGCGAACGACGTCCTGGGCCATACGATCATGGCGATCGCACGGTTGGCGCGGCACGATGCAGTCCTGACGACCGACTCGGGCAACTTTGCAGCCTGGGTTCACCGCATCTTCAAGATGACGCCGGCGAACCGGCTGCTCGGTTCGGCATGCGGAGCCATGGGAACGGGCGTCCCTGCCGGCATCGCGGCTGGCTTGCGCCATCCAGGGCGCGAAGTCCTCGCCTTTGTCGGTGACGGCGGATTTCTCATGAACGGCAACGAACTGATCACTGCCGTCGACAGGGGGCTGAACCTGCGCGTGGTGGTGTCGAACAACGGGTCATACGGCACCATCCGCACCCACCAGCAGCGGCACTTTCCCCATCGCGTCAGCGGCACGGACCTGGCCAATCCGGGGTTTGCAAGGCTTGCCGAGGCATTCGGTGCCCGCGGGTTCAGGATCGAGCACTCCAGGGATGCCGCAGGCATCGTCGAGCAAGCCATGAGCGTCGAGGGCCCGGTGTTGATCGAAGTCTGCAGTGATCCGGACATGTCGGTGGAGCGCTCACTCAAGTGGGAGTGAGCGCAGGTCCGTTGATTCGAAACGTCGTCGCGCGAAGCTCATAGCTGCTATGAGCTGTGCTGCATGGTGTCCCGTGCCGCAGCCCAGGATACTTTGTGTCATTACAAAGACACGGAGACACACCACATGGCTGAAGACTTGCGGTCCAAGGACTACTTCGACGATCGTGCCACCCAAGAGATGGCCAGGCATCTGGTGTCACCTCGCCGGACCATGAAGGAGACCTTGGCTTGCGCTTGCCGGATTCTCGCCATGACGGGGCAAGAAGCGGGTCTTGCAGGCCAGATCAGCGGACGCTCCGACAGGGCAGGCGCGTACTGGACGCTCAGGTTCGGGCTCGGCTTCGACGAAGCCACGCCGGACGACTTCATCGAAGTCGATGGCGACCTGAACACGCTGACGGGCAGCGGCATGCCGAACCCCGCGACGCGTTTCCATCTGTGGGTGTATGAGGCGCGGCCCGACGTTCAGTCCATCGTCCATACGCATTCGCCCTGGGCGTCCGCGCTCGCTGCAGCCAGGCAGCCGCTGGTCGTCGCCCAGATGGACATGACCCCCCTGCATGACGATTGCGCGTTCCTCGCAGAGTGGCCGGGGGTGCCCATTGCGGATGATGAAGGCGTCATCATCTCGCGGGCGCTCGGATCGAAGCGAGCCATCATCCTGGCGCATCACGGCTACCTGACGGCGGGACAGACGACACAGGAAGCCACCTACCTGTCGGTATATCTCGAGCGTGCTGCACGGATGCAGATCCGGGCGCAGTCCGCATTCGGCCCTTTGACGCCGGTGGACGACACGCTGGCCCGCGAGGCGCACGACTATCTGCTGAAGCCTTCGATCGTGAACAGCACCTTCGACTATTGGTGCCGGCAGGCCGAAGCAGGCTCGGCGCCGCCGCTCGCCGGTCGGCCGCGCCTCTAGATCACTCGTCTTGCCCCTTCGCCTTGAGTCCGATGGACATGCATCCGGCATGCACCTCCCGGACCTCGTTCGCCCGCCCGCTTTCCATGCCCAGCGCTCCGCGCTGAAAAGACCTCCGTTCGCCACAGAAAGATCGCCATGAAACTCGTTCGCCTCGCGGCCGCCGCCCTGATGGGCCTTTGTCTCTCAGGCATGGGCCATGCCGGCCAAACATTCGACACGGTGAAGAAGCGAGGCTTCGTGCAGTGCGGTGTCTCGACGAACCTGCCTGGATTCGCATTCACCGACAGCAAGGGGGAGTGGCAGGGCATCGACGTGGACACCTGCCGTGCCATTGCCGCCGCGATGTTCGGCAATGCGACCAAGTTCAAGGTCATCCCGCTCACCACGCAAGCACGCTTCACTGCGCTGCAGTCCGGCGAGGTCGACGTCCTGACGCGCAACACCACCCAGACGATGTCGCGCGACACCACGCTGGGCCTCATCGGCGTGGGCGTGAACTTCTATGACAGCCAGGGCATCATGGTGACCAAGGATGCCAACGTCAGCAGCGCGAAAAATCTGGCCGGCGCCACCATCTGCGTCCTGCCCGGAACCACCACCGAACTGAACCTCACCGACTGGTTTCGAGGTCTCAAGCAGAGCTTCAAGCCGGTGCTGCTGGACACCGTCGACGAGATCAAGCGCGCGTTCGCGGCGGGCCGCTGCGATGGCATCACGATGGACAAGTCGCAGCTGGCTCTGGCGCGTATCGCTTTCGGAAACACGGACAAGTATGTGATCCTGCCGGAGCCGCTGTCCAAGGAGCCTCTCGGACCCATGGTCCGCCAAGGCGACGAAGCCTGGTTCAACGTCGTGCGGTGGTCGCTCAATGCGCTTCTGGAGGCGGAGGAATACAACCTGACCTCCAAGAATGTCGACGAGATCGCGAAGGGCAGCATCCCGCCCAACATTCAGCGGATCCTCGGTACCTCTCCCGGCATGGGCAAGGGGCTCGGGCTTGACGACAAGTGGGCCTACAACATCATCAAGCAGGTTGGCAACTACGGTGAGATGTTCGACCGCAGCCTGGGCGCAGGGAGTCCGATGAAGCTCGATCGCGGCCTGAATGCCTTGTACACGAAGGGCGGCTTGATGTACGGGTGGCCCATTCGATAGCCCACGTTTGAGCGACAGGCACTCGACCTCCCCATGAGTTCACATCATCGCGCTCCGCTCAAGTTCAGCTGGAACAATCCGGAGTTCAGGGCACTTGCCTATCAACTGGTCGTCGTTGGGCTGGCCGCCCTCTTGGCGTACTACCTCGTCTCCAACACCTTGCACAACCTCGCGACGCGCAACATCGCGACTGGTTTTGCATTTCTGGAAAGAGAAGCGGGGTTTGCCATCGGCGAGTCGCTGATCGAGTATTCGCCATCCGACACCTACGCCCGCGCCATTCTCGTGGGACTAACCAACACGCTGCGGGTCTCCGCCGTCGCATTGGTCCTGGCCACGATGCTCGGCGCCGTTGTCGGAATCGCGAGGTTGTCGAGCAACTGGCTCATCGGGCGGCTCGCAAGTGCATACGTCGAACTGATCCGCAATGTGCCGCTTCTGCTGCAACTATTGATCTGGTACGCCGTCATCGGTGAACTGCTGCCCGGTCCGAAGGCGGCCTTTCATCCGCTTCCGGGCATCTACCTGTCGAACCGCGGGATGCTGATGCCGTCGGTCGACGGACCGGCCGTTGCGGGAATCCTTTGGGGATTGGTGCTCGCCGTAGTCACGATCGTGGCGATTGGCCGCTGGCAGCGCTCCACCCGCCGCCGGACCGGCGCCCAATGGAGACTTTGGCCTTTCGCGCTGATGCTCTTGCTGCTCATGCCGGTGGCGGGCTGGCTGGTCGGAGCGCGTGAAATCTATCTCAGCATTCCTCACCGGAGCGGATTCAACTTCGAAGGAGGCTGGGCGCTCTCTCCCGAGCTATTCGCACTGCTGGTCGGACTCGTCACCTACACCGCCGGGTTCATTGCAGAGATTGTCCGTGCTGGCGTCCAATCGGTGGGCCATGGCCAATGGGAGGCGGCACAGACGCTCGGGCTTCCCCGGTCGCGCGTGCTTCGGCTCGTCATCCTGCCCCAGGCGCTTCGCGTGATCGTTCCACCCACGACGAGCCAGTACCTGAACCTCGTCAAGAACAGCTCGCTCGCCGTCGCGATCGGCTATCCCGACCTTGTTTCCGTCGTCAACACCGTCCTCAACCAGACCGGCCAAGCAATCGAAGGCGTCCTGATCATCATGGCGGCCTTCATGACCGTGAGCCTCACGGTCTCGCTGTTGATGAATTGGTACAACAAGCGCATCGCGCTGGTGGAAAGATAAGGATGAGCACCGCCACCCATACAGACCGGCCCGCTTTGCTGGCGCCGCCCAGAGTCCGGGCCAGGCTCATGACCAGGCTGCGCCAAAGCCTCTTCCAGTCTCCTGCGAGCGCGGTCTTGACCATCCTGACGATCTGGCTCGTCCTGATGCTGGCACCGCCACTTGTGCAGTGGCTGCTGGTCAAGGCGAGTTTCCGGGCCCCTGACGCACAGGCCTGCAGGGAGGTCGGCGGGGCTTGCTGGGCTTTCATCCGGGAGAAATATCGGCTGATTCTCTTCGGCACCTATCCGCATGTCGAGCAATGGCGGCCGCTGCTGGCGACGGCGTTTCTCGTCGCGTCGATCATCTGGACCGCCACGCGCCGGCTGGCCGGACTCCAGATTGTCGGCCTGTGGGTGTTCACGATTCTGGCGGTGGCGACGTTGATGTGGGGCGGATTCCTCGGCTTGACGTTCGTCGAGAACACGCGCTGGGGCGGCTTACCGTTGACACTGATCCTGTCGACATTCGGAATCGCGTTTGCCTTTCCTATCGGCATCCTGCTCGCCCTGGGGCGGCGCTCCCGGATGCCGGCCATCAAGGCAATGTGCGTTGCATACATTGAGCTGATACGCGGCGTGCCCTTGATCAGCCTGTTGTTCATGTCTTCGGTGATGCTGCCCCTGTTCTTACCGGAGGGCTTCAGCATCGACAAGCTGTTGAGGGCACAACTGGCGATCATCTTCTTTGCGGCGGCCTACGTTGCGGAAATTGTCCGTGGCGGACTCCAGGCCATTCCTAAGGGTCAATACGAGGGCGCCGAGTCCATCGGATTGAGCTACTGGCAGCAGACGCGCAAGATCATCCTGCCCCAGGCCCTCAAGGTCGTGATCCCGCCGCTGGTAAGCACCTTCATCGCACTGTTCAAGGACACCTCCCTTGTCGTCATCATCGGAATCTTCGACCTCACGCAAGCAGCGAAAGCGGCTCTCGCGGATCCCGCATGGACGGGCTTCGGCGTGGAGGCCTACCTTTTCATCGGCCTGATCTATTTCGTCTTCTGCTATTCCATATCGAGGTACAGCCGGTCCCTCGAACGGAATCTGAAGCGCTAGCGTCCAGAGGGGACATCAATGAGCGAAGTCATCGTGAGTCTGCAAAAGGTCAACAAATGGTACGGGGACTTTCATGTCTTGCAGAACATTGATTTGAACGTGCAGCGGGGAGAGCGGATCGTAATTTGCGGACCTTCCGGGTCGGGCAAGTCCACGATGATCCGCTGCATCAACCGGCTCGAGGAACATCAGTCGGGGCTCATCACGGTGGATGGCGTTGAACTGATCCACGACCTGAAGCGCATCGAGGCCATCAGGAAGGAAGTCGGCATGGTGTTCCAGCACTTCAACCTGTTTCCTCACCTCACCGTTCTGGAGAACCTCACGCTGGGGCCGACCTGGGTTCTGAAGAAACCGCTCGCCGAAGCGCAGGCAATCGCAATGAAGTACCTGGAGCGGGTTCGCATTCCCGACCAGGCGCACAAATACCCGGGCCAGCTGTCCGGCGGGCAGCAGCAGCGTGTTGCGATCGCAAGGTCGCTGTGCATGTCGCCCAAGGTCATGCTGTTCGACGAGCCCACTTCGGCGCTTGATCCGGAGATGGTCAAGGAAGTGCTCGACGTGATGGTGAGCCTGGCCGAGGAGACGAAGATGACCATGCTCTGCGTGACGCACGAAATGGGCTTCGCCCGCAAGGTGGCGGACCGGGTCATCTTCATGGACCGAGGGGAGATCGTCGAAGAGAACGTTCCCGAGCTGTTCTTCGGCAACCCGCAGACAGATCGCGCCCGCCAGTTCCTGAATCAGATCGTCCACTAGGCGCTGCCGCTGCCGTCGCCGCTGCCGCCGGGATGCCCGCTTGTTTTTATCGACAGACGTAAAAATGAAAGAGTCAAGCATGAAAGAGGATTCGCAAGCTCTGGGGTTCCAGACCCGCGCGCTGCATCATGGCCACGACAGATCCGATCCCTATGGAGCCGTTTCTCCGCCGATCTACATGACGTCCACCTTCGCCTTCGACAACACGGCGGAGGCGGCAGCAGTGTTCTCTGGAGAAAGCGACCGTTATGTCTACGGCCGGCAGCACAACCCGACGCAGCATCTCCTGGAGACGAGGCTCGCAGAGCTCGAAGGGGCCGAGGCCGCGCTGGCCACCGGCTCGGGCATGGGGGCCATCTGCTCCACTTTGCTCACGCTTCTTTCCGCCGGTGACGAACTGATCGTGCATCACACGATGTACTCGACGGCGACTTCATTGATCGACGAGGGCCTGCCGCGTTTCGGGGT
Source organism: Variovorax sp. F042 (assembly GCF_057814215.1). Taxonomy (NCBI): domain Bacteria; kingdom Pseudomonadati; phylum Pseudomonadota; class Betaproteobacteria; order Burkholderiales; family Comamonadaceae; genus Variovorax; species Variovorax sp. F042. The sequence continues at coordinate 163,130 of NZ_JBVASX010000004.1, forward strand.
GAAGGTCACGAAGGTTGACCTCACCAGGCCCGAGAAGCTGAAAGAAGCACTGTCCGATCGCACACGGATCGTGTACTTCGAAACGCCCGTGAACCCGACGGCTCAGCTCTTGAACATCAAGGAGTTGGCCGAAGTGGCGCACAGCCGTCCTGGTGTTCGGGTCCTCGTCGATTCGACCTTCGGCTCGCCCGCCCTGCAGCGGCCGATCGAGCACGGTGCCGACCTGGTGGTGCACTCCATGACGAAATACATCAACGGACACGGCGATCTGCTTGCGGGGGTCGTGCTTGGAGATCTGCCCACGATCAAGCGGATCAGGTCGGCCGGCCTCAAGTACATGACCGGCGCGACGCTCTCGCCCATGCTGTGTTTCCTGGTCCTGCGCGGACTGAAGACGTTGACGCTGCGGATGCGTCAGCACAGTGAGAGTGCATTGAAGGTTGCCCGCATGCTGGACGCCCATCCGGCGGTAAAGCTCGTGAGGTATGCCTACCTCGAGGGCAGCCCCGATCGTCCACTCGGCCTCTCGCAGATGACGGCGGGTGGTGGCATGCTCTCGTTCGAGCTGCATGCCGGCGCTGACGGCGCCATTGCGATGATTGACCAGTTGAAGCTTGTCTCCAGGGCCATCAGTCTGGGCGACACCGAAACCCTGATCACCCATCCCGGCACTCTGATCCTGGCGCGCCAGAAGGTCGAGCCTGCCGCGCGTCTCAGCGTCGGCGTGACGATGGACCTCATCCGGTTGTCTGTCGGGCTGGAAGATGTGGATGACATCCTCGCTGACCTTCGGCAGGCGTTGGATTCGTTGCAGTAGCGAGAGGGGTGGGCCTCGCCAAGGCGATCGCTGCGGCGCTGGAGAGATTGATGCGGGCTCCACTCACACCCGTTCCCGGACTGAAAGATCAGGTCGAGCGTTGCAGTTGTTCGGCGACCTGCAAGACGGAAGCGAGCAGGTCGGAGGTCAACGGTGCCATCGCCTTGCCTGTGCTGGAGATGGCCACCACCCGGCGGCGCAGCGCGGGGCGCTCGATGGAGACCTTGCGAAGCCCGTAGTCGGCAAGAAGCCTGTCGGGAATGCGCGACGGCAAGATGCAATGGCCGACTCCGGAAGAAACGAGCTTGAGCATGGCGTCTATGGTTTCTGCTTCGGCAACATACGTGGCCTGCAACCCGGCGCTATGGATCATCCGCCTCAGAGCGTAATGGGCTGGAAAGCCGACCAGGCGCAGGCTGAGGGTCGACAGGTCCTGGGGCGATTCCAGGGGACTGCTGTCGAGGACGACCAGCGCCATTTCGTCCTCGAACAGGGGCTTCGATGTCAAAGTTCCGCAGTCCACCGCGGAGTCGTAGACGAAACCCAGGTCCGCCTTGCCGTTCTCGACCAGAGCGACGACTTCGGGCGAGCTGCGGCTCAGCAGCGAGAGATTCACATCCGGGTGCGTGCTGACGAAGAGCGAAAACACTTCAGCGACGAAGTAGTAGCTGAGTGTATGGACCGTCGCCAAGCGGACCGTGCCATGCGTAACCCCTTGCCGGCGCACGCTGTCGACGGCGCGATCGATCTCTCTGAAGGCCGGCGCCAGGGCGTCATAGAGTTTCGTGCCGGCTTCGGTCAGTTCGACGCCGCGACCAGTACGGACAAACAGTGGCTGGCCAAGGTTCGACTCGAGCGAGCCCAATTGCTTGCTCAATCCGGACTGTGTCTGGTCGAGCTTGTCGGCGGCCTTGGAGAGCGAGCCCAGTTCCGCGATGCAAAGGAAATACCGCAGCGGTCGGTCAAGTGTTTCGATCGCCATTGTGCTTCGTGGTCAATAGTGGTGTGCGCGATCGAATCGGAATGCCATGGGGCTGGTCAGCCATCGGGGCTCCGCGCCGCATTGCATCATTATCGGCGCGATGAGGGGCGACGCGAAATATCTCTTGTGAGATCCGCGCGTTCGGGCTGACGCCGTCGCCATGAAGTTCCGGCCTGTCATTTCGACGATTGATGACGGCGCTCTATTGGATCGTTCTACGGGCCCTGCGCCGTCCTGTTGGAGCGGCAGCATTGATGATGGAAGCCAGTCGCCGCGCGGCGTCCGCAAACTCATCGGCAGTGAATGCTCCCAGGCCCAAAATCAAGCCGGAACGCTCGCTGCCTTCTGCGTACATGCGAGACACCGGGCGCACAGCCACGCCGGCTCTGGCAGCCTGAACGGAGACGGCTTGGTCATCGATGCCAGGCGCCAGCCAGAGCACCGAGTGCATGCCCTGATCGCTGGGTTGCAGCCATGCCAGGTCACTGGGAAGCATCTCCTGAAATAGCTGCGAAAGCTGGCTGCGGCATTCTCCATAGACGCCACGGATCCGTCGGATGTGCCGGTCCAGATGCCCCTCGGCGATAAACGCCGCCAGGACATGCTGATCGGCGCTCGGGGGATGGCGGTCCAGCAGCATGCGAGCACCACAGAACGCGTCGACGAGCCTGGGAGGCACGATGGCGTATCCGAGCCGCAGCGAGGGGAAGAGGATCTTGCTGAATGTTCCCAGATAGATCACATGATCAGGATCCAAACCTTGCAACGCTGGAAATGGATGGCCCGCATATCGCAACTCGCTGTCATAGTCGTCTTCCACCACCCAGGCTGCGTTGTTGCGTGCCCAGGTCAGCAGGGCGTTTCGGCGCGCCATGCTCAAAGGCATGCCCAACGGATACTGATGCGACGGGGTCACAAACGCGGCGCGCGCATCGGGTCTCAAGCGCAAGCCCTCGTCGACGATCAAGCCTTCCGAATCAACCGGCACACGGACCATGCGACCTTCAGGTCCCAAGGTTTCCAATATTGCCGTGATGCCCCAATAGGCCGGGTTCTCGACCCACGCATAGTCCTCGTTGCCGAGAAGCACCAGGCAAGCCAGATACAGCCCTTGTTGCGTGCCGGTAGTCACAATCACCTGAGCAGGGTCGCAACGCACCGATCGAGACCGTCGCACATATTCTGCGATCGCTTGGCGCAGAGGCAAGGCGCCCTGGGGGTCTCCATAGCCGCTTGGCATCCCCTTGCCGCGTGCGCGGATCTGGTTCCCCAGACGGCGCCAGACCTCACCGGGAGCGGCAGCGCCGGCAGGCACTGAAACAGCAAAAGGCACCGGTGGCAAAGGCATGAACTGCCGAGCGATCTGGGCGAACGCCGCGGATGGCAAGGGAAGTGGCAGAGGCTTGGCGCTCGTCTTGCTTTTGCGCGCGTCGGCAGCAACCAATGGCATGTCAGCCAAGGATGCGGCAATGCGCGTGCTGCCGCCTTGTTCGGCCTCGAGGAATCCTTCTGCAATCAGCTGTTCGAAAGCCTCCAGAACGGTGCCGCGTGCAACCCCCAACGACTTGGCGAGCGCCCGTGTCGAAGGGAGGATTTCGCCGGGTCGGAGGTCGCCTCTCTTCACGGCCTGACGCAGCTTGTGGGCGAGCTGCCGTCCGAGACCGCCGGCCTCACGATCGAGTTGCCCGATCGCTGGAACTTCCGGCGTCTTGGCTGTGCGCGGCATGGATTCTGGTCTCCTGAGATAAGTGAATACTGGTTCATCTCACTGAACCTGAATACACCATACTACTTTTTGACGACGGCTTGTTTCGAAGCCGGCATGACACGAGAGCGAGGCACCCCATGAGTGATTGCGTAACCGAGAAAAACCAAGCCTTGGCCTTCAAGAGTTGGCTTTGTGTGCTCTGTGGATTCGAGTACCACGAAGAGCAAGGCCTGCCCGGGGAAGGCATCGCATCCGGAACGCGCTGGGAGGATGTGCCGAACGATTGGGTGTGCCCTGAATGCGGTGCCGGCAAAGCCGATTTCGAAATGATCGAGATCTGAATCGAGCCTGGTCGAAGTTTTCTTCCTTAGCAATCAACTACAGAGATAGAGATATGTACGTTCCTGCCCACTTCGATGAATCGCGCCCTGAAGTTCTGCACGACCTGATCGCCAAGAATCCACTGGGTATTTTGTTCACGCACGGAAAAAGCGGCTTGGATGCCAACCACATTCCGTTCGAGCTGGACGCCAAGGAGGGATCCAAGGTGGTGCTGCACTCGCACGTCGCGCGCAACAACCCGGTGTGGCAGGACATCGCCAGCGGCGACGAGGTGATGGTTGTGTTCCGGGCTGGAGATTCCTACATCTCGCCCCAGTGGTATCCGAGCAAGCAGGAGTTTCACAAGCAAGTGCCCAGTTGGAACTACATCGTGGTCCATGCCTACGGGCGAGCCACGATTCGGGACGATGAGCGATATGTCCGCGGCATGGTGGCCCGGCTCACCCGCACTCACGAGGCGTCGCAACCCACGCCATGGAAGATGACCGATGGTCCGAAGGACTACATCGACACGATGCTCAAGGCGATCGTCGGCATTGAGATCGAGGTCACGCGCTTGGTGGGCAAGGCCAAGCTGAGCCAGAACAAAGACGTGCGCGATATCCAAAGCGCCGGGGAAGCCCTGAATGCGAAGGGCGAGCGGGTCATCGGCGACGCCATGCTGGCGTGCGCAGAAGCCAAGGCAGCACAGTAAAGACGGGCGCGAAGAGAGAACGCCATGACCACTCGCCAAGAGCCCATCGTGATCGTTGGCGCAGGTCATAGCGGATCTAGAGCCGCAGCTGCTCTTCGCAAGCACGGTTGGACGGGGGGCATCAGCCTGATTGGTGAGGAGAGTTGCATTCCCTACGATCGCCCCCCGCTGTCCAAGGCCGTGCTTCTAGGCAAGAAAACAGGCGAACAATGCGCCTTCTACGCCGACTCCTGGTACGCGGAGAATGAGATCGATCTGCAGCTTGCCCAAAGTGTCGTGCGCATCGATCGAGAGGCCGGGCGCGCGATTTTGGAAGGCGGGCGGGAGATCGCCTACCAACGTCTTCTGCTGGCGACCGGGGCGAGCATCAATCCGCTCACGGTGCCAGGCTCGGATCTGAGTGGGGTATTGCCGCTGCGTACGCCCCAGCATTCAAAAGCGATTGCGGACTCACTGCAACATGGCTGCCGCCTGGTGGTCATCGGCGCCGGCGTGATTGGCCTGGAGGTTGCTGCCGCGGCTCTGGAACGCGGCTGTACGGTCACAGTGCTGGAGCGCGCACCGCAAGCAATGGGCAGGAGTGTGCCGGCGATTGTCTCGGATGCAGTGGTGGCTGAGCATCGACGACGAAGCGTGGATGTGCGATTCGGTGTCGGGATCGTGGCGCTGGAGGGGACGGACAGGGTGCGAGCCGTTTGCCTTTCGACCGGCGAGGCCGTGGCATGTGACATCGTGGTCTATGGCCTTGGCGTTCGGCCGAATGTCGATCTGGCTGAAACCGCGGGTTTGACAACCGACAACGGCATACGGACAAATCAGTATCTGCGAACCGACGACGAGCAAATTTTTTCGTGCGGTGACGTGTGCTGCTATGACAGCCGACTCTACGGGCGCGCCGTGAGAATAGAAAACTGGCGCAATGCCGAGGATCAAGCAGATACCGCGGCGCGAAACATGCTCGGCCAGCAACTCGAGTTCGATGCGGTGCCTTGGTTCTGGAGCAATCAGTACAACTTCGCACTCCAGGTCGCAGGACTTCCCTCCCTGGGCTCCGAAACCAAGGTCGAGACGATTGGACGTTCGCGACTTTTCCTCTCCTCCGATGCAGAGGGAGTTCTGCGCGGCGTGAGCGCAATCGGTTCGGTTCGAGACATTGCAGGCCCCATCAAAGACTTCAAAGGCGTGCTTGCACGGACTTTGAACCACGGATCGTCCGCTTCGGAAGGTCCTCCCCCCAAGCCCCCCGACTGCGCGCACGCATAGCACCGTGTTGCGCTGGCATTCACCATGGCGGGTGGACATCGCCAGGGGAAGCCGCGCCCGCTCTAGATATTTTCAGCGCATCCGAATGCATGCCAGTTGGAGAACTTCATGAAGCAATTCCGCTCCCCGCTCTTGGATGCCGATCCGCTTTGCCGCGTCGGCGTGGCGGACCTGACTGCGCTGTATCACTCAGGCGAAGTCTCGCCCGTGGAAGTCGCGCGGGCATCCCTCACTAGGGCCGAAACGATCAACGGGCCCTTCAACGCATTCACGTACATCGATCACGACGGCGCAATGGAGCAGGCCCGTGCGTCCGAACAGCGCTGGCGGACCGGTACCCCGCTGTCGCCGATCGACGGCGTTCCGGCAACGATCAAGGACATCGTCTGGGTCAAGGGCTGGGTGGTTCGCTTCGGCAGCCTGACAACGCAGCCGCAAGCGCAACGTGAGGACGCACCGGCGGTCGAGCGACTGCGCTGCGCCGGGGCTGTTCTCCTGGGCCTGACCACCACGCCCGAGTTCGGATGGAAGGCGGTCACGGACAGCCCGTCGAGCGGGATCACGCGCAATCCATGGATGCCCAGCGTGACCGCCGGAGGATCGTCTGGTGGTGCGGCCGTGGCGGCCGCCACCGGCGCCGGTGTCCTTCATCTCGCCACGGACGGCGGAGGATCGGCCCGCGTTCCTGCCTCCTTCACCGCAACGGTGGGATTCAAGCCGACCTACGCGCGCGTTCCCACCTTTCCGGTGAGTGCCTTCGGAACCCTGTCGCACGTCGGGCCCATTGCCAGATCCGTTGCTGACGCAGAGGCCATGTTCAGGGTGATGGCGGGCAGGGACATGCGCGACTGGACCCAGTGCGCGCATGGCGCCACATCGTCTGACTGCGGCCAGACCGCGCTCGCCTGCACGCGAGTTGGCTACTGGACGGAGCCCGCGACGGGGAAAGTCGAACCGGAGGTCGTGCAGATCGTCGAACGAGCCGTTCGAAAAATTGAACGCGCCGGTGCCCGCGTAGAGCCCGTGCAACTGCCTCGCAGCGATGTCCTGGACATTTTCAAGCACCACTGGCTCTGCGCTGCAGCGGCCCGCATCGACTCGATACCCGAGCAAGACCGAAGCCGCATCGACCCCGGCCTGCTGGAGGCCGCACGCGACGGCGGAAAGATGACCGCGGGCCTGGTTTCTGCACAGATGCGGCGGGCCGAGTTCGGTAGCGCAATGGATCGGTTGCTGCACGAGCACGACGTCCTCGTCTCTCCCGCCACGGCAGTGGCCCCCTTCGAGGCGGGTCATGAGGTGCCGCCGGGCAGCGGCATGACCCGGTGGACCGATTGGGCCGGCTTCAGCTTTCCCATCAACCTGAGCCAGCAACCCGCCATCGTGATCCCTTGCGGGCTGACCGCGGACGGTCGCCCGGTCGGCATTCAGCTGGTCGGGGCACGAGGCGAAGACAGCCGATTGCTTTCGGTAGCGGGCGCCATCGCGCAACTTCTCAACTCGCCATAGGTTCCCTCGCGGCGATTCCCGGGTCGCCGCGGCCGTCGTCACTTTCCCCAACTGAAACTTCAAAGAGAAAATATGAATAGACGTGACCTACTAGCGCTGGCCGCGGCCGGCATTGCCCCGATGTCGCTTTCCCGCGTCGCTTCGGCGCAGGCGACCGACGGGATCGAGTTCGGGGCGCCTTTCCCCATGTCGGGCCCATTTGCCGTCAACGGCAAGTATGGGGAGCTCGGTGTTCGCATGGCAATCCAGCGGTATGGGACCGTGATCGGTCGTCGCCTCGCGTACAGCGTGTTTGACACGGAGGCAAAGCCGGCGACGGCAGTGCGCAAGGTGCAGGAGGCTGCGCAGCAAAAGAACACCAAGTTCTTTGTCGGCGGGATCCTGTCCCCCGAAGCTCTGGCGATGGGCAAAGAAGTTCACCGACTCGGGGGCGTCTTCTTCTGCTATTCCGGTGCTGACGAGATCACGGGCAAGGAATGCAATTCGGCGACGTTCCGGTGGCCCGTGCCTGCCTATGGTGCCGTCGCACAGACGGTGCGGCCACTCATCGAGGCACAACCCAAGGCGAAGCGCTGGTACACCATCACCGCCCAATACGTCTTTGGCGAAGGAATGCTGGCCGCCACCAAGGATGTGCTGAAGGAAAAGGGCGTGGAGCTGGTCGGCAACAGCTACCACTCGCTGGCGGAGAAGGAGTTCAGCGGCTATCTGACCAATGCCATGGCGGCCAAGCCGGACGTCCTGGTGCTGCTCAACTTCGGTACGCAGTCAACCGATGCACTGCGCCAGGCCATCAGCTTCGGGCTGCACAAGAAGATGAACATCCTCGTGCCTTGGACGTCCGGGTTGGAGCAGTTCCAGTCGCTGGGCGCAGAGTCCACCGAGGGCATCTACTTCGGGGCGCAGTACTGGCACAGCGTCGATTCTCCGACCAACCGCGAGCTGATCGCGCAGGTCACCAGAGAGCTGAAGGTCACGCCGAACTACACCTTGGCCGCCGCGTTCATCTGCACCAAGTGCGTCATCGACGCGATCGCCAAGGCGGGTTCGACCGAGCCGAAGGCGGTGATCTCGGCGCTGGAAGGCATGAAGTTCGAGGGCCTCACGGGCCAGGAGCAGATCCGCAAGGAAGACCACCAGGTCATCAAAGACTACTACCTGCTTCGCGGCAAGGCCAAGAAGCAGATGAAGGATGCGGACGACTATGTGGATGTCGTCAGTTCCGGACAGTCGTTCCTGAGCGTCGAACAAGCCGGCTGCAAGCTGAGCTGAAAAGCCGGCCGCGAACTACCGGAGTCGCCGTATATGAGTGTTTACCTTCTGCAGACTGTCAACGGCATCGGAATAGGAATGTTGTATTTCCTGCTGGCCGTTGGACTGTCCATCGTCTTCGGCTTGCTCCGATTCGTCAATTTTGCCCACGGCGTTTTCTATTTGCTGGGGGCATATTTTTGCTTCGAGGCCGTCCGGCAAGGGATGAGCTTCTGGGCCGCCTTGCTCGTGGTTCCGCTGTTCGTCGCGGCCGTTGGGTGGGTCGCCGAGAAGACCCTGCTGCGGCATGTCTACGCCAAGCCGCACGAGTTTCACATCCTCATCACGGTGGGCGTCGCGCTGATCATCCAGGAACTGGTCATCGTGCAGTGGGGACCGCTGGGCGACAGCGTGGCGGTCCCGACGAGCCTGGAAGGTGTGGTCATGTGGGGCGACTTCATCTATCCCAAGTACCGGCTCTTCGTGATCGGAGTGACAGCCGGTTTGGCGGTATTGCTTTGGTGGGTGCTCGAAGGCACTCGCCTGGGTAGTGCGGTGCGCGCCGGGAGCGAGTCGCCCGAGATGGTCTCTCTGCTCGGCATCAACGTCTTTCGTCTCTTCAGTCTGGTTTTCGCCCTCGGCGCGGCGACGGCGGCGATCGCGGGTGTCCTTGCGGCACCCATCCGAGGGGTCGAACCGTTCATGGGGATCGAGGCGCTCGCCGTCGCGTTCGTCGTCGTGGTCGTCGGTGGCCTGGGAAGTTTCACCGGAGCACTCGTCGGCGGCATTCTGATCGGCGTGGTGCAGAGCGTGATGAGCACCCTTTGGCCTGAGGGGGCCCGTCTGATGATCTACGTTGCCATGGCCGCAGTTCTGCTGCTGCGACCCAATGGCCTACTTGGAAAGGGAGGCTGAATCATGCGTCGAAACATCGATATCGCAGTTGCTCTTGGCATCGTGGTGGCTTTGCCGCTGTTGTTGAGTTCAGGCTCGTTGGCCAGCGAAGTCCTCATCTATGCGCTGGCCGTTCTGGGTTGCAATCTGCTGCTGGGCTATACAGGTCTGCTGTCCTTCGGGCAGGGCATCTTCTTTGGACTCGGAAGCTACACGATCGGCCTCATGCTGACTCGCACCGGGCTGCCCATGCCCCTTGCGCTGGTGGCCTCGATCATTCTTGGCGGCCTCGCTGCGGGGCTGGTCGGGATCGTGTCGATTCGACAGAAGGGGACCTACTTCGTCATGCTGACGCTCGCCTTCGCGCAGATGTTCTACTTCCTGGCCTATAGCGTTCCGTCTCTGACGGGAGGCGACAACGGGCTGCTCAACATTCCAAGACCGCCGTTGTCGGCGTTCGGCATGGTTCTCTGGGACAACACCACGGCGTGGCAGTTCTATGCGATGGTGGCGGTCATCTTCCTGTTGGTCTTCGTCGCTCTGCACCGCGTGACGACATCGATCTTTGGGCGCACGCTGCTGGCAATCCGCGACAACGAGGTACGCGCCAGCGCCATTGGCTACAACGTACCGCGCTTCAAACTACTCGCTTTCGTGCTCTCGGGTGCCGTGACTGCGCTGGCCGGTGCACTCAACGCGATGATGGTCGGCGTCGCACCGCTCGCGAACGCCGAATTTCATGTGAGCGAAATGATCCTCGTGATGACGGTGATCGGTGGCGCCGGCAATCTCGCCGCGTCGTTGATCGGGGCCCTGTTCTACGTGCTTGCGGCCGATTGGCTGTCGACGCTTTGGCCGCGCTGGCTGATGTTGCTGGGCGTGCTGCTCGTGGTCATCAGCCTGGGTATGCAGCGCGGCTTATGGGGCCTCATCGAAGACGGCTTCCTCGCCTTAATTGCGCGGTTCAAGCGGCCCGGTGAAATTCGCGTCGAGGAGAAGCAGGTATGAGCGCGGAATTCCTTCTGGAAGCACGGCAGGTTACCAAGCACTACGGCAAGTTCGTGGCCCTGGGCGGCGTGGACCTGCGCGTGAGGCGCAACACGGTGCATTCGGTCATCGGCCCCAATGGCGCCGGCAAGACGACGCTGTTCCACATGCTCACCGGCACGCTGGGTGCGACCGGCGGCAGCATTGCCTTCGATGGCCAGGACGTCACCCGTGAACCCGCCCATGTCCGAGTGCGCAAGGGCATGGCCAGGTCGTTCCAGGTTACGAGCCTGTTTCCCACGCTGACAGTGCGCGAGAACTTGCGCCTTGCGGCGCAGGGCGTGAACGCAAGAATGGCGTTCAATCTCTGGCGTTCGCCGCAGGGCCACTGGTCTTGCGCAGAGATGGTGGACCGAGTGATCGAGCGCCTTGGGCTGCGGAATCAGGAGCGTACAGCGGCTGGTTCGCTGTCGCATGGTCAGCAGCGCCGATTGGAGGTCGGCATGGCCCTGGCGGCCGAGCCCAAAGCCATCTTTCTGGACGAGCCGACCTCCGGCATGGGGATCGACGATCTGGACGACATGAAGACGCTGATCGCCGATCTGGGCCGCGACTACACGGTCGTTCTGATCGAACACAACATGGGGATCGTCATGGACATATCGCACACAGTGACGGTGATGCAGCAGGGTCGGGTGCTGGTCGAGGGAACGCCCCAGTCGGTGCGCGATGACGAACGCGTGCGAACCGCGTACCTGGGAAGCATGATCACCGGAGGCCGCAAATGATTCTTCGCCTGGATCGGTTACACAGCCACTATGGCAAAAGTCACATCCTGCAAGGCGTCGACCTTCAGATCGGTAACGGCGAACTGGTAACCCTGCTCGGCCGCAATGGGGCTGGCAAGTCCACCACGCTCAAGACGATCGCCGGCGCGGTTCGCGCCACGGGCGGCAAGATTGTGTTCGGAGGCGTCGAGCTGCAAGGCTTGCCTTCTCACCAGATCGCTTCGCGCGGCGTTTGCCTGGTGCCCGAGGACCGGGGAATCTTCAAGCTGCTGTCGGTCGAAGAAAACCTCCTGCTCGGGCAGCGCCGAGGCTCTCCGTGGTCGCTGACCGACATCTACAGGATCTTTCCGCGTCTGCAGGAGCGGCGGAAGAACGGGGGAGGGCAGCTCTCTGGCGGGGAGCAGCAGATGCTCTCGATTGGACGGGCGCTGCTCAACAACCCCAAGCTTCTGATGCTGGATGAACCGGTCGAGGGGTTGGCCCCGGTCATCGTCGAAGAGATCGTTGCCCAGCTCAAAGAGATACGGCGTGCTGGCGTCGCGGTCCTGCTGGTGGAGCAGAACCTGGAAGTCTGCACCCAGCTCGCCGATCGGCACTATGTGATCGAGCAAGGAACGATCGTGTATCAGGGCACCAACGCGCAGTTCTTGGCCGACGATGCGGTCAAGGATCGATACCTCAGCGTCGGTGCCAGCTGATCAACGAAATTCACTTCTTCAACTGGAAGCAGCCATGCATACTTTTTAAGAAAAGCATCAACAACCGTCCCTCAGCCTGGATCCGCAATGGATCGATGGCTGCTGGATGCCATTCACCGGACACCGCCAGTTCAAGGAATCGCCGCGGGTCATCGTTGAAGCCAAGGGAGCGTACTTCACGGATATAGATGGCCGGAAGATCTTCGATGGGCTCTCGGGTCTGTGGTGTTCGGGGTTGGGGCATGGCCGAGACGAAATCTCCGAAGCAGTCTCCAAGCAGATTGCGAAGCTGGATTACTCGCCTGCTTTCCAGCACGGTCATCCTGCCCAATTCGAGCTCGCGAACAAGATCAAGGCACTCGTGCCGCAAGGGTTGGACCACGTGTTCTTCACCAGTTCCGGATCGGAGGCTGTGGATACCGCGCTGAAGCTGGCACGTGCCTACTGGCGCCTGCGGGGGCAAGGAACCAAGACCCGCTTCATCGGTCGGCAAAAGGGCTACCACGGAGTCAATTTCGGGGGGATATCTGTTGGCGGCCTCGGCGGCAACCGCAAGCTCTTTGGCCCCGGTGTCGACGCTGACCATCTTGCTCACACACAGCTTGCAAGCAACGCCTTTGTTCGTGGCCTACCGCAGGATGGCGCCGAGCTTGCCAACGAACTTCTCGACCTGATCGCGTTGCATGATGCCTCGAACATTGCCGCAGTGATCGTCGAGCCGATCTCCGGTTCGGCCGGCGTGATCCTGCCGCCCCAGGGCTATCTCAAGCGGCTGCGGGAGATCTGCACGGCGCACGACATCCTGTTGATCTTCGATGAGGTCATCACGGGATTCGGCCGTCTTGGTGCAATGACGGGTGCGGAAGCATTCGGCGTTGTGCCAGACATGATGACCATCGCCAAGCAGGTGACGAATGGCGCACAGCCATTGGCCGCTGTTGTTGCCTCGGGTAACGTCTACGATACTTTCATGGGAGTGGCGGCCCCCGACTTCGCGGTCGAGTTTCCCCATGGTTATACCTATTCGGCCCATCCGGTCGCTTGCGCGGCAGGGATCGCGACGCTTGACGTGATTGTGAACGACGAGATCGTTGCTCGAGCGGCGGCCCTGGCACCCTACTTTGAAGATGCGGTGCATTCACTTGTCCATGCGAAGCACGTCATCGATATCCGCAACTTTGGATTGGCTGCTGGCATCGCCATAGCCGGCACTCCTGACGCTCCTGGCCGGCGGCCCTATGACATTGCCAAGGCGTGCTGGAGCAAAGGCTTCTATGTGCGTCAGGGCGCGGACTCCATCCAGCTTGCGCCGCCGTTTATCTCGGAGAAGGCGGAGATTGATCGCCTCGTCGAGGCCCTTCACGACGCCCTCGCCGAAACGCGCTGATGCTTGACGCCGCGAAGTGACGGACCTCTTCAGTTTTCTATGGAGACATGCATGAGTATTTCCACAATCAACCACTTCATCGGAGGCACTGCTGTCGCAGGGACGTCGACCCGTACGCAGGAAGTGAGCAACCCCGCCACGGGATGGGTAACCGGCCGAGTGGCCTTGGCCAACCATGCCGACGTCGATGCCGCCGTGGCCGCCGCGCAGGCCGCCTTTCCCAAGTGGGCCGACACGCCGCCGATCCGTCGTGCCCGCGTGATGTTCAAGTTCCTAGAGCTGCTCAACAAGAACAAGGATGAGCTGGCGCATGCGATTATGGGTTCCCCATTCCTATGCCGCGTGCTCGCAGCACGCGCCGAATGAACACCTCTTGGGCTCGGTGGCGCGTGAGGCCTTGGCCTTGATGGCCGGAATTTGGTGGGGTCTTGGAGACGACGGGGCCGACGTCGCCGCATCGCGCAAATGCCGATCCGCAGCCTAGGTCCCAGTGTCCGCTGTTCCAGGGCCCGGTAGCAGCCGGTTAATCTGGACCGAATGGGCCGTGTTTCGTGTCCCGCTCAATGGCTGAATAGATCCATCGGCGTCACGGGCTCTTGCGACGATGCTCACCGAGCCGGGCGTTCGCGGCAGCGCAAGCGTGGCCGCGAACTGCTGCCATTCGAATTCTCGGCGGGGCCGGACCTCGGCCTCTTGCCAGGTTGCCCCGCCATCGGCGCTGAGCGCCACGCCGCCGATGCCGTTGTTGCTCCAGGCCCAGCCCATGACCTCCACCTTGTCCGTGGAGATGGTGTCGCCGTGGGCAGGATGGATGATCATCGAATTGGGCTCGACGGCCCACACCGGCTCTCTATCGACTTTGCCTTCTTGCTCGGTGTCGCGGTTGTACCAGACGGTTGTGAAGGGGGAGTTCGCACGCCGGCCTCTGACCGACAGCCGGCAGAGCCACTTGGTCATGTTGGTGCCGAACCAGCCAGGCACCACGAGGCGAACCGGGCCGCCTCGTTCGCGCGTCAACGGTGCGCCATTCATCTCGTAGGCCACGAGCACCTCGTGAGACAGCGCCTTCGAGATCGGCAGGTCCTTGCGGTACCGGTTCATCTTGCGACCGCCGAACTCGCCGCTGTCCAGGCCGTCCGACCAGACATGGGTGGCACCCGCCTCGAGCTGCGCCTGCTCGAGCAGCACCGCCAGTGGCACGCCAGTCCAGCGGACGTTGCCTACGCGCCAGAGATTGCTGTCAGCCGGCGCGAGCGGGCTGCCAAAGCACTCGTGGAAAGCCGTGACGGAGACTGAAGGCAGGCGCCGGAGACCGTCCAGCCCAATCGAGAAAGGCCTGCGGACGAGCCCGTCGACTTGCAGCCGCCACCGCTTGGCGTCGACTTCTACGGAGCCCATGTGGATGGTCTCGAAGAGCTGCGCATCGGAGGTGATGAAGTCGCGCAGCACCGCAGGGGCGGGTGGCGGCTTCAGGTGGAACCCCGGAGACCGGCCAATGACGACCGATCGCTCCGCTCCTTCGGGCAGCGGTGGCAGAAACGCGGAGCTATTCATCCAGCACCCCGGCGGTGATCTCATCGTCGAGCAGCCGCGGAAACTGCGGATCGGACGGCCCTGACCACGTGACCGGCTCGTGGCGGCGGCGTTCGACGCCCAGAGAGAAGACGTCGAACCGGTTGTAGTAGCCCACCACGTCATGGAACTGCTTTGGCTCGATGCACTTGTTCAGGTCGAACTCGGCATAGGCGATCCCTTCCTCGTTCTGGAGCGTGTCGCCGATCTGCGTGCCGGTGGGGTCCACGAACATCGATGCGGCGCGCGGCGTGCCGTCGACCACTTCTGCCACCGCCGGATCGCGGTCCACCAGGAAGTCACGCATCGCCTTGTCCATGAAGCTCGCGCAGATGATTCCGAACGCCTTCGCTTCGAACGAATGGGCGGACGCCCGAATACGGTTTGCCGCAACGTTGTCGAAGTTTCCGCCGCCCGACGGCTTGCGCGTGGGCCACATCGGAGGCCAGCTGGAGACATGGATCTGCTCTGCCTGCGCCATGAGCGAGAAGCGTGCGAGCGGGTTGGTGTTCTCCCCGCAGATCAGCCCACCGATGCGCCCGAAGCGGGTCTCGGCGACGCGAAGCCCCTGTCCATCTCCCGCCGCCCAGACCAGCTTCTCGTAGAAGGTCGGCACCAGCTTGCGATGATGGTTGAGCAACTCGCCCGTCTCGCCGATCAGGATGTTCGAGTTCCAGATGCAGCCGGCGCTGACGGTGCTGCGTTCACTGATCCCCATCGACACGCACACCCCGAATCGCTTGGCGGCCGCGGCAATCAAGGCCACCTCGGGCCCCGGCACGTAGACGCTGTTCTCGACCATCGCCTCGAACAGATCGTGGTTGTAGATCGGCGCCCACAGGGCCGCCCAGACCGGGAACGCCGGAATATAGGTCTCTGGAAACGCGATCACCTGCGCGCCATGAAGGGCGGCCTCCTTGATGATGGACACGGCCTTTTCGGTCGTGGCGGTCTTGTCGAGCAGCACCGGCGCTGCGTGGGCGGCGGCAACCTTCACCCGGGGCAATGAACTCATGTCAGGTACTCGCTGTGCGTTGCTGAGGCCCACAGGATAGTTGCGGGTACAGCCGCACAGATGCTCAAAAAACGCAACAAGAGGTGCGTTTTTGCAGGCTCCACGGGCCATGCAGGATCTGCGCACAGCGGGTTGTGAATTTCCCAGCGGCTACTTGTGCGGAACATGCTCACCATTGCCGTGTCGCGGACCTGATCCGTTCAACCCACCGGAGGGCCCATGGACCCATCACATGAGTATGTTCGCCTTTCCCGCACCGGCCCCTGCGCATGTGGCAGCACCCACGGCGACGATAAGGAGTGCCTCGCGGAAAAGCCTGCGAATGCCGATGATGCGCTGGCCGGCGCCATGGCCCAGGGCATGCTGCACGGTCTCTTTCCCGAGCGCGGCCTGCGGCGGGCATTCGTCAAAACGCTGGGGAGGGCAGGGGCGCTGGCCGCACTCACGGCGCTCACGCCGCTGACCCAGCTTGCCGCCGTCGCGCAGGAGCGCAACAGCAAGGGCGCCCCGGAGAAAAAGCGGCTCGCTGTCGGCTTCCTGCCCATCACCTGCGCGACGCCGTTGATCTATGCGGAGCAGCTCGGACTCTTCCCGCGCGAGGGGCTGGAACTGAGCCTGCAGAAGATCGCCGGAATCGCGCTGATCCGCGACAAGATGGTCAACGGCGAACTGGACATCTCCCAGCAGGTGATGCCCGTTGCGCTGGCCATGTCGGCCGGCATCGGCGGCGCTCCCATTCCGGCCCGTGTGATGACGGTGCTCAATCAGAACGGCAACTCGCTGGTCCTTGCGATGAAGCACAAGGACAACCGCGACCCGAAGAACTGGAAAGGCTTCAGGTTTGCCGTGCCGTTCGAGCAATCCCATCAGATGCTCCAGCTGCGGCACTATCTCGCATCGGCAGGGCTGGACGCGGACCGGGACGTGTCCTACCGTGTCGTGCCTCCGTCCGAGTATGTCTCCAACCTGCGGGTAGGCAACATCGACGGTTTCTTCGGCGGCGAGCCAGGCGGCCAGCGCGCCGTGTACGAAGGCGCGGGTTTCATTCACCTGGTCTCGAGCGAGATCTGGCCGGAGCATCCTTGTTGCTCGGTGACGGCAACCGAGGCCTGGATCAAGACCCATCCGAACAGCTTCATGGCGGCCTACCGCGCGATCATCGCGGCGAGCCTGCATGTGTCCGAGCCTGCCAATCGCACGGGGATGGCCAAGATCCTTGCCCAGCCTCAGTATCTCAACCAACCAGAAACGGTCGTGAACCAGGTCCTCACCGGCAGGTATGCGGATGGCCTCGGCAACGTGAAGACCCTGCCGCGCCGCATCGACTTCCAACCCTTTCCTCATTACTCGAGCGCGGTCTGGCTGCTGACCCAGATGCGCCGATGGAACATGATCAAGGAGGACCTGGACTACAAGGGACTCGCCCGGCAGGTCATGCTGGCCACCGATGCAAAGCGTCTCATCGAGGAACGCGGCGGCAAGGCACCGGAGGTCGGATTCCGCAAGGAAACCATTCTGGGCAAGAGCTTCGACTCCGACCGTCCCGCCGACTATCTGAAGTCGCTAGGCAAGGCGTGATCATGCATAGCGCGATCTCGACCTCACGCTCCTGGCTGGCCACCTTGGCCATCGGGTTGCTCTTGCTGGCGGTCTGGCAGGCACTCGCCTCCAGCGGCGGCGGCAGCGCGCCGGTGGAGCTTTCGGACTACGACAAGCTGATGGGCAAGAGCCCGGGTGCGTCTGTGGAGCGTTCGGCCATTCCGACGCCAATCGATGTGTTCAAGCGCGCCGGCGAACTGTTTGCGGATCCATTCCGCCGCAATGGCGAGAACGACCTGGGCATTGCCTGGCACTTGCTCGACTCGCTCAGGCGCGTGTTCAGCGGCTACGCCCTGGCCGTGCTGGTCGGCGTTCCCCTGGGCTTCTTGCTGGGGCTGGTTCCATGGCTGGGCCAGGCGCTGAATCCTTTCATCCAACTGCTGCGACCCGTCTCCCCGATGGCCTGGATGCCGCTCGCGCTCTACACGCTGAAGGACAGCGGCGCCTCGGCGATCTTCATCATCTTTATCTGTTCGATCTGGCCCATCCTGATCAACACCCTGTACAGCACCGCGAGCGTGCGCCAGGACTGGACCAATGTCGGCCGCGTCATCGGACTCACGCCGCTGGAGCGCGCGCGCAAGATCGTCTTTCCGGCAGCAGTTCCCATGATCCTCACGGGCATGCGCATCTCGATCGGCATCGCATGGCTAGTGATCGTGGCGGCGGAGATGGTGGTGGGCCAGAGTGGGATCGGCTTCTTCGTGTGGAACGAATGGAACAACCTGCAGATCTCCAGCATCATCGTCGCCATCGTGATGATCGGCATTGTTGGCCTGGTGCTCGACCAGTTGCTGGGCGCATTGATGAAGCAGCTGAGCTTCCGTGAATGAAAGGTCAGACGATGTTGCGGCCAGCTTTCTCAACTGTTTCGACTGCCTCGACCGCAACGCCCGGGTTCCTGCGGGTTTGCGGTGTGCAGCAGACCTTCAGCACGCCCAACGGCGAATTTCCTGCGCTCAGCGAGATCAATCTGGAGATCCGCAGAGGCGAGTTCGTCGCGTTGATCGGCCACTCCGGCTGCGGCAAATCCACGCTGCTCAATCTGCTCGCCGGGCTGGCATCGCCGACCGCGGGAACCGTCTCATGCGACGGGGAGGTCATCCGGGGACCGGGACCTCGGCGGGCGATGGTGTTCCAGAACCATTCTCTCCTGCCGTGGCTCAGCTGCTTCGACAACGTGCGCATGGCCGTGTGCAGTGTGTTTCGTGCCGAGTCTGCTTCCGCGGTCGATCGCCGCACCGAGGCGGCGCTCGAGATGGTCGGCCTGGCGCATGCCGCGCACAAGAAGCCCAGCGAAATCTCAGGCGGCATGAAGCAGCGCGTCGGCATCGCCAGGGCACTGTCGATGGAACCGCAGGTCCTGCTGATGGACGAGCCCTTCGGCGCGCTCGACGCGCTCACGCGCGCCAAGTTGCAGGACGAGCTGCTCGGCATCGTCGAGAAAACCGAAAGCACCGTCGTCATGGTCACGCACGACGTGGACGAGGCGGTGCTCCTTGCGGATCGCATCGTCATGATGACCAACGGTCCCGCGGCACGGATCGGGGAGATCCTGGACGTGCCCATCGGGCGCCCGCGCGATCGCGTCAGTCTGGCGACCGACTCGACCTATGCAGAGTGCCGGCGCGCACTGATGGACTTTCTGTACCGGCGCCAGGCGCACGTCGAGCAGCTGACGGACTGAATTCAACTTGGCAATCTTCCATCGCCAAGGCACTGTGCCCGGACTGAGAAGCGGCCACGCTCGGCCGCGCTTTCCCTTGTATTGCGCATCTCGATGTGAAATGCTATCCAGGAGCCACCGACCGGCCAGGCCGATGGAGGATTGCATACGACAACGCACGAGAAGGCCGCATGACGACCAAGAAGGTACCCCTCGCCAACCTTGATTGGGACGATGTGCGCCTGTTCCTGCATATCAGCCGTACCGGGAGCCTCTCCCAGGCGGCCAGGCGGCTTCACATCGATCATTCCACGGTCAGCCGCCGGCTCTCGCAGCTGGAGCTGTGTCTGGGCGGCCCACTTTTCGAGCGTCACCGCGCCGGACTCAAACCCACCGAACTGGCGCATGTCCTCGCCCTCCAGGCCGAGAACATGGAGCGAGCGGTCTTGTCGCTGCAGGAGGAACTCGGCGGAACCGACAGAGAGCCTTCAGGCAGTGTGCGTGTGGCCATGATGGAGGGGATCGGCACCACCTTTGTAGCTCGGCATCTCGAATCGCTGCTGTGCAAGTACCCCAAGCTGCGGGTGGAACTGGTGACTTCTTCTTCCATCGTCAATGTGAGCCGCAGAGAAGCCGATGTCTTCGTCAGCTTTTTTAAACCGATCGGCCAAGGGTTGGCATGCGAGACAGCGGGCTCGTTCGCGCTGTATCTGTATGCCTCCCGGAGTTATCTGGAGAAGCACGGAACACCTGCGAGTCTGGCTGACCTTCCCAAGCATCAGTTCGTGGGATATCTGGACGACCTGATCCAACTCGACGCCGTACGCTGGCTCGATGAACTGATCACCCGGCCTCAAATGAGCTTTCAGTCCAACAGCATGCTGGCGCAGATGACGGCCTCTGCGTCCGGGCTGGGCCTGGTGCTGCTTCCCAAGTTTTCCGTGGTGAAGGAGGACACGCTGGTGCCCGTGCTTGCCGACACGGCAAGGGTGATGCGAACGCTCTGGGTGAGCGTGCACCATGACCTCCAATACTCGGCCCGGATCCGGGCCGTCACCGAGTATCTTCGGCGGCTTTTCGAGTCGAAGCAGGAATGGCTCAACGGCCCTGCGGACGCGGAGCCACGCGGCTAAGCTGGTGAGATAGAAGCCTGTTGACAAGCGTTCCTCGCTTGCAACGGTGTCTTCAGCAACGCTGCGGTGGCGCCAATGCAGAACCCCGCGACGGGTTCGGTTGCAGCATCTGGCTCATCCTCGTGCCCGGCAAGTTGCGTCAGCGTGAACCAAGCGCTTTCCCTCGAGAACACGACCATCGATGACAACGACTAGGTTGATCGCAGCCACGGCTGTCACGTTCTTGGCGTTCTGCTGAGCGGAATGCTTGTTGTTATTTTAGAATTGTTCTAGACTTTCGAACATCGACACACGAGAGACATGCGCATGAAGCGATACCAGCTGTTCATCAACAACGAATGGATCGACCCGGCCTCCGGTGTCTGGTTCGAATCGACCGAGCCCTACTCTGGCAAAGCTTGGGCCGAGGTTCCGAGAGGCGGGGTGGTAGATGTCGAACTCGCGGTACGCGCTGCGCATGACGCGCTTGAAGCACCCGCTTGGCGCGATCTGACGGCAACGCAGCGTGGCGCCTTGCTGCGCAAGCTTGCCGACCTGGTGGGCCAGAACGTCGAGGTTCTGGCACAGACCGAGCAGCGCGACAACGGCAAGCTCATCGCAGAGGTCAGCGGGCAAGTCCAGAACGTTGCGCAGTGGTTCCACTATTACGCGGGCCTGGCAGACAAGGTCCAGGGCGCGGTGGTGCCAATCAACAAGACCGGCGTCTTCAACTACGTCAAGCACGAACCCCTGGGTGTGGTCGCGGCGATCACACCGTGGAACTCTCCGCTCGCCCTGACGGTATGGAAGATTGCCCCGGCACTTGCAGCAGGCAACACCATGGTGATCAAGCCTTCGGAGTACACGTCGAGTTCGTTGTTGGAACTGGCTGCCTTGGTGAAGTTGGCGGGCTTCCCGCCTGGCGTCTTCAACGTCATTACCGGCTTCGGCGCTGAAGTGGGGGAGCCGCTCGTGAGCCACCCCCTGGTGGCCAAGGTGGCCTTCACTGGCGGCGACGCCGCCGGCCAGAAGATCAACGAGATTGCCGCCAGGGACTTCAAGAAGGTCACGCTCGAACTCGGTGGCAAGTCCGCCAACATCGTGTTTGACGACGCGGATCTGGACCAGGCCGTGATGGGCGCGGTGGCCGGCATCTTCGGTGCGGCCGGGCAGACCTGCATGGCCGGCTCGCGGCTTCTGGTACAGCGCGGCATTCACGACCGCTTCGTCGCGATGCTGATCGATGTGGCAAGCAAAGCCATCGTGGGCGATCCGGCAAAGATGGAAACCCAGGTCGGGCCCATCGCTACAAAAGCGCAGTTCCAGAAAATCCTGGACTACATCGAGATCGCCAAGGACGGCGGCGCCCAGTGCGTGCTCGGCGGCCACGCGCTTACCGGCGAAGGCTACGGACAAGGCCAGTTCGTGGCGCCCACCATCTTCACCGGCGTCAGCAATGACATGCGCATTGCGCAGGAAGAAGTCTTCGGACCCGTGCTCTCGGTGATTCCTTTCGACGATGAGGCCGATGCGCTGCGCATCGCCAACGACACCCAGTTCGGTCTCGCAGCTGGCGTATGGACGCAGAACCTGCATCGTGCGTTCCACATGTCGGACCGGTTGAAGGCCGGCACGGTGTGGGTCAACAACTACCGCGCCACCAGTTTCACCACGCCCTTCGGAGGCTACAAGCGCAGCGGCATCGGGCGCGAGGGCGGCGTCGACGCGATCAAGGAATACCTGCAAAGCAAGAGCGTCTGGATCACCACACAACCGTCGCGCACCAACGCGTTCGTGCTCGGCTGACCCCCAACCCGGCGCCTGCGCGCCACCCCCGGAGACAACATGAATTCAAAGATGGAAACCGACCTGCTGATCGTCGGCTGCGGCGTCGCGGGCCTCTCGGCCGCGGTCACTGCATTGGAAGCGGGCCTCAAGGTCGTCAACCTCGAGCGCTCGGAGGAAGAGCACTTCGGCGGCAACTCGCGCTGGACCGAAGCCTACATGCGCATGAAGAACGACTCGGAAGTCTCGGACGACTTCGAAGAGCATTTCGCTCATAACGCTGGCTGGAACATCGATCCCAACGTGCTCAACGCATTGACGGACGACGCGGCGCTTCAGCCGGCTTTCGCAAAGGCGCATTCGCTGCCCGATCCGGAAGTGATCTCGGCCTTCGCACAGTCGGTGCCATCGACGCTGGCGTGGCTGAAAGAACTGGGAATGAAGTTCGGCCCCCAGCCAATCTATCTGTTGACGCAGAACACCACACGCATCGCGGCCATGGGCGGAGGATTGGCGCTGATAGAAACCCTGCGCGCGAAGGCACTCGCGCTGGGTGGCGAGATTCGATATCGGACCACTGCGATCGACTTAGTGCGCGGGGAGGAGGGCGCCGTGAATGGCGTCGTCGCGATCCGTCCCGACGGCGTGCGCGAGGTGCTGCGCGCCAAGAGGGTGCTGCTCGCCAGCGGCGGCTTCCAGGGCAACCCCGAGATGATGACCCGCTACGTAGGACTTCGCAGCAAGCACATCCGCCCTGTGGCCATTGGCGGCTACTACAACAAGGGCGAAGGCATTCGCATGGCGCTGGATGCCGGCGCGGCGCCCGCCGGCGAGTACGGTTCGTACCACGCGGAGCCGGTGGACCCACGCTCGAAGATGGCCGAAGCAGTGGTCTTCATCTATCCCTACGGCATCTTGGTCGACAAGGACGGGCACCGCTTCACCGACGAGGCCCCTGGCACGGTGGACGCGCACTACGACAACATCTCACGCTGCATTGCCGATCAACCCGACGGCATCAGCTACGTGATTTTCGACGCGAAGGTCGAGGACATCCCGCGCTGGCGAACCAGCATCCGCTCCGACCAGCCCTCCATTACCGCGCCCACGTTGGAGGCATTGGCCGCCCAGATCGGCGTGCCCGCGGACAGCCTCGCGCGCACCGTCAACGAGTTCAATGCGGCTTGCCCGAAAGACCAGGACGACTTCGATCCGCTGCACGTCGACCACCGCGCCACCACCGGTCTGGCGGTGCGCAAGAGCCACTGGGCGCGGCCGATCGACAAGGGCCCGTTCCAGGCCTACCCGATCATTTCCACCAACTGCTTCACCTTCGGTGGCCTCAAGGTCAACAGCGACGCACAGGTGCTCGACCAGGACGGCCGGGTCATCACGGGGCTGTATGCCGCAGGCGAAACCATGGGCATCTATCACCAGGTCTACACGGGCTCGACCTCGGTGCTGCGGGGCCTGGTTTTCGGCCGCCGCGTGGGCCAGCATGCCGCAGCCGCGCAGCTGGCCTGAGCTGCGAAAGCGGCACGCACATCCCTTACAAAAAACCCTAACGGAGACAAACCATGGACCGTCGTTCCTTCCTCACCGTCGCTGGCAGCGCCGCGACCGGCTCGTTGATGCTGCCGCGCTTCGCCATCGCACAGGCCAGGCCTTTCAGCTACTACAGCGTCAACGCCTTCTCGGGCAACTTCGCCACGAGCGGCAAGTACAGCGATCTTGGCGTGCGCGCGGCTGTCACGGCCTTCGGCAACGGGCTGGGCCGGCCCATCGACTACCGCAAGATCGACAGCGAAGGCAACCCCGCCATCGCGGTGCGCAAGGTGCAGCAGGCCATCGACCAGGACAAGGCGCGCCACTTCGGCAGCGCCGCGCTGTCGAACGAAGCCCTGGCCATCATGAAGGAAATCGACAAGAACAAGGGCGTCTACATCACCTATGTGGGTGCCGACGAAGTCACCGGCAAGGACTGCAACCGCTCCACGTTCCGCTGGGGCCTGCCGACCTACGGCGCGGTCAACACGGTGATGCGGCCTCTGATCCAGCAGAACCCCAAGTGGAAAAAGGTCTACACCATCACCGGCCAATACGTGTTCGGCGAAGCGCTGCTGCGCAATGCCAAGGCGGTGATGCAGGAAACGAAGCTGGAACACGTGGGCAACAGCTACCACTCGCTGGCCGAGAAGGAGTTCTCGGGCTACCTCGGCAACGCCATGGGGTCCGGCGCCGACGTGCTGGTGGTACTGAACTTCGGCGCCAACACGCTCGACCTGCTGCGCCAGGCCGCGACCTTCGGCCTGAAGCAGCGCATGGCTGTGGTGGTCGTGTGGTTCTCGGGACTCGACACATTCCAGGCCCTCGGCGCCGACGTGACCGACGGCATGTACTTCGGATTGCAGTACTGGCATACGCTGGAGACCCCCGCGAACAAGGATTTCGTGCGCGTTTACAAGGGCGAGTTCAAGGAGAACCCGCGCTTCTACTCGGCCGCCGACTACCAGGTCGCCACGCTGATGTTCGACGCCGCCAAGCGCGCCCGCAGCGACGAGCCCGCCGCGATCGTGAAGGCGTTGGAAGGCCACAGCTACCAGGGCCTCACGGGCGACGAGCAGATCCGCCCCTTCGATCACCAGGTGTCCAAGAACTACTTGCTGGTGCGCGGCAAGAAGAAAGCGGCGATGAAAGACGCGGACGACTACGCCGACATCCTGTCCTCGTCCCGCGCGCTGGTTCCCCAGGCAGAGTCCGATTGCAAGCTGGTGTGAGCGGGCCATGAACATCTACCTGTTCCAGGCGCTCAATGGGCTCGGGGTCGGCATGGTTTACTTCCTGCTGTCCGTGGGCCTGAGCATCATCTTCGGGCTGCTGGGCTTCGTGAACTTCGCGCATGGTGCGCTGTTCCTCATCGGGGCGTACACCGCGATGTTCGTCACTGCGCAAACCGGCAGCTTCCTGCTCGGCCTTGCCGCGTCGTTCGCGGCTGTGGCCGTCATCGGGGTGGTGGCGGAGCGCTGGCTGCTGCGCCGCACCTATCGCATGCCGCACGAGTCGCAGATCCTCATCACGGTCGGCCTGACATTCATCCTGACCGAAGGCGTGGTGATGATCTTCGGACCCGAGTCGCAGCAGGTGCCCATGCCCGACATGCTCGCCGGGGTGTTCATGCTCGGCGCCTATCCGGTGCCGGTCTACCGCATCTTCATCTTTGGGGTCTGCGCGGTGGTGGGGTTGGGGCTGTGGTTTCTCTTCGAACGCACGCTGTTCGGCGCTCGGGTTCGCGCGGGCAACGAATCGTCCGAGATGCTCAACCTGCTCGGAATCAGGGTCAACAGGGTCTATGCCTTGACCTTCGCATTGGGAACAGGGCTGGCCGGACTGGCGGGCGGCCTCGCTGCACCGCTGCGCGGCGCCGATCCCTCGATGGGTGCGGAGGCGATCGTGATCGCTTTCGTCGTCGTTGTCCTCGGCGGCATCGGCAGCTTCAGCGGGCCCTTGGTGGGCGGACTGATCATCGGCGTCACGCAAAGCATGATGAGCGCGATCTGGCCTGAGGGTGCGCGTCTCGCCATCTTCATCGTCATGGCGGGCATCCTCCTCGTCATGCCCAAGGGGTTGTTCGGCCGTGCTTGAAAAGATCAAACATTCTTCCGGCCTGTTCTGCCTGGCGCTGGCTGCCTTTGCGCTGACCATGCCGCTGGTGATGGGATCGACGGCCACGGCCGGCGTGGTGCTGGTGTTCGCGATTGCGGCGGCCGCCTGCAACCTGTTGCTGGGCTACGCCGGTCTGTTGAGCTTCGCGCAGGGCAGCTTCTTCGGCGTGGGCTCCTATGCCATCGGCATGGTGCTGAAGGTGGCGCCGGGCGCGGGCATGGCGGCGCTGCTCGTGTGCATCGTGGCCGGCATGGTCGTGGCCCTGGCGATCGGCATGCTGAGCATTCGCCAGCGTGGCATCTATTTCGTGATGATCACGCTCGCGATGGCGCAGCTCGCCTACTTTGCCGCGCTGTCATTCCCCCAGTTCACCGGCGGCGAGAACGGATTGCTCGACATTCCGCGCCCCGCCACGGGCCTCGAGGGCATCGTCGGCGAAGGCGCTGGCCAGTATGCGTTGATCGCTGTGGTTTTCGTGCTTGCGATCGCGTTCTTGCGCCTCGTGGTGCGCTCGCCCTTCGGCCGTGCACTCGATGCGGTGCGCGAGAACGAGGTGCGCGCGCAGACCGCCGGCTACGACGTTCAGAAGCTCAAGCTGCTGGCTTTCTGCCTCTCCGGGGGCATCACCGCTCTGGCCGGCGCGCTCTACGCGCTGCAACTGCGCTCGGCGCCGCTGTCTAACATCGACCTCATGACCTCCGAGACCATACTCATCATGGCAATCCTCGGCGGACGCCGGTCGCTTCTTGGCGCGGCCTTCGGCGCGCTCGCGATGACCTTGATGGCTGAGCAGCTGTCCCAGTTGTGGCCCCGCTGGCAGTTGATCGTCGGTTTCGTGCTGATTGCCGTGGTGCTGTTTGCGCCCCGCGGACTCGGTGGCGCCTGGGCGCATTGGCGGGCCCGGCGCAGCGTGCATGCAGGAGATCACGCATGACCGCGAGCAACCCCTTCCTGGCTGCGCACGGGCTTGGTCTCGACTACGGCCGCTTCACTGCTGTCGGCAAGGTCGATATCGAACTGGGCACGACCGGCCTGCACTCGCTGATCGGTCCGAACGGCGCAGGCAAGACATCCTTCTTCAACATCGTCAGCGGGCGCCTGCCGGCCAGCCGTGGCAGCTTGATCTTCGAGGGGCAGGACATTACGCGCTCCGGAGCGCATCGGCGAGCCCGGTGCGGCATGGCGCGAAGCTTCCAGGTGACGAGCCTGTTCGGCGAAAGCAGCGTGCTGCACAACCTGCAGATGGCGGCGATGGGCGTCGAGCCGTCGCGCTCCTACAGGTTCTGGAGCAACTGGACGCGCGAGACGCAAAGGCTCGACATCGCCATGGACGTACTGCGCGAGCTGGAGCTGACGCGCCATGCCGCGACCCCTGTCGCTGCACTCGCACACGGTGTCCAGCGCGTGGTGGAGATCGGCATGTGCCTGGCCGCCCGACCTCGCCTGCTGTTGCTGGACGAGCCGTTGGCTGGACTCGGCCTTGCGGACGTGCCCCGCATCACCGAGTTGCTGCAGCGGCTCAAGGCGCGCTACTCGGTGTTGCTGGTCGAGCACAACATGCGCGTGGTCATGGGTATCAGCGATCGCATCACCGTCATGTTCCAAGGCAACGTGATTGCCGAAGGTGAACCTGCGGCCATCCGAGAGAACGCCCAGGTGCGCCGGGTCTATCTGGGGAGTCATTCATGAGTGAGGCCATTCTGGTGCTGGAGAACGTGAATGCGTCCTACGGCAAGAGCCATGTGCTGCATGGCGTTTCGATGCATGTGAATGCAGGCGAGATCGTGAGCGTGCTCGGGCGCAATGGCATGGGCAAGACGACGACGATGCGTACGATCGTCGGGCTGCTGCGTGCGCATGCCGGGTCGGTGTGCTTCGAAGGCGTCGATCTCGCAGGCATGGCGGTTGACGACATCGCGCGCCGCGGCATCTCGCTGGTGCCCGCACATCGGGGCATCTTCACCTTGCTGTCGGTGCAGGAGAACCTGCAGATCGCACAGAGAAAGCATGCGGCGTGGACGTTGGAGCGTGTTTACGACGAGTTTCCGCGCCTGCGCGAGCGTCGACGCAACCTCGGCGGTGCGCTCTCCGGCGGCGAGCAACAGATGCTCGCCATTGCGCGGGCGTTGGTACAGGGGCCCAGGCTGCTGCTGCTCGACGAGCCGACGGAAGGCCTTGCGCCCGTGATCGTGGATGAACTCACGGAACTGATTCGAGGCGTCGGCGTATCGGGCATCTCGATCGTGCTGGTGGAGCAGAGCTTTGCAGTCTGCCGCGCGCTCGCCCGGCGCCACTACATTCTCGAGGAAGGCGTTGTTGTCTACGAAGGCCGAACTGAAGAATTTGATGCCGATGCCTCGGTGCTCGAACGGTTCCTGGGCCTGGACGTCGACGCACATTGAGAGTGGTCTACGTGTCTGTGGTGTCCAGAAGGGTCGCGCTAAACTCGATCGATCTTCTTCTGGGTGGCATTCGATGGCTGATGATTCCGGTGTGAGCGCGGTGGAACGAGCCCTGAGCCTGCTCGACGCATTCAACGAGCTGGACTATGCGTTGACGCTCGCCGATCTTGCGCGCCGTACGGGGCTCTACAAGAGCACGATCCTGCGATTGGCGGAGTCGCTGCAGCGCACGGGCTATCTCAAGCGCCTAGCTGACGGATCTTTTCAGCTGGGTGCAGCGCCGTTGCGGCTCGGTGCGATCTACCAGCGGCAGTGTCGCACTTCGGAACACGTCCCCGAGGTGCTTCGCGAAGTGGTCGAAGCCACCTACGAGTGCGCATCGTTCTACATCCGGGACGGTGAGCACGCGGTGTGTCTTCATCGGGTCGACTCGGCCCGCATGATCCGCGATGCCATCCGCGAAGGCGATCGCTTGCCAATCGACAAAGGCGCCGCCCCGCAGGTGCTTTTGGCTTTTGGTGAGAAAAAGGCCGGAAAGAAATTCGACCGTATCCGCGCCGAGATGTCTTGTGCCTCGTTCGGCGAGTACGACGCGGAGATCGCGGCCTTGTCGGTGCCGGTGCTGAGCGTGAATCGGCAGCTGGTAGGAGCGCTGACGATTTCCGGGCCGCGTTATCGCTTCGAGAACGTCAATCAGGCGCCGATGCTTCAGGCGCTTTTCGCCGGGGCGCGCAAATTGACTGACCTATTTGGTGGTGACGCCAAGTGGTTCGATACCGCGCCCTAGCTGCGCGTGTGATGCGGGTCTGCATTGTCCTTGCCACATCGCCGCAACCCGATGTGCGATTTTGCCCAGTGCGACGACGGGGCGGCGGCTTCATGTTCCGATACATTGAAGCTCCTGATCCTGCAGAAGAGTTCCCGCCATGTCTCAAGACATCAGCACCCGACTGATCCACCACGGCTACGTTCCACCGGCCGGCTACCAGGCGGTTCCGCCGGGCGTGTTCAAGGGCTCGACCGTCTTGTTCCCGAACGTGGCAGCGGTGCGCAAACGAGCCAAGGCGTTCGGCCACCGTGACGGGTACAGCTACGGCCTCTATGGCACGCCGACGACGTATACCCTTGAACAGCGTCTTTGCACGCTCGAAGGCGGTCGGCACTGCCTGCTCTGCCCGAGCGGGCAGGCAGCCATCGCCTCGGTCAACCTCGCTTTGCTGTCGAGTGGCGACGAGGTGCTTCTGCCCACCAACGTCTATGGGCCCTCGCTGCGCCATGCACGTGCGACTCTATCGCAGATGGGGATCACCCATCAGTGCTACGACCCCTTGGATGTTGCCGATCTGCAGGCCAAGCTCAGCGTGCGTACCAAGCTTGCCTGGGTCGAGGCGCCAGGCTCGATCACCATGGAATTTCCGGACCTTCGCGCACTGGTGGCAACGGCCAAGAGCGCAGGCGCAATTGTGGCGCTCGACAACACCTGGGGGGCGGGCATCGCATTCGCGCCGTTCGAGATGGGTGTGGACATCAGCGTTCACGCGTTGACTAAGTACCCTTCAGGCGGTGCCGATGTCCTGATGGGCTCGATCATCGCCAACGACGACCAACTGCATGACAAGCTCCGCGTCGCCTACCTGGACCTGGGCATGGGCGTGGGCGCCAACGACGCAGAACTGGTGCTGCGGGGCTTGGCGTCCATCAAGGCGCGTTACGACCTGCACGACGCCACGGCTCGGGCACTCGCCTCATGGTTGGCCAGGCAAAAGGGGATCAGCCGGGTCCTGCACCCGGCGCTGGAATCCTGTCCAGGGCATGAACACTGGGCGACACACTGCAGTGCGGCTGCCGGCCTCTTTTCGGTGCTCATCGACGAGTCCCGCAGTCCCGCACAAGTCGATGCCTTCTGTGACCGTCTTCATTTGTTCGGGATCGGTCTGTCCTGGGGCGGCCCCATGAGTCTGGTCATGCCCTATGACATGAAAAGCATCCGGAGCGGCAAGCAGAGCTATGCCGGACACCTGTTGCGCTTTTCGGTCGGCCTGGAGGGCGTTGACGATCTGCGGGAGGATCTGGCACAGGCTTTGGCCTGGGCGTTGGCTGCATAGACACGCAGACGCAGAGCCGGAGGCAGCTTCCCTGAAGGTCGGGTGTGTCGGCCGCAAGAACTTACGCGGTGCCGCGTAGGTCGGTCATATGGCTAACTGCGTTAAAGACCGCGCCACAGTACCCAGTTGTACCAGGTTCAACAACATCCCGGCGACGCGAAGCCAGCGGAGCCTTGATTCCGAAAAAATTGTTGAAGAGGCTAGCAGATGACTGAAAAGAGAAGTTGGTTGCTGAAACCATCGTCCAAGTATTTCCCATTCGATGCGAGCAGGTGGCGAGCCATCTCGATCGCGGTGGTTGCGGGCACTCTATGCGCGCTTTGTGCGTGCTCGAGCCCGCCTGATTTGGGTCCGTCATCTTCACGGCCAGCAACGGGTCCAGTTCCTTCTGCTCAAGGCGGCACTGCGAGTCTGCCCGCAGCTCCCGAAGTGGCCTCGGGGTATCGCACCGGTCTTACAACCACGTTTGCTGCAAAACACATGGCAGCCGCGGCTAACTCTTTCGCGTCCGAGGCGGGACGTGAGATGCTTCGCGCCGGCGGGTCTTCTATAGACGCTGCGATAGCAATGCAGGCGGTCCTTACGCTGGTCGAGCCTCAAGCAAGCGGTATCGGCGGTGGGGCGTTGATCATGTACTGGGACGGACAACGGGTTCAATCGTATGACGGCCGCGAGACAGCCCCCGCAGGTGCCACCGGGAATCTGTTCCTGCGGTCCGATGGTACGCCGATGACCTTTAGCGAGGGACAGATCGGCGGCAGATCGGTTGGTGCGCCAGGGGTCCTGCGTGCTCTGGAGCTCGCACATCGCGAGCATGGGAAGCTACGGTGGTCGCGGCTGTTTAAACCGGCGATTGAGCTTGCCGAAAAGGGATTCCCGATTTCCCCGCGTCTTTATATGCAGATCGTCGCGGACAAGTTCATACCGCAGTCCCCGGCCATGGCCGGCTACTTTCTTACGGCGGACGGCAAAGCCAAGGCGGTCGGCACAATTTTGCGCAATCCTGCACTGGCAGAAACGTTGCGCACGATCGCACGGGACGGAGCTCAGGCGATCTACGAGGGGTCGATTGCGAGCGAGATCGTGCAGCAAGTCAATGCCAGCAGAAACAGCGGCACCCTGTCCCTAGCAGACCTGAGTGGATACCGCGCAGTGGAGCGATTCCCGATCTGCAGCGATTATCAGAAATGGAACGTGTGCGGTATGCCTCCTCCTTCGTCGGGAGGCATTGCGATTGCCCAGATGCTCGGTACGTTGCAGGCTCTTGCGATCAAAGATCCACGATACTCGCTCGAGACACTGAAGCCCAATGTCGTCACCTCTGCAGCTGGTTCAGAACCTAACGCCGATGCGCTACACATCATTGCTGAAGCAGGCCGCTTAGCGTATGCCGATCGCAATCTTTACGTGGCCGATCCGGATTTCGTTCCTGTCAACTTGAAAGGTCTGACGGATCCGCGTTACTTGGCAATGCGGGCAAACTTGATAGGTCCGAAGAGCATGGGCAAGGCGGAAGCGGGCATTCCTCCGGGGACGACGGCCGCCTTGGCCCCGGATCGATCCCCGATGCGTGTTTCCACTTCACATGTTGCGGCTGTCGACGACTTCGGCGGTGCGATCTCGATGACGACCACCATCGAGGCGTATTTCGGGTCGCACATCATGGTGGGGGGCTTTCTGCTCAACAATCAACTGACTGATTTTTCCTTTCAGCCGAGCGAGAACGGGAGGCCTGTCGCCAATCGCGTTGAGGCCGGGAAGCGACCCCGCTCGTCCATGTCGCCCACGTTGGTATTCGACAAGAAGTCCGGCCAGCTAGTTGCGGTGTTGGGCTCGCCTGGTGGCTCGCAGATTATCGAATATGTTTCGAAAGCTTTGATCGGGCTGCTCGATTGGGATATGGACGTGCAAGCGGCGATCAACATGCCGAACTTCGGCAGCAGAAATGGTCCCACTGAAGTCGAAGCCGGGCTCGTCAGTCCTGGTCTGATCCAGTCGCTCAAGGACCGAGGCCACGACGTGGCGCAGATTGAAATGACAAGCGGGATCCAGGCGATCATGCGTCGCACGAGGCCGGACGGCTCAGTTGTCTGGGCCGGTGGGGCGGACCCACGACGAGAGGGCGTCGCACGGGGGGACTAGTTCGGGCTAGTGGGCTTATACCTGGGGCGGGGATGAGCAAGCCGACCGCGGAATGTCATTGCGCAGGTACCAATCAAAAAACTGGTCGAGCTCATTCGACTTATCGAACAGTGCATCGGCGCCTAACTCCAGACTGCGACGACGCATTTCGTCGGTGGGGTAGTTCGTCAAGACAACCATCCTCTAGTGCGGGGCCCTGTCCTTGCAAGTTCGCAATACCGTGAGGCCCGAACCCTCGCGCAGGAAGAGGTCGACAACAGCCAAGTCCCAGGTATCGCCAAGCTTTTCCAGGACTGTGACAGCTTCGCTTGCGGTCTCGGCAACGGCGACAACTTCTGCCTCGGCAAGGTCAGCCAGTGCCGGGATCAGAGCCTCCCTGATGGTGTTGCTGTCCTCGATGAGAACCGTTTGGAGCGAAATGGCGTTGGAGCGTCGTTGCTCAATCCGACGTGTTGCGATAGGTTGCAAGTTGTGAACGGTTATACGTGGCGGCTGAGTTGATGATGTAGGCCAAAAGCCTGATCTTGCACAAGCGCCTGAGTCGTTGCTACGTGTGCCAACTAACATCGGATTTCAGACTGAAGGGTGTGCCATGGCTCGCCCGACGACAAAGACGCCGATTTGACCAAGGCGCTAGACAAGAGCAAGCAGGCTGTTGGATTCCATCGATCTCTGACCCGAGGGGGTCCGGATAAAAACTTGGACTGGTTTTATGCCGCAAGTCCAAGGCTCTCCCGGTATTCGATAGGGCTGAGAGAGCCAAGAGAGATCTTGATCCGCCGATTCTCGTTGTACCAGCGTATGTACGAGTCGATCGCTTCGATGAATTGCTCGATGATGGCGTTCTTCCAGTCGCGAGGATAGAACAGCTCGTTCTTCAGCCGACCGAAGAAGCCTTCGCAAGCTGCGTTATCAGGTGAGCACGCCTTGCGAGACGTCGAGCGAGTGAAGTTCGCGTCGCTCATTTTTGCTAGCCAACCTGGCCAGCGGTAGTGGCCGCCCCGATCGGAGTGATCCACAGGCCGGTCAGTGGTTTCGGCCACTTCTCGATGGCTGCATCCAGCATCGATTGACCAATACATGAACTACCTCCTAGTAGTCCAAGTTTTTGTCCGCACC
This sequence comes from Variovorax sp. F042, assembly GCF_057814215.1. NCBI lineage: Bacteria > Pseudomonadati > Pseudomonadota > Betaproteobacteria > Burkholderiales > Comamonadaceae > Variovorax > Variovorax sp. F042. Next base: position 196,630 of record NZ_JBVASX010000004.1, read on the forward strand.
CCCATCAACAGCCGTAAGCGGTGCCCAAGGGCCCTCTGTTGAGATCGCCAGCCGATGAGCACGATCGTTTGATCGAGCGCACCTGCGATGGTGTGCATCAAGGCGGTAATGCACATCATGAACGATCGAGTCACTCGAGGCGCCCATGGGCGGCGCGAACACAGCCCGGAACTGAAGCGCGAGCTGGTTGCGCGGAGCCTATTGCCCGGTGCGTCCGTATCGGCTATCGCGTTGGAAGCCGGCATCAACGCGAATCTTCTGTTCACTGGTGCCGCGCGCACCGCAAGTCGGCAGAGCACACCCCGGGGCCGTCAACGCCCGTGCTGCTGCCGGTATCGATCGAGGCGCCACAAGAAGTCGAATGTCGTCGCGCCCACACCGGCGCCGCCGGAGAGTCGCCCCGCAACCGGCTCGATCGAGATCGACATCGCAGGCTCTCGTGTTCGCCTGCGCGGTGTTGTCGATGAGGCGACCCTCCGCTGCATTCTGCATTCTGCATTCTGCATTCTGCATTCTGCATTCTGCATTCTGCATTCTGCATTCTGCAGTCGCTGCGCGGCGCCGCATGATCGGCGCGCCGGCCAACACGCGCGTGTGCATCCTCGCTGGCCACACCGACATGCGCAAGGGCTTCGACGGCCTGGCCGCGATGGTGCAGACCGCTCTCGCGGCCAACCCGTTCTGCGGTCACGTCATCGTATTCCGCGGTCGACGCGGCGACATCCTCAAGGTGCTGTGGTTCGACGGTCAGGGACTGATGTTGCTGTCCAAGCGGCTGGAGCGCGGTCGCTTCGTCTGGCCGCAGGCAGCGTCTGGCAGTGTGTCGCTGACGCCCCCGCAGTTGTCGATGCTCCTCGAAGGCATTGACTGGCGCATGCCGATGCGCACGCGCGAGCCGAAACTCGCAGCCTGAACCACTGCATGAACTCGGCTCGGGGGTGGACCCGATGTCGAGGCCCGTTGAGCCGAGCACAATAGATCCCTGTGCCGACCACTTCGACCCCGCCCCACACCGTCGATTCGCTGCTGCGCGTCGTCGAGGCGTACGAGGCGGAGGTGGCGCTACTCAAGCTGCTGATCGACAAGCTCAAGCTGCAGGTACTGCGGCGCGATCGTGCCCGGTTCGGGGCTTCCAGCGAACAGCTGAAAAGCCCTCAGATCGCCCTGATCGAAGGCCAACCACTGGATGAACCTCTGGCATCCAGGACGCCCCCGAAGAAGGATGGTGCCAACGCGCTAGAGCCCGATCGCAAGTTGCCGGCGCACCTGCCGCGCGACACGAAGACTTATCGCCCCGAGACGACTGCCGACCACCATGACGCGAACAGTCGGCAGTGCGGCTGCATCGCTTGCGGTGGTCGACTGCGCCCCATCGGCCAGGACGTCTCCGAGCAGCTCGAATACGTTCCCGCGCACTTCAAGGCGATCTGCCATGTCCGGCCGAAGCTTGCGTGCGTGGCCTGCGAGACGATCTTCCAAGCCGCCGCGCCGAGGCGGCCGGTCGCGCGTGGCGTCGCCGGGCCGGCGCTCCTTGCGCATGTCATGGTGTCGAAGTATTACGACCACGTTCCCCTGTACAGGCAGAGCGGCATCTACGCTCGCGATGGCGTGTTCATTGATCGCTCCACGATGGTCGATGGGTCGCCAGGGCGACGAGTTGCTCGCCCCCCTCGGGCCGCACTCGGGCGCTACGCGCTGGCGGGTGCGAAGGTGCATGCCGACGACACGCCGGTGGGTGTCCTCGACCCGGGGTGCGGGCGCACGAAGACAGGGCGGCTGTGGTTCTACGTGCGAGACGATCGCCCGGCAGCGAGCCAGGACGCACCTGCTGTCTGGTTCCAATACCCTCCCGATCGCAAGGGCGAGCATCCGCAGACGCACCTTAAGAACTTTACTGGCATCCTGCAGGCCGACGCCTACGGTGGCTGGGGCAAGCTGTACGGCGGCGGCCGTGTCAAGGAAGCCGCTTGCTGGGCTCACGCGAGACGACCGTGGTGGGATCTGCACCTGAGTCTGGGACGAGCGCCGGGTTCGGTGGCCGAGCAGGCGCTCAAGCTCATCGCTGCCTTGTACGCTGTCGAGGCTGACATCCGTGGCCAGCCGCCCGACGAGCGACGACGACAGCGCCAGGCACGCGCAGGCCCGTTGCTCGACGAGTTGCACGCCTGGCTGAGCGCCATGGTGGGCCGCGTGTCGGCGAAGTCGGAAATCGCCGCCGCCATCGGCTACTCGCTCACACGCTGGAAGGCGCTGACGCGCTACGTCGACGACGGCCGCATCGAGATCGATAACAATGCCGCCGAGCGCGCGCTGCGCGGCGTCATCCTCGGCCGCAAGAACTACCTCTTTATGGGGTCGGACGCGGGAGGCGAACGCGCTGCGGCGATCTACAGCCTCGTGGAGACGGCCAAGCTTAACGGGATCGATCCCGAGGCCTATCTGCGCGATGTGCTGACGCGCATCGCCGACCATCCCATCAACCGCATCGACGAGTTGCTGCCGTGGAACATCGGCCGACGCGCCGACGACCAACGAGAAGCAGCCTGAGCATGGCGACCAAGGTACATCGGATCAAGACGTCCCCGGCGATCCTGCAACTGCACATCGAGTTGCGCGGCACGAAGCCCAAGGTCTGGCGCCGCGTGCTGGTGCCCGAGACGATCACGTTGCTCAAGCTTCACCTGGTCATCCAGGCCGCGTTCGGATGGGGCCACTCGCACCTGCACGAGTTCATCGCGGGCGACGGCGAGCGCTATGGAACGCCCGATCCGATGTACGACGATCCTGGCTCGATCACCAGCGAGAGCAAGCGACTGACCACTGCCCTGAACCGGTCGACCGTGAGCTACGTCTACGACTTCGGCGACTACTGGGGCCGCCGTATCAGGGTCGAGAAGAAGCTCGCACCGGATCCGCTGCTGCCCCTGCCGTTCTGCGCCGGCGGCGCCTGCGCGACGCCGCCCGAGGACTGCGGCGGCATTCCAGGCTATGTCGACTTCGTCCAGGCCATGGCCGATCCCGATGACCCGGAGCACGAGAACTTTGCCGAATGGATCGGTGTAGAGACCTGGGATCCCAAGGCGTTCGATTCCACCGAGGTCAAGGACCGCCTGACCGCGATCAAGCTCTGACGCTGCCATGGCGCAATCGACGAAGAACATCGAGGCGTTGATCGCCAATGGCGGTGACATCAGCATCGGCGCGCTGCCGCCTCACGAGTGCGCTGCCACAGCGGCCGACGGAAGCACCTGCCTGGCCATGCTCGTGCGCCGTGATGGCTTGGTCGGACGACCTCTTCATCGACGAGGTCAACGACGGCGAGAGCGATCTGCTGTAGTCGCTACGAGGTTCGACTGTCAAGAGGGCTTGGGCGCTCGCTTACCAACAGCCTTCGAGCAAAGAAGGAGAAAAAGCCTGCTATTTCATCAACAGCAGGCTTTCAAAAGGTGACCAGGAGCCGCGCCTCCAGCAATTCGGACGCCGAATTTGCGAGCTACGAGTCCGAGGCCAACTCTGGAAAATCACGACGCTTGGTGTTTGTAGACCGTGCCGCCGCCTCGATCTTCGCCTTGACTTGGGTTGTCACGCGCGGAATGCCCTTGCTTGAGACATTGAAAACGCGGCCGGGCGCGGCCGTGGCTGCCTTTGCGGGCTTCCTGATGGCTGTGGGGCTAGTCATGGGGACCTCCGACAGAGAATTTCTCACCTGTATAGGTTAGCAGTTTGCGCCAAGACCTGCTGCCAGGCCGCAGATCGAAGGTCATCAGGCGCTGTGATCCTTCCGCCTCCCACCATCCCGGATCGACGTCCAGAATATCCTGGACGGTATGACAGCCCTGTAGGTGCGGCGCACTGCGCTGCTCCTCTGGCAAGAGCGCGGCGTCAAAACCAAGCTTCGGCCAGACTTTGAACCCGACGTGGCGTTCCTGGAACCCTTTGCCGCCCGCGGCGACCAGCGAGATTTCGTCCAGCCCGGCCAAATGGGCGGTGATGGCACCCAAGGTGAAAGCAATGGCGCCCAGACCGTGGGGCGTCTGGTGCTTGTCCAGGAAAAAATGGTCGATGTGGATTCCCTCGATGAAGAGACCCGCGGTGCCAGTCTCTTCACTGAAGATCCCCAATCTGTTCTTGTGGCCCGCCTGAATGACCTTGGCGTTGATCACCGTGAAGTACATGCCGGGCGGCGCATCGTCGCGCCCCGGCCGTCTCTCGGCTTGTCCGTGCACGCGGCTGCCGTCGAAAACGGAGAACAGGTGGACGAACTCCAGCGTCGACAAGGTTCCGAAAGCGAAGTCAAAACTGTTTGTAGGCCCCAGCTCAACGCCATCAAATCTGACGCGCGTGCCAGTCAGGTAGGTTTGCGTGATTTCATGGGCAAGCAGGACTTGGTGCAAGTCGGCCAAGTGTGATTGATAGAAGAGCGTCTGTTGAAGTGGCACGATCCAAAGTCAAACTAGATTGAAGCGCTCAGGCCGAGGACTTCATGTTCATGATGTGGATTTACAAGTTGCGAGGAGTGGGCCGAGTTGGGCGACGGGGCACGGCGCTCGGGGTTGCTCCACGCACCCAACGCGATGTCTGCGGGCGTGGGGCCAGTGGGTAAATCGAGCGAAGGTGGCATGTGCTTAGGCCTGACGCCGCGCAGGTGTTCTGGCCTCAGATGGGTGTATCGCTTGAGCATCTTCCAGTCCTTGTGCCCGGTCACAAGCGCAGCCTGTTCGATGGTGAACCCGGCCTCGAAAAGGCGACTGGCTGCTTCGTGCCGTAGATCATGGAACTTGAGGTCCTTGATCCTCAATTCCTTGCAGGCCCGACGGAAGGCGGTACCGACGGAGCGGCCGTTGTACGGAAAGATCAGGCTGCTGTTCCCGGAGAACGGTTTCTGCTCCTCGAGAATGGCCCAGGCATCGAATCCCGTGATATCGAGCAGCGGCACTTTCTGGTCATTGCCGTTCTTGTCTCGTGGGTCTTTCCGGTCACGCACGATCACAGTACGGGCCTTGGCGTCGATGTCCTCCCATCGGATGCGGCAGATCTCGTCCTGGCGCATCGCTGTGGCGACCGCGAACCGCATGATTCGTCCCAGGGGGATGATCTGCCGCGAATTGCTGGCGAAATAGCCGGCAAGCGCCTGCAGTTCGTCGAGGGTAGGGCGCCGGTCCCGTTCCCGCCCCTTGCCGACCAGGCCCAGGCGCTTGAGCGCGATGCGGGCCAGATCGATGGGCTCTACCTGAACGCGAACGCCGTGAACGGCCGCCGCGTGAGAAACTACCAGCTTGATGTAGCCGATGTCCATGCTGATGGTGACGGGGCCGGCACCTTCCTTGGCGCGGTCCTTGCCGAACTGGATGAGCCGCTCGCGCGTGAGGTCCTTCAGCTTCAGCTTGCCCAGTTTCGCCTTGAGCGCATCGAGGGTGAAGGCCTTGGAGCGCCGAGGCGCCCGCAGCACTTCCTTCATGTCGGTGACATGCAGATCGATCAGGTCGCCGAAGGTGGTCGGGTCCTTGACCTTTGAACGGGTGGCGGGCTCGCCTAGATCGATGCGGCGCTCGGTTGCGAGAGCCCACTCCTGGGCGTCCTTGTGCCGTCGAAAGGTTTCGCTCGCGTAGACACCCTTGCGGCGGACTTGCGCGCGCCAGTTGCCGGACGGAAGCTGCTTGAAGGTGGGCATTTCGTGTGCGCTATGTGTGCACTGACAGGGCGAAATGGGGCGTATTCGGGCGTTTTGGAGTGCACACGAGCGTGCACACGCGGGGTTCTAAGTGTATGAATGATATCGCTAAGTCGTTGAATTTAAAAGAGAAAATTGTCTCAGTCGCTCCTATGATGGACTGGACGGACCGCCATTGCCGGTACTTCCATCGCCTGCTGTCGCGCCACGCGCTGCTCTACACCGAGATGGTGACGACCGGCGCGCTGGTGCATGGCGACGTGCCCCGTCACCTTCGCTTCAGCGCTGAAGAGCATCCGGTGGCGCTGCAGCTCGGCGGCAGCGAGCCGGCTGACCTTGCGCATTGCGCGAAGCTCGGCGAAGAGTGGGGCTACGACGAGATCAACCTCAATTGCGGCTGCCCGAGCGAGCGCGTGCAGCGCGGCGCGTTCGGTGCCTGCCTGATGAACGAGCCGCAACTGGTGGCCGACTGCGTGAAAGCGATGGTCGACGTGGTGAGCGTGCCCGTCACGGTCAAGCATCGCATCGGCATCGACAAGATCGAGAGCTACGAATTCGTGCGCGACTTCGTCGGCCAGGTGAGCGAGGCCGGCTGCCGGACTTTCATCGTGCATGCGCGCAATGCGTGGCTGCAGGGCCTGAGCCCGAAGCAGAACCGCGAGATTCCGCCGCTGCGCTACGAACTGGTGCACCGGCTGAAGCACGAGTTTCCGGCGTTGTGCTTTTCCATCAACGGCGGCATCTCGGTCAACGCGCAGGTGCATGAACACCTGCGTCTGCTCGACGGCGTGATGGTCGGGCGCGAGGCGTATCACAACCCTTGGTGGCTGGCCGAATGGGACGCCGAGTTCTTCGGCGCCGAAGCACAGCCGCTGACGCGCGAAGAGGTCGAGTCGCTGATGTGCGACTACATGGCCCGCGAGGCGGCCGAGCACGGCACGCAGTGGTGGTCGATCGCGCGACACATGCTGGGCCTGCGCAACGGCCTGCCGGGCGCGCGCCGCTGGCGCCAGGTCTGGAGCGATCACCGGCTCAAGACGCTGCCTGCGCACGAGGTGATGGCGATGGCGCGCGAACCTGTCGCGCAAGCCGCCTGAACCCGAAGCGCATCACGCGCTTTCTCCCCGGGAAGCGGGCCTGTCACGGCCCGCAAATTTTCAGTTGAAACGTTGTTCCAAAAAACGCTACTTCACGATAAGTGGCGCGTCAACCGTTTTTTGCTGAAAAATGAGGAGCATCAGGGACATAAAAAGGTTTGGATACATGAATGACGCGATTGGCGGCAAAGAAGAAGTAAGTGCGCTCGCCAGGGGATTGGCCCTTCTCCGGGTCATCGGCATGGCATCGGCACCGATAGGCAATCGCGAACTGGCAGACACCACGGGCATCCCCAAGGCCACGGTGTCGCGGCTCACCGCCACGCTGGTGAGTGCGGGGTATTTGCGACAGTCGCAGGACAGCGAGCGCTTCAGCCTCGGCCCGGCGCTGCTGGACATGAGCAGTCGCTACCTGCGCCATTTCGACCTGCGCACGGTGGCGCGGCCGCACCTTGCGGCGTTGTCGGAGTCGGCCGGCGTGAGCGTGCACATGGGCGTGCGCGACGAGCTCGACATGCTCGTCATCGATTCGCTGCGGCCGCGTTCCGTGGTCATCAGCTCGCGCATCGAGGTGGGCACGCGCATGGCCATCGCCACCTCGGCCGCCGGGCGCGCCTACCTGGCGGCGCTGCCCGCGCCGGAAAAAGCCGAACTGCTGGAGCAGATCCGGACCGAAAGCGGGGAAAGCTGGAGCGCCATCGAGGCTGGCCTGATGGCCAGCCTCGACGAGTACGACCGGCTGGGCTACTGCGGCTCTTTTGGCGAATGGAATCCGCACATCCACGCCATCGGCTTCGCCCTGGAGGGCCCGCGCGGCGAGCGCTACTCCGTGAGCTGCGGCGGCCCCGCCTATCTTCTGCCCAAGGACACGATGGTTGTGCGCATCGCGCCGCTGCTGCTGGAGACGGCGCAGCGTCTCGTCGGGGAAACCGGTACGTCGACCTAGAACTGAGGGCCGTCCGGTCCTAGTGGTCGTTGCGTAGCGCCAGCACGTAGCCCTCGCCGCGCACGGTGTGGAGCAGCTTCAGGTCGAACGGATCGTCCAGTTTCTGGCGAAGCCTGAGGATGCCGACCGTGACCATGTTGTCCCGCTCGCCGGTGCTTGATCCCCACGCGGCCTTGATCAGCTCGGCGCGCGACAGCACCTGGCCTCTGCGTGCCATCAGCGCGTCCAGAAGCTCGAACAGCGTGGCACTGAGGCCGAGATCGACGCCTTGACGAAACGCCTTGCCGCTCGCGCGATCGATGGCCAGGTCCGCCAGCCGCAGGACGGCCGCCTCCGGACCATGACCGCCTGACGCCAGCGCCCAGGCTCGCGCCACCAGATCGGCCGGTGCACAAGGCTTGACCAGGTACTCGGTCGCGCCCTGCGCCAGTCCTTCGAGACGGTCGGCCACCTGGTCTCGTTGCGTCAGCACCAGCAGCGGGGCACTGCTGCTGCGGCGAATGGAGCGTATCGCCACGTGCGCGGCGGCCGGTTGCGCGGCATCGAGAAGAATCAGTGCGTACGGCTTACCTGTGAAGAGCCACGCGTCGGCATCGCGGGAGTCGATCACGTCGACAGCCAGGCCACATCGTCCGAGCACGCCGCCAAGTTCGTCGCGCGTTCCGTTTCCGGATCTGAGAAGCAGGACATTCATGGGTTGGAACCCTTTGCCGGTGTCGAAGCCAGCGCGGCTGGAGCATTCGGGGACATATCGGGTTGCCTGTGCGCGCAACCGTCCATCAGAAAGACGCCGACCACCATCGCGAGCACCGCGGCGTGGGCAACTGCAAAGCTGGAGAGGTACTTCATTTCCTGTCGTTTGCCCTTGAGTGTTTCAGTCGAGAAGGACGACGCGATCGCCGCCGGTGGGCTGGCAGCCGTCGGAGACGGGTTCCCAGCCGCGGTGAACCACGACCTGCCTGCTGTCGTGGCACAGCTCGGTGCGCTCGCTTGCGGGGCGCTGTTCGCGCACGAAGGCTTCCACGGTCGAGGGCAGGCTGACGCGCAGCTTCAGCGCATAGATGTCGTCCTGCGGGTGGTCGTCCAGGTGCAGCAGCGGCACGAAGCTCGACGCGAAGACGAGCGCATGCGAGCCGACATCGACTGGCTCGGGCTTGTAGGGCGCCTCGCGCAGCCATTGCTGGGCGCGCTCGCGCAGGTCGTCTCCGTCGGGCAACTCGCCCCAGGCCACGGCTAACAGTTCCATGACCCACTGGTTGCAGTTCTGGTAGCGCAGGCTGAACGGATAGGCATTGGCGCTGTAGCGCGCAGCCAGCAGATGCAGGGCGCGCGGCGTGTCGAGCGCCGCGCCGCGCAGCGCCTGTGCCGCTTCGGAGGGCAGGGCAACGATGGAGACGTAGCCCAGCGCGGAGTCGTCGATGCCCATGACGAAGCCGGCCAGGCCCTGGTCGTAGAGGCGCGGGTGTCCTTCGTCGCAGGCGTAGTACAGCTGCCGCGCGGACCATGTGCCGTCCGCGGCTTTCCAGGCGATGGCGGCGTGGGAGTAGCGGATGTGAAAGCGCGAGAGATCGAGTCCGGAGCGGCTGATCAGCACGGCATCGCTGCCTGTGTTCGAAAGCGCTTCTTGCACCACGGCGGTGAAGCGCAGCAGGCGATCCTGCTGGCTTGCGGTGAGCGGTTTCGCGCGATCGCAGAATTGCGACGACGCCGCGTGCGCAACGCCACCCGCCAAGGCGAGGAAGGCCGAGAGCCCCAGCAGCAACAGACGGCGGGCGACGGTCAAAGGCTCACGGGGCGCGCGGCAAGCCCCCCGTACCAATCGTCGGCAAGCACGAGGTAGAACGCCTCGCGCGTGTCGCCACGTGCGAAGGCGGTGCCGTAGGTGCGCTGTTGCGCGTGCACGAGGTCGCCGAGGCCCAGGCGCTCCTTCGCGAAAGTGGCTTGCGGCAGTTCGAGCACGATGCGCTGCTGGGCGTCGCTGTCGCTCTGCATCGCGACGCGCGTGAAGCCCTCGCGACCGGTGGCTTGCGCGACTTCGGTGATGCGGTAGTCGCCTTCGGCCACCTTGTCGCCGTCGAACGAACTCTTGCTCGAACCGCGCAGCGACGCGGACACGCTACCGCTCGATGCCGAGCCGGCACTGGAAGCCACGGACGACGTGAAGCTGTCGGCCTGTGCATTGAAGGCCGTGGCGAGTACGGCTGTGATACCCGCGAGGCGGAAGAAATGAAGGAAGGTCATGGAATGCTCCGGCTGTGTGTGAGGGAGGAAGTCATTTCGCGTGGAAGATGCCGAGCCTGGACCGGCGGGCCCGTGCGAAGGCGCACTGCAACTTGATGCAGGCCCTGCGCAGCCGTCTCCAGAGCGCCGTCGTCATTGCAGGTACGCGACCAGCTGGTCGGCGCCGTTTTCAATGCCTGCGATGGAAGCGCTCCGGGCCCCGATGCCGGCCTTGAGATTCCATGCATTCGGGTACTGCTTGGTGACGTAGGCGCCGAGCAGTTCGTTGGTCGAGGCGTCGTAGATTTCGACGGCAAAGCTCACCGAGCCCGTCATCGCGCCTTCCTTGCCGCGGATGGCCTGCACGGCGTTGTACGGGCCGCCCAGCAGGTCGACGCGCGAGAAGGTGCTGAGAACGGCGGTGTTCGTCTTGGCGCCGGTGAGCGTCAGCTTGATCCGTACAGCGTTGGCGTTTCTGCCAGGAGCGTTCCGGAAGCGCGCATTCAGCTTGTCGGTGAACTGGTTCTGCATGTAGCGCGCCAGGAATGCCTTGTCGTCTTCCGACACGTCTTCGAACTGGCCGTCGCTGCCGCGGTAGATGGCGACCGGATCGAGGATGAAATCCGAATACCGCCGCCAGTCGATGTTTGCCTTGTATTCGAATGGAATGCGGCCGGAGTCGTCATGCTGGCTGGGTCGCAGCTGGGACGCGGAGGCGATGCCGGCATACGGCACCGGCTGTGTGCTGGCACACGCCGTCAGGATCAGGCAGACCGCCAGGGTGATGGCCTTGGGAGCATCGGAAAGAGCACGCATCGCGTTCCTTGAATTGGGAAGAAGTGAATGGACAAGTGAATGAAGAAGGCAACGACCGTGTCCAGATTTAAAACTGTACGGTACGGTTCATTATTGAGGTGGATTTTGGCGATGTCAAGAAAACTGTACAGTTGGGTATTCTTTTGAGGGAAATGCGATGAAGGTCAGGACAGAAGCGCGGCGCAACGTCATCCTTGAAGCGGCGGTGGCGCTGTTCAAGGAGCTGGGTTACGAGCGCACGTCGATGAACGAGCTCGCAAAGCGCCTGGGTGGGTCGAAGGCCACCCTGTACGGATACTTCGCCTCGAAAGAGGAGCTCTTCAGGGCGGTCGTGCAAACCGTGGCCGTTTCGCATCTGGCTGAGGCCGCGGCCGAGTTACAGGAGGCGAACGAGACCGCCACGCTCGAGGCGCAGTTGATGCGGTTCGGCGAGCGGATGCTGTTCGTGTTGACCAACGACGCGGACGCGCTGGCGGTCTACCGGATGGTTCTTGCCGAAGCCGGGCGCTCCGACGTGGGGCAGCAGTTCCAGGAGTCGGGGCCTGCCGAATACATCCGAACCCTCGCGGGGTTCATGGATGCGGCGATGAAGCGTGGCGAACTACGGCGCCGGGACCCACACGTGACCGCGCTGCAGTTCACCACGTTGATCACGGCGGAGACCCAGGCGCGGCTCTTCCAGGTCGACCCCGAGCCCGTGTCGGTAGAGCAGATTCACGCGCTGGTTCAGCGCGCCGTCGACATGTTTCTCGCCGGCGCCGCGCCGCGCTGACAGGCGCTAGTTCGCGGCTTCGAGCCCGTTCTGGAAGTGCTCGCGCATGCGGGCCATGGCGGCCTCCGCGTCCCGCGCCTCGATGGCCGCCATCACCGAGCGGTGCTCCGCCAGCGACTCGGCGATCCGGCCGGCTTTCAGCAGCGAGTTGTGCCGGTTGAGCTTCATCACCTTGCGCAGGTCGGCCACCATCTGGTCGCGCCACTTGTTGTTGGCGATGGCCAGCAACCGCATGTGAAAGCGCTCGTTCAGGGCGAAGAAGTGCTCCCGGTTCTCGGGCGAGGCTGCTGCTTCCAGCTCGGCGTGCAGCGCCTTCAGCTCGGCGCGCTGCGCGTCGGTGGCGCGCTCGGCCACCACGCCGGCGGCGTCGCTCTCCAGCAGCGAGAGCAGGTGGTACACGTCGGTCAGGTCCTGCTCCGACACCTCGGTCACGTACGCGCCGCGCCGCACCTTCATCGTCACCAGGCCTTCGGCCGCCAGCACCTTCAGCGCCTCGCGCAGCGGCGTGCGGCTGATGCCGTATTCCTCGGCCAGCTTGAGTTCGTCGATCCAGCTGCCAGGCTCCAGCTCGCGGCGAAAGATCCGCTGGCGCAGCAGCTCGGCCACCTCTTCATAGAGGGCGCGGGGGGTGAGGGTGACGGCGGACATGGGCCGGACTGTACTTCAAAAACGGTGTTTGAATTAATAATTATGGATCGGTTAGACTCGCGGCCGGCTTGCAAATCCGTGCAGGCGAATTTGCGAATACCCTGCAAGACACTGCGAACGGCCCCTTCATGAGCAGCACACCCGAACCCTCTTTCAAGCCCGCCGACCTCGAAGCCTGGGCCAAGGCTGCTGCCAAGTCCGCACCCGGCGGCGACGTGAACGCGCTGAACTGGATCACGCCCGACGGCATCGCCGTGAAGCCGCTGTACACCGCCGCCGACCTGCAGGGCCTGAAGTACACCGACACGCTGCCCGGCTTCGAGCCCTACCTGCGCGGTCCGCAGGCCACCATGTACGCAGTGCGCCCCTGGACCATCCGCCAGTACGCCGGCTTCTCCACCGCCGAAGAGTCGAACGCCTTCTACCGCAAGGCGCTGGCCGCCGGCGGGCAGGGCGTGAGCGTGGCCTTCGACCTCGCCACGCATCGCGGCTACGACAGCGACCACCCGCGCGTGACCGGCGACGTCGGCAAGGCAGGCGTGGCAATCGACTCGGTCGAGGACATGAAGATCCTGTTCGACCAGATCCCGCTCGACAAGGTCTCCGTGTCGATGACGATGAACGGCGCCGTGCTGCCGGTGCTCGCGGGCTACGTGGTCGCGGCCGAAGAGCAGGGCGTGGCGCAAGACCAACTGAGCGGAACCATCCAGAACGACATCCTCAAGGAGTTCATGGTCCGCAACACGTACATCTTTCCGCCAGCGCCGAGCATGCGGATCATCGGCGACATCATCGAGTACACGGCGCAGAACATGCCCAAGTTCAACTCGATCTCGATCAGCGGCTATCACATGCAGGAAGCCGGCGCCAACCAGGCGCTGGAGCTCGCCTTCACGCTGGCCGACGGCAAGGAATACGTGAAGACCGCGCTGGCCAAGGGCCTCGACGTCGACGGCTTTGCCGGACGCCTGAGCTTCTTCTGGGCCATCGGCATGAACTTCTATCTCGAAGTGGCCAAGATGCGTGCGGCGCGCCTGCTGTGGTGCCGCATCATGAAGGAGTTCAACCCCAAGAACCCCAAGAGCCTGATGCTGCGCACGCACTGCCAGACCTCGGGCTGGTCGCTCACCGAGCAGGACCCGTACAACAACGTGGTGCGCACCACCATCGAGGCGATGGCCGCGGTGTTCGGCGGCACGCAGAGCCTGCACACCAACGCGCTCGACGAAGCCATTGCGCTGCCCACCGAGTTCAGCGCCCGCATCGCGCGCAACACGCAGCTCATCATCCAGGAAGAGACGCACATCACCAACGTGATCGATCCCTGGGCCGGCAGCTACATGATGGAGAAGCTCACGCAGGACATGGCCGACGCGGCCTGGGCCATCATCGAAGAGGTCGAGGCGATGGGCGGCATGACCAAGGCGGTCGACAGCGGCTGGGCCAAGCTCAAGATCGAGGCCGCCGCCGCCGAGAAGCAGGCGCGCATCGACTCCGGCAAGGACGTGATCGTCGGCGTCAACAAGTACAAGCTGAAGAACGAAGACGCGATCGACAGCCTCTCGATCGACAACGTGAAGGTGCGCGACCAGCAGGTGGCGCGGCTGCAGAAGATCCGTGCCTCGCGCGACACCGCCAGGGTGCAGGCCGCGCTCGACGCGCTGACCGCTGCTGCCGAGAACAACACCGGCAATCTGCTGGCGCTGAGCATCGACGCCGTGCGCCTGCGCGCCACGGTGGGCGAGATTTCGGACGCGCTCGAGAAATCATTCGGCCGCCATCGGGCCGACACGCAAAAGGTGACCGGTGTGTACGCAGCTGCCTATGACTCCGCCGAAGGCTGGGAAGCCCTCAAGACCGAAATCAACGCCTTCGCAGAGGAGCAGGGCCGCCGTCCGCGCGTGATGATCTCCAAGCTCGGGCAGGACGGCCACGACCGCGGTGCCAAGGTGGTGGCCACGGCTTTTGCCGACCTGGGTTTCGACGTGGACATGGGACCGCTCTTCCAGACGCCCGAAGAGTGCGCGCGCCAGGCCATTGAAAACGACGTGCACGCAGTGGGCGTGAGCACACTCGCAGCCGGCCACAAGACTCTTGTGCCGGCCATCATCAATGAACTCAAGAAGCAGGGCGCGGACGACATCATCGTGTTCGTCGGCGGTGTGATTCCGCGGCAGGACTACGACTTTCTCTACGAGGCCGGCGTCAAGGGCATCTATGGACCGGGCACGCCCATTCCGGCCAGCGCCAAGGACGTGCTGGAGCAGATTCGCGCGGCGGTCACGGCCTGAGGCGCGACGTGGGCGATCTCTTGTCGCGGCTGTCGCTGCAGCCGGTGGATTCCAGCGATTTCGAAGCCATGCTGGCCCTGCGCATCGACGCGATGCGCCCGAGCCTGGAGCGCGTGGGCCGTTTCGATGCAGCGCGTTCGCGCGAGCGCCTGAGCGCGGGCTTTGTCGTTCCGTACATGCACCACATCGTGCTCGACGGCGACCAGCGCATCGGCTTCGTCACGCTCAAGCCCGAGGACAGCGACGCGCTGCGCCTCGACCATCTCTACCTGCGCACCGGCTTCCAGGGCCTGGGCATCGGTGAATGGGTGCTCGAATGGGCCAAGTCGCAGGCGCGCGCGCAGCGGCTGGACATCAAGCTCACCGCGCTCGTGAAGAGCGACGCCAACCGCTTCTACCTGCGGCACGGCTTCGTGCTCGAGGGCGGGGAGGGCGTCGACCTGCACTACCGCTGGCGCGTGGCTTCGGAGGCTGCGTGCTGAACACGGCACAGGCGCTCGAACGCGCCGTTGCCGAAACCGATGGCATGGCGCAACGGCGCGCCATTGCAAAAGCCATCACGCTGCTCGAATCGACGCGCGCCGACCACCGCACGCAGGCCGACGAACTGCTCACGGCATTGCTGCCGCGCACGGGCAACTCGTTCCGCCTCGGCATCTCGGGCGTGCCGGGCGTCGGCAAGTCGACCTTCATCGAAACGCTGGGCCTGCTGCTGATCGGCAAGGGCCATCGCGTGGCGGTGCTCACCATCGACCCGTCGTCCACCGTGTCGGGCGGCTCCATCCTCGGCGACAAGACGCGCATGGAACGGCTCTCGGTGCACGAGCGCGCCTACATCCGGCCGAGCCCTTCGAGCGGCACGCTGGGCGGCGTGGCCGAGAAGACGCGCGAGGCCATGCTGGTGTGCGAAGCGGCCGGCTACGACATCGTGATCGTCGAAACCGTCGGCGTGGGCCAGAGCGAAACCGCCGTGGCCGGCATGACCGACATGTTCGTGCTGATGCAACTGCCCAATGCCGGCGACGACCTGCAGGCGATCAAGAAGGGCGTGATGGAGCTGGCGGACCTCGTTGTCATCAACAAGGCCGACATCGACAAGGACGCCGCCACGCGCGCGCAGGCTCAGATCACCTCGGCGCTGCGGCTTTTCGGCCACCAGGGCAACCCAGACCATGCACACGCGGTGCATGACGCGCACAGCGGCGCTGAAGTGCGCTTCTGGCTGCCCAAGGTGCTGCAGCTGAGCGCGCTCGCCAACACCGGCGTCGATGCCTTCTGGGACGCCGTCACGCAATTCAGGCAACTGCAGACCGCCAACGGCAAGCTCGCCAAGCGCCGCGAGAAGCAGGCCACCGCGTGGATGTGGGAGCGCATCGACGCAGGCCTCAAGCACGCCTTCAGGCATCACCCGCAGGTGCGCGAGCTGCTGCCCCAGCTTACGCAGCAGGTGGCGCAGGGCACGTTGCCGGCATCGACTGCGGCGCGCAACCTGCTCGCCGCGGCCGCCATCACGGCCAGACCATGAGACACGAAATTCAGGACCACAGCTTCGGAAGCACACCATGCAAGAACTGATCGAACAACTCGAAAAGCGTCGCGCCCAGGCGCGTCTCGGCGGCGGGCAGAAGCGCATCGACGCGCAACATGCCAAGGGCAAGCTCACGGCGCGCGAGCGCATCGAGCTGCTGCTCGACGACAACACCTTTGAAGAGTGGGACATGTTCGTCGAGCACCGCTCGGTGGACTTCGGCATGGCCGAGCAGAAGATCCCCGGCGACGGCGTGGTCACCGGCTACGGAATGATCAACGGCCGCCTGGTGTTCGTGTTCAGCCAGGATTTCACCGTCTTCGGCGGCGCGCTCAGCGAGGCGCATGCCGAAAAAATCTGCAAGGTGATGGACCAGGCCATGAAGGTCGGCGCGCCCGTCATCGGACTGAACGACTCGGGCGGCGCTCGCATCCAGGAAGGCGTGGCCTCGCTCGGCGGCTATGCCGACGTGTTCCAGCGCAACGTGATGGCCTCGGGCGTGGTGCCGCAGATCAGCATGATCATGGGCCCCTGCGCGGGCGGCGCCGTGTATTCGCCCGCCATGACCGACTTCATCTTCATGGTGAAGGACAGCAGCTACATGTTCGTCACCGGCCCCGAGGTGGTGAAGACCGTGACGCACGAAAGCGTCACGGCCGAAGAGCTGGGCGGCGCCATCACCCACACCACGCGCAGCGGCGTGGCCGACATGGCGTTCGAGAACGACGTCGAGGCGCTGCTGATGCTGCGCCGCCTGTACAACTACCTGCCGCTCAACAACCGCGAGAAGCCGCCGGTGCGCCTGGGCAACAACGGCCTGGGCGACCCGGCCGACCGGCCCGACTACTCGCTCGACACGCTGGTGCCCGACAACCCGAACAAGCCCTACGACATCAAGGAGCTGATCCTGAAGGTGGTGGACGACGGCGACTTCTTCGAGCTTCAGCCCGACTACGCGAAGAACATCGTGATCGGCTTCGCCCGCATGGAAGGCCAGACCATCGGCATCGTTGCGAACCAGCCGTTGGTGCTCGCGGGCTGCCTCGACATCAAGAGCAGCATCAAGGCCGCGCGCTTCGTGCGCTTCTGCGATGCGTTCAACATTCCGGTCGTCACCTTCGTCGACGTACCCGGCTTCATGCCCGGCACGGGGCAAGAGTACGGCGGCATCATCAAGCACGGCGCCAAGCTGCTCTACGCGTATGCGGAGTGCACGGTGCCGAAGATCACCGTCATCACGCGCAAGGCCTACGGCGGAGCCTATGACGTGATGGCCTCCAAGCATCTGCGCGGCGACGTCAACCTTGCCTGGCCGCGTGCCGAGATCGCGGTGATGGGCGCCAAGGGCGCGGTGGAAATCATCTTCCGCGAGGACAAGAACGACCCCGAAAAACTCGCCGCCCGCGAGGCTGAATACAAGGCCCGTTTCGCCAACCCGTACGTGGCGAGCGCACGCGGCTACATCGACGACGTGATCCTGCCGCACGAGACGCGCAAGCGCATCTGCCGTTCGCTGGTGATGCTGCGCGAGAAGAAGCTCGAGAACCCGTGGCGCAAGCACGGGAACATTCCACTGTGAGCGGCACGGAGAAGAAGAACATGTTCAAGAAGATCCTGATTGCGAACCGTGGCGAAATCGCCTGCCGCGTCATTCAGACAGCGAAGAAGATGGGCATCCTCACGGTCGCTGTCTATTCCGACGCCGACAAGGAAGCCCGCCACGTCGAACTGGCCGACGAGGCCGTGCACATCGGAGCTGCGCCCAGCCGCGAGAGTTACCTGCAGGCCGACCGCATCATTGCCGCCTGCAAGAAGACCGGCGCCGAGGCGGTGCACCCGGGCTACGGCTTCCTGTCGGAGAACGAAGCCTTCGCGCGCAAGGTCGAGGAAGAAGGCATCGCCTTCATCGGGCCGAAGCACTATTCGATTGCGGCAATGGGCGACAAGATCGCCTCGAAGAAGCTCGCTAACGAAGCCCAGGTCAACACCATTCCGGGCTGGAACGACGCCATCGAGACGGCTGAGCGCGCCGTCGAGATCGCGAAAGACATCGGCTACCCCGTGATGATCAAGGCCTCGGCCGGCGGCGGTGGCAAGGGTCTGCGCGTGGCCTTCAATGACAAGGAAGCCTTCGAGGGCTTCACCTCGTGCCGCAACGAGGCGCGCAACAGCTTCGGCGACGACCGCGTGTTCATCGAGAAGTTCGTCGAGGAGCCGCGCCACATCGAAATCCAGGTGCTGGGCGACTCGCACGGCAACGTGATCTACCTGAACGAGCGCGAATGCTCGATCCAGCGTCGCCACCAGAAGGTGATCGAGGAGGCGCCGTCGCCCTTCATCTCCGACGCCACGCGCAAGGCGATGGGCGAGCAGGCGGTGCAACTGGCCAAGGCCGTGAAGTACCAGAGCGCCGGCACGGTGGAGTTCGTGGTTGGCAAGGACCAGAGCTTCTATTTCCTCGAAATGAACACGCGCCTGCAGGTGGAGCACCCGGTAACGGAGTGCATCACCGGCCTCGACCTGGTCGAGCTGATGATCCGCGTGGCCGCCGGTGAGCAACTGCCGTTGACGCAGGAGCAGGTGAAGCGCGACGGCTGGGCCATCGAGTGCCGCATCAACGCCGAAGACCCGTTCCGCAATTTCCTGCCCTCGACCGGCCGGCTGGTGAAGTTCCAGCCGCCGGGCGAGACCATGTTCGCGAGCGACACCGAGCACCTGCAAGGCGTGCGCGTGGACACGGGTGTGTACGACGGCGGCGAGATCCCGATGTATTACGACTCGATGATCGCCAAGCTCATCGTGCACGGCAAGGACCGCCAGCATGCGATCGCACGCATGCGCGAGGCGCTCAACGGCTTCGTGATCCGCGGCATCAGCAGCAACATTCCGTTCCAGGCGGCGCTGCTGGCGCATCCGAAGTTCGTGGCGGGCGACTTCAACACCGGCTTCATCGCCGAGCACTACGGCAAGGGCTTCCACGCGGAAGACGTGCCGCATGCCGATCCGTCGTTCCTGATCGCGCTCGCGGCCTACGTGCATCGCCGTTATCGTGCGCGCGCCTCGGGTATCAGCGGGCAGCTCGAAGGCCACGGCGTGAAGGTGGGCGAGCAGTTCGTGGTGGTCGAGTTGGGGCCCGAAGGCAAGCACGTGCACCATCCGGTGTCGGTCACCGACTTCCATGGCAAGACCGGTGCGAGCGCAGTGGCCGTGGGCGGCAAGACCTACAAGATCGACAGCAGTCTGGCGCTGGGAGCGATCCGCGTGCAGGGCACCGTCAACGACAAGCCCTTCACCGCGCAGGTGGAGCGCGGCGCGGGCAAGAGCCCGCTGGCACTGCGCGTGTCGCACGACGGCACGCAGATCGAGGCGATGGTGCTGTCGCCGCTGGGCGCGCGGCTGCTCGAGCTGATGCCCTACAAGGCACCTCCGGACCTGAGCAAGTTCCTGATGTCGCCGATGCCGGGCCTGCTGGTCGAGGTGTCGGTGCAGCCGGGCCAGCAGGTGCGCGCTGGCGAGAAGCTGGCCGTGATCGAGGCCATGAAGATGGAAAACGTGCTGTTCGCCACGCAGGACGGCGTGGTCGGCAAGATTTCGGCGGGCAAGGGCGAATCGCTCGCCGTCGATCAAATCATTCTGGAGTTCAACTGATGGGTGCCAACGACTTGCAACAGGCGATCACGCTGCACCGGCCCGCGAAGGCCGCTGCCCCCAAGACCGAGGGCCCGTGGTCCGTCGAGGCGATCCAGACGCTGCTCGACAAGCCGCTGATGGACCTGCTGTTCGAGGCGCAGACCGTGCACCGCCAGCATTTCCCCGAAGGCGACATCGAGCTGGCCACGCTGCTGTCGGTCAAGACTGGCGGCTGCCCCGAGAACTGCGGCTACTGCCCGCAGTCGGCCCAGTTCGATACCGGCGTGAAGGCGCAGAAGCTCATGGAGGTCGACGAGGTGCTGCGCGCCGCGCAGGCCGCCAAGGACGCCGGTGCCACGCGCTTCTGCATGGGCGCTGCATGGCGCGCGCCGAAGGACCGCGACGTGGAGAAGGTGGCCGTGCTGGTCGAGGCCGTGAAGGGGCTCGGCATGCAGACCTGCGCCACGCTCGGCATGCTGGAGCCGCACCACGCGCACCAGCTCAAGGCTGCCGGCCTCGATTACTACAACCACAACCTCGACACCGCGCCCGAGTACTACACCGACGTGGTCGACACGCGCACTTATCAGGATCGTCTCGACACGCTGGCCCATGTGCGCAGCGCGGGCATCAGCGTGTGCTGCGGCGGCATCGTCGGCATGGGCGAAGCACCGGTGCACCGTGCGGGGCTGATCGCGCAACTGGCCAACCTGAATCCGTACCCGGAATCGGTGCCGATCAACAGTCTGGTGCGCGTGCCCGGCACGCCGCTGGCCGACTCGGACCCGGTCGACCCCTTCGACTTCGTGCGCATGATCGCGGTTGCGCGCATCACCATGCCGACCGCGCGCGTGCGCCTGTCGGCCGGCCGACAGCAGATGGGCGACGCGGTGCAGGCGCTGTGCTTCATGGCGGGCGCGAATTCGATCTTCTACGGCGACAAGCTGCTCGTTACCGGCAACCCCGACGTCGAAGCCGACACGGTGCTGCTGCGCAAGCTGGGCCTGAATGCGCGGCAGGTTCAGGAGCAGCCGGAAGGCTGTGCCGCATGACCACTGTCGCACGCCCCTTCAAGGTGCTGGGCATCCAGCAGATCGCCATCGGCGGGCCCGACAAGCTGCGGCTGCAGAAGCTGTGGGTCGACATGCTGGGGCTCGAAGTCACGGGCACGTTCAAGAGCGAACGCGAGAACGTGGATGAAGACATCTGCGCGATGGGCGTGGGCCCGTTCAAGGTCGAGGTCGACCTGATGCAGCCGCTCGATCCGGAGAAGAAACCCGCCGTTCACACGACGCCGCTCAATCACGTCGGGCTGTGGATCGACGACCTGCCCAAGGCCGTCGAATGGCTCACGGCGCAGGGCGTGCGCTTTGCGCCGGGTGGCATCCGCAAGGGTGCAGCCGGCTTCGACATCTGCTTCCTGCACCCGAAGGCGAACGACGAATTTCCGATCGCGGGCGAGGGCGTGCTCATCGAGATGGTGCAGGCGCCGCCCGAGGTGGTAGCGGCGTTCAGCGCGCTCGCAGCTACGCGTTGAGCACCTTCTTGATCGGCGGCTTCACGTCCGAGCGCTGAGGCGGCAGCATCGCCTGGTGCTCGCGCGCCGGGTTCAGGATGATCGAGGTCGCCGTCTCGGTAAGGATGCAGAACTTGGTGACCACCGCGTCGAGGTGGCTCACGTCGATCACCGCGATCTCGAGGATCCAGCTGTCCTCTCCGGTCACGTTGTAGGCATTGACGCATTCGGGCGTGTCCTGCACCAGTTTCACGACGAGGTCGTAGTCCGCGCGCCCGACGCGGATGATGGCGCGGATGCCGTAGCCCAGCTTGCCGAGGTTGACGGTGGCGCGGTAGCCGCTGATGACGCCCGCAGCCTCCAGTTTCTTCACGCGCTCGGTTACTGCCGGCTGGCTCAGGTGCACGCGGCGGCCCAGTTCGGCCATGGTCAGGCGCGCGTCGGCCTGCAGTTCGGCGAGGATGCGGGTGTCATGGGCGTCCAGCACGGGGTTCAAGGGAAAGTCCATGAAACTCCTTCAAATCGACGGTTTGGCGAGGGCAGAACCATGAAATCTGCATGGCTGCCGAGGGACGGCTTTCATACCATGACCGGCACCCAATACCAAGAATCAGAAGAGACACCTTCGACATGCCTACCCTCGCTTCTCCCGCCCATGCCACGCCAGCCGCGGGCCGCCCCGGATTGCCGCCGCTGCTGTGGCTTTGCCTCGCCGCCACCTGGGTGGTGTGGGGCTCGACCTATCTTGCGATCAAGTACGCGCTGATCAGCTTTCCGCCGTTCCTGCAGATGGGCTCGCGCTTCCTGGTCGCGGGTGTGCTGCTGGCAGCGTGGATGCGCTGGCGCGGCGCGCCGTGGCCCTCGCTGGTGCAGTGGCGCAATGCCTTCATCGTCGGCGCGCTGATGCTGGGCGGCGGCATGGGCGGCACGGCGAACGCCGAGGTGTCGATCGGTTCGGGGCTGGTGGTGGCGTTCATCGCGGTGATCCCGCTGCTGATTGCGCTGCTCAATCTGATCTGGGGTGTGAAGCCGTCGCGGCTCGAAGCTGCGGGCATCGCGCTCGGCCTCGTCGGCGTGCTGATGCTCACGCAGGGCAGCGGCTTCCGCTCTTCGCCCGAGGGGCTGGTGGCCATCTGCATCGCCTGCGTCTGCTGGTCGCTTGGCAGCGTGCTGAGCCAACGCAGCCTGCCGCTGGCGTCCGGCGCGATGGGCTTCGCGAGCGAAATGCTCTGCGGCGGCGTGGTGCTGATGGGGCTCGCCGCGGTGTCTGGCGAAACGATGAGCTGGCCGCCACAGGCTGAAGCGGTCGCTGCGTGGATCTATCTGGTGGTGTTCGGCTCGCTGATTGCCTTCAACGCCTACATGGTGCTGCTGGCCAGGGCGCCGGCCGCGCTGGCGGCGAGCTACACCTTCGTGAACCCGGTGATCGCGATGCTGCTGGGCGTGTGGATCGCCAACGAGGCGGTCACGCGCTTCGAGTGGTACGCGGTGGCCGTGGTGCTGGCGGGTGTGCTGCTGTTGCTCTTCAAGCGCCGGGGCGGCGCCACACCGCAAGCGTAGCCGCGAGCAGCCACATGCCGGCCGCGCAACCGCGGTTCATTGCCCTGAGGCCGCGCTGCGAGAGGAAGCGCACGGCCTGCGTGCCGGCCGATGCATAGGCCAGCATCACGCAGGTATCGAGCACGACGAACACTGCACCTAGCAGCAGGTACTGCGGGCCTTGCGGCTTCGCGATGTCGACGAACTGCGGCAGGAATGCCGCGAAGAACAGCACCGTCTTCGGGTTCGACAGCGCCACCATCAGGCTGCGCAGCAGCGCGACACGGCCCTGCGGACGGACTTCGAGCGGCGACTTGGCCAGCGCGGTGCGCAGGTCGGTGGTTTCGCTGCGCCACAGCTTGATGCCCAGCCATACGAGGTAGGCCACGCCTGCGACGCGGATCGCATTGAAGAGCCACTCCGAGGCCGCCAGCAACGAGCCCAGTCCGAGCGCGACGACGGCGATCAGGGTGATGCTGCCGAGCGACGCACCCGCAATGCCCCAGCTCGCGCGGCGCATGCCGCCCTCGATGCCGTTGGACAGCGCCAGCAGCATCGTTGGCCCCGGAATCAGGGCCAGCGCGAGCGAAGCGACGATGTAGATGAGCAGGGTATCGAGCGTCATGGTTTGGTGGCTGGTGAGCGTTGTTGCGAGGCGGCGCGGGCACGCGCCAGTGCGGCTTCGACGATGGCGCGCTTGCGGGCGCCGGCGTCTTGCGGGGCTTCGGGCTCGGGCGCCGTTTCGGCCAGCCGGGCGTCGGTGTTGCGGTGCCTGCCATGCACTTCGTAGCGGCGCCTCGCACTCTCGGCCTGCTCGGCCGACCAGGCTTGCCAGCCGCTGAGGCCCGGCGTCTCGACTTCGAGCGAGATGCAATCGACAGGGCAGACCGGAATGCACAGTTCGCAGCCCGTGCAGTGGGCTTCGATCACGGTGTGCATGCGCTTGTTGATGCCGACGATGGCGTCGGTGGGGCAGGCGTCGAGGCACAGCGTGCAGCCGATGCACCAGGCCTCGTCGATGACTGCCATGGCACGCGGGCCTTCGGTGCCGAACTGGGGATCGAGGGGGAGCGTTGCGCGGCCGGTGAGCAGTGCGAGTCGCTCGATGCCTTCCGCGCCGCCCGGCGGGCACTGGTTGATGCCGGCCTCGCCGTCAGCCACGGCCTGTGCGTAGCCTGCGCAATCCGGGTAGCCGCACCGTGTGCACTGCGTTTGAGGCAGTGCATCGTTGATGCGTGCGGCCAGCCCGTTCACTTGGTGATGAGGTTGCGTGCGCGCTTCTTCAGCGCGCCGCACCGGTGCCGGGCTTCTTGCGCGCAGCGGGCTTCTTCACTGCCACGGCCGTGGCCTTCTTTGCCGGCAGCTTTTTGGCCGCGACGGCGGGCACCTTGCGGCCGGGCTTGATGCTGTCTTCGGCGGCCAGGCCGCCGCGGTTGCCGGCGCGACTCTGGGGCTGGTCGTTGGCCGCGATGAATTTCAGCACCTTCGGGTAGACCAGTTCGCGCCAGCGGCGGCCGCTGAAGATGCCGTAGTGGCCGGCACCTTTCACTTCATAGTGCTCGCGCTTGTCATTGGCTATGCCGGTGCACAGGCTGTGCGCCGCTTCGGTCTGGCCCGAGCCCGAGATGTCGTCGAGTTCGCCTTCGACCGTGAGCAGGGCGGTCGAGTGGATGTCCTGCGGGTGCACGCGCTCCACCTGACCCTGGGGGTTCTTGACGTCCCAGGTGCCGTTGACCAGGTCGAATTCCTGGAACACGGTGCGGATGGTCTCGAGGTAGTAATCGGCGTCCATGTCGAGCACGGCGTTGTACTCGTCGTAGAACTTGCGATGGGCCTCGGCGCTGGCGTCATCGCCCTTGATCAGGTCCTTGAAGTAGTCGTAGTGGCTGCTGGCGTGGCGGTCGGGGTTCATCGCCACGAAGCCGGTGTGCTGCAGGAAGCCAGGGTAGACCTTGCGGCCCGCGCCCGGAAAGCCCTGTGGCACGCGATAGATCACGTTGTTCTCGAACCACTCGTAGCTCTTGTTCATCGCGAGGTTGTTCACCGCGGTCGGCGACTTGCGTGCGTCGATGGGGCCGCCCATCATGGTCATGGTCAGCGGCAGCTGTTCGCCGCGGCTGGCCATGAGCGACACGGCCGCGAGTACCGGCACCGTCGGCTGGCACACGCTCACCACGTGGCAGTTACCGTATTCGGCCTGCAGGCGGCGGATGAACTCCTGCACGTAGTTGATGTAGTCGTCGAGGTGGAACTCGCCTTCGGACAGCGGCACCAGGCGCGCGTTCTTCCAGTCGGTGATGTAGACCTTATGGTCCTGCAGCATGGTGCGCACGGTGTCGCGCAGCAGCGTGGCGTAGTGGCCCGACAGGGGCGCCACGATCAGCACCACGGGCTGGCTCTTGAGCGTCTTGAGGATGTGCGGCTCGTCGGTGAAGCGCTTGAAGCGGCGCAGCTCGCAGAACGGCTTGTCGAGTTCGACAGCCTCCTGGATCACGACCTCTTCGCCGTCGACCTTGACGGACTTGATGTTGAACTCGGGCTTCTCGTAGTCCTTGCCGAGGCGATAGAGCAGGTCGTAGCCGGCGGCCATGCGCTGGGCCATGGGCAGCTGGCCCCACACGGCGCCCTGGCCGTAGAGCTTGGAGGCAGCCTGTGCGAAGTCCGAGAACGGCTCCATCAGGGAACGCTGGGCTTCGTAGAGTTGATAGAGCATCGCTGGTCTTGGAGTGGAATGTTGCGGTGCAATATATCAGCGCATTCGCTGCATTGCAGGGGGCCTAACCCCTACATCGGCCCCGCCGCGAGGGGCCTTCTTCCACAGAATGTGAAGGAATCGTCGCGAAGGCGATTCCCTCACACCTTGCTGTCACCTAGATGACTTTGGCGATCGAGGCACAGACGAACTCGATATTCTTGCTGTTGAGCGCGGCCACGCACATGCGGCCGGTGTCGGTGCCGTACACGCCGAACTCATTGCGCAGGCGCACCATCTGGTCCTTGCTCAGGCCCGAGTAGCTGAACATGCCGATCTGCGTGGTGATGAAGCTCATGTCTTCTTTCACGCCGGCGGCCTTGAGGCCGTCGACCAGCTTCTGGCGCATGGCCTTGATGCGCACGCGCATCTCGCCCAGTTCTTGTTCCCACAGGGCGCGCAGTTCGGGGTTGCCGAGCACCGCGGCCACCACGGCGCCGCCGTGCGTGGGCGGGTTGCTGTAGTTGGTGCGAATGGCGATCTTGAGCTGCGACAGCACGCGGCCGGCTTCTTCCTTGCTTTCGCACAGCACCGACAGGGCGCCCACGCGTTCGCCGTACAGGCTGAAGCTCTTGGAGAACGAGGTCGAGACGAAGAAGGTCAGGCCGGCATCGACGAACTTGGCGACGGCGGCGCCGTCTTCCTTCAGGCCGTAGCCGAAGCCCTGGTAGGCCATGTCGAGGAAAGGCACGAGACCCTTGGCCTTGACAGTGGCTACGACCTGGTCCCACTGCTGCGACGTGATGTCGTAGCCGGTCGGGTTGTGGCAGCAGGCGTGCAGTACGACGATGGTGCCGGCAGGGGCTGCGTTGAGCGCGGCCAGCATGCCGTCGAAGTTGATGCCGCGCTTGGCGGCGTCGTAGTAGGGGTAGCTTTCGACTTCGAAGCCGGCGTTGGTGAACAGCGCGCGGTGGTTTTCCCAGCTCGGGTCGCTGATCAGCACCTTGGCGTTGGGGTTGAGCTTCTTCAGGAAGTCAGCGCCGACCTTGAGGCCGCCGGTGCCGCCGATGGCCTGGATGGTGGCCACGCGGCCCGAGGTGATGGGTTCGCTGTCGGCGCCGAAGACCAGCGCCTTGACAGCGTTGTCGTATGCGGCAATGCCATCGATGGGGAGGTAGCCGCGCGCCGTGGGCGCTTTCATCATGTTCTGCTCTGCCGCTTGCACGCACTGCAGCAGTGGCAGCTTGCCGTTGTCGTCGTAATAGACGCCGACGCCGAGATTGACCTTGTTGGGGTTGGTATCGGCTGCAAATTGCTCGTTGAGGCCGAGGATCGGGTCGCGCGGCGCCATTTCGACCGCGGTGAACATAGACATGGAAAGGTCCTTTGGGATGAAAGCTTCGCTGCAACCGGAGGAGGCTTTATCCTTTCCGGTTGCCTTGAATTTTACCGGCGCGAGCGCCACCTGTCGGGAACAGCCATGCCAGAGAACAACGAAGCCATAGCAGACCTGAAGAAACTGGACCCGATCGGGCCGGCGAAACAGGGAGAATTCATCCGCTATCCGGACTCGCCTTTCGAGCTTTTCCAGCCCTATCCACCGGCCGGCGACCAGCCGAAGGCGATCGAGGGGCTGGTCGAGGGCGTGATCGATGGCGAAGTGTTCCAGACCCTGTTGGGCGTGACCGGTTCGGGCAAGACCTTCACCATGGCCAACGTGATCGCCCGGCTGGGCCGCCCGGCCATCGTGTTTGCGCCCAACAAGACGCTGGCGGCGCAGCTCTACAGCGAATTCCGCGAGTTCTTCCCGAAGAACGCCGTCGAGTACTTCGTGAGCTACTACGACTACTACCAGCCCGAAGCCTACGTGCCGCAGCGCGACTTGTTCATCGAGAAAGATTCATCGATCAACGAGCACATCGAGCAGATGCGGCTGTCGGCCACCAAGAGCGTGCTGGAGCGGCGTGACACGGTCATCGTGGCCACGGTGAGCGCCATCTACGGCATCGGCACCCCCGAGGACTACATGGAGATGCGGCTGATTGCCCGCGTCGGCGACAAGGTCGGCCAGCGCGACCTGATTTCGCGGCTCATTCGCATGCAGTACCTGCGCAACGAGCAGGACTTTGCCCGCGGCACCTTTCGCGTGCGGGGCGACACTATCGACGTGTTCCCGGCGGAGCACAGCGAGCTGGCGATCCGCTTCGAGCTGTTCGACGACGAGATCGAGTCGCTGCAGCTCTTCGACCCGCTGACCGGCCGCATCCGCCAGAAGGTGCCGCGCTTCACCGTGTATCCGTCGAGCCATTACGTCACGCCGCGCGACAAGGTCATGGCGGCGGTGGAAACCATCAAGATCGAACTGGGCGATCGGCTCAAGGAACTGGTGGGGGCGGGCAAGCTGGTCGAAGCGCAACGGCTGGAGCAGCGCACCCGTTTCGACCTCGAAATGCTCGCCGAAATCGGCCATTGCAAGGGCATCGAGAACTACACGCGCCACCTCTCGGGCGCTGCGCCAGGCGACCCGCCGGCAACGCTGACCGATTACCTGCCGAAGGACGCGCTGATGTTCCTCGACGAAAGTCACCAGATGATCGGCCAGCTCAGCGCCATGTACAACGGCGACCGGGCGCGCAAGACCACGCTGGTCGAGTACGGCTTCCGCTTGCCGAGTGCGCTGGACAACCGGCCGCTCAAGATGGAAGAGTTCGAAAAGCGCATGCGCCAGTGCATCTTCGTTTCGGCCACGCCGGCGCAATACGAGAAGGACCATGCCGGCAACGTGGTCGAACAGCTGGTGCGGCCCACCGGACTGATCGACCCCGAGGTCGAGGTGCGGCCCGCCACGCATCAGGTGGACGATGTGCTGGGCGAGATCCGCGTGCGCGTGGACAAGAACGAGCGCGTGCTGATCACCACGCTGACCAAGCGCATGGCCGAGCAGCTGACCGATTACCTGGGCGACAACGGCGTGAAGGTGCGCTACCTGCACAGTGACGTCGACACGGTCGAGCGGGTGGAAATACTGCGCGATCTGCGCCTGGGCACCTTCGACGTGCTGGTGGGCATCAATCTGCTGCGCGAGGGGCTGGATATTCCCGAGGTATCGCTGGTGGCGATCCTCGACGCCGACAAGGAAGGCTTCTTGCGCGCAGAGCGCTCGCTGATCCAGACCATTGGCCGCGCAGCGCGGAACCTGAACGGCAAGGCCATCCTCTACGCCGACCGGATGACCGAGTCGATGAAGAAGGCCATCGGCGAAACCGAGCGCCGCCGTGCCCGGCAGATTGCCTACAACGAAGCCAACGGCATCACGCCGCGCAGCATCGTCAAGCAGGTGCGCGACCTGATCGACGGCGTCTACAGCGAGAAAACGGGCAAGGAAATGGCCAAGCTCGACCTGGAACGCGCCAAGGTCGAGGACATGAGCGAAAAGGACATCGCCCGGGAAATCAAGCGGCTGGAAAAGCAGATGCTGGAACACGCCCGCAACCTCGAATTCGAGAAGGCAGCCCGGGTGCGCGACCAGTTGGCGCTGCTGCGGGAGCAGGCGTTCGGGGCGTCGGGCGGCGACAACATCGCGATCCCGCCGCAGTAGGTCAGACGTTCGCATTCTTCAAGCGAACCGCGCTGGGGTTTACCCCAGCAGACCTCGGGGGCTTCTGTTATACTTGAGCGAAACAGTCAACAACAAGAAAAGAACTTCGCGATGAAGGACCGACTCCTACCGACTGGTTCACCAGCGTCAGGGGTCGGGCAGGGCGGAGACGAAGTCACCGCGGTCCAGGACCACGGTGTCATTTCAACGGTAAGCACTTGAAGGAGCTTGCGATGCGTCTCACTACCAAAGGCCGTTTTGCGGTCACAGCAATGATCGATCTGGCGTTGCGTCAGAACACCGGTCCGGTCACGCTGGCTGCGATCAGCCAGCGGCAGCAGATTTCGTTGTCGTACCTTGAGCAGCTGTTCGGCAAACTGCGCCGTCACGAGCTGGTCGAGTCGACTCGCGGCCCCGGCGGCGGCTACAGCCTCGGTCGCAAGGCCGCGGACATCACCGTGGCCGACATCATCGTTTCCGTCGATGAACCCATCGATGCCACCCAGTGCGGCGGCAAGGAAAACTGCCTCGGCGAAGCCGGCCGCTGCATGACGCACGAGCTCTGGGCCTCGCTGAACCAGCGCATGGTCGAGTTCCTCGACTCCGTCACGCTGCAGAAGCTGGTCGACGACCAGATCGCCAAGGGCGTGCAGATCGAGAACAAGCCGGTCGTCAAGCGTGCGATCTCGGCCCAGCCGGTGGTCAAGCCGATCCGCGTGAACGCACCGAATTCGGTGTTCGCCCTCGGCAACGCCTTCGCCAAGTCCTGAGTACTGAGTCCCCGGCGGCGCCTTCGGGCGCCACCTTGAGCAGCCCAGATCAAAAAACAACCCCCACGCCAGCACGAGCCAGCCATGGACGTAACTCCTCATTTCCCGATCTATCTCGATTACGGCGCGACCACGCCGGTCGACCCGCGTGTGGTCGACGCCATGATTCCCTGGTTGCGCGAACACTTCGGCAATCCGGCGTCACGCAGCCACGCATGGGGCTGGGAGGCTGAAGAGGCGGTCGAGAAGGCGCGTGGCCAGGTCGCCGACCTGATCAATGCGGATCCCCGCGAAATCGTCTGGACGTCGGGTGCGACCGAATCGATCAACCTCGCGCTCAAGGGCGCGGCCCAGTTCTACAAGGGCAAGGGCAAGCACCTGATCACCCTGAAGACCGAGCACAAGGCGGTGCTCGACACCATGCGCGAACTCGAGCGCCAGGGCTTCGAAGTGACCTACCTCGACGTCGAGGAAAACGGCCTCGTCGACCTGGAGAAGTTCAAGGCCGCGATCCGCCCCGACACCATCCTGGCCAGCGTGCTGTTCGTGAACAACGAAATCGGCGTGATCCAGAACGTGGTCGCGATCGGCAATGTCTGCCGCGAAAAGGGCATCATCTTCCACGTCGATTCGGCCCAGGCCACCGGCAAGGTCGAAATCGACATCACGAAGCTGCCCATCGACCTGATGAGCCTCGCCTCGCACAAGACCTACGGCCCCAAGGGCATCGGCGCGCTGTACGTGCGCCGCAAGCCGCGAGTGCGGCTCGAGGCGCAAATGCATGGCGGCGGTCACGAACGCGGCATGCGTTCGGGCACCTTGCCCACGCACCAGATCGTCGGCATGGGCGAGGCCTACCGCATCGCCAAGCTCGAAATGAAGGACGACATCGCCCATGCGCGCCGCCTGCAGAAGCGTCTGCTCGATGGCCTGAAGGATGTCGAGCAGGTGTTCATCAACGGCGACCTCGAACACCGTGTGCCGCACAACCTGAACATGAGCTTCAACTACGTCGAAGGCGAGTCGCTGATCATGGGCATCAAGGGCCTGGCGGTGTCGTCGGGTTCGGCCTGCACTTCGGCCAGCCTGGAGCCCAGCTATGTGCTGCGCGCCCTGGGCCGCAGCGACGAGCTGGCCCACAGCAGCCTTCGCATGACCATCGGCCGTTTCACGACCGAAGAAGAAATCGACTACGCCATTTCGACCATCAAGCACAACGTTGCCAAGCTGCGTGAGCTGAGCCCCCTGTGGGAGATGTTCCAGGACGGCGTCGACATCAGCACGATCCAGTGGTCGGCCCACTGACGCAGGCCCGCACCAGGCTCCACGATTGAACAAAGTTTGAGAGGTACACCATGGCATATTCTTCCAAGGTCATCGACCACTACGAAAATCCACGCAACGTCGGTTCCTTCGAAAAGGGCGACGACTCGGTAGGCACCGGCATGGTCGGCGCGCCGGCCTGCGGCGACGTGATGAAGCTGCAGATCAAGGTCAACCCCGAAACCGGCGTGATCGAAGACGCGCGCTTCAAGACCTACGGCTGCGGCTCGGCCATCGCGTCGTCGTCGCTCGTGACCGAATGGGTCAAGGGCAAGACGCTCGACGAAGCGGCTGCGCTCAAGAACGCGCAGATCGCCGAAGAGCTGGCGCTGCCGCCCGTGAAGATCCACTGCTCCATCCTGGCCGAAGACGCGATCAAGGCCGCCGTGAGCGACTACAAGGCCAAGCACGGCGTCAAGACCGAAGCTGCTGCTGCCGAAGCTGTTCACTGACATGGCCGTCACGCTGACCGAAGCCGCTGCGCGACACGTCACCCGCTACCTCGGCAAACGGGGCAAGGGCGTGGGCGTGCGGCTGGGCGTGAAGACCACGGGCTGCTCCGGCCTGGCCTATAAGCTCGAGTATGTGGACGAGTTCACGCCTGAAGACGTGGTGTTCGAAGACCACGGCGTGAAGGTGCTGGTCGACCCGAAGAGCCTGGCCTACATCGACGGCACGCAGCTCGACTTCGTGCGCGAGGGCCTGAACGAGGGTTTCAAGTTCATCAACCCCAACGAACGCGACCGTTGCGGCTGCGGGGAAAGTTTTCGCATCTGATGCGCCGTCGCTGACCGCGACAACAGCCGCCACCATGTCATGTGCTGGCGGTTTTTTCTTGCCATGAACCTGAACGACACCGACTTTCAACTGTTCGCCGTCCCGGCGACTTTCGCGCAGGACCGTGCGGTGCTCGACGCGCGCTGGAAAGAGCTGCAGCGCGAAGCCCACCCGGACCGCTTTGCCGCGCAGGGCGCCGCCGCGCAACGTGTGGCCATGCAGTGGTCGGTGCGCATCAACGAGGCTTACCAGCGGCTCAAGGACCCGATCCGCCGCGCCAGCTACATCTGCGAACTGCACGACGCACCGCTGAACGCCGAGAACAACACGGCGATGCCGCCGGAGTTCCTGATGCAGCAGATGGAGTGGCGCGAGGCGCTCGACGATGTCGAAGACGCCGCTTCGCTTGAAAAGCTCCAGGCCGAGGTCGAGGCTGCCCGCGCCCGCGCACTGTCGTCGCTCGACTGGCTGATCGACGAAAAAGGCGACTACCCCGCCGCCGCGCAGCAGGTGAGAGCCCTCATGTTCATTGAGCGCTTCGGACAGGACGTCGAAGCCAAATTCGATCAGTTGGGACAATAGAGGCATGGCTCTTCTTCAGATTTCAGAACCCGGCCAGGCGCCCGACCCGCATCAGCGTCGCATTGCCGTGGGCATCGACCTCGGCACCACCCATTCGCTGGTGGCCGCGGTGCGCAACGGCGTGGCCGAATGCCTGCCCGATGACCAGGGTCGCGTGCTGCTGCCTTCGGCCGTGCGCTACCTTGAAAACGACCGCCGCCAGATCGGCTTCGATGCGCTGGCGGCGCGCGCCAAGGACCCGGCCAACACGATCACTTCGGTGAAGCGGCTCATGGGCCGCGGTCTGGCCGACATCGCGAACCGCGAAGCGATGTCGTACCGCATCGGCAGCAGCGATGGCGGCATGGTGCAGGTGCAGACCCTGGCGGGCGAAAAGTCGCCGGTCGAGATCAGCGCCGAGATCCTGGCCACGCTGCGCTTTCGTGCCGAGGACACCTTCGACGACGAGCTCTACGGTGCCGTCATCACCGTGCCGGCGTACTTCGACGAAGGCCAGCGCCAGGCGACCAAGGATGCCGCGCAACTCGCCGGCCTCAACGTGCTTCGCCTTATCAGCGAGCCCACGGCGGCCGCCATCGCGTATGGCCTCGACAACGCGAGCGAAGGTGTCTACGCGGTCTACGACCTGGGCGGCGGCACCTTCGACATCTCGATCCTGCGGCTCACGCAGGGTGTGTTCGAAGTGATCGCCACGGGTGGCGATTCGGCCCTGGGCGGCGACGACTATGACCACGCGCTGGCCGGCTTCGTGCTCGCGCAGACGGGCCTGCAAGCCGGCAGCGATGCCGACAAGGCGGCGTTGCTGGTCGCCGCACGGGCCGCGAAAGAGGCGCTGACCGATTCGGAATCGGCCCTGTTCAAGGCTGACGTGGCAGGCAAGACCGCTTCGTTCGACCTGACCCGCGAACAGTTCTACACCGCCACGCGGCCACTCACCGATCGCACCATTGCTGCCGTCCGCAAGGCGCTGCGCGACGCGAAGCTCAAGCCCGACGACCTGCAGGGCATCGTGCTTGTCGGCGGCTCCACCCGCATGCCGCAGATCCGCAGCGCCGTCGCCGAGTTCTTCGGCCGCGAGCCACTGGTCAACCTGAACCCTGATGAAGTCGTGGCCCTCGGCGCAGCCATCCAGGCCAACCAGCTTGCCGGCAACAACGGCGCGGGCGAGCTGCTGTTGCTCGACGTGATCCCGCTCTCACTCGGCATCGAGACCATGGGCGGTCTGGTCGAGCGCATCGTGCCGCGCAACCAGACCATCCCCACCGCGATGGCTCAGGACTTCACGACCTATCAAGACGGCCAGACCGCGCTGGCACTGCACGTGGTGCAGGGCGAGCGCGATCTCGTGGCCGACTGCCGCAGCCTCGCGCGCTTCACGCTGCGCGGTATCCCGCCGATGGCGGCCGGCGCGGCACGCATCCGCGTGACGTTCACGGTCGACGCAGACGGTCTGCTGAGCGTGAGTGCCCAGGAGCAGGGCAGCGGCGTCGAAGCCAGCGTGGCGGTCAAGCCGTCATACGGCCTGTCGGACGACCAGATCGCGACCATGCTGCAGGAGAGCTTTTCCACGGCGCAGCAGGACATGCTGGCCCGTGCGCTGGTCGAGGCGCGCGTCGATGCCGATCGCATGTTGCTCGCCACGCAGAGCGCGCTCGATGCCGACGGCGACCTGCTGAGCGACGGAGAGCGCGCCGTCATAGACGCATCGATGGCGCAGTTGCGTGAAACCGCCAAGGGCAGCAACGAGGCCGCCGCCATCGAGGCTGCCACCAAGAAGCTGGCCGACGACACCGAAGCCTTTGCCGCACAGCGAATGAACGCGGGCATTGCGCGCGCACTTGCCGGCCGCAAGGTCGAATCTCTCTAGAACAACAACATGCCCACGATCAAGATCTACCCGCATCC
Source organism: Variovorax sp. F042 (assembly GCF_057814215.1). Taxonomy (NCBI): domain Bacteria; kingdom Pseudomonadati; phylum Pseudomonadota; class Betaproteobacteria; order Burkholderiales; family Comamonadaceae; genus Variovorax; species Variovorax sp. F042. Next base: position 230,951 of record NZ_JBVASX010000004.1, read on the forward strand.
CGAGTACTGCCCGCAGGGCGCTGAAATCACCGCGCCCGCCGGCACCTCGATCTGCGAGGCGCTGCTCGACAACGACATCAACATCGAGCATGCCTGCGAGATGAGCTGCGCCTGCACCACCTGCCACGTGATCGTGCGTGAGGGCTTCAACTCGCTGAACGAGGCGGAAGAGGGCGAAGAAGACTTGCTCGACCGCGCCTGGGGCCTGGAGCCCCAGTCGCGCCTGAGTTGCCAATCGATCCTGGCGCAGGAGAATGTGACCATCGAGATTCCGAAGTACTCGATCAATCACGCCAAGGAAAACCACTGATGTCGCGCCAGATCGTTCTTGATACCGAAACCACCGGCCTCTCTGCGGAGAACGGCGACCGGGTCATCGAGCTCGGCTGCGTGGAGCTGTTCGCCCGCAAGCTCACCGGCAACGACCTGCACATCTACTTCAACCCTGAGCGCGAGAGCCACGAGGACGCGCTCAAGGTCCACGGCCTGACGACTGACTTCCTGCGCGACAAGCCGAAGTTCGCCACATTGGCCAACGACATCGTCGAGTACCTGCGCGATGCCGAGCTGATCATTCACAACGCGGCCTTCGACGTCGGCTTTCTCAACAAGGAATTCGAGCGTGCCGGTTTGCCGCCGCTGCGCACCTTCGTCAGCGAAGTGACCGACACGCTGGCCATGGCCAAGCAGGTGTACCCGGGCAAGCGCAATTCGCTGGACGCGCTGTGCGACCGCTTCGGTGTCGACCGCTCGAACCGAACCTTCCACGGCGCCAAGCTCGACGCGCAGCTGCTGGCAGACGTCTACATCAACCTCACGCGAGGCCAGGATGCGCTGCTGATCGACGTGGCTTCGAACGAGCCTCAGCTGGGCACCACCGTGGTGGCCATCGACCTGAGCCAGTTCGAGCTGCCGGTGATCCTGGCCGCCGAGCACGAACTGACAGCGCACGAAGCGGTGTTGGGGCAACTCGACAAATCGAGCGGCGGTCGCACGCTGTTTCGCGAAAACGGCTGAAAAGCTATGGCATAATCTGAGGCTTCGCACAACGCGATACGTTTTCAGAACGCTGCAGTCAAACAGCAGCGTTTCGGGCGGTTAGCTCAGGGGTAGAGCACAGCATTCACACTGCTGGGGTCGGAGGTTCGAAACCTCCACCGCCCACCATTCAAAGCAACGACTTACGGCACCTTCGGGTGCCGTTTTCGTTTGTCGCGCCGACTTCATTCATCGACTGAACTGTCGGCCTGCACCGACGGCAAGTGCAGCCAAGGGCTGTTGAACTTCCCGTAGTGGCGGCCTAGAACTGAGGGGCAAGGAGCACCGCCATGGCCACTCATCCAGATCTTCCGACCCCCGTCACGCCAAACCTGCCCGTCGAGCCCGACGAAGGGGCCGAGACGCCACCCGACGAACCCACCGATCCGGAGCCGCCGCCCTCCGTGCAATGAGGAAATCCGCGAGCGAGCCGCGCTAAGCTCGCGCAATGGACGAAATAGATTGCGCCGTCATCGGCGCTGGTGTGGTGGGGCTGGCAGTGGCGCGCGCCTTGGCGCTCGCGGGCCGGGAAGTGCTGGTGCTCGAATCCGAAGGTGCCATCGGCACGGGGACGAGTTCGCGCAACAGCGAAGTCATTCACGCCGGCATCTACTACCCGCAGGGCTCGCTCAAGGCGAGGCTGTGCGTCGAAGGCAAGGAAATGCTGTACGCCTACGCGGCGGAGCGTGGTGTGCCGCACCAGCGCTGCGGCAAGCTGATCGTGGCGACCTTGCCCGAGCAGGCGGACCAGCTCGATGTCATCCGGACGAAGGCGGCTGCGAACGGCGTCGGTGATCTGACGTTGATCACCGCGCAGCAGGCTGTGGCGATGGAGCCGCAGCTGCATTGCGTGGCGGCGCTGCATTCGCCGAGCACAGGCATCGTCGATAGCCACTCGCTCATGCTGAGCCTGCTCGGCGACCTCGAGAACGCGGGCGGCATGCTGGCACTGAAATCGCCCATCGTGCGTGCCGAATGCGGCGATGGTGCCATCGTCCTGATGGCTGAGGATGGCACTGCGCTGCGTTGCCGCAGCGTGGTCAATGCAGCGGGTCTCGGTGCCCCTGCGCTGGCGCGGCGTTTCGAGGGCCTGCCGGCCTCGGCGGTGCCCAGGGAATACTTCGCCAAGGGCAACTACTTCACCCTGTCGGGGCGAGCGCCGTTCGGGCGTCTGATCTATCCCGTGCCCGAGCCGGGCGGGCTGGGCGTGCACCTCACGATCGACCTGGGCGGCCAGGCCAAGTTCGGGCCCGATGTGCAGTGGGTGTCTTCGGCCGACGAACTTGTGGTGGACCCGGCCCGCGGCGAGGGCTTCTATGCCGAAGTGCGCAAGTACTGGCCCGCGCTGTCCGACGGCGCCCTGATCCCGGGCTACGCGGGCATGCGGCCGAAGATCTCGGGCCCGGGCGAGCCGGCGGCCGACTTCATGATTGACGGACCTGCATCGCACGGTGTGCCGGGGCTGGTCAATCTCTTCGGCATCGAGTCGCCAGGCCTCACGAGCAGCCTGGCCATCGGGCGCCATGTGGCCGGCTTGCTGGCGGACGCGTGAAGCGCGCTTTGCACGTCGCGAAGTGGCATCTCGCGTCAAAGTCTGCACATCTGTAGCGCCTGAGGGTCTTTTGAGCCTGTAACATGACAGCACGCCATTTGCTGGCGCGAAGCCGCCGGCGCGGTGCCGGTGTCATCACGGAGGAAAGTTTCCAATGAGTGCATCCCAAAATCTTGAAGCAGCAGCCGAAGACATTGCAAGCGACGTGCGCGGCGTGCTGGCAAGCAAGGACCTGGATTCGGTTCCCCACATCAAGGCGCTGCGCCAGCGCATCGACACCAAACTGGCCATCGCACGCGAACTCGCGGCCGAGAAGAGCAAGCTCGCCGCCAAGAAGGCCCGTGAAGCGGCCACTTCCGCCAACGCCTACGCCCACGACGAACCATGGCAGATCGCCGGTGCCGCACTGGCCGTCGGCGTGCTGGTGGGCCTGCTGCTTGGCCGCCGCTGACCTGAGCGCGCACGGCAGCAAGATCGTTCATCCGGACATGGCCGGAGCCAGCCCATGAGGCTGCTGTCCCTGTTCGGGCTGAACGCCCGGATTCGCCGGCTGCGCATTGCCGCGGCCGAAGGCGCCTTGGCGGCCGAAGACCGGGTGCAATTGCTGCGCATGGCCTGGGAGGACGAGAAGCAGCGCCTCAAGCTGATGCTCGTCTTCAGTCTGGCCGTGCTGGGGCTCACCACGGTCACGGTGGCCTTGCTGTCCGTGGCAGTGGTGGTTCATTTCTGGGAAACACCGTACCGCATCACCGCTGCGTGGTCGGTGGCAGGCGTGTGGATCGTGCTCTGGCTGGCCGCTGCCATCGGCTTGCTGCTGACCCTGCGCAATGCCTCCAACAGCTTCGTGCCGGCGCGCCACGAGTTCGAGCGCGACTGGGCCTGGGTCCAGGACAGCTTCGGCCTGGGCAAAGATCCGGAGCAGGACGAAGAAGCGCCGCGCCCCCCGCGGCCGGCCACGCGCGAAGAGTTGCTGGCGCGCATGGAGCGTCAACGCGAGCGCATCGCGACGCTGCAGGGTGGACGCGAGGCACAGCCTGCGGGCGGCTCGGGCGAAGGCGAAGCGCCTCCGCCCAATGAATCGGCTGCTGCTGCGGCGTTGCGCATCGCCCGTGCTCATCCCGTGGCCACCGGCGTCGTTGCCGCGGCGGCCGTGGTGGTGATCAAGCCGAGGCGCCTGCTGCGCTGGGCTGCGGTCATCGCGCCAGTGCTCTGGCGCATGCGCTGAAGAGGAAAGAAAGAAAAAGCTCTCAGGCCTTGCTGCGATCGCGCAGCAGCGCCTGAGCTGCTTCGCGGACCAGCGCCGGTCCGCGATAGATCAGGCCAGTGTAGATCTGCACCACGTCCGCACCCGCGGCGATCTTGGCCTTGGCATCCGCGCCACTGAGGATGCCGCCCACCCCGATGATCGGAAAGCCCGAGCCCAGCGCCGCGCGCAATTGGGCGATCACGCGGTTGCTTGCCTCGCGCACCGGTGCACCCGACAGTCCACCCGCTTCTTCGGCATGCGGCAGGCCCTTGACGGCATCGCGCGAGAGCGTGGTGTTGGTGGCGATCACGCCGTCCATGCCGTGGCGCTTCAGCGTGGCGGCGATGACTGCCACCTGGGCTTCGTCGAGATCGGGCGCGATCTTCACGAACAGCGGCGAGCGCTTGTTGTGGCGTGCTGCCAGAGCCTCGCGCCGTTCGGCCACCGCGCCGAGCAGCGCATCGAGAGCTTCGTCGCTCTGCAGCGTGCGCAGGTTGGCCGTGTTGGGGCTCGAGATGTTGATCGTCACATAGTCGGCATGCGGATACACGCCGTCGAGGCAGATCAGATAGTCGTCCACCGCGCGCTCGATCGGCGTGGCGGCGTTCTTGCCGATGTTGAGGCCCAGCAGCATCGGCTGCTTCGCACCGCCGCCGCCCTTGCGAAAGCGCGCCTTCTGCACGTTGGCCAGGAAGGCGTCGAGCCCTTCGTTGTTGAAGCCTAGCCGGTTGATCAGCGCGTCGCGCTGCGGCAGGCGGAACATGCGCGGCTTGGGATTGCCCGGCTGGGCCTTCGGCGTCACCGTGCCGACCTCGACGAAGCCGAAGCCCATGGCGGCGAAGGCGTCGATGCAGCGGGCGTTCTTGTCGAGCCCGGCCGCCAGGCCCACGCGGTTCGGAAAGGTCAGCCCGGCGAGCTGGACGGGGTCGTCGATGCGGGGCGCCGAGTAAGCGCAGGCCAGCGGCGTGTTCTGGGTGCGCGCCAGCCCGTCTAGCGTGATTTCGTGGGCATGCTCGGGGTCGAAACCGAACAGGAAAGGGCGGGCCAGGCCGTAGAGCGAGGAGGGCATCAGCAGGGGCATCGGATAATTCGGGGCTTCAATGAGCCAAGGATTCTCCGCGATGACCGCACCCGCCTCCCCAAACCCTCTTTCTCAGGACGAACTCAAGGCCCAGGTCGGCCTTGCCGCGCTGGCCTATGTGGTCAAGGGCGAGATCGTCGGCGTCGGCACCGGCTCGACGGTGAACAAGTTCATCGATGCGCTGGCCACCATCAAGGACGAGATCAAGGGCGCCGTCTCCAGCTCGGTCGCCTCGACCGAGCGACTGCGCGCCCTCGGCATTCCGGTGTTCGACAGCAACGAGGTGGAAGAGCTGGCGGTCTACATCGACGGCGCGGACGAAATCGACCACCGCGGTTTCATGGTGAAGGGCGGCGGTGCTGCACTCACGCGCGAGAAGATCGTCGCGGCCCAGTCGCGCAAGTTCGTCTGCATTGCCGACGCATCCAAGCTGGTAGAGGTGCTGGGCGCCTTTCCGCTGCCGGTGGAAGTGATTCCGATGGCCGCGCGCCGCGTGATGCGCCAGTTCGCCAGCATGGGCGGCATCGCCCAGGTGCGCGAGAAAGACGGCCTGCCGCTGGTCACGGACAACGGCCAGCACATCGTCGACGTGACGGGTCTTCGAATTACCGATCCGCTGGCTTTCGAGTCCGAAGTGAGCCAGTGGCCGGGCGTGGTGACGGTCGGCGTCTTCGCGCACCAGAAGGCCGACGTGTGCCTGCTGGGCACCTCGACTGGCGTGAAGACGCTGCAGTTCGGCGCCTAGGAATGAAAGGCCGCGCGAGCGGCCTGGTTCAGAACTTGATGCCGGCGGGGTTGCTCGGGCTCGGCTCGCTCGATGCGGGGGGCGGCGGCGCCGGCTGTGCGGCCGGTGCTGCGGCGGCACGGGGCGCGGGTGCTGCCTGCTGCGCGACCAGCGGTCGCGTGGGGCCGTTGCGGTAACCGGCGGGCAGGCTGTTGCTCTTGGGGTAGCCGGCCGCGTCGAGGTACTGCGACCACTCGACATCCGAGAAGCCCTTGAGTTGCTGCGACCCGATGGTCAGCAATGGCAGCGAGCTCTGGCTGCTCAGGCGCTGCAGCGCCTCGATTTCCTCGTTGCTCTTGACGGTGCGTTCCTCGAACGGAATGCCCCGCGTAATGAGCAGCGAGCGAGCCGTGCTGCACGGCCCGCATTCGTCGCTGCTGTACAGCGTGACGGGGTAGCGCTGAGCCACTTGCCGCAACTCGTAGGGCAGGCCCGCATTTGCCGGCGTGGTGGAGCCGCCTTGCGAGGCCGAGGCCGGCTCGGTGCTGGCCGTGGGGGCGCGGTCCGAGAACGTGACCTTGCCATTCTTGTCGACCTGGCGATAGACCTGTTGTGCCATGGCGCCCGTGGCAACGAGCACAAGGGCCAGGCCGGTCAGGCGATGCAGTGAGAATTTGTAAATCGGATGCATCGCCCGAGTATCGCAAGCTTCAGCGCCGCATCAAGCGGGCTGAGGCTCCGCCATGCCCTGGTGTCGCAGCAGCGCATCAAGCTGGGGCTCGCGGCCCCGGAAAGCCTTGAACGAATCCATGGCGCTGCGGCTGCCGCCGGCCTCCAGGATGGCCTGGCGGTACTTGCGGCCGGTTTCGATGTTCGGCTCGCCGTCGGCGCCCACGGTTTCCTCGAAGGCCGCGTAGGCGTCGGCGCTCAGCACCTCGGCCCACTTGTAGCTGTAGTAGCCGGCTGCGTAGCCGCCCGAGAAGATGTGGCTGAAAGTATTCGGCGTGCGGCTGAACGGCGGCGAGGGCATCACAGCCACCTCGGCGCGCACCTTGCCGAGCAGCGCCATCACGTCGCCGGTCTTGGCGGCGGCCGCGTGGTACTCGGTGTGCAGCAGCATGTCGAACAGCGAGAACTCGATCTGGCGCAGCGTCTGCAGGCCGCTCTGGAAGTTCTTGGCAGCGGTCATCTTGTCGAACAGCGCGCGGGGCAGCGGTTCGCCGGTGTCGACGTGGGCGGTCATGTGCTTGAGCACATCCCACTCCCAGCAGAAGTTTTCCATGAACTGGCTCGGCAGCTCGACTGCATCCCACTCGACGCCGCTGATGCCCGACACGTCGCGCTCGTTCACCTGGGTGAGCATGTGGTGCAGGCCGTGGCCGAACTCGTGGAAGAGGGTGGTCACGTCGTCATGCGTGAGCAGCGGCGGCTTGCCGTCGACGCCGCTGGCAAAGTTGCACACCAGTTGCGCGATGGGGGTTTGCAGCGCACCGTTGTCGGGGCGCAGCCAGCGGGCGCGCACGTCGTCCATCCAGGCACCACCGCGCTTGGCGGCGCGGGCAGAAGGGTCGAGATAGAACTGGCCGACCTTCTGGCCGGCGCGTTCGATGCGGTAGAACTCGACGCTCGGGTGCCAAGTAGGCGCCGAGTCGCGACGGATCGACACCTCGAACAGCGTCTCGACGATCTTGAACAGCCCGGCCATGACCTTCGGCGCGGGGAAGTACTGCTTCACCTCCTGCTCGCTGAAGGCGTAGCGCGCTTCCTTGAGCTTCTCGCCGATGTAGCTCCAGTCCCAGGGCTGGGGGTCGGTGATGCTCAACTGCTCCGAGGCGAAGACCCGCAGGTCGGCCAGGTCGCGCTCGCCATAGGGCTTGGCCTTGATTGCGAGATCGCGCAGGAACTTGACGACCTGCTCGGGCGACTCGGCCATCTTCGGCACGACCGAGAGTTCGCCGTAGTTCCTGTAGCCCAGCAGCTTCGCTTCTTCCTCGCGCAGCGCGAGGATTTCGGTGATGAGCGCGGTGTTGTCGAAGGCAGCGTCGCCGAACTCGCTGGCGCGGGTGACGTAGGCGCGGTAGAGCTTCTCGCGCAGCGCGCTGCTCTTGGCGAACTGCATCACCGGCAGATAGCACGGCATCTTGAGCGTGAGCTTGTAGCCTTCCTTGCCATCGGCCTCTGCGGCGGCGCGCGCGGCGCTCACCACGTCTTCGGGCACGCCTTCGAGTTCGCCGAGCGCGGCGTAGTAGGCGAAGGCATCGGTTGCGTCGAGTGCATTTTCGCTGAACTTCTGGCTCAGCTCAGCCTGGCGTTCCTGGATCTCGGCGAAGCGCTTCTTGGCGTCGCCCTGCAGCTCGGCACCGCCCAGCACGAAGTTGCGCACCGCATTGCGATGCGCCTGGCGCTGCTCTGCGTTGAGCGTGGCGACGTCGATGGCCTTGTACTTAGCGTACAGCTGCTCGTCGCAGCCCAGCCGGGTCCAGAAGGCGGTCACGCGCGGCATGGCTTCGTTGTAGGCGGCGCGCAATTCGGGCGTGTCGGCCACTGCGTTGAGGTGGCCGACGGCGCTCCAGGCGCGGCTGAAGCGTTCGGAGGCCACGTCGAGCACCTTCGAGATCGCATTCCAGTCAGCGGGAAAGCCGGGCGCCGTCACGGTCTGCAGCGCGGTCTCGGCATCGGCCAGCAGCGCGTCGACGGCGGGCGCGACGTGCTCGGGCTTGATGCGATCGAACAGCGGGAGATCGTTGAAATCGAGGAGAGGATTGTTCGTCATGGCCATGAAAGTTACTTGGCGGCGCGTTCGGCCGCTTCAAGGGTGTTTGCCAGAAGCATGGCCCGCGTCATGGGGCCGACGCCACCAGGCACGGGCGTGATCCAGCCGGCCACTTCCTTCACGCCGTCGAAATCGACGTCGCCGGCCAGCTTGCCGTCTTCCTTGCGGTTCATACCCACGTCGATGACGACCGCGCCCGGCTTCACCATGTCTGCGGTCAGGAGATTGAGCTTGCCCACCGCCGCGACGATCACGTCGGCCTGGCGCGTGATGGCGCCCAGGTCTTGCGTGGCGCTGTGGCAGATGGTCACGGTGGCGCTCTTGGCGAGCAGCATCATGGCCATCGGCTTGCCGACGATGTTGCTGCGGCCGATGACCACGGCGTGCTTGCCGCGCAGGTCGTAGCCGATGGATTCGAGCATCTTCATGCAGCCGTGCGGCGTGCAGGGCCAGAAGCCCGGGGCGCCGGTCATCAGCGCACCGGCGCTGGCGACGTGAAAGCCGTCGACGTCCTTTGCGGGCGAGATTGTCTCGATGACCTTCTGGCTGTCCATGTGTTTGGGCAGCGGCAGCTGGACCAGGATGCCGTGCACCTTCGGGTCGTCGTTGAGGGTGCGGATGCGGGCCAGCAGATCGGCCTCGCTCATGTCGGCGGGGTAGGTTTCGAGCGTGGCTTCCAGGCCGGTCTGGGCGCTGTCGTTGACCTTGTGCTTCGTATAGACCTGGCTGGCCGGGTCTTCGCCCACGAGGATGATGGAAAGGGCCGGGTTCACGCCACGGGCCTTGAGTGCGGCGGTGCGGCCGGCAACTTCGGCGCGAATGGTTTTGGCGAGGGCGTTGCCGTCGATCAGTTGGGCGGTCATCGGTTTCGATTTTCCAAGTAAAAACGCCCGCTTGCGCAGGCGTGGGATTCATTCGTCGCTATCTGTCGGATAGCTTCTAGGCCTTGGCAGCGGGCGCCGCCTGTCCCAGGGCGATCTTGAGCAGATCGGCCACGGTGTTGGCGTTGAGCTTTTCCATGATGTTGGCGCGGTGCGCCTCGACCGTCTTGATGCTGATGCCAAGGTCGTCGGCGATCTGCTTGTTCAGGCGGCCGGCGACGATGCGTTCGAGCACCTGCGCCTCGCGGCCCGTGAGCTTGGACAGCAGCGCGTCGCGGCTGGCCGACTGCTGGTGCTGCGTGAAGGCGCCGCGTGCGTGTTCGAGCATGCGCTCGACAAGCGTGACCAGCTCTTCGTCGTTGAAGGGCTTCTGGATGAAATCCATCGCGCCTTTCTTCATGCTGTCGACCGCCATCGGCACGTCGCCGTGGCCGGTGATGACCACGATCGGCAGCGGGGAGCGCCGTTCGATCAGTCGATCCTGCAATTCGAGGCCGGTCATGCCGGCCATGCGGATGTCGACGATCAAACAGGCGACTTCGCGCGGGTCGTATCGGGAGAGAAAGGATTCGGCGGAATCGAAACAGCGGACTCTGTAGTCCTTGCCTTCGAGCAGCCATTGCAGCGAATCGCGTACGGCTTCGTCGTCGTCGACGACATAGACCGTGCCCTTCTTCGGAATCAAACTCATGCAGGTACCTTTGCCTCGTCGCTAGCTACGGAACTGATAGCGTCCAACACCGGAATCCAGAAGGAAAAGCGGCATCCGATCACATCCGGGCCATTGTAGATGTTCTCCGCCTGCATCCGGCCGCGGTGCGACTCGACGATGGTGCGGCACAGATTCAGCCCGATACCCATGCCCTCGGGCTTGGTCGAGAAGAAGGCTTCGTAGAGCCGGTCCATCACTTCGGGCGCCAGGCCCTTGCCCGTGTCCTGCACCGAGAACTCGATGGCGTTGTGGCCCTCGATCACCTTGGGCAGCACGCGTAGCTCGACGCTGCGGCGCGCCAGCGGACGGTCGGCGATGTCGATGGATTCGGCGGCGTTCTTCAGCAGGTTGACCATCACCTGCTCGATGAGGATCGGGTCGACGCGCACCACCGGCAGCCGCGCGGCCACGTAGTGATTCAGGCGCACGTTGCGCCGGCGCAGCTCGATGCCGGCGAGTTCGACCGCTTCGCTCACCATGGTGGCCACGTCGGCCGGCGTGCGGTTGGGTTCGCTGCGCTTCACGAAGGAGCGGATGCGCTGGATGATCTGGCCCGCGCGCTGCGCCTGCTTCGAGGTTTTTTCGAGCGCGGCGAGCAGGGCCTCGGTGTCGATCGACTGGCCCTTGATGCGCGACATCATCCCGTTGCAGTAGTTGGTGATGGCGGTCAGTGGCTGGTTGAGCTCGTGCGCCACGCTTGACGCCATTTCGCCCATCGTGATGAGGCGGCTTGCGGCCTGGGCCTTGTCGGCCTGCGCGGCGGCCTGCTCTTCGGCGTCGCGGCGCGGCGTGATGTCGGTGGCGATGACGAGCTGTGCCAGGCGGCCGTCGACCCAGGTCAGGTAGCGCGAACGCACTTCGAGCCACTTGCCGAGGTGGGGCACGAAGATTTCGTTGTTGGCAGTCTGCGCGGCGGTGAGCGTGTCGATGGGCAGGCCGGCATACGGGTCCACGTCGTCGAGGCCTTCGTCGTGTGCATTGGATGCGGGCACGCCCGCCTGCGCGACCATGCCCAAGTGCCCTACGGTGTCCGAGCCGAACCACAGGCGATACAGCTTGTTGGCGAACAGCAGTTCCTCGCTGCCGATGGGGGCGACCGACACCGCTGCGTCGAGCGCTTCCAGCACGGTGGTGAAGCGCTCGTAGGAGGCCGACAACTGCTCGCGGATGCGCGTGGGCTCGGTGATGTCGGTCATCGACGTCATCCAGCCGGTCTGGTGGCCGCGCGCGTCGATCAGTGGCGACACGTATAGCCGCGCGTTGAACACGCTGCCGTTCTTGCGCTTCACGCGCACCTGGAAGCCGCCGGGGAGGGCGCGGCCGTGCAGCTCTTCTTCAAGCCGCTCGTTCATCACCTCGCGGTCGGATTCGAGCCAGTAGGGAAAGGGCGGCGTCTGGCCGACCAGTTCTTCCTCGCTCCAGCCCGTCATGGCGCAGAAGGCGGCGTTCACGTAGGTGATGCGCCCTTGCAGATCGAGCACGCGCATGCCCGTGAGCATGGAGTTTTCCATTGCCCGGCGGAAATTGGTCTCGGCCACCAGCCGCTGCTGTGCCTGGAGCCGTCGCCGCGTGTGGCGCCAGGTGCCGATCAGCATCCAGCTCGTGAGCACGCTGAGAGCGCAGACCAGCCAGAACAGGCCGTTGCCGACCACGCCCTGCGAGGTGCGGTAGGCCTGCGCCCGCAGCACCAGCGCATTGCCCACGGGCGATACCGGCACTTCGTACTCGTTGGTTCGTTCGCTCCAGGGCAGCAGGCGCGTGCCGCTGTCTTTCAGGTTGGTGGTGTTGCCGGCGATCACATGGCCCTTGGCGTCGAGCAGCGACACCGCGTAGCGCGCCTGGACCTCGGACGGCATGCCGTAGCGCAGCAGCCCGTCGACCGAGAACTCGCCCAGCACCACGCCCGCGAACAGGCCCTGGTCGAAAAGGGGAATGTGCAACTGCAGCATCGCCGCTGGATCGCCTCCGGCCACAGGCTGCGAATACACCGGCTGGCGCAGTTCGCGCGCCAGCGCGTAGTTGCTCTCGATGTCGCCGGGGCGCAGCACATCGCCGATCAGGTGCTGCTGCGCCGGGTGCACGCTGGGCGCCGCATAGCCGGCCTTGAAGCGGCGGCGGTCGTCGATCCAGGTGATGGTCTGCAGTTCGGGGAACTGGCTCACCAGGGACTCGGCGCGGCTGGTGAATTCGACCGGGTCGATCTCGCGGTTAGAGGCATCGCGCGCGATGCGCATCAACTGCTCTTGCCGCTCCAGCAGCCGCAGCCGCATGCGCTGCTGGGCGTACTCGACGTCGCGGCGTACCGACTCCTGCTCGCGCTCGACTTCTTCAGTGCGCAGGTACCAGAAGGCGGAAACGATGGCGGCAAGAAACAACAGCACGGCCGCCATCGGCGCGAGCATGGCGACCGCGTCCTGCAGCACCGGCGTCTGCCGGCGCCACCACCTGCGCCACCAGGACAGGGGTGAGGCACTGCGGGCAACGGCCAGCGGGGAGGAAAGAGGCATCACCCGAGTTTAGGTGAAGCCCCTCTCGGAAGCGATGTGGGCTGCCGTGGGATGAGCTCGGTAGCGGTTGCGGGATGGTTGCCGTCCCGATCGGTGCATTGTCATAAATATCACATTAAGAAATCGTCACGCACTATTTGAAATCCCAATGTTTCTATGAGAAACTCCGCCGCGCTGATCCCATAGCGCACTAAATTACCGCCACAGCCCTAAAAGGAGAGACAAGCATGTCGGCAAATCCCGAGAACCTGTTCGGCTCGGCCGCAAACGATGCGGACGCCCAGGAAACCCGTGAATGGATGGATGCACTGTCCTCCGTCATCCAGAGCGAGGGTCCGGAGCGGGCCCACTTCCTTCTCGAGCAGCTGCTCGAGCATGCCCGCCAGAACACGGTCGACATGCCGTTCTCGGCCAACACCGGCTATGTCAACACCATCGAGCCTTCGCAGGAGGCTCGCAGCCCCGGCAATCTCGAGATCGAACAGCGCCTGCGCGCCTACATGCGCTGGAACGCAATGGCCATGGTGGTCAAGGCCAACCGCCACCATCCGGCCGAAGGCGGCGACCTGGGCGGCCACATCGGCTCCTTCGCGTCGCTGGCAAGCATGTTCGGCGCCGGTTTCAACCACTTCTGGCACGCCGAGAGCGAAAACCACGGCGGCGACCTGCTCTACATCCAGGGCCACGTTTCGCCCGGCATCTATGCCCGCGCCTACCTCGAAGGCCGCCTGTCCGAAGAGCAACTGCTCAACTTCCGCCAGGAAGTGGACGGCAAGGGCCTGTCGAGCTACCCGCACCCCAAGCTGATGCCGGAGTTCTGGCAGTTCCCCACCGTGTCGATGGGCCTGGGCCCGCTGATGGCGATTTACCAAGCGCGCTTCCTCAAGTACCTGCACGCACGCGGCATCGCCAACACCGAGAACCGCAAGGTGTGGGTGTTCTGCGGCGACGGTGAAATGGACGAAGTGGAATCGCTGGGCGCCATCGGCCTCGCGGCACGCGAGAACCTCGACAACCTGATCTTTGTCATCAACTGCAACCTGCAGCGCCTGGACGGCCCGGTGCGCGGTAACGGCAAGATCATCCAGGAGCTCGAAGGCGAGTTCCGCGGTGCCAACTGGAACGTCGTCAAGCTGATCTGGGGCAAGGGCTGGGACGCTCTGCTCGAGAAGGACCATGACGGCGCGCTGCGCAAGATCATGATGGAGTGCAACGACGGCGACTACCAGTCGTTCAAGGCCAACGACGGCGCCTACGTCCGCAAGAACTTCTTCGGCCGCGACCCGCGCACGCTGAAGATGGTCGAGCACCTGACCGACGATGAGGTCTGGAACCTCCAGCGCGGCGGCCACGACTCGCAGAAGGTGTTTGCCGCCTTCCACGCCGCCCAGAACCACACGGGCCAGCCCACGGTGCTGCTCGTCAAGACCGTCAAGGGCTTCGGCATGGGCAAGATCGGCGAGGGCAAGAACACGGTCCACCAGACCAAGAAGCTCAGCGACGAGGACATCAAGGCCTTCCGCGACCGCTTCAACATCCCGATTCCGGACAGCCAGATTGCCGAGCTGCCGTTCTACAAGCCGGCCGACGACACGCCGGAAATGCGTTACCTGCACGAGCGCCGCAAGGCCCTGGGCGGCTACCTGCCGCACCGCCGTGTCAAGGCCGACGAAAGCTTCACGGTGCCGTCGCTCGACACCTTCAAGGCAGTGATGGAGCCCACGGCCGAGGGCCGCGAGATCTCTACCACTCAGGCCTATGTGCGCTTCCTCACGCAACTGCTGCGCGACAAGGCGCTCGGCCCGCGCGTGGTGCCGATCCTCGTGGACGAGGCGCGCACCTTCGGCATGGAAGGCCTGTTCCGCCAGATCGGCATCTACAACCCGCACGGTCAGCAGTACACCCCGGTCGATAAAGACCAGGTCATGTACTACAAGGAAGACAAGGGCGGGCAGATCCTGCAGGAAGGCATCAACGAAGCCGGCGGCATGTCGAGCTGGATCGCGGCGGCAACGTCGTACAGCACGAACAACCGCATCATGGTGCCGTTCTACGTGTACTACTCGATGTTCGGCTTCCAGCGCATCGGCGACCTGGCCTGGGCGGCCGGCGACATGCAGGCGCGCGGCTTCCTGCTTGGCGGCACTTCGGGGCGCACCACGCTGAACGGCGAAGGCCTGCAGCACGAAGATGGTCACAGCCACATCCTGGCCAACACCATCCCGAACTGCGTGAGCTACGACCCGACCTTCGCGCACGAAGTCGGCGTCATCCTGCACCACGGCCTCAAGCGCATGGTCGAGAAGCAGGACAACGTCTACTACTACCTGACGCTGCTCAACGAGAACTACGCGATGCCCGGCCTGCAGCCCGGTACCGAAGAGCAGATCATCAAGGGCATGTACCTGTCGAAGCAGGGCCCAGCGCTCAAGGCCAAGGCCCCCACGGTGCAACTGCTGGGCAGCGGCACCATCCTGCGCGAAAGCTTCGCTGCGCAAGAGCTGCTCGAAAAGGACTGGGGCGTGTCGGCTTCCGTGTGGAGCTGCCCGAGCTTCAACGAGCTCACCCGCGACGGCCAGGATGCCGACCGCTGGAACCTGCTGCACCCGGACCAGACGCCGCGCGTGCCCTTCGTGGCCGAGCAGCTCGGGGCCTCGACCGGCCCGGTGGTCGCATCGACCGACTACATGAAGGCCTATGCCGAGCAGATCCGCCCTTTCATCCCGAAGGGCCGTACCTACAAGGTGCTCGGCACCGACGGCTTCGGCCGAAGCGACTTCCGCAACAAGCTGCGCGAGCACTTCGAGATCAACCGCCACTACATCGTGGTGGCCGCGCTCAAGGCGCTGAGCGAAGATGGCACCGTGCCGGTTGCCAAGGTGGTGGAAGCGATCAAGAAGTACGGCATCAATGTCGACAAGGTCAACCCGCTTTACGCTTGAACATCAACAACCAACGAACGAACGGCGCCTTACGGCGGGAGACAACGATATGGCAGCAGTGGAAGTGAAGGTGCCGGACATCGGCGATTTCGATGAAGTCGCGGTGATCGAGGTGCTCGTGAAGGTGGGCGACACGGTCAAGGCCGAACAGTCGCTCATCACGGTCGAATCGGACAAGGCGTCGATGGAAATCCCGTCGTCCACGGCCGGTGTGGTCAAGGAACTGAAGGTCGAAGTCGGCAGCAAGGTGAAGGAGGGCTCGGTGGTGCTCGTGCTCGAGGCCGAGGGAGCGGGTGCTGCTGCAGCGCCGGCCCCTGCGCCTGCAGCGGCCCCCGCAGCCGCCGCGCCTGCGCCGGCCGCCGCAGCTCCTGCTGCCGCCCCGGCAGCCTCGGGCCCGGTCGAGATCAAGGTGCCGGACATCGGCGATTTCAAGGACGTCGCCGTCATTGAAGTGCTTGTGAAGCCGGGCGACGCGATCAAGGTCGAACAGTCGCTGATCACGGTGGAGTCGGACAAGGCCTCGATGGAGATTCCGTCGTCGGCTGCCGGCGTGCTCAAGGAACTCAAGGTCAAGGTGGGCGACACGGTCAACATCGGTGACCTGATTGCCGTGCTCGAAGGTGCTGCGGGTGCTGCAGCCCCGGCGCCTGCGCAGGCTGCGGCTGCCGCACCGGCAACCGCAACCGCCAGCGCGCCCGCACCAGCCGCCGCATCGGCGACTGCTGCAGCCGCTCCGGCCCACCAGCCGACGGTCGCGCCCAGCGCCAGCCTGCCGCACGCCTCGCCCTCGGTGCGCAAGTTCGCCCGCGAACTCGGCGTGCCGCTCGAAGAGGTCAAGGGTTCCGGTCCCAAGGGCCGCATCACGCAGGAAGACGTCCAGAGCTTCACCAAGGCCGTGATGAGCGGCCAGGCCAGCACCAAGGCCTCGGCGGCCAAGGCGCCGGCAGGTGGCGGTGCCGACGGCGCGGCGCTGGGCCTGATCCCGTGGCCGAAGGTCGACTTCACCAAGTTCGGCGCGGTCGAGCGCAAGGACCTGTCGCGCATCAAGAAGCTCAGCGGCGCGAACCTGCACCGCAACTGGGTGATGATTCCGCACGTCACCAACAACGACGAAGCCGACATCACCGAGCTCGAAGCCTTCCGCGTTTCCACCAACAAGGAGAACGAGAAGTCGGGCGTCAAGGTCACGATGCTGGCCTTCGTGATCAAGGCGGTGGTTTCGGCACTGAAGAAGTTTCCCGACTTCAACGCCAGCCTCGACGGCGACCAGCTGGTCTACAAGCAGTACTTCCACATCGGCTTCGCGGCCGACACGCCCAACGGGCTCGTGGTGCCGGTGCTGAAAGATGCCGACAAGAAGGGCATCCTGCAGATCAGCGCCGAGATGGGCGAACTCGCCAAGAAGGCGCGCGACGGCAAGCTCGGCTCGGCCGACATGCAGGGCGGCTGCTTCTCGATCAGCTCGCTCGGCGGCATCGGCGGTACGCACTTCACGCCCATCATCAACGCTCCTGAAGTGGCCATCCTCGGCCTCTCCAAGGGCCAGATGAAGCCGGTGTGGGACGGCAAGCAGTTCGTGCCGCGTCTCACGCTGCCGCTGTCGCTGTCGTACGACCACCGCGTGATCGACGGCGCCCTGGCTGCGCGTTTCAACGCCTACCTGGGCCAGGTGCTCGCGGACTACCGTCGAATCCTGCTATGACCACCGTAGTGGCCGTCCGCAAAGGCGGCCAGGTCACGATGGCAGCCGATTCTCTGGTGACCTTCGGCGACACGCGGCTTTCGCACCGCGCCGAGGCGAACCAGAAGATCTTCACCGTCGAGGACGCGGCGGGGCAGAGCCTGTTCGCCGTGGCCGGCGCCGCCGCGCACTTCCTGGTGCTGCAGCACGCGCTGGCCGCGCAGGAGCGCGAGAAACTGCTGTTCGGCAGCAAGCACGAGATCTTCCGCACCTTCACGATGTTGCATCCGGTGCTGAAGGACACGTTCTTCATGCAGACCAAGGAAGACGAGCACGAGCCCTACGAGTCGAGCCAGTTCACGATGCTGATGGCCAACCAGAGCGGCATCTACGGCATCTACAGCTACCGCGAGGTGTTCGAGTTCAAGGAGTTCTGGGCCATAGGCTCGGGACGCAGCTTCGCACTCGGCGCCATGCACGCGGCCTATGACATCAAGTCGCGCAGCTCGCGCGACGTGGCGGAGGCAGGCATTGCCGCCGCCTGCGAATTCGATCGCAATTCGGCCCCACCGGTCGACGTTCTCACACTCAAACTGAAAGTGTCCAAATGAGCGAACAACAAATCAAGGTGCCCGATATCGGCGACTTCGACGAAGTCGCGGTGATCGAGGTGCTGGTCAATGTCGGAGACACGGTCAAGGCCGAACAGTCGCTGATCACGGTCGAATCGGACAAGGCCTCGATGGAGATTCCGTCGTCCGCTGCCGGCGTGGTGAAGGCGCTGGCCGTGAAGGTGGGCGACAAGGTCAAGGAAGGCTCGGTCGTGCTGACGCTGGAGGTGAGCGGCGCCGCGGCGCCCGCTCCCGCAGCGGCGGCGCCTGCGCCAGCGGCTGCAGCCCCGGCACCGAAGGCGGCTGCGCCGGCTCCGGTATCGGCACCCGTGGCATCCACCTACGGCGGCAAGGTCGACGTCGAGTGCGACGTGATCGTGCTCGGCGCAGGCCCTGGTGGCTATTCGGCCGCTTTCCGCGCGGCCGACCTCGGCTTGAAGGTGGTGCTGATCGAGCGCTACGCCACTCTCGGCGGCGTGTGCCTGAACGTCGGTTGCATCCCGTCGAAGGCGCTGCTGCACGTGGCTTCCGTCATGGACGAGGTCAAGCACTTCGCCGATCTCGGTGTGAGCTTTGCCGCGCCCACGGTCGACCGCGCCAAGCTGCTCGGCCACAAGAACAAGGTGGTGGGCAAGCTCACCGGCGGCCTCACGGCCATGGCCAAGATGCGCAAGGTGACGGTGCTGCGCGGCGTCGGCAACTTCATCGACCCGTACCACATCGAGGTCGAGGAAACCTCCGGCACCAGTTGGGACACCACGGGCAGCAAGCAGACCGTCAAGTTCCGCAACGCGATCATTGCGGCCGGCTCGCAGTCGGTGAGCCTGCCCTTCATGCCGAAGGACCCGCGCGTGGTCGACTCGACCGGCGCGCTCGAGATGGGCACCGACCCCAAGCGCATGCTGGTGCTGGGCGGCGGCATCATCGGCCTCGAAATGGGCACGGTGTATTCCACGCTGGGGGCGCGCCTGGACGTGGTCGAAATGCTCGACGGCCTCATGCAGGGCGCCGACCGCGACCTCGTGAAGGTCTGGCAGAAGATGAACGCGCCGCGCTTCGACAACATCATGCTCAAGACCAAGACGGTCGGCGCCGAGGCCACGAAGGAGGGCATCAAGGTCACCTTCGAGGGCGAGCAGGCGCCGAAGGAGCCGCAGGTGTACGACCTGGTGCTGCAGGCCGTGGGCCGCAGCCCCAACGGCAAGAAGATCGGTGCCGAGAAGGCCGGCGTGGCCGTGAGCGACCGCGGCTTCATTCCGGTCGACATCCAGATGCGTACCAACGTGCCCCACATCTTCGCCATCGGCGACATCGTGGGTCAGCCCATGCTGGCGCACAAGGCGGTACATGAGGCGCATGTGGCGGCCGAAGTCATCGCTGGCGAGCAGAAGGGCGACAAGGAGCTTTCCAGCGCCGCCTTCAACGCCCGCGTGATCCCGAGCGTGGCCTACACCGACCCCGAGGTGGCGTGGGTGGGCCTCACCGAAGACCAGGCGAAGGCCGAAGGCATCAAGGTCAAGAAGGGCCACTTCCCGTGGACTGCTTCGGGCCGCGCCATCGCCAACGGCCGTGACGAAGGCTTCACCAAGCTGCTGTTCGATGCCGAGACGCATCGCATCCTTGGCGGCGGCATCGTCGGCACGCATGCCGGCGACATGATCGGAGAGATCGCGCTGGCCATCGAGATGGGCGCGGACGAGATCGACATCGGCAAGACCATCCACCCGCATCCGACGCTTGGCGAAAGCATTGGCATGGCGGCGGAAGTGGCGCACGGTACCTGTACCGATCTGCCGCCTGCGAAGAAGAGCTGACAAGACAGAAGGGCGCTGCTGATCGAGCGCCCATGAAAAATCCCGCCGAGGCGGGATTTTTTTCGTTCTGAATTCGGAGGGAGGCTCAGTTGCCGGTATTGGCGACGGCCGCAGCCTTCACTTCATCCGTCGGGCCGCCGAGCACGCGGCGGGCGCCGTCGAAGCGGCGTTGCCAGTAGCTGCCGTTCATGTCTTCCACGCGAACCTGGGCGCCGGAGCGGGGCGAGTGGATGAACTTGCCTTCACCGACATAGATGCCGACATGGCTGAAGGCGCGGCGCATGGTGTTGAAGAACACGAGGTCACCGGGCTTGAGCTGGCTGGCATCGATCTTCTCGGTGGCGGCGGCTTGCTCTTCGGCGCGGCGCGGGAGCATGTGGCCGACCGTCTGGTTGTACATGGCACGGACGAAGCCGCTGCAATCGAAACCCGATTCGGCGGTGTTGCCGCCGCGGCGATAGGGGACGCCCAAGAAACCGATGGCGGTCACCACCAGGTCGGAGGTGCGCTCCGTGACGGTTTGGCGAACCTGCTTGAGCTGCCCGATGATGCCCTTGTCGGCGAGCATTCGTGCCAACTCGTCATCGGTTTTTTCCTGTTGGGGGGCCGCATGGACAGCGACGGCAAATAGGAGGGACGCGGGTAGGACGAAAAAACGCATGGCGCGTAGGATATTGATGACGCGCGGTTATGTCAATTTAATCAGAATTAGCGAATGCATCTGTAAGTCATTGATTTACATGAAAAATTTTGATCCGGCCGAAGAAAAAATGTAACGGTGAACGTTTATTGCCCATAAGTGGTTGACCGCGAATGGGCCCTCGGACTTCGGGTGAACAGGCGGTCGGGCTGGATTCGGTCGCTATTTCTCGCCAAGATCGCCGAAACTACCCGGAAAAGTCATGAACTTGCAGATCCAGCCGTCCTTTTCTCTTGTTTGCCGCTTTGCAGCGGTTGCCGCGCTGGGTTTTTGTGTCAATGCGATGGCGCAGATGCGCCCCGAAACGGTGGCTACGGGCCTGGAAAACCCTTGGGGCGTCGCCTTTCTGCCGGGCGGTCGATTCGTGGTGACGGAGCGGCCGGGCCGTCTGCGACTGATCGGTGCCGACGGGAAAATCGGCGCACCCATCGCAGGTTTGCCTCCCATCGCGGCGGGCGGCCAAGGCGGTTTGCTCGACGTGCTGGCTGACTCGGGCTTCGAGAAAAACCGCACGCTGTACTTTTGCTTCTCCGAACCCGATGCGGGCGGCTCAGCCAACAGCACGGCGCTGGCCCGCGCCAATCTGTCGGCCGACGGCACGAAGCTCGAAGACCTGAAGATCATCTTCAGCCAGCAGCCCAAGGTGGCGAGCCGCAATCATTTCGGCTGCCGCATCGTCGAGGCGCGCGACGGCACGCTGTTCCTCACGCTCGGTGACCGTTTCAGCCGCAAGGAAGATGCGCAGAAGCTCGACAACCACCTTGGCAAGATCGTGCGCATCGGCAAGGACGGCGCGGTGCCTAAGGACAACCCCTTCGTTGGCGAGGCGGGTGCATTGCCAGAGATCTGGAGCTACGGCCACCGCAACGGGCAGGGCGCCACGCTCGCGCCCGACGGCCGCCTCTGGATGACCGAGCACGGCCCGCAAGGCGGCGACGAAATCAATATCCCGCAGGCCGGCCGCAACTACGGCTGGCCCGTGATCACCTACGGCGAGAACTACGGCGGCGGCAAGATCGGCGACGGCATCACCGCCAAAGACGGCATGGAGCAGCCGCTGCACTACTGGGTGCCGTCGATCGCACCGTCCGGCATGGCGTTTCTGACCAGCGACCGATATGGCGCGGGCTGGAAGGGCAATCTGTTCGTGGGTTCGCTCAAGTTCGGCTACCTCGACCGCATCGAATTGAAGGGCGGCAAGGTAGTGGCCGAGCACAAGCTGCTGGCCGAGGGCCGTGCCCGCATCCGCGACGTGAAGCAGGGGCCCGACGGATTGCTCTACGTGCTGACCGACGAGGCGGATGGCAAGCTGCTGCGCCTGCGGCCGAATTGAAGCGCGGCGCCGTCAGCTGGGGCAACCGGGCAGCGGCAGGGTCGGCAGCATGCGGCGCCAGAGGCGAGTCCATTCGGGCCAGTCGTGGCCGCCCTCGGTCGTGAATGCGCGTTCGGCCGGCAGCACTTCCGCAAGCAAGCGGTTGCTGAAGGCAAAGCGGTCGTCGACGCCATAGCCGAGATAGAGCGGCGGCCGGGCGCCCGCCGTGTTCGTGAATCCCGCATAGCCGCGCAGCCATTGCCAGAGCTGTGTTTCGTTGGGCGTGCGGGGCGGGCGCTCGGCCGGATCGACAAGCGGTCCGTTCCACTTGGCAAGGCCGCCGGCATTGGCGATATCGGTGCCAAGCGTGCGCTCGCCGAGGTAGGGCGCGAGCGTCACCAGCCCCGCGAGTTCGCCCGGGTGCGTCTGCGCATAGAGCATTCCGCCGAAGCCGCCGAGGGAAATTCCGACGAACCAGATGTGCTTGTAGCCGTGGTTGCGCGCCGGCGCCATCACGTCGGCGCTCAAGCGATCGAGGATGGTCTTGTTGTTGTAGTAGCCGAGATGCGCGTCGACCAGCATCACGTCCGCCGCGATGCGGTTGTCGCGGACGGCGCGGACGAAGCCTTCGCGCTCGAACTCGTTGGGCGTCGAGTACGCGCCGGGAAGCATCACCAGCAGCGTGTCGACATCGCTGCGCGCACAGCTGCTTTTTTCGAGCGAGGTCGCCATCGGCACCGTGGCCTTGCGCACGCCGCCGCAGGCCACGACGAGCAGCGCGGCACCCACGCCCAGCGCTGCGAGGCACAGCCGCTTCGAGAAGATCTTCATCCGCCTGAGTCTAGGCGCGCCGCGATGCCGGCAGATCGACCATCACGGGTTGCCCGGGCGTGGTGCAGCCGGTGTCGCAGCATTTGCCGGGCTGGCGGTTGCGGGTGATGGCACGGCCCGGGTCGTGCGGCGCGGCGGCGGGCGAGCCGTCGGCCGCGATGCCGCGTTCGAGGATGCGTTCGACCAACTCGACCTTGGAGCCGACAGGGTAGTTGCGCCAGATTTCCTGCTTCATCGCTGCGGGCGAACCGCCGCCGTGCAGGCTGATCACGCTGTACCAGCCGCCCTGGTAGCCAGCCGTCAGGTCTTCGATGAAGCGGGCTGTTTCGATGCGCTGCTCGTAGGGAATGGCCGGGTTGGCCCGCAGCACGTCCGAAAGGCGGGCGGCGGTCTCGGGGTTGTGATCCTCGTCGGGGCCGGGGAGGGTGACGATCAGGCCGCCGCTCACGTAGTGTGCGATGCGGTGCATGTCGTAGATCTTCGTGGCCAGCAGCAGCTTGCCGATGTTGCTGAATACCGGGTCGGGCATGAAGACGTCGCAGTGCTCGTCGGCCTTGCCGTAGACGCTGGCCGCCACGCCGCAGGCGAAGAAACTCTCGGTGATGGTGATGAGCTCGACCATCTGCTCGCGCAGGTGGCTTTCCTTGCCCGGGTCGAAGCCGTTGGCCTCGCACATCAGTGCGCCGGCGCCGATCAGCAGGTCGCCGAAGCCGGCGCGGGCGCCGATGCAGCTGTGGCGGTGGTGCGTGGCGTAGCTGTAGGTCAGGTGGCCGGAGTGCTCCCATTCGCCGGCGTAGAACACGCGCTCCCACGGCACGAAGACCCTGTCGAACATGCACACGCCGGTGCTTTGGCCGTACTTGCGGCTGAAAAGCGCATCGCCGTGCTCGAGCTTTTCACCGGGCCGGCCGGCTGGCCGGGCGACGATGGTGAGGCCGGGCGCGTCCAGCGGCACGGCGCAGCAGACGGCGAAATCTGCGTCTTCCTTGCCCATGTTGCGGCAGGGCATGACCAACAGTTCGTGCACATAGGGCGCGCCGGTCACGATGGCCTTGGTGCCCGAGATGACGATGCCGCGTGCGTTGCGCTCCACCACGTGCAGGTAGCTGTCGACGTTGGCCTGCTCGTGCGGCCGGCGGCTGCGGTCGCCCTTGGCGTCGGTCATGGCAACGCCCAGCGTCAGGTCCTGGTCCTGCACGCGGTGCAGGTAGTCGTGGAAGCGGGCGGTGTGCTCGGTGCTGCCGCGGGCGTCGTCGATGCGGGCCGACACCTGGGCGATGGCATTGAGCGCATCGTGCGTCAGGTAGCGCTGGGCGCAGCCCGTTTCCTGGCAGACCAGCCGCACGGCCTCGAGCTTGTTGAGCAGGTCACTGGAGCCCGTGTTGATGTGGGACAGCCGGTTGACCCGCTTGCCGCTGGTGTGCTGCACGGCGGTCATCAGCGGCGCGTATTCCTTCTTCAGGGCGTAGTCGTAGGTGAGGGCGATGGCATTGATGCCGGGCTGGAAGGCCGGTTCGTCGGCCACGCTGTCGACGCGGCGGCCGTCGACGAAGACGTTGGGGGTGTAGCGGCGCAGCGACTCGCGGTAGTCGGTGCCGGACATGAGGGTGGCGCTGGGGAGCGGGGCGTTCATCGTGCTTGTCTCCTGGGTTTTGGCTCAAATTTAAACATCGTTCAATTTTTCAATCAACGATTAAAAAATTGGAGCTGTGATCAATTCAAGGGCTATAGTCCCGCCCATGCACGCCAAGCTCCAACGCCGCCAGGCGCTCACCGACGCCCGCCGCACGCTCGTGCTCGACGCCGCTCGCGCGGTCTTCCTGGAGGCCGGCATCGAAGGTGCGAGCATTCGCGAAATTGCCCGCAAGGCCGGCTACACGCCGGGCGCGATCTATTCGTACTTCGAGAGCAAGGAGGCGATCTACGCGGCCTTGCTCGGCGAGTCGATACAGCGCTTGCAGGCGGCCGTGGCCGATGCCCCCGTGGCGCCGGACAGCCCCGCCCAGACGCTCGCCGCCAAGGCCCAGGCGTGGTTCGACTTCTATGCCGCGAACCCGCGCGAGCTCGACCTGGGCTTCTATCTGGTGCAGGGCATGCGCCCGCGCGGCCTGACCAGCGAGCTCGATCACGAACTGAATGACCATCTCTACCAGGCCTTGCGCCCGTGCGAAGAAGCGCTGCAGGCGATGGGGCTCGATGCGGACAACGCCCTGCGGGAAAATACTTCGCTGTTCGCGCACGGCGTCGGCCTGCTGCTGATGCAGCACACCGGGCGCATCCGCATGTTCAGGCAGTCGGCCGATGCGCTGTTCAAAGCCTACGTGGCGCAACTCGTGCAACGCGTCGATGGCGGCCCGCGCCAAGCCGGTCTTTTCGGTGGTACGGTTCAGCCCAATTCAACCGATACCTGAAAGAAACTGTTCATGCTGCTCGACGCCTCGCAATCCCAACTCGTTCTGGTCGACTACCAGGCGCGGCTGATGCCGGCGATCTTCGAGGGGGAGGCGGTCGCGCAGAACGCAGTGCGGCTCGGCAAGATGGCGCGGCTGTTCCAGGTGCCGGTGTTCGGCACCGAGCACAACCCATCCAGCCTGGGCGAGAACCTGCCCGACATCCGCGCGCTGTGCCAGCGCACCCTGTCGAAGATGCACTTCAGCGGCGTGGAGGAAGGCCTCGGAGAGTGGCTGCGCGTGCCGGCCAAGGCGCCGCAGGGCAATGCACGCAGCCTGCCCAAGCATCTGCAGAAGCCCGCTGCCGCGGCCGAGGAGCGCAACAGCATCGTGATCGCCGGCTGCGAAGCCCATGTCTGCCTGCTGCAGACCGCGCTCGACCTGCTGGAAGACGAATTTGAAGTCTGGGTCGTTACTGATGCCTGCAGTTCGCGCACCGAGCGCAACCGTGACGCCGCCTTCGACCGGCTGGCCGGCGCCGGTGCTGAGCTCGTGACGACCGAGATGGTCGGCTTCGAGTGGCTGCGTACGGCGGAGCACCCCGCATTTCCTGAACTGCTTTCGCTCGTCCGGTAATCGGACCGCAGGCCCTGCAGCCTGCGCGGCAGGGCTCGGCCGGATTGTTCCGGCCGTCAGCTTGCTGCAAGATCGGTCTCCATAATTATGAATTCAGTTTTGGCGCTGCCGCCGGAACGGAATAAATAACAGGAGACAAATCAAGATGAGCCGCTACGAAGAGTTCTATCGCCAATCCGTCGATGCGCCCGAGGCCTTCTGGGCCGAGCAGGCGAAGCTGATCGACTGGCAGGCGCCCGCGCAACAGATCCTCGACGCCAGCCAGCCGCCGTTCGCGCGCTGGTTCGTGGGCGGCACGACCAATCTTTGCCACAACGCCATCGACCGTCATCTGGCGGCACGAGGCGACCAGCCCGCGCTGATCTTCGTTTCCACCGAAACCGGCGTCGAGAAGAGCTACAGCTTTACTGAGCTGCACGCCGAGGTGCAGCGCACTGCCGCCAGCCTTGTCGAGCTGGGTGTGGGCAAGGGCGACCGCGTGCTCATCTACATGCCGATGATTCCGGAAGCCGCCTTTGCCATGCTGGCCTGCGCGCGCATCGGCGCGATCCACTGCGTGGTGTTCGGCGGCTTCGCGAGCGGCTCGCTGGCCACGCGCATCGAAGACGCCGAGCCCAAGGTGATCGTGAGCGCCGATGCCGGCTCGCGCGGCGGCAAGGTCATCGCATACAAGCCGCTGCTCGACGACGCGATCCGGCTGTCGAGGCACAAGCCTTCGGCGGTGCTGCTGACCGACCGCGGTCTCGCGCCGATGGAACTGACGGCGGGTCGTGACCATCTCGCCGCCGAACTGCGGCAGAAGCACATCGATGCCAAGGTGCCTTGCACGTGGCTCGCCTCGACCGACATCAGCTACACCATCTACACGAGCGGCACGACCGGCAAGCCCAAGGGCGTGCAGCGCGACGTGGGCGGCTATGCGGTCGCGCTGGCTGCGAGCATGAAGCACATCTTCGATGGCCGGCCCGGGGAAACCTACTTCTCCACCAGCGACATCGGCTGGGTGGTGGGCCATAGCTACATCGTCTACGGCCCGCTGATCGCCGGCATGGCGACCATCATGTACGAAGGCCTGCCGACGCAGGGCATCGAACGGCAGCCCGATGGCGGCATCTGGTGGCGCCTTGTCGAGAAGTACAAGGTCACGGTGATGTTCAGCGCGCCCACGGCCGTGCGCGTGCTCAAGAAGCAGGATCCGGCACTGCTGAAAAAATACGACCTGTCGACACTGCGCGCGCTGTTCCTGGCCGGCGAGCCGCTCGACGAGCCGACCGCCCGCTGGATCAGCGAGGGCCTGGGCGTGCCGATCATCGACAACTACTGGCAGACCGAATCGGGCTGGCCGATGATCACGATCGCCAACGGGGTGGAGGCCAAGGCCAGCAAGTTCGGCAGCCCGGGCGTGCCGATGTACGGCTACAGCATCAAGATCCTGCACGAGTCGACGGGCGAAGAGCTGACCGGCGCGAACGAGAAGGGCGTGGTCGTGGTCGAGGGGCCGACCCCGCCGGGCTTCATGCAGACCGTGTGGAAGGACGACGCGCGCTTCGTCAATACGTACTGGAAAAGCGTGCCCGGCAAGATGGTTTATTCGACCTTCGATTGGGGCATTCGCGACGAGGATGGCTATTTCTACATCCTCGGGCGCACCGACGACGTGATCAACGTGGCGGGCCATCGCCTTGGCACGCGCGAGATCGAGGAAAGCATTTCGGGCCATTCCAACGTGGCCGAAGTGGCGGTGGTCGGCGTGGCCGATGCCCTGAAGGGGCAGGTCGCGATGGCCTTCGTGGTCCCCAGGGACGGCAAGGCCGTGATTGACGCCGACGTGGCACTCAAGCTCGAAGGCGAGATCATGAAAGTAGTCGCCGACCAGCTCGGCGCCCTGGCGCGGCCGGCCCGCGTGCGCTTCGTCAGCGGCCTGCCCAAGACCCGCAGCGGCAAGTTGCTGCGCCGCGCCATCCAGGCCGTGTGCGAGCAGCGCGACCCCGGCGACCTGACCACCATCGACGACCCCGCCACGCTGCAGCAGATCAAACAGTTACTTTCTTCGGGCTGAGTGAGCAGGGCAGGGGGTTGCGAAGCCCCGTTGAACCGTCATATGGTTGACGTGGCACAATGCCAAGGTACTCAGGCCCTTCCCCAGCCACAGTCGCATCCGCCAATCGGTTCAGCCGTGTCGCGGAAGGTTTCTTAACCAGCTAGTGCTTCCTTCAGGGAAGCGAAGGTCAGCGGATCATGAGCGATTCATCGACGCCATCGGCGTATACCGCCTATCAAGGCAACACGTACCTCTTCGGCGGCAATGCGCCCTATGTCGAGGAGATGTACGAGAACTACCTCTCCAACCCCGGCAGCGTGCCTGACAACTGGCGTTCGTATTTCGACGCGTTGCAGAACGTTCCCGCCGCCGACGGCACCAACACCCGCGATGTCCCGCACCTGCCGGTCATCAACGCTTTCGCCGAACGCGCGAAGCAGGGCACGACCAAGGTCGTGCAGGCCAGCGGCGCCGATTCCGAACTCGGCCGCAAGCGCACTTCCGTCCAGCAGCTGATTGCCGCCTACCGCAACGTCGGCGCCCGCTGGGCCGACCTCGACCCGCTCAAGCGCGCCGAGCGTCCCGCCATTCCGGAACTCGAGCCCTCGTTCTACGGCTTCACCGACGCCGACCTCGAGACGGTGTTCAACACCAGCAACACCTTCTTCGGCAAGGAGACCATGTCGCTGCGCGACCTGCTCAACGCCTTGCGCGAAACGTACTGCGGCACGATGGGCGCCGAGTACATGTACACCACCGACCAGAACCACAAGCGCTGGTGGCAGCAGCGGCTCGAAAGCGCCCGCACCAACCCCAAGCTGAGCGCCGAGCAGAAGAAGCATGTGCTCAACCGCCTGACCGCGGCAGAAGGCCTCGAGCGCTTCCTGCACACCAAGTACGTCGGCCAGAAGCGCTTCTCGCTCGAAGGCGGCGAGAGCTTCATCGTCGCCATGGACGAGCTGATCAACCAGGCCGGCGTCAAGGGCGTGCAGGAAATCGTGATCGGCATGGCCCACCGCGGCCGCCTGAACGTGCTGGTCAACTCGCTCGGCAAGATGCCGGCCGACCTGTTCGCCGAGTTCGACCACACCGCCCCCGAAGACCTGCCCAGCGGCGACGTCAAGTACCACCAGGGCTTCAGCTCGGACGTGACCACCCCCGGCGGCCCGGTGCACCTGAGCCTCGCGTTCAACCCCTCGCACCTTGAAATCGTGAACCCCGTGGTCGAAGGCTCGGTGCGCGCCCGCATGGACCGCCGCGGCGACCCGCTGGGCAAGCAGGTGCTGCCCGTGATCGTGCACGGCGACGCCGCCTTCGCAGGCCAGGGCGTCGTGATGGAAACGCTGGCGCTGGCCGAAACCCGTGGCTACTCCACCGGCGGCACGGTGCACATCGTCATCAACAACCAGATCGGCTTCACCACCAGCGACCCGCGCGACAGCCGCTCGACGCTGTACTGCTCGGACATCGTCAAGATGATCGAAGCGCCGGTGCTGCACGTGAACGGCGACGATCCCGAAGCCGTGGTGCTCGCCACCCAGATCGCGCTCGACTTCCGCATGGAGTTCCAGAAGGACGTGGTCGTCGACATCATCTGCTTCCGCAAGCTGGGCCACAACGAGCAGGACACCCCCTCGCTCACGCAGCCGCTGATGTACAAGAAGATCGCCCAGCACCCCGGCACGCGCAAGCTGTACGCCGACAAGCTGGCCGCTCAAGGCCTGGGCGACACGCTCGGCGACGACATGGTCAAGGCGCAGCGCGCCGCCTTCGACGAAGGCAAGAACACCGTCGACCCCGTCCTCACCAACTTCAAGAGCAAGTACGCCGTCGACTGGAGCCCGTACCTCAACAAGAAGTGGACCGACGCCGGCGATACCGCCATCCCGTCCACCGAATGGAAGCGCCTGGCCGAGAAGATCACCACCGTGCCGCAAGGCTTCACGGTGCATCCGCTCGTGAAGAAGGTGCTGGACGACCGCGCAGCCATGGGCCGCGGCGACGTCAACGTCGACTGGGGCATGGGCGAGCACATGGCCTTCGCCTCGCTGGTGGCCAGCGGCTACCCGGTGCGCCTGTCGGGTGAAGACTCGGGCCGCGGCACGTTCACGCACCGCCACGCCGTGCTGCACGACCAGAACCGCGAGAAGTTCGACACCGGCACCTACACGCCGCTGCAGAACGTGGCCGACAACCAGGCTCCGTTCGTCGTGATCGACTCGATCCTGTCGGAAGAAGCCGTGCTCGCGTTCGAATACGGCTACGCCTCGAACGACCCGAACACGCTCGTCATCTGGGAAGCCCAGTTCGGCGACTTCGTGAACGGCGCGCAAGTGGTGATCGACCAGTTCATCGCCTCGGGCGAAGTGAAGTGGGGCCGCGTCAACGGCATCACGATGATGCTGCCGCACGGCTACGAAGGCCAGGGCCCCGAGCACAGCTCGGCACGCCTGGAGCGCTTCATGCAACTGAGCGCCGACACCAACATGCAGGTGGTGCAGCCGACCACGGCCAGCCAGATCTTCCACGTGTTGCGCCGCCAGATGGTGCGCAACCTGCGCAAGCCGCTGATCATCATGACGCCGAAGTCGCTGTTGCGTAACAAGGACGCGACCTCGCCGCTGTCCGAGTTCACCAAGGGCAGCTTCCAGACCGTCATTCCCGACAGCAAGGGCCTGAAGGCCGAGAAGGTCAAGCGCCTGATCGCCTGCTCGGGCAAGGTGTACTACGACCTGGCCAAGAAGCGCGAAGAACGTGGCGACGAAGACGTGGCGATCATCCGCGTCGAGCAGCTCTATCCGTTCCCGCACAAGGCTTTCGCCGCCGAGATCAAGAAGTACCCCAACCTCGTCGACGTGGTCTGGTGCCAGGACGAGCCGCAGAACCAGGGCGCCTGGTTCTTCGTGCAGCACTACATCCACGAAAACATGCAGGACGGCCAGAAGCTCGGCTACTCCGGCCGTGCCGCTTCGGCATCGCCGGCGGTGGGCTACTCGCACCTGCACCAGGAACAGCAGAAGGCGCTCGTCGATGGCGCGTTTGGCAAGCTCAAGGGCTTCGTGCTGACCAAGTAAAACCAGTTTCCTTTCACACGAATACCCTGAAGAACAAAACGGAGCTCACTCCAAATGTCTATCGTAGAAGTCAAAGTCCCCCAGCTTTCCGAATCCGTGGCCGAAGCCACCATGCTCACGTGGAAGAAGAAGGCCGGCGAAGCCGTCGCCGTCGATGAAATCCTGATCGAGATCGAGACCGACAAGGTCGTGCTCGAAGTGCCCGCCCCTTCGGCTGGCGTGCTGGCTGAAATCGTGCAGCCCGATGGCGCCACCGTGGTGGCCGATCAGCTGATCGCCAAGATCGACACCGAAGGCAAGGCTTCGGCTGGCGCCCCGGCGGCAGCGCCCGCAGCAGCAGCTCCGGCTGCCGCTACGCCTGCCCCGGCAGCAGCTGCTGCCGCCACCGGCGGTTCGAAGTCCGACGTGGCCATGCCCGCCGCAGCCAAGCTGCTGGCCGACAACAACCTGAAGACCAGCGACGTTGCCGGCACCGGCAAGGACGGCCGCGTCACCAAGGGCGACGTGCTCGGCGCGGTTGCCTCGGGCGCCAAGCCTGCCGCGGCTGCCGCCACCATCGCGGCACCGGCCGCCAAGCCGGCTCTGCCGCAAGTTGCTGCACCGACTGGCGCGCCCGACCTGGGCGAGCGTCCGGAACAGCGCGTGCCGATGAGCCGCCTGCGCGCCCGCATCGCCGAGCGCCTGCTGCAATCGCAGTCGACCAACGCCATCTTGACCACGTTCAACGAAGTCAACATGGCGCCCGTCATGGAGCTGCGCAAGCGCTTCCAGGACAACTTCACCAAGGAACACGGCGTGAAGCTCGGCTTCATGAGCTTCTTCGTGAAGGCCGCTGTGCATGCGCTGAAGAAGTACCCGGTGATCAACGCCTCGGTCGACGGCAACGACATCCTGTACCACGGCTACTTCGACATCGGCATTGCCGTCGGTTCGCCGCGCGGCCTGGTGGTGCCGATCCTGCGCAACGCCGACCAGATGAGCTTTGCCGACATCGAGAAGAAGATCGCCGAGTTCGGCAAGAAGGCGCAAGACGGCAAGCTGGGCATCGAAGACATGACCGGTGGCACGTTCTCCATCTCGAACGGCGGCACCTTCGGCTCGATGCTCTCGACCCCGATCATCAACCCGCCCCAGTCGGCCATCCTCGGCGTGCACGCCACCAAGGACCGCGCCGTGGTTGAAAACGGCCAGATCGTGATCCGTCCGATGAACTACCTCGCCATGAGCTATGACCACCGCATCATCGACGGCCGCGAAGCCGTGCTGGGCCTGGTTGCCATGAAGGAAGCGCTGGAAGACCCGTCGCGCCTGCTGTTCGACATCTGAGGAGAAAGAACCAGATGGCAAACAAGCAATTCGACGTCGTCGTCATCGGCGGCGGCCCCGGCGGCTACATCGCGGCCATTCGCGCCGCGCAACTCGGCTTCAACGTGGCCTGCATCGACGAGTGGAAGAACGGCAAGGGCGGCCCCGCACCGGGCGGCACCTGCACCAACGTCGGCTGCATCCCATCGAAGGCGCTGCTGCAATCGTCGGAGCATTTCGACCAGGCCGGCCATCACTTTGCCGACCACGGTATCAAGGTCGAAGGCCTGGGCCTCGACCTCGACAAGATGCTGGCCCGCAAGGACCAGGTCGTGAAGCAGAACAACGACGGCATCCTGTACCTGTTCAAGAAGAACAAGATCACGTTCTTCCATGGCCGTGGCTCGTTCGTGAAGACCGACGAAGCCGGCTATGAGATCAAGGTGGCGGGCGCCGCCGAAGAGTCGATCAGCGGCAAGCACATCATCGTGGCCACGGGCTCCAACGCCCGCGCACTGCCCGGTGCGCCGTTCGACGAGGAGAACATCCTCTCGAACGACGGCGCGCTGCGCATCGGCGCGGTGCCGAAGAAGCTGGGCCTGATCGGCTCGGGCGTCATCGGCCTCGAAATGGGTTCGGTGTGGCGTCGCCTCGGCGCGGAAGTCACGGTGCTCGAAGCACTGCCGACCTTCCTGGGCGCGGTGGACGAGCAGATCGCCAAGGAAGCCAAGAAGGCCTTCGACAAGCAGAAGCTCAAGATCGAACTCGGCGTGAAGGTCGGCGAGATCAAGTCGTCGAAGAAGGGCGTGAGCGTTGCGTGGACCAATGCCAAGGGCGAAGCCCAGACGCTGGAAGTCGACAAGCTGATCGTGTCGATCGGCCGCGTGCCCAACACCATCGGCCTGAACGCCGAAGCCGTGGGCCTGAAGCTCGACGAGCGCGGCGCCATTGCCGTGGACGACGAGTGCAAGACGAGCCTGCCCAACGTCTGGGCCATCGGCGACGTGGTGCGCGGCCCGATGCTGGCGCACAAGGCCGAGGAAGAGGGCGTTGCCGTTGCGGAGCGCATTGCGGGCCAGCACGGTCACGTCAACTTCAACACGATCCCGTGGGTGATCTACACCAACCCCGAGATCGCGTGGGTCGGCCAGACCGAGCAGCAGCTCAAGGCCGCGGGCCGCGCCTACAAGGCCGGCACCTTCCCGTTCCTCGCGAACGGCCGCGCGCGCGCGCTGGGCGACACGACCGGCATGGTCAAGTTCCTGGCCGATGCTGCCACCGACGAGATCCTGGGCGTGCACATCGTGGGCCCGCAGGCCAGCGAGCTGATCTCCGAAGCCGTCGTGGCGATGGAGT
The DNA here is from genome assembly GCF_057814215.1 of Variovorax sp. F042. Classification (NCBI taxonomy): domain Bacteria; kingdom Pseudomonadati; phylum Pseudomonadota; class Betaproteobacteria; order Burkholderiales; family Comamonadaceae; genus Variovorax; species Variovorax sp. F042. The sequence goes on from NZ_JBVASX010000004.1 coordinate 264,158, forward strand.
TCAAGGCCAGCGCCGAAGACATCGCGCGCATCTGCCACGCTCACCCGTCGCTGTCGGAAGCAACGAAGGAAGCGGCACTCGCCGTGGACAAGCGCACGCTGAACTTCTGATCTCGCGATCTTTCTTTTGACCAGCGTCAAACAGGCCTATGAGGCGGAACTCGCAGCGCGCGGGTTCCACAGCGATCCAGCGCAACTGCACGCCGTGGAGGCGCTGGATCGCTGCGCCAACGAATGGGCCGAGTACAAGGCCCAGCGCTCGAATGCGCTGAAGAAGTTCATCAACCGGCCGGAGCTTCCGCGCGGCGTCTACATGTACGGTGGCGTCGGGCGGGGCAAGAGCTTCCTGATGGACCTGTTCTTCAACGCTGTGCCGCTGCGGCGCAAGACGCGCCTGCACTTTCACGAGTTCATGCGCGAGGTGCACCGCGAACTGCGCGAGTTGCAGGGCACGGTCAATCCGCTCGACGAGCTTGGGCTGCGCATTTCCAAGCGCTACAAGCTGATCTGCTTCGACGAGTTCCATGTGGCGGACATCACTGACGCGATGATTCTTCATCGGCTGCTGGTGTCGCTGTTCGAGAACGGCGTGGGTTTCGTCACCACCTCGAATTTCAAGCCGGACGATCTGTATCCCGGTGGCTTGCACCGCGACCGCATCCTGCCGGCCATTGCACTGCTGAACGAAAAGCTCGAAGTGCTGAGCGTCGACAACGGCACCGACTACCGGCGCCGCACGCTCGAACAACTGCGCATGTACCTCACGCCCAACGATGCAGCGGCCGAGAAGGAAATGCGCAAGGCCTTCGACAAGCTGGCCGAGACGGCCGACGAAAACCCGGTGCTGCACATCGAGCAGCGCGAGATCCGTGCGCGGCGCAAGGCTGGCGGCGTGGTCTGGTTCGATTTCAAGACGCTATGCGGTGGTCCGCGTTCGCAGAACGACTATCTCGAAATCGCGAGCCAGTTCCACACGGTGCTGCTGTCCGATGTGCCGCACATGCCGGTGCGCATGGCTTCGGAAGCACGCCGTTTCACTTGGCTGGTCGACGTCTTGTACGACCGGCGCTGCAAGCTCATCATGTCGGCTGAGGTTCCGCCCGAGGCGTTGTACACCGAGGGGCCGCTGTCGCACGAGTTTCCGCGCACGGTTTCCCGGCTCACCGAAATGCAATCGAGCGAGTTTCTCGCCCTGGAACGCCGCATCGTCGACACCCGACTCACATGAAAAAATTCGCTCTTGCCCTGCTCATGACGTTGGCCAGCCTGCCGCTGTGGGCGCAGTCCAACGCCGCCGCGGGCAATGCCGACCTCGAGGGCGAAAAGCGCCGGCTTTCCACCGAGCGCGAGGCCATCGAGAAGCGCTTCGTCGAAGAGCGGGCTGCCTGCTACAAGAAGTTCGCGGTGGAAGACTGCCTGCGCGAGAGCCGCAGCCGTCGCCGCACGGAAACCGACAACATCAAGCGGCAGGAAACCGCGATCAACGACATCCTGCGCCAGCGCAGCGGCGCGGCCGAGTTGCAGAAGCTCGACCAGAAGGCTGGCACCCAGCGCCCGCAGGACTCTCGCGAGAAGCAGGAACAGTCGATCCAGGGCCAGAAGGAGCGCGAGCAGCGCGCTGCCGACCACGCGACCAGCCGCGCGGCTACAGCGGCCGAGGCGGCCGAGCGCGAGCGCCAGTTCCAGTCCAAGCAGCAGGCGCATGCCGACGAGCAGGCCAAGGCGGCCCAGCGTCAGGCCGAGGCGCCCACGGCCGCCAAGCGTTTCGAGGACAAGCAGAAACGCGCCGAAGAGCATAGGGCCAGCCGCGAGCGGCAGAACGCCAACCGCAGCAAGCCGCGCGGGGCACCACTGCCGGCGCCGGCAGCTTCGTCGCCCACGCCCTGACCGGGCACCGCTCAGGCGGCGACTGGCAGCGGATCGAGCTTCAGAACGGCAATCGAGATGTTGTCGCCCGTGCCCCGGGCCCGGCGGCGCGCTTCACCCACCAGGATTTCGACCGCATCGCGCGGCGGCTGTGCATACAGCACGCTCGCCAGTTCTTCCGGGCTGAAGTAGTGCCAGAGCCCGTCGCTGCAAGCCATCAACAGGTCGCCCGGCGCCAGCTTCGGGATGTAGTAGGGGTCGATGGGTGGCGGCGTGGTCGTCATGCCCAGGCAGCCGAGCAGGATGTTGCCCTGCGGATGGATGTTGGCCTCGGCCTCGGTGATCTGGCCGCGGTCGATCAGCACCTGCACGTACGAATGGTCGCGCGTGCGCCTGATGAGCTGGCCGTCGTGGAAGTGATAGATGCGCGAGTCGCCGGCGTGGATCCAGGCGCAGTCGCCCTTGGGGGTCATGAGGAAGGCCGCCAGCGTGCTGTGCGGCTCCTGCTCGCTGGAGACGGCGGTGAGCTTGATGACCGTGTGCGAATCTTCGAGGATCTGCTTCAGCACGGTTTCCGGGTCGTCGCGGCCGGGCTGGTAGCGGGTGAAGAGCTGGCGTGCCGTCATCAGCACCTGGTCGGAGGCCTTGCGCCCGCCGCTGCGGCCGCCCATGCCGTCGGCCACGATGCCCAGCACGCAGCCAGGCACGCGCGGATGGCTCATCAGCAGCACCTGGTCTTGTTGGTACGGGCGGTCTCCCTTGTGGAGTCCGGTGGCCGCGGCGAGTCGAAAGCCTTGGGTCATGAGGCATATGCGCCTGAAGCGCGTGTTTCTGTCTGCTCGGAGATTCGTGTCAGGACGTATTATCGAATGAACATGTGCCGCAAAAACCTCGCGCGCGCTCCCCACCGTTGGACTCCAATCTTCACTCCCTTTCCCGTCAGCTGATCGAACTGCGTATCGAGCACGCCGATCTCGACGCCACCATCGACCGGCTGGCCGAGGGCTCGCCGCAAGACGAGCTGCTGCTGCGGCGCCTGAAAAAGCGCCGCCTCGCGCTGCGTGACCAGATCACGCGCCTCGAAAACGACCTCGATCCGAAAGAGCCGGCGTGACAGGTGCGCTCGAAGACAAGGTGCGCGACGCCTTCGCGCAGGACGGCGCGCTGTCGCGTGCCGCCGACCAGTTCCGCGAACGCTCGGGACAAACCGAAATGGCAATGGCCGTCGCCCGCACCATCGACCAGGGCGGCGTGCTGGTAGTCGAGGCTGGCACCGGGGTGGGCAAGACCTTTTCGTACCTCGTGCCGGCCCTGCTGAGCGGCGAGCGCGTGCTGCTGTCGACCGCCACCAAGACGCTGCAGGACCAGCTGTTCGGCCGTGACCTGCCGCGTCTTGTCGAAGCCTTCGGCCTGCCGGTGCGCACGGCGCTGCTGAAGGGGCGCGCCAGCTACCTGTGCCTGCACCGACTCGACCAGGCGCGCCATGACGCTTCATTGCCGGAGCGCGGCAGCCTGCGCACGCTCGCCAAGATCGAGCAGTGGTCGAAGGCTACGCGCACGGGCGACCTGGCCGAGCTGCCGGGGCTCGACGAGCGCTCGCCGCTGATTCCGCTGATCACCTCCACGCGAGAGAACTGCCTGGGCGCGCAATGCCCGCAGTTCAAGCCCTGCCATGTCAACCTGGCGCGGCGCGAGGCGCTGGCGGCCGACATCGTGGTCATCAACCACCATCTTTTCTTTGCCGACCTCGCAGTGCGCGAGACCGGCATGGCCGAGCTGCTGCCGACAGTGAGCGTGGTGGTGTTCGACGAAGCCCACCAGCTCAACGAAACCGGCGTGCAGTTTCTTGGCGCGCAGCTCGGCAGCGGCCAGGCGCTCGACTTCGCGCGCGACATGCTGGCGGCCGGCTTGCAGCATGCGCGCGGCCTCGTCGACTGGCAGCAACTGGTCGGCGCGCTCGAACGGGCTGCGCGCGAACTGCGGCTGGTGGTCGGCAAGCAATGGCCGGGCGCCAAGCTGCGCTGGCTGGGTGCGTCGCCCGAGGGCATCGATCCCGACGCATGGCAGCGCGCATTGGACGATCTGCTGCACGCGTTCGAGCTGGCGGCGGAGGGACTTGCCACCGTCAGCGAAATCTCGCCCGACTTCGTGCGGTTGCACGAGCGGGCCCGCCAACTCGCGAAACGTACCGCGCGCTTCGCCTTGCCATGCGAGGTCGATTCGGTGCGTTGGGTCGACGTCGGCACGCAGTTGCGGCTCATCGAATCGCCGCTGGACATCGCCGATGCCATGCGCAAGCGGGTGCTCAAGATCGTCGAGGCAGACGCTGATGTTGGCGACGATGGCGACGACGATGACCTCGATGGCTATGGCGAGCGGCCGGCGCGCGAGGCAGCAGCGGCGGTGCAGGAAGACAGCGGCCGCGCCTGGGTCTTCACCTCGGCCACGCTGGGCGATGAGCCCACGCTGCGCTGGTTCACCGAGCCCTGCGGACTGCAGGACGCGGAAGTGCTGCGCGTGCAGAGCCCGTTCGACTATGCCTCGCAGGCCGCGCTCTATGTGCCGCGTGCGTTTCCCAAGCCCAACGATCCGTCGCACAGCCAGCGCGTCGCGGAATTGGCTGCGCGCGGCGCGACGGAGCTCGGCGGTCGCACGCTGGTGCTGACGACCACGCTGCGCGCGCTGCGCACCATCGGCGATGCGATGAAGCAGCAGTTCGAACTGCTCGACGCGCAAGTGCGGCCCGAGGTGCTGGTGCAGGGCGAGTTGCCCAAGCGCGTGCTGATGGACCGCTTTCGCGAAGGCGCGAGCGCCGGGCGCGCTGGCTGCGTGCTGGTGGCATCGGCTTCGTTCTGGGAGGGCTTCGATGCACCGGGCGATGCGCTGCAGCTGGTGGTGATCGACAAGCTGCCGTTCCCGCCGCCCAACGATCCGCTGGTCGAGGCGCGCTCGCAGCGCCTGGAATCACAGGGGCGCAGTTCGTTTGCCGACTATTCGCTGCCCGAGGCGGCCGTGGCGCTCAAGCAGGGAGCAGGGCGGTTGATTCGGCGGGAAACCGACAGCGGCGTGCTGGCGATCTGCGACACGCGGCTGGTTGCCATGGGCTATGGCCGCCGGTTGCTGTCGGCGCTGCCGCCGATGCGGCGGCTCGAAAACGAATCGGATTTCGAGGCCGCGCTGGACGCGCTCAAGACCTAGCTTCTGGCCAGGAAGAGCGCGTGCTCTGGTGGCTTACCAGAGCTTCCACCAAGGGTCGTCCTTGCCCTTGAAACCGTTAGCGAGGTAGGTGCTCTGCGGATAGTTGGTGGTCAGCACGCGCTGGGCGTCGTCGCGCAGGTCCTTCATGCCGAGGGCGTCGTACGACTTCACCATGATGAACAGGGCTTCCTCGAGCGCCGGCACTTCGCGGTAGTCGGCCAGTGCGATCTGGGCCCGGTTGATGGCTGCCAGGTAGGCGCCGCGCGAGTAGTAGTAGCGTGCCACGTGAACTTCGTACTGCGCGAGCGAGTTCACGATGTAGTTCATGCGCTGGCGCGCGTCAGGGGCGTAGCGCGAATCGGGGAAGCGCGTGACGAGGTCCTTGAACGATTCGAACGATTCCTTGGCGGCCTTCTGGTCGCGCTCGGACAGGTCCTGGCGCGTCATGAACGCGAACATGCCGAGGTCGTCGTTGAAGTTGATCACGCCCTTGAGGTACAGCGCATAGTCGAGAGCCGTGCTCGCCGGATGCAACTTCATGAAGCGGTCGATGGTGGCGATGGCGCTCGCCTTTTCGCCCGACTTGTACTGGGCGTAGGCCTTTTCCAGCTGCGCCTGCTGCGCGAGCGGTGTGCCGGCAGCGCGGCCTTCGAGCTTCTCGTAGAGCGGAACGGCCTTGTCGTAGGCGCCCGATCCAGCCTCTTCCTTGGCTTCAGAGTAGATGCGGTTGGGGCTCCAGTTGGCAGTCTTGTCGACGGAGGTCGACGAGCAGCCAGCTGCCAGCAGAGCCGCCGCGCTGAGCGCGATCCAGCTGGGGACCGATAATTTGGCGCGAAACATCACATACGGCTTTCGTGAAACAGTTGCCCTCAATTATATCGACCGACCCTTTGGGCAATATCCCCGAGACCGCCGAGGTGGCCGAGCTCGAAGAGGGCGCCGATCCGATCGAGCCCAGCGAGCAACGGCCTTTCGTCATCGATCCGGCCCAGCACGGCCAGCGGCTGGACCGCGCGCTTGCCGCGCTGGTACCCGAGTTTTCCCGCAGCTATCTGCAGCAATTGATCGAGGCTGGCGCGGTGGAGCTGCAGGGCCGCACACTCACCAAGGTCTCGGCCACAGTGAAGGCGGGACAGGCCGGTCGCATCGAATTGCGCCCCACGCCCCAGAGCCAGGCCTTCCGGCCCGAGGCGATGGACATCGTCACCGTGTACGAGGACGAGCACCTGCGCATCGTCGACAAGCCGGCCGGCCTCGTGGTGCATCCGGCACCCGGGCACTGGAGCGGCACGCTCCTGAATGGCCTGCTGGCGCTGGACCCGAAGGCGGTGCTGCTGCCGCGCGCCGGCATCGTGCACCGGCTCGACCGCGACACCAGCGGCCTGATGGTGGTGGCGCGCACCCGCGCCACCATGGACGCGATGGTGGCGCTGATCGCCGCCCGCGAGGTCAAGCGGCAGTACCTGGCCATCGGCCACAAGCCGTGGGAGGGCGCCGCGGCCCGCCAGGTCGACGCCCCCATCGGCCGCGACCCGCGCAACCGGCTGCGCATGGCCGTGGTCGATCTCGAGCGGCATGCGGGCAAGACGGCGCGCACGCTGATCGAGCGGCTCGACAGCAACGCCGAAGGCTGCGCTGTGCGCTGCACGCTCGAAACCGGGCGCACCCACCAGATCCGCGTGCACATGGCGTCGATCGGTCATCCGCTGGTGGGAGACGCGCTTTATGGCGGCGCGCCGGCTGCCGGGCTGTCTCGCCAGGCGCTGCATGCATTCAGGCTGGCCTTCGTGCATCCCGTCACGCAAGAGGCGATGGAGTTCCGTTCGCCGCCACCGCCAGATCTCGTCCAGGCTTTGCAGTCCTGGGGGCTGGATTACAATCGCGCCTGACGGCCCGAGGGCCGCGCCGGTCACCCAAGGCCGGCCTTGCGTTGCATTTGCCGTGTGCCTGCAGCGCCTACTCCTTTCATCCTTCTGAACAAGCGTCCCTGAGGCGCCTTTTCCCGGATAACGCGAACCATGAATACGGCGGATGCCAAGCGCATTCTCGAAACCGCCTTGATCTGTTCGAGCCAGCCGTTGCCGGTGCGCGATATGCGCGTGCTGTTCGACGACGAACTGGGCGTGGACACCATCAAGGTGCTGTTGCTTGAACTGCAGGAAGACTGGGCGCAACGCGGCCTGGAGCTTGTGAGCGTCGGCAGCGGCTGGCGCTTCCAGAGCCGGCCGGAGATGCGCGATCACCTCGACCGCCTGCACCCCGAGAAGCCGCCGCGCTACACGCGCGCCGCACTCGAGACGCTGGCCATCATTGCCTATCGACAGCCGGCCACGCGCGGCGACATGGAAGACATCCGCGGCGTCACGATCAACTCGTTGATCCTCAAGCAGCTGGAAGATCGCGGCTGGGTCGAAGTCATCGGCCACCGCGAAACGGTCGGCCGACCGGCGCTGTATGCAACCACGCGCCAGTTTCTTGACGACCTGGGCCTTGCCTCGCTCGATCAGCTCCCGCTGATCGAGACGCCCGCGCAGCAGGCCGCGCTGGTCGATGCGCTCGAACGGGCGTCGGGTGAGCAGCAGGGGCTGCCTATCGATGCCGCACCGGAGGCCGAAGCATTGGCCGAGGGCGATGCCGATGCATCGGCGATGGCAGAGCTGGAGCCCGCCGCAGCCGAAGCCGACGCCGAAGTTACTGAGGCGGAGCAGGAAGTCGCTGCCTCGCAGCAGGACGAAGCAGTGCCGGCAGAAGAGCCCGCCGTCATCGACATGGCGCCAGAAGTCGCCGAAGAAGCGGTCGAAGCCGCCGAAGCGCAGTTTGCCGAGAACGCGGCAGACACCGAATCCCCCGCCGAGCCCGCCCAGGCGCCGTCGCCAGAACCCGATGCCCCGTCCCAGGACGAGGCCGACCCTCACGCTCCCTCTCCCGGAAAAACCTCATGAGCACAACCGACACCGAAGACGCGGCGATGCTGCCGGCCGAGCCCGAAGTCAAAAAGAAGAAGAGGGCGACCACGCCCAAGAAGGCTGCGGTTGATGCTATTGAATCGGTAGCGCCAGAGGTCACGGCGCAGGAACTCGCTGCACCGGCAGAGGCTGAAGCACCCAAGAAGCCGCGCGCGCCCCGCAAGAAGAAGCCAGTGGAGCAGGACGAGGCTTTGGTGTCGCCTGGTGCGGAGCCGCCCGAAGTGGCTGAGCCAAAAGCCGCTGCTGCTGTTGTCGCCGAGGAAGCCCCGATTGCCGTCGCCGCTGCCGCAGAAGAAGTTCGTGAGCCTGCGCCGGTAGAGGCCGCCTCCCAGGCACCTCAGCCCGAACAAGTCGATCGCATCCACGACCAGGACGACGAAGAGCGGGACGAAGACGAAGAAGAGCCCGACGAGGAAGAAGACGACCTCGACCGTGCCCGCCGCGCCGCCGAGCGCGAGCAGCGCAATGCGTTGCCGCCCGAGCCGATCCGCTTCGCGGACGTCATCTCCGGCCAGTTCGATGCCGACGAAGAAAGCCCCGAAGTCCCGCCGCTCAAGCGCGTGCTGCTGCCCGAGGCCGATTCGCCCAAACTGCACAAGGTGCTGGCGCAGGCTGGCCTCGGCTCTCGGCTCGAAATGGAGCAGCTGATTCTCCAGGGCCGCATTTCCGTCAACAACGAGCCGGCCCACATCGGCCAGCGCATCCAGTTCGGCGACCAGGTCAAGATCAACGGCAAGCCGATCCGCTACCGCATCGCGCCCCCGCCGCCCCGCGTGATCGCGTATCACAAGCCCGTGGGCGAAGTGGTCACGCATGACGATCCGCAGAACCGCCCGACCGTGTTCCGCAAGCTGCCGCGCCTGCAGCAGGGCAAGTGGCAGTCGGTCGGCCGTCTCGACCTGAACACCGAAGGCCTGCTGCTGTTCAGCAGTTCCGGCGACTTGGCCAATCAGCTCATGCACCCGCGCTTTGGCCTGGAGCGCGAGTACGCGGTGCGTGTGCTGGGTGCGCTCACCAGTGAAGAAAAGCAGAAGCTGCTCGACGGCGTGCGCCTCGACGACGGTATGGCGCAGTTCGGCACCATCGAAGACGGTGGTGGCGAGGGCTCGAATTGCTGGTACCGCGTGACCATTTCCGAAGGCCGCAACCGTGAAGTGCGCCGCCTGTTCGAGTCGGTGGGCCATGCTGTCAGCCGGCTGATCCGCATCCGCTACGGTGCCATGGTGTTGCCGCGCGGCCTGAAGCGCGGTGCCTGGATGGAGCTCGACGAGCGCGACATCCGAGCGCTGTTCCAGGCCTCCGGTGGCGCGGCTGCCCGGCCCGGTCCGCAGCAGCAGCGCGGCCCCGGGCAAGAGGGCGGTGGCGGCAATGGCCGCAACGGGCGCAACAAGAAGCGCCGGGGCAACCGCAATGGTGGCGGTGGTGGACAGCCGCCGCGCGACATGCGCGATGCACGCGAAGATGGCGGACGCGAAGCGCCGATTCCGAATCCGCTTGGCGATGGCCGTCCGCCGCGCGGCGACCGGGGTGCCCGCCCCAATCGTGGCGGTGGCAATGGCGGCCCGCCCCAGGGGCAGGGACGCCGTGGCAACAGCGGCAACCGCCAGGGCGGCGGCAATCGCCAGCAGGGCGACGACCGTCAACCGAGTGGCGCCAATCAGCCCGATCCGATGAAGACCTCGTTGGGGTACATCGGTGCCGACAGCTTCTCGCGCCAGCGCAAGGAGCAGCGCGGAGGCCCGCGTCGTGGTGGAGGCGGGGGCGGTGGTGGCGGCTTCGGCGGTCAGGGCGGCCAAGGCGGCGGACGCCGTCGCGGGCGCTGAAAGCCAGCCGTCGGAGCGCGGCCTTTCGCGGGGTTTTCACCAATCCGCAAGGCTGCGCCGGTTAAAATCAGAGGCTTTGTCGACATGTGACGCAACAAATTCGTTGCAGTTGTGACAAAACACTTCAAAATCAAAGCTCCAGGAAGCATTTCAATGGCTATCGAACGTACCCTCTCCATCATCAAGCCCGACGCAGTTGCCAAGAACGTCATCGGCAAGATCGTTTCCCGTTTTGAAGCTGCTGGCCTCAAGATCGTCGCCGCCAAGCTGGTGCACCTGTCGCGCAACGAAGCCGAACAGTTCTACGCCGTGCACAAGGAGCGCCCCTTCTTCAAGGACCTCGTCGAGTTCATGATCTCGGGCCCCGTGTTCGTGCAAGTGCTCGAAGGCGAAAACGCCATCGCCAAGAACCGCGATCTGATGGGCGCCACCGACCCCAAGAAGGCAGCCGCCGGCACCATCCGCGCCGACTTCGCCGACAGCATCGACGCCAACGCCGTGCACGGTTCGGACGCTGCCGAAACCGCAGCGAACGAAGTCGCTTTCTTCTTCGCCGGCCTCAACGTCTACGCACGCTGAAGCCGCATCTCGACCGATTCCATGACCACGGCCAATCTGCTCGACTTCGATCTCGAGGGGTTGGCTGCGTTCTGCGAAAAACTCGGCGAGAAAAAATTCCGCGCCACGCAGCTGTTCCGCTGGATTCACCAGCGTGGCGCCAGCGACTTCACCCAGATGACCGATCTGGCGAAGTCGCTGCGCGAGAAACTCGCGACCACCGCGCGCGTGGAGGCCTTGCCGGTCATCACGCAGCACGAATCCAAGGACGGCACGATCAAGTGGCTGTTCGACGTCGGTGACGGCAATGCCGTCGAAGCCGTATTCATTCCCGAGGACGATCGCGGCACCTTGTGCGTGTCGTCCCAGGCCGGCTGTGCGGTCGGTTGCCGCTTTTGCTCGACTGGGCATCAGGGCTTCAGCCGCAACCTGAGCACGGGCGAAATCGTCGCCCAGCTCTGGTTTGCCGAACACTTCCTGCGCAAGCACCTGAAGCGCGACGAGCGCGTCATCTCCAACGTGGTGATGATGGGCATGGGCGAGCCGCTTCAGAACTACTCGGCGCTGGTGCCCGCGCTGCGCACCATGCTCGACGACAACGCCTACGGGCTGTCGCGCCGCCGCGTGACGGTGTCGACTTCCGGCGTGGTGCCGATGATCGACCGCCTGGGCGCCGATTGCCCGGTGGCCATGGCCGTTTCGCTGCATGCGCCGAACGACGCGCTGCGCGACGACCTCGTGCCGCTCAATCGCAAATACCCGATCGCCGAACTGATCGAGGCCTGCAAGCGCTATCTGGCGCATGCGCCGCGCGATTTCATCACCTTCGAATACTGCATGCTGGATGGCGTGAACGACCAGCCCGAGCATGCGCGGCAGCTCGTCGAACTGGTGCGCACGCACGGCATCTCGTGCAAGTTCAACCTGATTCCTTTCAACCCGTTTCCGGCCTCGGGTCTGCTGCGTTCGCCGCAGCCGCGCGTGCTGGCATTCGCCAGGACGCTGAGCGAAGCTGGTCTCGTGACTACGGTGCGCAAGACGCGCGGCGACGACATCGATGCCGCCTGCGGCCAGCTCGCCGGCGACGTCAAGGACCGCACCCGCGCGGCCGAGCGCATGGCCCAGCGCCGTGCAACGGAGCGTCCCGTTGTTTTGCATCCGGTCCGCAAGGCCGCCCCCCAGGAGCATTGAACTGATGAGCATGGTCATTCCGACGACGACCGCGAATGTGCAGCGGATGCTGACTACAGGTTTCGCGGGTGTCGCCGTGGCGTTGCTGCTTGCGGGCTGCGTGAACACGCGCACCACCACCACCAGCCTGGCCGACACCAGTTCGGGCAAGGGGACCGAGGTGGTCACCGAATCCGACGAGTCCAGCCGGCAGCGCCGCGCGCGCCTGCGCATGGAACTGGCCGCCGGCTATTTCGAGCATGGCCAGACCACCGTCGCGCTCGACGAGATCAAGCAAGCGCTGGTCGCCGACCCCAACAACGCCGACGCCTACAACCTGCGCGGCCTGGTCTACATGCGGCTCGACGATGCCGGCATGGCCGAAGACAGCTTCCGCCGCGCCATCGCCATCAATCCGCGCGACCCCAACGCGCGCCACAACTACGGCTGGCTGCTGTGCCAGCAGAACCGCTATGGCGATGCGGCTGCGCAGTTCACCGAGGCATTGGCAGTGCCGAGCTATGCCGACCGCGCCAAGACGCTCATGACGCAGGGCGTGTGCGAGCTCAAGGCCGGGCAGCGCGTGCAAGCCGAGCGCAGCCTCATGCAGGCCTACGAGATCGACGCCGGCAATCCGGTTGTTGGCTTCAACCTTGCTTCGGTGTTGGCGCAGCGCGAAGAATGGTCGCGCGCGCAGTTCTACATTCGCCGCGTCAACAACAGTGCCTCGGCCAGCGCCGAGACGCTCTGGCTCGGCATCAAGATCGAACGAAAGCTGAACAACCGCGAGGCAGTCGCGCAGTTGGGAGGCCAACTGCAACGACGCTTCCCCCAGTCGCGGGAGGCAACAGCGTACGAGCGCGGGAATTTCAATGACTGATCGGGTTTCGGAGTTCGGCACTTCCGCAGCGCTGCCGCTGGAAGAAGGCGACATCACGCACAAGACCGCCGGCGATCTGCTGCGCGAGGCGCGCGAGGCCCATGGCCTGCACATCGAGATGGTGGCGGCCGCCCTCAAGGTGCCGCCGCAGAAGCTCATGGCGCTTGAAGCAGACGACATTGCCTCGTTGCCGGATCCGGTCTTCGCTCGCGCCCTGGCGAGCAGTGTCTGCCGTGCTTTGCGCATCGACCCGGCGCCCGTGCTTGCGAAGTTGCCCAGCACGCAAAGGGTGTCGCTGGCCGAGGCCGACCGAACCCTTCGAACGAACATCACTTCGGGCACGCCGCGCTGGAACAGCAGCGGACGCTCCAGCGGACTGCCTTCGCGCGGGTTGCTGATCGTGGTGCTGGTGCTGCTGGTTGGCGCGGCTGCGTTGTTCTGGTTGCCGCAATCGGTGTTCGACCAGATCAGTGCTTCCGTGTCGCGCCTGACGGCGCGTAGCGAGGCCGATACGGAATCGGCGCCAGCGAACGGACCGGCTTCGGCCAGCGCAACTGGCGCCGTGGCCGAAACGGTGCCCTCGCAGGCTGTGGCACCGAGCGCTCCGGTGGGCCAAGCGCCCGCCGCAATCGCTGCCAATGCGCCATCTGCCCCCGCAGCGGTTGCGGTTGCCCCCACCGCGCCCGTGGCGACTGCCGCAAGCGCAAGCAGTCAGCAACTCGTTTTCGTGGCACGTGAAGAGTGCTGGATCACCGTAACCGAAGCCGGCGGCAAGCAGTTGCTGCGTCGCAGCCTGCAGGCCGGCGAAACGGTCGGCCTGTCGGGCGCGCTGCCACTGTCGGTGGTGGTGGGCCGTGCGTCGGCGGTCGATGTGCAGGTAAGCGGCAAGCCTTACGATCTGACGCCTGTCACGCGCGGCGGTGGCGTGGCGCGTTTCGAGGTGAAATCGTGACCGACTGCTATCCCGATCCCATTCCATCGGCGGCGCCCAAGGCGCGCCGCTCGCGCCAGTCCAGCGTGACCTGGGGCTCGCGTGTGGTTACGGTGGGTGGCGACGCCCCCGTGCGCGTGCAGTCCATGACCAACACCGACACCGTGGATGCCATCGGCACCGCGATCCAGGTGAAGGAGCTGGCCATCGCCGGCTCGGAAATGGTCCGTATCACAGTCAACACGCCCGAAGCCGCGGCGCAGGTGCCCTACATCCGCGAGCAGCTCGATCGCATGGGCATCGACGTGCCGCTGATCGGCGACTTCCACTACAACGGCCACCGTCTGCTCACCGACTATCCGGCCTGCGCCGAAGCGCTGAGCAAGTACCGGATCAACCCCGGCAACGTAGGCAAGGGCGACAAGCGCGACCGCCAGTTCGGCCAGATGATCGACGCGGCCATGCGCTGGAACAAGCCGGTGCGCATCGGCGTCAACTGGGGCAGCCTCGACCAGGAACTGCTCGCCAGCCTGATGGACACCAACAGCCAGCGCGCCGAGCCGTGGGACGCCAAGCAGGTGATGTACGAGGCGCTGATCACCTCGGCCATCGAGTCCGCGAAGCTCGCCGAATCGATGGGCATGGCTGGCAACCAGGTCATCCTGTCGTGCAAGGTGAGCGGCGTGCAGGACCTGATCTCGGTTTACCGCGAGCTGGCCCGCCGCTGCGACTATGCGCTGCACCTGGGCCTCACCGAGGCCGGCATGGGCACCAAGGGCACGGTGGCATCGGCCACGGCGCTGTCGATCCTGCTGCAGGAGGGCATCGGCGACACCATTCGCGTGTCGCTTACGCCGCAGCCGGGCGAGTCGCGCACGCAGGAGGTGGTGATCGCCTCCGAAATCCTCCAGGCGCTGGGGCTGCGCGTGTTCGTGCCCAGCGTTACGGCCTGCCCGGGCTGCGGCCGCACCACCAGCACTACTTTCCAAGAGTTGGCCAAGCAGATCGACGACTATCTGCGCATGCAGATGCCGGTCTGGCGCAAGAAATATCCGGGCGTCGAGACGATGAAGGTGGCCGTCATGGGCTGCATCGTCAACGGCCCTGGCGAAAGCAAGCATGCCGACATCGGCATCAGCCTGCCCGGCACCGGCGAGGCGCCCGCCGCGCCGGTCTTCATCGACGGCGAAAAGGCACTCACGCTGCGCGGCGACAATATCGCCAACGAGTTTCACCAGCTCGTCGAAACCTACATCGAAAAGCGCTTCGGCGGCGAACACGCTGTCGCGGCCTGACACCTCCGCAGACTCATGGCTGAAAAATTGAATGCCGTCAAAGGCATGAACGACATATTGCCGCCCGAATCGGCGCGCTGGGAATGGCTCGAGGCCACCGTGCGCGACCTGATGGGGCGCTATGCGTACCGTAACGTCCGCACGCCGATCCTCGAGCACACGGCGCTGTTCGTGCGCGGCATCGGCGAAGTGACGGACATCGTCGAGAAGGAGATGTACTCCTTCCACGACCGGTCCGACAAATACGGCGACAACGACCACCTGACGCTGCGCCCCGAGAACACCGCCGGCATCGTGCGGGCCGCGATCGAGCACAACATGCTCTACGACGGCGGCAAGCGCCTGTGGGCCATCGGGCCGATGTTCCGGCGCGAAAAGCCGCAGCGCGGGCGTTTCCGGCAGTTCCACCAGATCGACGTCGAGGCGCTGGGCTTTGCCGGTCCCGACGTCGACGCTGAATTGATCCTGCTCGCGAGCGCGCTCTGGAAGGCGATCGGCCTGACCGACGTGCGGCTGGAACTCAACAGCCTTGGCCAACCGGCAGAGCGGGCGCAGCACCGCGCCCAGCTCATCGCGCATTTCGAGGCACATGCCGACAAGCTCGACGAGGACGGCAAGCGCCGCCTGCACAGCAACCCGCTGCGCATCCTCGACACCAAGAATCCGGCGATGAAGGATGTGGTCGAGTCGGCGCCGAGATTGATGGATTTCCTCGGTGCCGAATCGCTGGCGCACTTCGAGGGGTTGAAGGCCATCCTCGATGCCAACGGCGTTGCCTACACCATCAACCCGCGCCTCGTGCGCGGCCTCGACTACTACAACCTCAGCGTGTTCGAGTTCGTGACCGACCGGCTCGGCTCGCAGGGCACGGTGTGTGCCGGCGGCCGCTATGACGGCCTGTTCGAGCAACTCGGCGGCAAGCCGGCGCCTGCAGTGGGATGGGCGATCGGCGTGGAGCGCGTGCTCGACCTCATGAAGGAGCAGGGCACCCAGATCCCGGTACGGGCCCCCGATGTCTATGCCGTCGTGCCCGATGCCTCCGCCATGCCGGTGGTGCTGCGCACGCTGCAGCAGTTGCGTGACGCCGGCACACGTGTGCAGATGCACGCCGCCACGGCGGACGGCCTCGGCAGCTTCAAGTCGCAGTTCAAGCGGGCCGACAACAGCGGCGCCACCTATGCCCTGATCTTCGGCGCCGATGAACTTGCACGCGGCGAAGTGACTCTCAAGGCGCTGCGCGACGGAAGCGGCGCGCAAACCTCCCGGCCACTTGCTGAAGTGGCCGCATGGGCCGCCACCCTACAATCGCCGGCTCCCAACAACTGACAGCGCATGGCAACCCACCTCGACCTCGAAGAACAGGAACAGCTCGACCAGCTCAAGCATTTCTGGAATACCTACGGCACCCTGATCACTTCGGTCGTGCTGCTCGTCGCTGGCGCCTTCGTGGCCTGGAACGGCTGGCAATGGTATGGCCGCAACAAGGCGGCGCAGGCCTCGTCGCTCTACGACGAGGTCGAGAAGACGGCGCAGGCGGGCGACCCGGCACGCATCGCTCTCGTGCTCGACGACATGAAGAAGCGCTTCGCCGGCACTGCCTATGCGCAACAGGCCGGCCTGCTGGTCGCCAAGACGCTGTACGAGAAGGGCAATGCCGCAGGCTCGCGCGCCGAGCTCGAATGGGTCGCGCAGAACGCCATCGACCCTGGCTACAAGGCCATCGCCCGGCTGCGGCTGGCGGCCGAACTGCTCGACAGCAAGTCTTACGACGATGCCCTCAAGCAGCTCGACGGCAGCGTGCCCAAGGAATTCGAACCGCTGGTAGCCGACCGCAAGGGCGACATCTACCTGGCTCAAGGCAAGCGGGCCGAAGCGCAGACCGAATACCGCAAGGCGTGGACCGGCCTTGGCGTCACCTCGGACTATCGCCGTCTGGTTGAAATCAAGCTCAACGCGGTCGGTGTCGATCCGAAGAGCCTGGCACCCGTCGTCACCGTCACACCCGCAGCCCCCAAAACTCCCTGACCGCATCATGAATTTCAAGCGTTTCATGCCTGAATCGACCGCCTTGCGTGCGGGATCAGCTCTTGTTTTGGTAGCGTTTCTCGCCGCCTGTTCTGGCACCAGCAAGCCGAAGCCGGCCGAGCTGCCTGCCAACCCGGCCTTGATGGGCGTGCGCCAGGCCTGGACTGTGCGCATCCCCGATGTCCAGTTCCCGCTCAGCACCGACGTCAGCGGCGACACGGTTACCGTGGCTGGCAGTGACGGCACGGTGGTCGCCATCGACGCCCGCGCCGGCCGCGAAACCTGGCGCGTCAGTGCCGGTGCCCCACTGGCTGCAGGTGTCGGCAGCGACGGGTCGATGGCTGCGGTCGTCACCACCAGCAACGAGCTGGTCGCCATCGAGAACGGCAAGGTCCTGTGGAAGCAGAAGCTCTCGGCCCAGGCTTTCACCGCACCGCTGGTGGCAGGCCGCCGCGTGTTCGTGCAGACCGCCGACCGCAGCATCAGCGCCTGGGACGGCCAGAGCGGCCGTCGCCTCTGGATTCAGCAGCGCGCCGGAGAAAACCTGGTGCTGCGCAAGTCGGGCGTACTCATCGCCGTGGGCGACACGCTGGTGGCCGGCATCGGCGGCCGGTTGGTTGGCATCAACCCCGCCAACGGCACTTCGCGCTGGGAGTCGCCCATTGCGGCTCCGCGCGGCACCAACGACGTGGAGCGCCTGGTCGACCTGACCGGTAGCGTGAGCCGCTTTGGAGACACGGTTTGCGCCCGCGCTTACTACGCCAGCGTCGGCTGCGTCGAGACCGTGCGAGGTTCGCTGGTCTGGAGCAAGCCGGCTTCGGGCGCGGACGGCGTCAGCGGCGACAGCGGTTTTGTCTACGGCACCGAGTCCGACGGCAGCGTCGTGGCCTGGCGCCGTGCCGATGGTGAACGCGCCTGGCAGATGAGCCGTTTCAAGAGTCGCAACCTCACCGCACCGCTGGCCGTGGGCCGTTCACTGATCGTCGGCGAAGACACCGGCACGCTGCATTTCGTCTCGCGCGAAGACGGTGCGCTGCTCAATCGCATCACGCCGGATGGCTCGGCCATCACCGTCACGCCGGTACTGGCCGGCAACACGGTCGTGGTGGTGACTGCCAAGGGTGGCGTTTTTGGCTATCGCCCTGAATAACTTTTCTTTCTTTTTCCAAGGCCCGACCATGAATACCGAGCCATCGAAAGGCCGGCCATGAAGCCGGTCGTGGCCCTGGTCGGGCGGCCCAACGTTGGCAAGTCGACCCTCTTCAACCGCCTGACCCAGACGCGCGACGCCATCGTCGCCGACTTCGCCGGACTCACGCGCGACCGTCACTACGGCAACGGCCGCCTGGGCAAGCACGAGTTCATCGTGATTGACACCGGCGGCTTCGAGCCTGACGCGGGCAGCGGTATCTACAAGGAAATGGCCAAGCAGACTCGGCAGGCCGTGGCCGAGGCCGACGTGGTGATCTTCGTGGTCGACGCCCGTGAGGGCCTCTCGGCTCAAGACCACGACATTGCCAACGAACTGCGCCGCCTTGGCAAGCCCTGTGTGCTGGCGGCCAACAAGGCCGAGGGCATGCACGACGGCACCAAGCTGGTCGACTTCTACGAACTCGGCTTCGGCGACGTGCATGGCGTGTCGGCTGCGCACGGGCAGGGCATGCGCGACCTTGTCGAGCTTGCGCTGGAGCCGCTGAACCTGCCTGATCCCGACGACGAGACGGACGAGGACGAGGTCAACAAGCCGATCAAGCTGGCCGTGGCCGGCCGGCCCAATGTGGGCAAGTCCACGTTGATCAACACCTGGCTGGGTGAAGAGCGCCTGGTGGCCTTCGACATGCCGGGCACCACGCGCGACGCCATCTCCGTGCCTTTCGAGCGAAACGGCCAGCGCTTCGAGCTGATCGACACGGCCGGCCTGCGCCGCAAGGGCAGGGTGTTCGAGGCGATCGAGAAGTTCTCGGTGGTCAAGACGCTGCAGGCCATCGAGTCGGCCAATGTCGTGCTGCTGCTGCTCGACGCCACGCAGGGCGTGACCGACCAGGATGCGCACATTGCCGGCTACATCCTCGAGAGTGGCCGCGCGGTGGTGATCGCCATCAACAAGTGGGACGCGGTCGACAGCTACCAGCGCGAGCAGATCCAGCGGCAGATCGAGACCCGGCTGCCGTTCCTGAAGTTCGCGGCGCTGCATTTCATCTCGGCCATCAAGCGCCAGGGCCTGGGCCCGGTGTGGCAGGCGATTGCGCAGGCCCACAAGTCGGCCACGCGCAAGATGTCGACCCCTGTGCTGACACGCCTGCTGCTGGAGGCGGTGCAGTTCCAGGCGCCCAAGCGTGGCGGCATGTACCGCCCCAAGCTGCGCTATGCGCATCAGGGGGGTATGAACCCGCCGGTGATCGTGATCCACGGGAATTCGCTGGAGCATGTCACCGACGCTTACAAGCGCTTCCTCGAGGGGCGCTTCCGTAAGGAATTCGACCTTGTGGGTACCCCCTTGCGCATCGAGTTCAAGAGCTCGCACAATCCATTTGCCGACAAGGACGATTGAGGGAGCTTGGCCGCCGATGGCGGCCAATGAGTTGCAGCAGCAGTGGAAGTTCCGCCTTTTGAGAACCGTTATTTTCTCAAGGCTTTTGACCCCGATTGCTGCAGCGCAGAAACCCTGTGTTAAGGTCATCTCTCCAACAACTACTCTTGAACACGGAGAATATCGTGAGCAATAAAGGGCAACTTCTGCAAGACCCGTTTCTGAACACCCTGCGTCGTGAGCACGTGCCGGTTTCCATTTATTTGGTGAACGGTATCAAGCTGCAGGGCCAGATCGAGTCTTTTGACCAGTACGTCGTGTTGCTTCGCAATACGGTGACGCAAATGGTCTACAAGCACGCCATTTCCACCATCGTGCCGGGTCGTGCCGTCAACTTCTCGGCTGCCGAGAACGACGACGCCGCAGCCTGATCGCGCGGAGCGCGGCAGCTCTGCTGCCGCGCTTTTTCCCAATTTCTGATCCCGCTTGTCTGAACTGATCCCCCGCCAGGAAGGCGCCGCCGTTCTCGTCGGCGTCGATTTCGGGCTGCCCCATTTCGACAGCGAACTCGAGGAACTCGGCCTGCTTGCGCAGACCGCGGGCCTGACGCCCGTCGCCCGTCTTGCGTGCAAGCGCAAGGCGCCCGATGCGGCATTGTTCGTTGGCAGCGGCAAGGCCGAAGAAATCAAGGAGCTGGCTGCCCTGTACAGGGCGAGCGAGGTCATCTTCGACCAGGCCCTGAGCCCCGCGCAGCAGCGCAACCTCGAGCGCCAGCTCGACGTTGCCGTCTACGACCGGACCTTCCTCATCCTCGAGATCTTCGCCCAGCGCGCGCGTTCGCACGAAGGCAAGCTGCAGGTCGAGCTGGCTCGCCTGCAGTACCTCAGCACGCGGCTGGTCCGTCGCTGGTCCCACCTGGAGCGCCAGACCGGCGGCGCCGGGGTGCGCGGCGGCCCGGGTGAAAAGCAGATCGAGCTCGACCGCCGGATGATCAGCGAGTCGATCAAGCGCACACGCGAGCGTCTCGCCAAGGTGCAGAAGCAGCGCGGCACGCAGCGCCGCCAGCGCGAGCGCCGCGAGACCTTCAACATCTCCCTGGTGGGCTACACCAACGCGGGCAAGTCGTCGCTGTTCAATGCGCTGGTCAAGGCCCGCGCCTATGCGGCCGACCAGCTGTTCGCCACGCTCGATACCACCACGCGCAACCTCTACCTGGGCAATACCGAAGATGGACGGAGGCGGCAGGTATCGATCTCCGACACCGTGGGCTTCATCCGCGACCTGCCGCACGGCCTGGTCGATGCCTTCAAGGCCACGCTGCAGGAGGCGGTCGACGCCGACCTGCTGCTGCACGTGATCGACGCCTCCAACCCGCATTACCCCGAGCAGATGGCCGAGGTGCAGGCGGTGCTGCGCGAGATCGGTGCCGACACCGTTCCGCAGCTTTTGGTATTCAACAAGCTCGACGCCCTTGAAAGCGCGCAACATCCGCTGCATCTGCAGGACGAGATGGAAATCGACGGCGTGCAGGTTCCCCGCATCTTCCTCAGCGCCAAGAGCGGCGAGGGCGTGCCGCTGCTGCGCACCGAGCTCGCCCGGCAGTCGGGCTCTGTAGCCGATACGATGACCCCTGGGGCAAACGCTGAATTGCACGATGCAGCCGATTGATTGGGCACAATCCCGCCACTGACAAGAGAACGAAGCGAATGAATTCAAAGCCAGCGCGGAGAGGGTTTCTGGGCATGTTCAACCTGAACGATGGCCGATGGGGGCGCGGCGACGAACCGTCGTCCTCCAACGGCGACCGCCCGGCCGGCAACCGCCCCCCCGATGCCAATCCCCCCGGCGCACCGACGCCCCCGCCTCCGGGCAACAACAACAGCAACGACAACCGTCCCCGCGGACAAGGCCCCAACCAGGGCCCGCCCGACCTCGACGAACTCTGGCGCGACCTCAATCGCAAGCTCGGTGGCTTCTTCGGCGGCAAGGGTGGCGGCAACCGTCCCAACGGCGGCAGCAGCGGCGGTGGTGGCAACGGCTACAGGCCCGACATGAAAAACGCAGGATTCGGCCTAGGCCTCGTGGCCGCAGTGGCCGTCCTGATCTGGCTCGGCACCGGCTTCTTCATCGTGAACGAAGGCCAGCAGGCCGTCGTCACGCAGTTCGGCAGCTACAAGAGCACCGTGGGTGCAGGCTTCAACTGGCGCCTGCCGTATCCCATTCAGCGCCACGAAGTGGTGGTGACCACGCAGATCCGCTCCGCCGACGTGGGCCGCGATGCCATCGTGCGCTCCACCGGCCTGCGCGAATCGGCCATGCTGACCGAAGACGAGAACATCGTCGAGATCAAGTTCGCCGTGCAGTACCGCCTGAGCGACCCGCGCGCCTGGCTCTACGAGAGCAAGTCGCCCGCCGACACCGTCGTGCAGGTGGCCGAGACCTCCGTGCGCGAGGTGGTAGGCAAGATGAAGATGGACGCCGCGCTGGCCGAAGAGCGCGACCAGATCGCACCGCGCGTGCGTGCGCTGATGCAGACCATCCTCGACCGCTACAAGATCGGCGTCGAAGTCGTCGGCATCAACCTGCAGCAGGGCGGCGTGCGTCCGCCCGAGCAGGTGCAGGCCGCGTTCGACGACGTGCTCAAGGCTGGCCAGGAGCGCGAGCGCACCAAGAACGATGCGCAGGCTTATGCCAACAACGTGGTGCCGCTCGCCACTGGTACGGCTTCGCGCCTGAAGGAGGAGTCCGAGGCCTACAAGGCGCGGATCGTGGCGCAGGCCCAGGGTGATGCAGGCCGCTTCAGCGCGGTGCTGGCTGAATACCAGAAAGCCCCGCAGGTGACGCGCGACCGCATGTACACCGACGCCATGCAGCAGATCTACGCCAGCACGACCAAGGTGCTGGTCGACAGCAAGCAGGGCTCGAACCTGCTGTACCTGCCACTCGACAAGCTCATGCAGATGAGCGGCAACAGCGGCGCCGCCGCGGCTACCCCGGTCGATGCGGCCAGTCCCAACGTTGCCGGCACCGCGCCGGCCCAGTCCTCGGTGATCCCGGTGGCCCCCGCGACGACCGATGTGCGTGGCCGCGATGGCCGCTCGCGTGACCGCGACGTGCGTTGAGAAAGGCCCGAAAGAATATGAACAGAATCGGATTCATCGCTACGTCGATCCTCGTGCTGCTCGTGCTGGCAAGCTCGACCCTCTTCGTGGTCGACCAGCGCCAGTTCGGCGTGGTCTATGCCCTCGGCCAGATCAAGCAGGTCATTACCGAGCCCGGCCTGAACTTCAAGCTGCCGCCGCCGTTCCAGAACGTGTCGTACATCGACAAGCGCCTGCTGACTCTGTCGAGCGTGGACACCGAGCCCATGCTCACCGCCGAGAAGCAGCGCGTGGTGATCGACTGGTACGTGCGCTGGCGCATCTCCGACCCGCAGGCCTACATCCGTAACGTCGGCCTCGACGAGAACGCCGGTGCAATGCAGCTCAACCGCGTGGTGCGCAATGCGTTCCAGGAGAACATCAACAAGCGCACCGTGCGCGACCTGATCTCGGTGCGCCGCGAAGCCCTCATGGCCGACGTGCAGCGCGAAGTGCTGTCGGTGGTGAAGGGTGCCAAGCCCTGGGGCGTGGACGTGGTCGACGTGCGCATCACGCGTGTCGACTACGTGGAAGCCATCACTGAATCGGTCTATCGCCGCATGGAAGCCGAGCGCAAGCGCGTGGCCAACGAGCTGCGTTCGACCGGTACGGCTGAAGGCGAAAAGATTCGCGCCGATGCCGATCGCCAACGCGAGGTGATCGTGGCGAACGCCTACCGCGACGCCCAGAAGATCAAGGGCGAGGGCGATGCCCAGGCCGCTTCCGCTTACAGCGAAGCCTTCGGCCGCGATCCGCAGTTTGCGCAGTTCTACCGAAGCCTCGATGCCTACAAGCAGAGCTTCAACAAGAAGAGCGACGTGATGGTGCTCGACCCGTCGTCGGACTTCTTCCGCGCCATGCAAGGCTCGGGCTCGACCACCAACGCGTCTCGTCGTTGATTCTTCGCCAGGAGCCGTGAGCGCCGACACTTTCTGGAGCGCATTGGCGCTCGTCCTGGTGATCGAAGGCATCCTGCCTTTCGTCTCGCCGGGAGGGTGGCGGCGCGGCTTCGGGCAGCTCATGCAGCTGCGCGACGGCCAGCTTCGTTTCTTCGGACTTTGCAGCATCCTGCTGGGTTTGATACTGCTCTGGATCCTGGCCTAGTCTTGGGCTGGTCGCGGTCCCGGTAGAATCCCGGTTTAACCACGCCCCCGATCCCCATGTCCGCCTGGGTCCTCCCGGATCACATTGCCGATGTGCTGCCCTCCGAGGCGCGCCACATCGAAGAACTTCGACGCCAGCTGCTCGATACCGCCCGTGGCTATGGCTACGAGCTGGTGATGCCGCCGCTGCTCGAGCATCTCGAATCGCTGCTCTCGGGCACCGGCGAGGCGCTCGATCTCCAAACCTTCAAGCTTGTCGACCAGCTTTCCGGCCGCAGCATGGGCCTGCGTGCCGACACCACCCCCCAGGTGGCGCGCATCGATGCCCACCTGCTGAACCGTGACGGTGTTGCCCGCCTGTGCTATTGCGGTCCGGTGCTCCACACCCGGCCTGATCGCCCGCACGCCACCCGTGAGCCCCTGCAGTTCGGCGCCGAGATCTACGGCCATGCCGGTCTCGAAGCGGACATCGAAACCTTGCTGCTGGCGCTCGACTGCCTCGATGCCGCCGGCCTGCGCGACGGCGTGATCGTCGACTTGGCCGATGCTCGCATCGTGCGCGCCTTGTTCGCTGGCGTGCCGGTCGATGCGGCCGCGCTGGCCCGGGTGCATGCAGCGCTGGCCGCCAAGGACGCGAGCGAACTCGAATCGCTCACCAAGGATTTCCCCGCCGCCTCGCGCGAGGGGCTGCGTGCCCTCATCCAGCTGTACGGCGACGCGTCGGTGCTCGACGAGGCCGCCAAGGCCCTGAAAGGCACGCCCGCCGTGGGTGCTGCCCTGGCCGACCTGAAGCAGCTCGCCGCCGGTTTGCAGGGCGTGGCCGGTCGCCAGATCAGCTTCGACCTGGCAGACCTGCGCGGCTATGCGTATTACAGCGGCATGCGCTTCGGCATCTACGTGCCCGGCGCGGCCGATTCGCTGGTTCGTGGTGGCCGCTACGACGAAGTGGGGGCCGTGTTCGGCCGCAACCGTCCGGCGGTCGGCTTCAGCCTCGACGTGCGCGAACTGGTTGGCGTGCTGCCGGCCCGCCCGCTGCGCGCCGCCATCCGCGCGCCCTGGAGTGACGCGGCCGGGCTGCGTCAGGCAATTGCCCAATTGCGCAAGGCCGGCGAAACGGTAGTCTGCGTGCTGCCGGGCCATGGCAGCGAAATCGATGAATTCCACTGCGACCGCGAGCTCGTCGAGCAAGCTGGCCAGTGGAATGTCCGAGCGATCTGAATTTTTGAAGTAATGGAACGAGCATGAGCGTAACCACCGGAAGAAACGTGGTCGTCGTTGGCACCCAATGGGGCGACGAGGGCAAAGGCAAGCTGGTCGACTGGCTGACGGAAAGCGCCCAGGGCGTGGTCCGCTTCCAGGGCGGCCACAACGCGGGCCACACGCTGGTCATCAACGGTGTGAAAACCGCGTTGCACCTGATCCCGAGCGGCATCATGCGGCCCGGCGTCAAGTGCTACATCGGCAACGGCGTGGTGCTGTCGGCCGCCAAGCTGTTCGAGGAAATCGAAGGGCTGGAGAAGGCTGGCGTCGAGGTGCGTTCGCGCCTGCGCATCAGCGAGGCCTGCCCGCTGATCCTGCCGTTCCATGCCGCGCTGGACATCGCGCGCGAGGCCTACCGCGAAAAGGGCGGAATCGAGAAGATCGGCACCACCGGCCGCGGCATCGGCCCTGCCTACGAAGACAAGATCGCCCGTCGCGCGCTGCGCGTGCAGGACCTGAAGCACCCCGAGCGTTTCGCGACCAAGCTGCGCGTGTTGCTCGACCTGCACAACCACGTGCTGACGCAGGTGCTGAGCGCCCCGGCCATCGACTTCGACGAAGTCTTCAACGAAGCGATGAAGCACGCCGAACTGCTCAAGCCCATGATGGCCGACGTTTCGCGCGAGCTGAACGACGCGCACAGGAACGGCGCCAACCTGCTGTTCGAAGGCGCACAGGGCACGCTGCTCGACGTCGACCACGGCACCTACCCGTACGTCACCTCCAGCAACTGCGTGGCCGGCAATGCCGCTGCCGGTTCGGGCGTGGGCCCGGGCATGCTGCACTACATCCTCGGCATCACCAAGGCCTACTGCACGCGCGTGGGCGGCGGTCCGTTCCCCACCGAACTCGACTGGGCCACGCCCGGCACCCCGGGCTACCACATGAGCACCGTGGGCGCCGAAAAGGGCGTGACCACCGGTCGCAGCCGACGTTGCGGCTGGTTCGACGCCGCGTTGCTCAAGCGCTCGGCGCAGGTCAACGGCCTGTCGGGCCTGTGCATCACCAAGCTCGACGTGCTGGACGGCCTCGAAAAGCTCGAGCTGTGCACCGGCTACGAGCTCGACGGCGAAATCACCGACATCCTGCCGATGGGCGCTGACGAGATCGAGCGCTGCACGCCGATCTACGAAACCCTCGAAGGCTGGAGCGAAAGCACCGTCGGCGTCACGCAGTACGACAAGCTGCCGATCAATGCGCGCCTGTACCTGCAGCGCATCGAGCAGGTCACCGGCGTGCCGATCCACATGGTGTCGACCAGCCCCGACCGCGACCACACGATCATGATGCGCCACCCCTACCTGGCCGACTGAAGAGGAAAAGAAGAACCATGTTGACCGAAGACGGCAAGCATCTCTACGTCAGCTACGACGAGTACCACAACCTGATCGAAAAGCTCGCGATCAAGGTGCATCAGTCGGGCTGGCAGTTCGACACCATCCTGTGCCTGGCGCGCGGCGGCATGCGCCCTGGCGACGTGCTCTCGCGCATCTTCGATAAGCCGCTGGCGATCATGTCGACCAGCTCGTACCGCGCCGACGCTGGCACGGTGCAGGGTCACCTCGACATCGCCCGCTTCATCACCACGCCCAAGGGCGAGATTGCCGGCCGCGTGCTGCTGGTGGACGACCTGGCCGACTCGGGCCACACGCTGCATGCCGTGATGGACATGCTGCGCAACAACTACCCGCCCATCACCGAGCTGCGCAGCGCGGTGATCTGGACCAAGGCACTGTCGACCTTCACGCCCGACTACCAGGTGGAATTCCTTGCCACCAACCCGTGGATCCACCAGCCCTTCGAAGGCTACGACTCCATGGGCGCCGAGAAGCTGATCGAGAAGTGGTCGGTCTGATCCATCGGCCGACCCTTCGGCAATAAGCAGCGCCGCCGGCTCACCCGGCGTCGCTGAGCATCGCGGTGTAGCGCCGCTGCATTTCTTCCGGCGTCAGCTTCTCTATGCTGTGCCCCACGTTCCAGCGATGGCCGAAGGGGTCGTGGAAGACGCCGGAACGTTCCCCATAAAACTGATCTTGCGGCGCCATGTTCAACGTGGCGCCCGCGGCGACCGCGCGCGCCACCACCGCGTCGGCATCGTCCACGTGCAGGTGCAGCGTGACGGCCGTGCCGCCCAGCGTCTTTGCGCTGTGGATGTTGAATTCGGCGAATTCGTCCGAGATCATCAGGATCGCGCCATTGTTGAAGTCCAGCTCCGCATGGCCGATGCGGCCGCTCGGCTCGGTCAGGCGAAAGATTTCCTTCACTTCGAAGACCTTGCAATAGAACTCGATGGCTGCGCCGGCATCGTGGACGCAGAGGTACGGAAACAGTTCGTGGATGGCCATGCTCTTGTCCAGTCGGGTTGATGAGACGGCTGCGATTCTGGCGACCGTTGCTTTTCAGGTCTTGAACAAATTTGACCTGCGGGCTCGTAGTCAGATTCGCACATGCCGGGACGATGCTGGCGCTGCCCGCCGGTACGCCTGCGGCGACATGCCGGCGATGGCCAGGAAATCGCGGTTGAAGTGCGCCTGGTCGCTGTAGCCGGCCTGCAGCGCCAGATCGACCCAGGGCTGGGTGGGGTCCATGGCGAACTGCCCGATCACGCGGTCGAAGCGCAGCATGCGCGCGTACTGCTTGGGCGCCAGGCCGGTCATGCCGCGGAACAGCGCGATGAAGCGCCGGTGGCTGTAGCCGCTTTGCTTCACCAGTTCGCGGATGGCGCCGGCCTGCGCATCGTCGTCACGGGCGCTCGCGCTTGCCATGCTGGCCAGTGCCTGCGCCACCGCAGGATGCAGTCCGTGCATGGCGGAGGCGGCGAGGCGTGCGCCCAGCAGGGCATCGGCGATCGCTAGTTGCCGCGCCAGCGAGTCGGTGCCGTGGAACTGCTCTAACGCGAAGTCAGCGTCCGCGCCCCAGAGCGCGTCCAGCGATGTGTGGCGGTCGGCCAGCGCGTCCTCGGGTACACCGAGCAGCGCCTTGGCCGCACCCGGCTGCAGCATGGCGCCCACCGAGCGTGTTTGCACCGACACGTCGCGCACGAAGAACGCCGAGCGGGCTCCGCCCACCATGGCATGGCCCACCGTGAAGCCCCGCGCATCGGCATCGTCCTGGAACAGGCGCAAGGGCGGCCCCGAAAGCCGGAACACGAGGTGCATGCCACCCGTGGGCAGCACGTGTTCGCGCGCGCCCGGCCGTCCCTCGTGCGGCTCATCGGGCGCGGAGGCCCACAGGAGCCGCACAAAGGGCCGCAGATGGGGGGAGGGTGGTCGGGTCAGCTGCATGACGCGGGAAGTGTCTGCCGAGCCGCCACGCGGCGCAATCACCGCGTCCGCGAAATCCCCGGATGCGGCGCTCGCGCTAGCATCGCTCCATGAGCAAGCCTTCCACGACCCTGATCCACCACCCCTACGTTCCGCCAGCCACCTTCGCCGCGCCGCAGCCCGGCGTGTTCAAGGCATCGACCGTGTTCTTCGCCGACGTGGCCGCCATGCGCGCGCGCGACTGGCGCACCAAGGCCGGCTACACCTACGGCCTGCACGGCACGCCCACCACCTTCACGCTCGAAGAGCGCCTGGCCACGCTCGAAGGCGGCACCGAATGCCTGCTCGTGCCCAGCGGGCTGGCGGCCATCTCGCTGGTGTCGTTCGCCTTCCTCAAGACCGGCGACGAGGTGCTGATTCCCGACAACGCCTACGGCCCCAACAAGGCGCTGGCCACCGGCGAGCTGGCGAATTTCGGCATTACCCATCGCATGTACGACGCGATGAATCCGGTCGACCTCGCGGCCAAGCTGTCGGACCGCACGCGGCTGGTCTGGGTCGAGGCGGCGGGTTCGGTGACGATGGAGTTTCCCGACCTGCCTGCGCTCGTGAACGTTTGCCGCGCGCGCGGCGTGATGACCGCGCTCGACAACACCTGGGGCGCGGGCCTGGCCTTTGCGCCTTTCGATTTCAACGACAGCGGGCAGGGCGTCGACATCTCGGTGCACGCGCTCACCAAGTACCCGAGCGGCGGCGGCGACGTGCTCATGGGCAGCGTGATCACGCGCGACGAGCGGCTGCACCGCGCGCTCAAGCTCACGCACATGCGCATGGGCTTCGGCATCGGCGTGGGCGACGTAGAGACGCTGCTGCGCTCGCTGCCCAGCATCGCGTTGCGCTATGCCGCTCACGACCGCGCGGCGCGCGAGTTGGCCGGCTGGCTCAACGGCTGCGACGAGATCGCGCAGGTGCTGCACCCCGCGCTCGAAGACTCGCCCGGGCACGTGCACTGGCGCGCGCTGTGCGGCGAGACCGACCTGGCCGCAGGCCTGTTCTCGGTGGTGTTCGACGAGCGCTACAGCACCGAGCAGGTCGACCGCTTCTGCGACAGCCTGCAGCTGTTCCGCCTCGGCTATTCGTGGGGCGGTCCCATCAGCCTGGTGGTGCCGTACGACATCGGCTTGATGCGCGATGCCTCCGTGGCACGCTGGCCTTACAAGGGCACGCTCGTTCGTTTTTCGATCGGCCTCGAAGACGTGGAGGACCTGCGCGCCGACTTGCAGCAGGCGCTGGCGCGGATGTAAAAAATCGCTTCTCACTCTCTGGGAGCGTCAGTGGGTACCGTCTTGGGACTGCACCGTTATCGCTTACAGTAGGCCACGCGCAGTCACCCTGACTGCCTCGCCCAAGGAGAAGCAGTGGCAACACCCAATTACGGCTACGAGAAGCGCCAGAAAGAGCTGGCCAAGAAGAAGAAGAAGGAAGAAAAGCTCCGGGAAAAGGCGAACCGCAAACTCAATCCGAGCAGCGACGGCTTGGCCCCCGGAGATCCGGAAACCGACGTGGCCTCGCTCGAACGCGATCCACCCACGGTGCCCGAGTTGCCCACCAAGAACGGTTGATCCGCTCCTGGCGTACCCATCAAGAAGCCGCCGCAGGCCTGCGCCTGCGGCGGCTTTTTTCTTGATTATTTCGGCAGCAGCTTGCGCAGCTCGGGCCAGACGTTGTCCAGCAGTTGCGGCTGTGCCGCGGCCGTCGGGTGGATGCGGTCGGCCTGGAACAGCGAGAGCGCGTCAGGCGCATCGGCCACGCCCTTGAGCAGGAAGGGCACGAGCGCGGACTTGGTCGCGCCCGCCACCTTGGAGAACACCGCCTCGAAGCGCCGCGTGTAGTCGCCGCCGTAGTTCGGCGGCACCTGGATGCCGACGATCAGCACCTTCGCGCCCGCGGCCTGCGCGGCCTTGGTGATCTGCATCAGGTTGCTTTCGGTGTCCGAGAGCGGCAGGCCGCGCAGCGCGTCGTTGGCGCCGAGCTCCAGCACCACGTGGCTGGGCTTGTGCTGCGTGAGCAGCGAAGCAAGGCGCGAGCGCCCGCCGGAGCTGGTGTCGCCGCTTATGCTGGCGTTGACCACGGTGGCCGCGATCTTCTGCTGCGCAAGCCTTTTTTCCAGCAAGGGTACCCAGCCTTCGCCGCGCTTGAGGCCGTACTCTGCGCTCAGCGAATCGCCGAGCACCAGGATCACCGGCTTGCCAGCCGTCGGTACTTGGGCCTGAGCCTGGGCCTGCGCCGCGGTCGTCCATAGCCCCGCGCTGCCGAGCGCGGCGGTGGTCAAGATAAAGTCACGTCGATTCAAAACCAAAGCCTTTCCATGTCCCAACCCCCGTCTGATGCAATTGTCGCCGTCGAGCATGTCTTCAAGTCCGTCACCGATTCGGCCGGCACGCTGGACATTCTGCAGGACATCGATTTCACCCTCGGCGCGCGGGAAACCGCGGCCATCGTCGGCGCCTCGGGCTCCGGCAAGAGCACTCTGCTGTCGATCATCGCAGGGCTGGACACGCCCACGCGCGGCACGGTGCGCATCGCCGGCGCAGACATCTTCGCCATCGACGAGGACGAGCGCGCCGCCGTGCGCGCGCAGCGCGTGGGCTTCGTGTTCCAGAGCTTCCAGCTGCTGGGCAACCTGAGCGCGCTCGAAAACGTGATGCTGCCGCTGGAGCTGGCCAACCGCAAGGACGCGCGCAAGGCTGCCACCGAAATGCTCGGCCGCGTCGGCCTCGGCCAGCGGCTCGGGCACTACCCCAAGGTGCTCTCGGGCGGCGAGCAGCAGCGCGTGGCGCTGGCCCGTGCCTTCGTGGTGCAACCGGCGCTGCTGCTGGCCGACGAGCCCACCGGCAGCCTCGACTTCGCCACCGGCGAGCAGGTGATGCGGCTGATGTTCGACCTCAACCGCGAACTCGGCACCACGCTCGTGCTCGTCACCCACGACCGGGGCATCGCGGCCCGATGCGAGCGACGCATCACCATCGAGGCCGGTCGTGTCGCACTTAATGAAAAAGTGGCTCTGGCGCCCGCCTGACAAGCGCAATAAGCTATTAAACATAAGTAAATAGCCAGCCACACAGGAGATATTCATGGAGGAGCTTCCGCCCGACGCCGTCCTGGCGCTGCAGCGCGGCAGGATGATTGAGGCCATCAAGATCGTGCGCGCCCGCACGGGCGTGGACCTCAAGTCGGCCAAGGACGCTGTCGATCGCTACGCCGACAGGCTGGAGCGGGGGGAAGGCGAAGCCAGCGGACGCGGTGCGCCCGCCGCCGCCATGCAGGACCGCGGCTTCGCCTCCATGCCCTCCATCGCACTCGCAGCCCTGGCGCAGGGCAACAAGATCGAGGCCATCCGCCTCACGCGCGAAGCCACGGGCCTGAGCCTGTCTGCGGCCAAGCGGCTGGTCGACAACCATGACGATCCGGCGCTGGGAAGTTTCAGCCCCCTGACCCAGCACATGCCCCGCCGCCAGATGGAGGAACCGGGCCGCGTGCATGGCGACGGCTACAAATGGCTGCCGGCGTTGATCATCGTGCTGGCGGCGGTCATGGCCTGGTTGTTGATTGCCGGAAAGGCTTGAGTCGATGATCGTTCCCCAGTTCTGGGCCGAAGGCCGTATCCAGGAGAGCGTGGCCGGCAAGCAGTTCACCGTGCGCCGCTTCGGCTGGTCCGACGAGAGCCCGCTGGCCGCGCAGGCGCACGCCGACCAGCGCACGCGCGATGCCTTCGATCGAATCGTCCACAAGGGCGAGAAGCTCGAGCGCCGCGAACGCAAGATGCCCTACAACGGCGCCGACGGCATGCCGATCCGCGAGGAAATCGTCGAGCGCCAGGGCGACACCGTCATCACGCGCAACACCTACGGCGCGCGCTGCCTCAACACGCCCGACGTGCTGTTCGTCGACATCGACTTCGAGGAGCCCTTGCGCGGCAGCGTGTTCGGCTTTGCGCTGGTGCCGGCGCTGATCGCCGGGGTGGTCGGTGGCTGGGCCGCCAAGACCTGGCTGGGCGGGCTGATCGCGGGCATCGTGGTGTTCGTCGTGGCATGGGTCATCGGCCAGCGCAAGAAGCGCGGCGAGCACAGCGGCAACCCCGCGCCTGAGAAGCGGGCGGCCGAGCGCATCGGGCGCTTCATGCAGCAGCACCCCGACTGGCACCTGCGCATCTACCGCACGCCCGCAGGCTTCCGGGTGCTGGCGATGCACGATGTCTTCGATCCGACCGACACCGCGGTGGCCGACTGCTTTCATGCAATGGGTGTCGACAAGGTCTACGCACGTATGTGCCGCAACCAGAAATGCTTTCGTGCCCGGGTGAGTGCCAAGCCCTGGCGCATCGGCATCGGCGAACACATGCGGCCCCAGCCGGGCATATGGCCGGTGTCGCCCGAGAAGCTGCCTGCGCGCGACGCCTGGATCGCGCGCTACGAAAAGGCAGCTGAGGGCCATGCGGCCTGTCAGTACCTGGAGAGCGTGGGCAACGGTGCGAAGGTGCATCCGAGCGCGCTGGCGGTGCAGGAACTGCACGACGAGCGCACTCGCGCGCTCAGTGGTTTGCCGATCGCCTGACCACGCGAAATGGCCAGGTCCCGGGGGTAGGGATAATCCAGGGATGTCTTCCCCCAAAGTGATCTTCGGCTTCCATGCCGTAGGCGTGCGCATCAAGACCGCGCCTAAATCGGTGCTCGAAGTGATGTTCGACGCCAGCCGGCGCGATGCGCGCATGAAACAGTTCATCGCGCGTGCGCAGGAGGCCGGTGTGCGGCTGGTCGAGGCCGACGGCCTGCGGCTGTCCAAGCTCAGCGGCAGCCACGGCCACCAGGGCGTGGTGGCACGGGTCGAACCCGTGGCTCAGGTCCGCTCGCTCGACGAACTGCTCGAAGGCCTCGAAGAGGCCGGCACCGTGCCCCTGTTGCTGGTGCTCGACGGCGTGACCGACCCGCACAACCTCGGCGCCTGCCTGCGCGTGGCCGACGGCGCCGGCGCGCATGCGGTCATCGCCCCCAAGGACCACGCGGCCGGCATCAACGCCACCGTGGCCAAGGTGGCGAGCGGCGCGGCCGAGACGGTGCCGTACTTCATGGTCACCAACCTCGCGCGTACCCTGAACGAACTCAAGGAACGCAACATCTGGTGCGTGGGCACCAGCGACGATGCCCCGGGCACCATCTACCAGAGCGACTTCAAGCGCCCCCTGGCGCTGGTGCTGGGCGCCGAAGGCGAAGGCATGCGGCAGCTCACGCGCAAGACCTGCGACGAGCTGGTGAGCATTCCGATGGCCGGTGCGGTCGAGAGTCTGAATGTCTCGGTGGCCAGTGGCGTGTGCCTCTACGAGGCGATGCGCCAGCGCGGCGCCTGAGCGCCGTCTCTTTTAGCTTTTGGGCAGCGATCCACCCTTGCGGTGGAAGTAGATGAGCTCCGCCACCCGCCGCATCTGCGGCGTGCCCAGCAGGTGGTCGAACATCCAGTCGCTCTGGAAATGGTCGAAGGCCCAGCGCAGCGCGCGCTTGAGCCGGAAGCCCGGGTAGCCACGAACGAACCACGTGGCCGGGTCGCCGGCCTCGCCGCGCACGAAGCGCGCTACGGCCTCGCCCGCGCGCTCCCCGTGCAGCAGCGCTGTGTGGATACCGCCGGCAGTCACCGGCGACACCATGCCCGCCGCATCGCCCACCAGCAGGGCCCGCTCGCGCGCCACCACCGGCAGCACGCCGCCGCACGGGATCATTCCCGCACGCACCGCGACCGGCGGGGCGTCGCCGGGCGTGACCACCGAGGCAATCTTGCGCAGCAGCGGATCGAGCTTCAGCGCGCCCGCGCTGTTGTGCACCATGCGGCGCGCCAGCCCGATCTGGCTCACGCCGACCCCGTCGAGCGCCCAGCCGATATAGCCGGGCGCGAGCTTGCGGTCGATGAAGCAATGCAGCAGGCCGGGCGCCATACGCGCGCCCTGGTACTCGTGCTCGATGCCGTAGAGGAAGCGCGTGTTGCGCGACAGGCCCAGGGCCTTGGCAACGCGCGAGTGGGGGCCGTCAGCGCCCACGAGGTAGGTGGCCGTGATGCAGGGCCCTTGCGTCACCGGCACTTCCCACCGGCCGTTGAGCCACAGCGCCTGCTCGAACAGCGTGCCCAGCCGCACGTCGACGCCGCTGGCGCGGGCCGAGCCGACCATCCAGTCGAGCAGGGCGGGCGCGTCGGTGGCCCAGAACCAGTAGCCCGGCGCGTGCAGGTCGACGTGGCGCATGTTGGGCGCATAGAGCCGCACGCCTTCGATGCGGCGCACTAGCGCGGGTGGCACTTCGGCCAGCCACGGCACGCTGTCGACCGCGTCCTTGACGATGATGCCGGTGGTGTGCAGCTTGGCGCCGGCGGTGGTCTTCTTCTCCAGCACCATCACGCTGAGACCTGCAAGGGCCGCGGCCCGGGCACAGGCCAGGCCCGCAAAGCTCGCGCCCACGACGAGAAGGTCGACCTTGATGTTGCCGGGGCTTGCTGCCGGAGCCGGGGCCGGCTGGGGCGCTGTGCAGGATGAGGAGGCGAGGGGAGAAAAGAAGCTGGAAGAAGTGTGCATGGGGCAGCCAACTGGATTCGATGCGCACCGCGGTCTGCGGTGCGCATGCGAAGTTAGCTACGCCATGTGCGCGCGGCGTGAAGCCTGTGTGAACCTGCTGGATGCACCCGTCCGCTCAGGACGGATCCTTGCCACGCGTGCGGCTCACCGCGCTGAAGATGCCGATCCCCAGCAGGATCACCGCCCCGATGCCGATGTAGAGCGTCGGCACGCCGGCGACGGAGGCGCCCCAGATGAGGCCGCCCAGGAAGATCACGAAACCGATCATGTAGAGCGCGAATGACATCGTCGTTCCTCTGAAGCTGAGATGCCTTGCAGTATCCCGAGGGGTGGCAGGCGCCGCACAGGCGTCGACCGCCAGTGCGTGTCGGAGCTTGCCTACCCTGCGCGTGCGGCTACTCCGGGCTTGCCGCCAGCAGATAGCGGCAGGCGGTGCGCCCCAGCGCCTTGAAGACCAGCGGCCGGTCCACGCCGAAGTCGAGGCAGTCGCCCGGTGCGAGTTCGAAGCGCTCGTCGCCGTAGTCCACCCGCAGCGCGCCTTCGAGCATCCAGAGGCATTGCCGGTAGGGCTTGCCGCTCCAGCGCGGGTAGTCGACCTGCGCCGAGCGCGGCAGCTCGACCTCGACCAACTCGACGCCGCTGCCCGCATGACGCTCGGCGACCTGCCGCCGCAGGTAGCCGGCCTTCGGGTCGCGCCAGACCTCCTGCTCGGCGCGCGTGCGCAGGCGCTGTGGCTGCTCTTTCTCTTCCGTCAGCAGCTGCGCCAGCGGCACCCCGAGCCCGGCGGCCAGCCGGCCCAGCAACACGGCCGTGGGGCTGCTCTGCGCACGCTCCACCTTGGAAATCATGGCCTTGCTCACGCCCGAACGCTCAGCCAGCTCCGCGAGGCTCAGTGCTTGCGCCTGCCTCAGCGCCAGCAGCCGGGTGGCGATGAGCATGTCGATGTTCTGGCCGGGCGTGTCGGCGGGAGATGAATCGTTTCTCATATGAGATTATTATTCTCCTATATTGAACGAAATTTCAACGAGGACACCATGCGTCTCATCCCCTGCACAGAAGAAGCGCACTCCGCCGCGATCCTGGCCATCCTCAACGAGGCCATCGTCACTTCCACCGCGTTGTACGACTACAAGCCGCGCACGCCAGAGAACATGGTCGCGTGGTTCGCCACCAAGCGCGCCAACGGCTTTCCCGTGATCGGTGCCGTGGACGATGCCGGCAAGCTGCTGGGTTTCGCCAGCTACGGCACGTTCCGTGCCTTTCCCGCCTACAAGTACACGGTGGAACACTCGGTCTATGTCGACAGCGCGCACCGCGGCGAGGGCCTGGGCCGCACGCTGATGGAAGCGATCATTGCCGAGGCCATCGCGCGCGACGTGCATGTGATGGTCGGTGCCATCGATGCAGCCAACGCCGGCAGCATCGCGCTGCACGAGCGCCTGGGCTTCGAGCATTCGGGCACGGTGCGGCAGGCCGGTTTCAAGTTCGGCCGCTGGCTCGACGTGGCCTTCTACCAGCGCATTCTTGCGACGCCGATGAATCCGGTCGACGGCTAGCAGCTAGACCAGCGCAAAGAAGCGCATCACCACCTCGGCCGGGTGGCGCACACCGGCGCCGACGAACATGCGCTCGTTGATCCATTTCAGCGAAGGCGAGGCGGTCTCGAAGCGCGGGCTGCAGCGGAAGTACACCTGCGACGGATCGACCGTCTCGCCGCGCAGCAGCTTGCCCATCACCTCGGGCGAGGCCGAACGCATCGCATGGTTCTGCACGTAGACCATATCGCCGGCATCGGTCTCCAGGCCGTAGCGCGCGTCGAGCTCGGAAAGCGTGTCGCTCACTATCAGCTGAAAGTCGCTGCCGCCCGGCAGCACGCGCGCCCGCCAGCCGTGGCCGATGGCTTCGCCACCCGTGATCGGCACCACGCGGCGCAGTCCGCGCGGGCTGTTGCCCAGCACCTGCGGCACGCCCACCTCGACGCGCAGGTCGACGAAGTGCTCGAGTGCGGGCGCTGCAATGGTGTCGAACACGCTCATCGCCGGGAGCCGCTCAGGCAGCGTGTTTTGCTTCGGCGCTGGCGCGGTCGAGCATCTCGATGGTGCCCGCGTCGAGCTTCAGCTGCGTCGCGACCACGAGCTCTTCGAGCTGCGCGATGGAGGTGGCGCTGGCAATGGGCGCCGTCACGCCCGGCCGAGCGATCTGCCAGGCGATGGCGACCTGGCCCGGCTTGGCGTTGTACTGCTGGGCCACCTTGTCGAGTGCGTCGAGGATGCGCAGGCCGCGCTCGTTGAGGTACTTCTTCGTGGTGTTGGCGCCGCGCGCGCTCTTGGCGGCATCGGCCTCGGTGCGGTACTTGCCCGTGAGGAAGCCGGCGGCCAGAGCGTAGAAGTTGATCACGCCCACTTCGCGCTTGATGCACAGCGGCTCCAGCGCATCTTCGAACACGGCGCGGTCGTACAGGTTGTACAGCGGCTGCAGGCTTTCATAGCGGGCGATGCCCAGGCGTTCCGACACGTCGAGCGCCTCGGCCAGCCGCGGTGCGCTGTAGTTCGAGGCGCCGATGGCGCGCACCTTGCCTTCCTTGATCAGGTCGTCGAAGGCGCCGAGCGATTCTTCGAGAGGCGTGCCGGCATCGTCGTCGTGCGACTGGTAGAGGTCGATGTAGTCCGTCTGCAGGCGCTTGAGCGAGGCCTCGACCGCTTCGCGGATGTACTTGGGCGCCAGGCCCACCTTGCCTTCGCCCATCGGCTTGCCGACCTTGGTGGCCAGCACCACGCGATTGCGCTTGCCGCTGTGCTTGAGCCACTTGCCGATGATCGTCTCCGACTCGCCGCCGGTGTGGCCCGGCACCCATGCCGAATACACGTCCGCGGTGTCCACGAAGTTGAAGCCCGCATCCAGCCAGGCATCGAGCAGCTTGAACGACGCCGCTTCGTCGACGGTCCAGCCGAACACGTTGCCGCCGAAGGCGAGCGGGGAAACCAGGAGGCCGGAGCGGCCGAGCGGGCGGAGTTGCGACATGTCGAGTGTTCCTGAAGAAGAAATAGATGAGACGAAGGATCAGACGAAGCCCACGGCGCCCAGCGCCGCCCCGGCGCCGAGCAGCCAGAGCAGGTGAATGCGCGTGCGCCAGACAATAAGGGCGGAAACGCCGGTCAGCAGCCACAGGTGCCAGGCAGGCGCATTGCCGGCATGGTTTCCCGCCGCCAGCACCCAGCCGGTGGCGATCAGCAGGCCCACCACCACGGGCGCCATGCCCTGCTTGAAGGCGCGCACCTCGCGGCGCGTGCGGTTGCGGTGGCCCCAGCGCGTGGCGAAGTAGGTGAGGGTGGTGCTCGGCAGCATGATGCCGACCATGGTGAGCATCAGCCCGAAGAAGCCGAGCAGCCAGGCCGAGGGCCCGGCGCCGATGCCGCCGCCCGCGTTGAGCCCGACGTTCCAGCCCATCAGCGCCACGAACAGCACGTTGGGGCCGGGCGCGGCTTGCGCGATGGCAATGGAGGAGCTGAACTGCGCATCGGTGAGCCAGCTGTGCTGGACTACGAGGTAGCGGTGCATGTCGGGCACCGTGGTGATGGCGCCGCTGATCGACAGCAGCGACAGCAGCGCGTATTGACCGAACAGGGCCAGCCAGTCGTGCCATTGCATCGTGATGGTCATGGCGCGATCTTCTTCCAGGTCCACACGCAGGCGACGCCACCGACCACCAGCAGCACCCATCCGAGCGGGATCTTGAACACCGCAATGGCCACGAACACCAGCGCCATGAAGGAGAGGCAGGTTGCAAAGCCCAGCGGATGCTTGCGCAACTGCGGCACCAGCTTGATACCGGTCGCGGCAATCAGTCCGCCCGACACCGCGCCCATGCCGCGCAGCGCGGCCGCCACCTGCGGGTTGCCGGCGAAGTGCGCATACAGCACGGCCAGCGCAAGGATGACGACCAGCGGAATGGTCAACATGCCCGCCAGGGCGGCGAGTGCGCCGCGCAAGCCGAAGTAGCGGTCGCCGATCATCAGAGCGAGGTTGATCACGTTGGGACCCGGCATCACCTGCGCCACGGCCCAGTCTTCGAGGAACTGCTCGGGCGTGAGCCATTTCTTCTTCTCGACCATCTCGCGCTGGACGATGGCGAGCACACCGCCGAAGCCCTGCAACGCGAGCCAGGTGAATGAAACAAAAAGGTCGCGTGGCGACTGGGGCTGGGCAGCGGGGGGAGACGGGTGCATGTGGAGCGATTATCGTAGGCACGCTTTCAACATGCCGGGCGCCGGATCGACATGGCGCCGGGCGATTCCACAGGGACACTTCAGCATGGTCAAGCAACTGCGCGCACTCTTCGATCTCTGCCAGCGGGCCTTCAACTCCTGGTCGAACGATTACGCCCCGAGCATGGGCGCCGCGCTGGCCTACTACACAGTGTTCTCCATTGCACCGCTGCTGCTGATCGTGATTGCGGTGGCCGGCCTGGTCTTCGGGCAGGAGGCCGCGCGCGGCGAGATCTTCGCGCAGCTCTCGGGCCTGATGGGCGAGCAGGGTGCGGCTGCGGTGCAGGGCATGCTGAAGGCCGTCAACAAGCCGGCCGAAGGCATCGTCGCCACGGTGATCGGCATCGGGCTGCTGGTGCTGGGCGCCACCACCGTCTTCGGCGAACTGCAGGACGCGCTCGACCGCATCTGGCGCGCGCCGGCCCGCGCCAAGAACAAGGGGCTGTTCAACATGCTGCGCGTGCGGATGCTGTCGTTCAGCATGATCATGGGCATCGGCTTTTTGCTGATGGTGTCGCTGGTGGCGAGTGCGGCGCTCGCGGCCCTGGGCAAGTGGTGGTCGCCTGTGTTCGGAGCGTGGGAGACAACGGCGCAGGCCGTCAACTTCGTCTTCAGCTTCGCGATGGTGACGGCGATCTTCGCGATGATCTACAAGATCATGCCGCGCGCCAAGGTGCAGTGGCGCGACGTGTGGGTGGGGGCGGCGGTCACGGCGCTACTCTTCACTGTGGGCAAGCACCTGATCGGGCTGTACATCGGCAAGAGCAGCGTGGCCTCGGGCTACGGGGCCGCGGGCTCGCTGGTGGTGGTGCTGGTGTGGGTTTACTACTCGGCGCAGATCTTCCTGCTGGGGGCCGAGTTCACCTGGGTCTATGCGCGTACCTACGGCTCGATGAAGGACACGAAGGGCATCGCCGACCCGAACCCGTCGCCGACGCGCAACGTGCCGCTGCCGCACAACGACACCTGAGCCTCGCTTCAGCCGGCGAAGCCGCCTTCGTCGAGGTACTTCTGCTCTTCCGCCGTGGTGCTGCGCCCCATCATCCTGTTGCGGTGCGGAAAGCGGCCGAAGCGCGCAATGATGTCCCGGTGCAGCACCGCGTAGCGCTGCGTATTGGCGTCGAGCGCCGCGTTGAGTTCGACCGAGCGCTCCTGCTCGGCCAGCACTTCGGAATGCATGAAGGGCAGGTAGAAGAAACGTCGCAGCACCGGTTCGCACTGCAGGTCGAAGCCTGATTCGACTGCCTGCTTCGCCACGGCCAGCGCCTTGCCGTCGGTGGCCAGCATGTGCGGGCTGCCGCGCCAGGTGTTGCGGGGAAACTGGTCGAACAGCACCAGCAAGGCCAGGGCGCCTTCGGCGTCGGATGTCCAGTGGTCGAGCTCGCCGCGGGCTGCGGCCTGATGGGCGTGCGAGAAGCGGGCGGCGAAGTCGGCGTCGAAGGCGTCGTTCTTGGCAAACCAGCGGTCCGGGCCGGCTTCGCGCCAGAAATCGACCACGTCGCGGGCGGTGGGGAGGGCGTTGAAAGTCATCGTTGCATTTTCTTTCAGCCTTTCAGCCCTTTTTCAGCCCTTTTTCAGCCGTTGGGCGGCCGTCAAAGTCGGGGTGGTGGCCGACAAGCCAAGCCCGCCGTGCTGCCTATGCTGTGGAGGCTTTCATAACTCAGGAGATCAAGCTCATGACCAAATATGGCACCCTTTTGCGCGCAGCCCTCATCACCGGGGTGGCCAGTGCCGCGCTGGTCGGCTGCGGAATGATGTCGAAGTCGAACGTCGCGAGCTTCAGCGGCGCGATGAACGCAGCCAGCGAAGTCCCGCCCAACATGACGCGCGGCAGCGGCATGGCCGAGGCCTGGCTCGACCGCGACACCAACGTGCTCAAGTACAAGATCACCTACACCGGCCTGAGCGGTCCGGCCACCATGGCGCACTTCCACGGCCCGGCTGCCGCGGGCGCCAATGCGGGCGTGGTGCTGCCCTTTGCCAACCCGGCGAGCCCGATCGAAGGCCAGGCCACGCTCACGCCGGCACAGGCGGCCGACCTGTCCGCGGGCAAGTGGTACGCCAACGTGCACACCGCCGCCAACCCGGGCGGCGAGATCCGCGGACAGATGCTGCCGAAGATGTGACATCGTCCCGGGGGCAACAACCCCTGGTCAGGTTGGTGTCGCGGGGCTGGTGTCAAATGACCGCATGACGACGACACCACCGAAGAAGAAACCCCGTGCCGCCTCCTCCAAGCCCCTGAACCCTTTTGCTTCGCGCCGCGAAGACATGCGCACCGCCCGCAAGGCGCTGGTGCTGCAGGGTGGGGGCGCGCTCGGCGCCTACCAGGCCGGCGTGTATGCGGCGCTCAGCGAAACCGAGCTGCAGCCGCACTGGATTGCCGGCGTCTCCATCGGCGCCATCAACGCGGCACTGATTGCGGGCAATGCACCGGAAACGCGCGTCGACCGGCTGCGCGAGTTTTGGCACCTTGTGTCTTCGGGCCCCTCGCAGCGCCTGCCCTCTTGGCTGGGCGACCGGGCCCTGCAGAACCAGTACAGCGCCACCATGGCCTCGCTGGTGGGCATTCCGGGCTTCTTCGAGCCGCGGTACTCGCCGGCCTTCCTGATGGGCGGGGCGGCGCCGCTGCTGAGCTATTACGACACCTCTGCCCTCAAGTCCACTCTGGAGCGCCTCGTCGACTTCGACCGCATCAATGCCTGCGAGGCACGCTTCAGCGTGGGGGCGGTCAATGTGCGCACCGGCAATTCGGTGTACTTCGACAACACGCGCCAGCTCATCGGGCCCGAGCACATCATGGCCAGCGGCGCGCTGCCGCCGGGCTTCGCGCCAATCAGCATCGATGGCGACGACTACTGGGACGGCGGCATCGTGTCGAACACGCCGCTGCAGTACGTGCTCGACACGCATCCGCGCAGCGAGCCGCTGGTGGTGCTGCAGGTCGACCTGTTCAATGCGCGCGGCGAGATGCCGCGCACCATGGCGGGCGTGATGGAGCGGCAGAAGGACATCACCTACTCGAGCCGCACCCGCATGAACACCGATGCGCTGGCCGCCAACATGAACCTGCAGCAGGCGATTGCCGACCTGATCTCCAAGCTGCCGGCAGGCCTGCGCAACGACCCGAGCGTGCTCGCGGTGCAGTCGCAGCTCA
The DNA here is from genome assembly GCF_057814215.1 of Variovorax sp. F042. Taxonomy (NCBI): domain Bacteria; kingdom Pseudomonadati; phylum Pseudomonadota; class Betaproteobacteria; order Burkholderiales; family Comamonadaceae; genus Variovorax; species Variovorax sp. F042. Next base: position 306,200 of record NZ_JBVASX010000004.1, read on the forward strand.
CGCACGAGCCCATAGACATCTTCCACCTGATCTACCGCGACAAGCCCTACGAGTTGGAGTCCAAGGACTACGAGTTCTCGCGCGCCGCCGTTGAAGAGCACTGGGATTCGGGTGCGCGCGACATGCGCAACACGCTGGCCCACCCCGAGACGCTGCGCGCCGACGCAACCGTCAACGGTGTGACCACTTTCGACCTTGGCGAGCACGGCTCGGGGCGCGTCAAGCGGCCGGGCCTGTCGCGCTGACACGGACGATTCAGCCTCAACTAAGAAACCAGCGCGAGACTGGGCCGTCACTTCAACAGGAGGAAATGTTTTCATGAACATTGAAGATGTGCGACGAACGGCATTCGCGATGCCGCTGACCAATCCCGCCTTTCCGCCCGGTCCTTACCGCTTCGTGCGGCGCGAATTTCTCATCCTCACGTACCGCACCGACATGGACGCCCTGCGCGCCGTGGTGCCCGAGCCGCTCGAAGTGGTCGAGCCGCTGGTCAAGTACGAATTCATCCGCATGCCCGACTCCACCGGCTTCGGCGACTACACCGAGTCGGGCCAGGTCATTCCGGTGCAGCTGCGCACCGCCAGGGGCGTGGAGAAGGGCGCGTACGTGCACGCGATGTACCTCAACGACCATCCGCCCATTGCCGGCGGGCGCGAGCTCTGGGGCTTTCCGAAGAAGCTCGCCTCGCCGGTGCTCGACTACGAGACCGACGTGGTGGTCGGAACGCTCGACTACGGCAAGGTGCGCGTGGCCAAGGCCACGATGGGCTTCAAGCATCGCGCGCTCGACCCGGAGCCCATCCTCGCGGGCATTGCGCAACCCAACTTTCTGCTCAAGATCATTCCGCACGTCGACGGCACGGCGCGCATCTGCGAACTGGTGCGCTATCACATGGTCGACGTCACGCTGCACGGCGCATGGGGCGGGCCCGGCTCGCTCGAACTGCACCCGCACGCGCTGGCACCCGTGGCCGACCTGCCGGTGCTCAAGGTCGAATCGGCCGTGCACTACATCGCGGACATGACGCTCGCACTCGGCACGGTCGAGCACGACTATCTCGCCTGATTCTTGCTGCCCTTTTCAAACCCGACTCTTACCAAGGAACATCACCATGCAACTCAAGGACAAGGTCGCCTACATCACTGGCTCGGCCAGCGGCATCGGCAAGGAAATCGCCATCCTGTTCGCGCAGGAGGGCGCCAAGATCATCATTGCCGACCTCAACAAAGAAGCGGCCGACGCCACCGCGGCCGAGCTCAAGGCCACCGGCGCACAGGCCATCGGCGTGGGTGTCGACGTGACGAACGAAGACCAGGTCAACGCCTCGGTCGAAGAGGGCGCTGCGGCCTTCGGCGGCATCGACATCCTCATCAGCAACGCCGGCATCCAGATCGTTCACCCGGTGGAAGAGTTCAGCTTCGCCGACTGGAAGAAGATGCTCGCCATTCACCTCGACGGCGCCTTCCTCACCACGAAAGCTTGCCTGAAGCACATGTATGCACAAGGTCGCGGCGGCAGCGTGATCTACATGGGCTCGGTGCACTCGAAGGAAGCCTCACTGCTGAAGGCTCCTTACGTCACCGCCAAGCACGGTCTCATCGGCCTGGCCAAGACGGTTGCGAAGGAAGGCGCCAAGCACGGCGTGCGCGCCAACGTGATCTGCCCGGGCTTCGTGCGCACGCCGCTCGTCGAAAAGCAGATTCCCGAGCAGGCCAAGACCCTGGGCATCAGCGAGCAGGAAGTCATCAAGAACGTGATGTTGAAGGAAACGGTCGACGGCGAATTCACGACCACGGAAGACGTGGCGCGCGTCGCGCTGCTGTTCGCGGGCTTCCCGACCAATGCACTCACCGGCCAGTCGCTCGTCGTGAGCCACGGCTGGTTCATGCAATAAGCAGACGCTACAGCTTCAACTCCCAGGTTTCACCGACCTGTGGCGAGCCGTAGCCCTCGTGCGGCTCCGACTTGGTGAGCTGGAAGCCGCGCTTGGCGTAGATGCCGCGTGCGGCCACCAGGCAGCTGTTGGTCCACAGCACCATCTTCTTGTAGCCCTTGAGGCGCGCGAAGGCGATGCATTCGTCCACCAGCTTGCCGCCCAGGCCGAGCCCGCGCGCGGCGGGCGCGAGGATCAGCAGGCGCAGCTGCGCCACCGCGGCCGACTTGCGCACCACGAAGATCGCGCCCACCCGCTCGCCGTTGAGCTCGGCAATCCAGCAGCGCTCCCACTCGGGCTGGAACTTGAGCAGGAATTCACCCGCGATGCCGGCCACCAGCGCTTCGAAGGTGCTGTTCCAGCCGTACTCGCGCGCATAGATCTCGCCATGCTGCTGCACCACCCAGCCGATGTCGCCGGGTGCCGGGTCGCGCAGGATGGCCGCCTGGGTCTTGGCCGGGGCGGCTTCGGGGTCGAGCAGCGACTGCACCGTGCCCATGGCCTGCACCAGCTGCTGGCGCTGTGGCGGCGCGAGCGAGGCGAGCAGGGCGGTGGCTTCTTCACGCGATTTCTGTTGCAGCGGCGCGAATGCGGCGTGGCCGGCCTCGGTCAGGCGCAGGACGCTCTGGCGCGCATCGCGCGGATGCGGCTCGCGCGTGAGCCAGCCTTCGTTTTCGAAGCGGCGCAGGATGCGGCTCATGTAGCCCGCGTCGAGCCCGAGGTCACGCCCGATTTCGCTCGCGACCGCCACCTCGCGGTGCGCCAGCTCGTACAGCACGCGCACGTCGGTCAACGACATGGCGCTGCCGAGGTAGGGGTCGAGGGCGCCGATGCGGCGGGTGTAGAAGCGGTTGAATTGACGGATCGCCTTGACGGCGGCGGGGTCGATGTTGGGTAAAGTGGCTGACATGGTTGCCATTGTCATTCAGAAGGTTGACTTTGGCAATCAATTGAGGCTTCGAAGAGGCCCGGTCACAGGATGTTTGCCGCGACAGACATGATGGAAAACCCTAAAATCGAGGGTTGCCCACAACGGCGCTCCCACGGCGCTGTCTACTCCCTCCGATGAACGCCCCCGTCGACGTCTCCTTTTTCGCGCGCGCCGCCAAGCCGCTGACCAGCTACCGCAAGTACTGGGCGGCCCGTTTCGGTACGGCCAAGTTCCTGCCGACTTCGCGCAAGGAAATGGAAGCGCTCGGCTGGGACAGCTGCGACATCATCGTGGTCACGGGCGACGCCTACGTCGACCACCCCAGCTTCGGCATGTCGGTCATCGGCCGCATGCTGGAGGCGCAAGGTTTCCGCGTCGGCATCATCGCGCAGCCCGACTGGCAGAGCGCCGAACCCTTCAAAGCGCTGGGCAAACCGAACCTGTTCTTCGGCGTGACTGCCGGCAACATGGATTCGATGATCAACCGCTACACGGCCGACCGGAAGATCCGCAGCGACGACGCCTACACCCCCGGCGACGTCGGCGGCTCGCGCCCCGACCGCGCGGCCATCGTGTATTCGCAGCGCTGCAAGGAAGCCTGGAACGACGTGCCGATCATCCTCGGCGGCATCGAAGGCAGCCTGCGCCGCATCGCCCACTACGACTACTGGTCGGACAAGGTGCGCCGCTCCATCGTCGTCGACTCGAAGTGCGACCTGCTGCTGTACGGCAACGCCGAGCGCGCCATCGTCGAGATCGCGCACCGCCTGGCCGCCAAGGAGCCGGTGCAGCAGATCACCGACGTGCGCGGCACCGCCTATGTGCGGCGCGAAACGCCCGAGGGCTGGTTCGAGATCAACTCCACCAGCGTGGACGAACCCGGCCGCGTCGAGGCGCACGTCAACCCCTACCTGATGGTGTCCGACCAGGCCAAGGCCAACGGCGCCACCTGCGCGAAGGAAGACGAGGCTGACGCCGTTGCCAAGGCGGCCGAAGCCGCTGGGTCGGCCGCCGGCTCGGTGGTCAACCCAGCCATCAAGCCGCTGAACTTCGTGCCCAACCCGGCGCTGCAGCCCCGCGGCAAGATTGCCGTTCCTCCGCGCGACCGTTCGGTGATCCGCCTGCCGGCCTACGAGCAGGTGCGCAGCGACCCGGTGCTCTACGCGCACGCCAACCGCGTGCTGCATCTCGAAACCAACCCGGGCAACGCCCGCGCGCTGGTGCAGGCGCACGGCGAGGGCGCCACGGCGCGTGACGTGTGGATCAACCCGCCGCCCATTCCGCTCACCACGGCCGAGATGGACCACGTGTTCGATCTGCCGTACGCACGCAGCCCGCATCCGCGCTACGCCGACGAGAACGGCAGCCACGACGGCGCGACCAAGATCCCCGCGTGGGAAATGATCCGCTTCAGCGTGAACATCATGCGCGGCTGTTTCGGCGGCTGCACCTTCTGCTCGATCACCGAGCATGAGGGCCGCATCATCCAGAGCCGCTCGGAAGATTCGATCATCAAGGAGGTCGAGGCCATCCGCGATTCGGTGAAGGGCTTCACCGGCACCATCTCCGACCTCGGCGGCCCCACGGCCAACATGTACCGCATCGGCTGCAAGTCGCCCGAGATCGAATCGGCCTGCCGCAAGCCCAGCTGCGTGTACCCGGGCATCTGCCCGAACCTCAACACCAATCACGACCCGCTGATCAAGATCTACCGTCGGGCGCGTGCATTGAAGGGCATCAAGAAAATTCTCATCGGCTCGGGCCTGCGCTACGACCTGGCCGTGCAGTCGCCCGAGTACGTGAAGGAGCTGGTGCAGCACCACGTTGGCGGCTACCTGAAGATCGCGCCCGAGCACACCGAGCAAGGCCCGCTCACGAAGATGATGAAGCCCGGCATCGGCAGCTATGACAAGTTCAAGCAGATGTTCGAGAAGTACTCGGCCGAGGCGGGCAAGAAGCAGTACCTGATTCCGTACTTCATTGCCGCGCATCCGGGCACCAGCGACGAGGACATGATGAACCTCGCGATCTGGCTCAAGAAGAACGGCTTTCGCGCCGACCAGGTGCAAACGTTCTACCCGAGCCCGATGGCCACGGCCACGACGATGTACCACACCAACAAGAACCCGCTGCGCAAGATCACGCGCGAGAGCGAGACGGTGGACATCGTGCGCGGCGACAAGCGCCGCCGCCTGCACAAGGCCTTCCTGCGCTACCACGACGCCAACAACTGGCCGCTGCTGCGCGAGGCGCTCAAGAGCATGGGCCGCGCCGACCTGATCGGCAACGGCAAGCACCACCTCATCCCGACGTGGCAGCCGCTGACCGACGGCGGCTACACGAGCGCGCGTCGCAAGAACTCGACCGTCGCACCGGCGGTCAACAAGTCCGCACCGGTCAAGCTGGCGCCGGTGAAGCCCTCGAAGGGCCGCATCCTTACGCAGCACACCGGCCTGCCGCCACGCGACAACGGTTCGGCCGCGGCGCCGCGCAAGGCTGCCGGCCCGGTGCGCGGCAGCATCCGCAAGCCGCGCTGAGCTTCAGAACGCCAGCAGTCCCGCTGGCAGCAGCTTGCCGACCCAGGCGCCCACGGCCGCCATGTGTGCCAGCACCGTGGCCCAGTAGCCCGCCATGAAGCTCGCCTTGCGCACCTTGTGGCGGAACAACCGCTGCGCGACCCAGGCGCCCGGCCAACCCCCGATCAGCGAGAGCAGGTGCAGCGTGTTCTCCGCGGTGCGCCAGCGGCCTGTTTCGGCTGCGTTCTTGTCGAAGCCGTAGATGAAGAAAGTCAGCAGGCTGAGCAGCGCCAATACGCCAAGCGCGATTGGCGGAAGGCGTGTGGTCCAAACGCCATAGCCGAGCAGCGCGCCGTACGCCACGAGCAGAAGAACCATCGGCAAAGGGGACGAAGAAGAGGTCGAGGAACGCACCGAGCGATCAGGTTGCCGGCGAGGCGGCGCGGACCTCCGCTGCGGTTGTGATTGCGGCTGCCGCACCGCACCGGCTACCTGCACCGACATCGCACGCGGCCCCTTGCCGCCCACATGGATCTCCTCGAAGTTCACCCTCATGCCGACCTGCGGCGCGGTGCCCCGGTCGGTGAAGTCGCGCAGGTGCACGAACACATCGGCGGAGATTTCGGGGCAGCGGATGAAGCCGAAGCCCCGATCTTTCTCCCATCGAACTAGCGTGCCCTGGCGTTTCATCGGCGGGATTCTCGCCGCTATGCGTACTGCATCTCGCCATTTCCGAACGACCAGTTCTCCTTCGCCACCTCGACGAGGTTGATGAAGACATCCTCGCGCCGGATGCCCTGCCGGGCGTGCAGGTCGTCGGCCACGCGCTTGTAGAAGGCTTTCTTCATCTCCGTCGTTCTTCCGTGATTCAGCGTGATCTGGATCAGCACGAAGCCCGGCGAGTAGACAACACCGAGGTAGCTTGCCGGATGGACCAGCTCGCGTGCCTCGTGCCGCGTGATGACCTGGAACTTGTCGTCTTCCGGCACGTTGATGGTGTCCCGCATGGCCTGATAAATGAGATCCCCGATGGCCGGACCCAGGGTCTCGGGGCTGCCATTGGAAAGATCGATCCGGACGAGTGGCATCTTTGGTTCCTCGAAAAAGAGTGGAAGCCTAAGGTACATCCCGTGTCGATCGGCCATGGCGGGCGCAATGCCGCTGTTGGTGCGGCGCAGCAAGCCCACGCAGTCCGACTGAAGGCGAGGGTGGGGCGGTCCGCTGTATGGTGTGGTCCATGAGCAGTTCGTACTACCCGTCGGCTTCATGGACGATGCGCACCCTGACGGGAGCGCTGCTGCTACTGCTTGCAGCCTCGGCGCAACAGGCGCTTGCCGCCGCACCGGAGAATTCTTCCGCCCAGGCGCTGCGCGCCACCCACCAGCGCTTGAGCGACAAGCTCGACAAGAGCAGCTTCGGGCGGCCCGTGCAGCTCGATTCCATGGAGACGGCGGATGGCCTGCAGGGCGACGTCTACGCCGTGGTCGAGCATCCGCTCGCGGAAATCAGCACCGCGCTGAAGGGGTCGGCCCACTGGTGCGAGGTGCTGACCCTGCACATCAACAACCGGCGCTGCAGCACGGCCAGCGGCCCGCAGGGGCGCGAGATGCTGACGCTCTACGTGGTGCGGCGCTATGACAAGCCCATCGACCAGGCCTTCGAGTTGCCGTTCGTCTACCGGGTCGCCAGTGCCACGCCCGAGCACCTGATGGTCGAGTTGTCGGCCGAGAGCGGGCCGCTGGGCACCAGCAACTATCGCGTCACGCTGGAGGCCGTGGCGCTCGACGAGCGCAAGAGCTTCCTGCACTTCAGCTACAGCTATGACCACAACACCATGGTGCGGCTGGGCACCATGGCCTACCTGGCGACCTTCGGCAGCGACAAGGTGGGCTTTACCGTGCTGGGCAAGACGCCGGAAGGCCAGCTCGACTACATCCGCGGCCTGCGCGGGCTGGTGGAGCGCAATGCGATGCGCTACTTCCTGACGCTGGATGCCTACCTCTCGGCGCCGGGGCCGGAGCAGGCCGACCGTCGTCAGCGTCGCTGGTTCGCGGCGGCCGAGCAGTACCCGCGCCAGCTGCACGAAGTCGATCTCGACACTTACCTCGCGCTCAAGCGCGAAGACCGGCAGCGCGACGGCGCCAGTCGCTGATGAATCAGCTGGCCAGCGTGAGCAGCGGCACGTCGCGCTCGCGACTCATGGCTTCGAGTTCGGCGCGCGTGCACGTCGCCAGCCATGCGGCCAGCGCTTCGTGCGTGGCAGGCGCCAGCATGTCGCGCGAGTCGATCTGCGCCGCCTCGCAGAGCCGGCTGGCGAAATGCGGCTCCAGCGCGGCAACGGCCACGCGGCCATCGGCGCAGGGGTAGACGCGGTAGCCGGCATGCGCGCCGCCGACCGTGCCCGAGGGCTGCGTCAGCCCCCAGGTGCGGGGCAGGGCGAGCCAGTCGGCCGAGGCGTTCAGCGCTACTTCGAGGTATACGCCGCCCGCCTTGCGCGACTGCAGCAGCATGGCCTTCAACACCGCTTCGCTTGCGAGCAGTGCGCCGCCCATGTCGGCGTAGAGCGTTGGCGGCAGTTCGGTGCCGGTGACCAGTCCGCTTTCGGCGAGATAGGTCAGGTCATGGCCCGGCTCCTCGGCGCGTTCGCCCGGCGCGCCGACGATGGCCACTTGCGACAGCGACGGATGGCGCGCCTGCAGCGCAGGCCAATCGAGGCCGAGCTTGCGCAGCGCGGAAGGGCGGAACGAGGTGAGCAGCACGTCCGTCTTCGCGAGTTCGGCGTGCAGTTGCTGCTGGCCCGCGTCCGTTTTCAGGTCGGCTGTTTCGATGGCGATGCCTTCGTGCAGTGCGGCATACGCGGGCTTGTTGTAGAGCGCCATCGGGTCGCCGCCCGGCGGCTCGAGCTTCAGGCAGGTGGCGCCCATTCCGCGGCAGCGCAGCAACGCGGCCGGCCCAGGCAGGTTGAGCGCAAGGCTCAGCACGCGCACGCCTTCTAGCGGCTGGAAGGAGTCTTGGGTGGGGCTGGACATGGGGCGTCGATCCGGAAAACAGGCCAGCAGCCATTCTCACCCGTGCGGAGTGGGAAGCCAGATTCCGCAAGCCGCCATCGAGGCGGCGCGCGTAGCATGCGCCATGGCAGCGCTTGTCCTTGCCGCTGCCGCAACGACCAAGGAGACAAAGCATGTTCGAAGCTTCCCTGATGAACGGCCAGCGCATCCTCGTGACCGGCGGCGGCACGGGCCTCGGCCGCGCAATGGCCGAGCGCTTCCTGAGCCTTGGCGCCGACGTGGCCATCTGCGGCCGGCGCCAGTCGGTCTGCGAAGAAACCGCGGCCGAATGGCGGCAGCAGTTCCCGGGCCGGCGCATCGACACCTTCGGCGTGGACATCCGCATCGCGCAGCAGGTCGACGAGATGGTCGAGAGCCTGTTCCAGAGCGGCGGCCTCACGGGGCTCGTCAACAACGCGGCGGGCAACTTCGTCTCTCCGACCGAAAACCTCTCGCCGCGCGCCTTCGACGCCATCGCCAACATCGTGTTCCACGGCAGCTTCTACGTGACGCAGGCCGTGGGCAAGCGCTGGGTGGCCCAGGCCAAGTCGGGCCAGTGGAAGCAGGGCGATGCCTTCCGCAGCGTGATGAGCATCATCGTCACCTGGGTCGACAACGGCAGCCCCTACGTCGTGCCCTCGGCCATGAGCAAGGCCGGCATCGAGGTGATGACCAAGTCGCTCGCGGTGGAGTGGGCGCGCCACGGCATTCGCCTGAATGCCGTAGGCCCCGGCGAGATTCCGACCGAGGGCATGAGCAAGCGCCTGAACCCTGGCGAGGAGCCCGGCGCGCGCAGCAAGCAGAGCAACCCGATGGCGCGCACCGGCCGCATGAGCGAGCTGCAGAACCTCGCGTCCTTCCTGATGGCGCCGGGGCAGTGCGACTGGCTCACGGGCCAGAGCATCATGATGGACGGCGGCAATGCGCTGGCCACCGGCGGCAACTTCTACGAACTGCGCCAGTGGAGCGATGCCGACTGGCTGGCCGCGCGCGAACGCATCGAGGCGCAGAACCAGAAGGACAAGGCGCAGCGCTGACTACTTCCTTGGCGTCCTGGCCGCCTGCACGGTGACGTGCTTGTTCACCGGGCTCGACAGCACCAGCGATGTCGTCACCGAGCCGTCGACCGCCAGCGCGTCCACCACGCGCTCCAGGTCGGCCGGCTCGGCGATCGCGCAGCGCACGATGAAGCAGCTTTCGCCGGTCACGCGGTCGGCGCTCAGCACCTCGGGCATGGCGTCGAACAGCTTCAGGTACTTGGCGATGCCCGCGTGCGTGGTGTCGATGCGGATGATGGCCTGCAGGCCCACGCCCAGCGCGCGCAGGTTGACGCGCGCGCCGTAGCCCTCGATCACGCCGGCCTCTTCGAGCTTGCGCACACGCTCGCTCATGGCCGGCTGCGAGAGGCCGATGCGCTTGCCCAGCGCGGCCAGGCTCTGGCGCGCGTCGGCCTGCAGCGCTTCGAGGATCTGCCGGTCTTTCCTGTCGATGTTCATGCGAGGTTCGCCTTGCCCTTGCCCTTGCTCAGTCCGCAATGTCCGCGCCGCGCTCGGCCAGGAGGCTGCGCAGCACGGAGCGGTGGCAGTGCGCTTCGTCCTCGCAGTAGCAGCCCACCGACAGGGCCGTGCCGTGCGACAGCGCGGCCAGCAGGTCGAGGCTGCGGCTCGCGTCGGACTCGGCCATCTCGGCCCTGAACTTGCGCACGAAGGCGTTCCATTGCGCGGGCGAGTCGGCTTTCTGGGCCTCCTGCGCCTGCTTCATCGTCTCGACGGAGGGCGCGAGGTTCGGGTACCACACGTCGTACCAGTCCTGCGAGGCGAACTCGGTCTTCGGAACGCCGCGCGGCGGGCGGCGCACGGTGCCGACGCGCAGGCCTTCGCCGGGCGCACGCGGGGTGCCCAGGCGGACGATGCGGATGCTCATGGTGTTCTTCCTTTTCCCTTGGGCTTTGAGCCGATGTCTCAGGTGCCGACGATACCGCCGTCGCGCCGGCGTATTGCCAGCGTTGCCGAGCGCGGCCGCGCGCTGCCCGGCTCGGTGCCATCGGGCCAGGCGCTGTTGTGCCTGGTGTCGCCGTCGTCGCGCGCCTCGCCCGGATGCTGGATGTTGACGAACAGCGTGTGCCGGTCGGGCGTGACCACGCAGCCCGTGATCTCGCAGCCGTTGGGCCCGGTAAGAAAGCGCTTGATGCGGCCCGAAGCCGGGTCGGCGCACAGCATCTGGTTGTTGCCCAGCGAGGTGTAGGGCGGCTTGCCGAGCACCTGGCCGCTCAGGTCGGTCTGGATCCAGAGCAGGCCACCCCGGTCGAAGTGCAGGCCGTCGGGAGCACCGAACATGTCGGCATCGCCCGACGGATAGCGTGCGCCGCTGCCGGGCTGTGCCGGATCGCCGGCGAGCGCGAAGTGGTCCCAGGCGAAGCCGGTGCTGGCGGCGTCGCCGCCGTCCTCTCGCCAGCGCAGGATGCCGCCGAAGAGGTTGTTGGCACGCGGGTTGGCCGCGTCGGGGGCGGGCTTGCCGGCGTCGCCGCGCTGGCTGTTGTTGGTGAGGGTGACGTAGACCTCGCCGCTTTGCGGGTGGATGGCAATCCACTCGGGGCGGTCCATCTTCGTGCCGCCCACGACGTCTCCCGCCAGCCGCGCATGGATCAGCACCTCGGCCTGGTCGGCGAAGCCGTGCGCCGTGTCGAGGCCATCGCGACCGTGCACGAGCTCGAGCCATCGGCCGCGGCCGCCGGCGTCGTAGCGCGCCACGTGGAGGGTGCCGTCGTCCAGCAGGTGGCTGTTGGCGGCACGAGCGGCGGCATCGGTGCCGGGACGCACCTTCTCGCGGCTGATGAACTTGTAGATGTATTCGAAGCGCGAGTCGTCGCCCATGTAGACCACCAGCCGGCCGTCCCGGGCGACGGTGCAGGTGGCGCTCTCTTGCCGCTTGCGGCCGAGTGCGGTGCGCTTGATGGGCGCGGCGGTCGGATCGAAGGGGTCGATTTCGACCACCCAGCCGAAGCGGTGCGGCTCGTTCGGATGCCGGCTCAGGTCGAAGCGCTCGTCGAAGCGCCAGTACTCGACCCACTGCGAGCCGGCCACCGTGCCGTAGCGGCGCTGCGCCGCCGTTGCGCCCTGAGCCGCTTCCTTCGGGCCGCCGAAATAGCCATGGAAGTTTTCCTCGCAGGTGAGGTAGGTGCCCCAGGGCGTGACGCCCATTGCGCAGTTGGCAAAGGTGCCGAACACTGCGTCGCCCGCCGGGTTGGCGGCAGTGCGCATCAGCGGCGTGCCCGCGGCGGGGCCGGTGATGCGCATCGGCGTGTTGCCGTGCACGCGACGCGCAAAGGGCGAGGGCCGCACCTGCTGCCACCCCTGGCCGGTGCACCGGATCTCGATCACCGAGACACCCATGGCGTGCAGCGACTTGCGCACCTTCTCGGCAGTCCACGCCTTGACGCCGTCGGTGTGCAGCAGTTGCTCGTCGGTGTATTCGTGGTTCATCACGAGCAGGCCGCGGTCGCCGCTTGCGTCGAGCGCGAAGAAGTGCATGCCGTCGTGATGCATGCCGGCCTGCACGGCCTGGTCGTCGGCGCTGTTGCCGGCATCGGGCGCGAAGGCCGGCATGCTGCCCGCGACGCCGGTGGGCGTGCCCCAGGGATAGAGCAATTGCCACTCGTATTCGGGCGGCACGACGATGCCGTCGCGCAACGAGGCCGGCACGCCCGTGAAACCCAGCACGTTGCCGCGGCCCGTGGGCGAGGAAGGCACGGCGCAACCCTGGCCGAAGAGCGCCACCACGGCAGCGGCGGAGCCCGATTGCAGAAGAAAGTGACGACGATCCAGGGGCATGGCAGTGGGTGTTGTTGTGTAGGCGACAGCCACGATCATCGCCGGGCGCCGCACCCGGCGATACTGGCGCGGCAACCGCCCAGGAGACATCGAATGACCGACCGCATCGAATGGACCCGCCACGCCGACGGCGTGGTGGAACTGCAGCTCGCACGCGCCGACAAGATGAACGCGCTCGACCCCGCGATGTTCGACGCGCTGATCGAAGCCGGCGAGGCGCTGCGCGACGACAAGGCGGTGCGGGCCGTGGTGATCTCGGGCCGCGGCAAGGCTTTCTGCGCGGGGCTCGACATGGCGTCTTTCGAGCGCATGCAGAAGCAAGGCGCGGGCTCCGGAGTGCTGGGCGAGGGCGCTGCCGGCGCCGACCTGCTGGTGCGCACGCACGGTATCTCGAACGCCGCGCAGCAGGTGGCGATGGTCTGGCGCGAGGTGCCGGTGCCGGTCATTGCCGCCGTGCATGGCGTGGCCTTCGGCGGCGGCTTGCAGGTAGCGCTGGGTGCGGACATCCGCATCGTCGCGCCCGACACCAAGCTTTCGGTGATGGAAATCAAGTGGGGCCTGGTGCCCGACATGGCCGGCATGGTGCTGATGCGCGAACTCGCCCGCAGCGACGTGGTGCGCGAACTCACCTTCACGGGCCGCATCTTCTCGGGCGAGGAAGCCCTGCGCATCGGCTTCGCTACCCGCGTCATAGCCGATCCGCTGGCCGGGGCGCTGCAGATGGCACACGAGATCGCCGGCAAGAGCCCCGACGCGATCCGCGCCGGCAAGCGGCTGCTCAACGCGTCGGCATCGCACAGCGCAGCCGAGATGCTGCTGGCCGAGTCGGTAGAGCAGAAGGCCCTGATCGGCAGCCCGAACCAGGTCGAAGCCGTGAAGGCCAACATCGAGCGGCGCGCGCCGCGTTTCAGCGCTCCGGCCTGATCCGCCGGGCTCCCGGGCCCGTGCGACTCATCATTTGTGCCCGGGCAGCCGGGTAATCCCCCAGCCCGCCGGGGCCGAACTTCGCGCACCCTCGCACCCCATCTTCTACGGGTGCAGTCGAGCCCGCGTTTGCCTGTGGGCGGGCCCTTCAATCTCGCGCCCAAACAGCCGAAAAGAATGCAAAGTGCTTTTTAAGTGTCTTTGTGTAAGAATTAAGTAGTTGTTTTAAAGGGAGAATGAACGGGAATGGAGGCAATTTGTGTGCAGAAGGTCACGTCTTCCTCTCTGATGGCTTCCGCGGAGGATGGCTCCTGACAGCGCACTCATTAACAATTGAAAGCTTTGCTTAGCGACGGCGATCCTGCATGTCGACGACCACGTTTTTTTGCAACCTCAGCGTGCCCATTCTGGTGGGCGAGGATCGCTACAAGTACATCCCCATCGTGGGGGTCTTTCGCAGCATTCCATTCGATCAAGTCGATGAATGGGTGATGCACCCCGACGGCCAGCCGCGCAGTGACCGCGAGCTGGCGGCCGAAGTTCTTGTCGAGATCCGCAAACCACTCGGTTCGAGTGGACGCACAGCGCCGCACGCTTTCGAAGTGGGAGACATCCTGCAGCTCGACCGCGCCGCCGCGATTGTCGTGTCCACCTTCCTGGCGGCGCTTCCGCGCGTCTGACGCACTCCCTTCAGTCGCACCTGAAGAGCACGCCGTTGCCCGGTGTGTTCGGCGCATCGGCCTGCTCCAGGAAGCGGATCGGGTTTCCGTCCTTGCGGCAGTAGGCCTCCGCTTCCTGCGGACTCGCCGCCCGAAGGATCCCGTCGTAGAGACGCACCACGCCGGTCACGGGAGTGGCGCAGCCGGCAATGACGGTGGCGAGGGGAAGAAGGGCGAGCAGCAATCGGCGCATGAAAGAAGTCGGGTCCGGTGAAAGACCCGCGACTTTAAGCGCTGCTGCTTCCCACCGCCCAATAGAAAGTCGGCCTTGCCCCGTTGAGCAGATGGTCGCCCACCACGCGCCCCTTGTAGATGGTCGGGTTGTGCGACGCCAGCGTGCGCGCATTGCGCCAGTGCCGGTCTAGCCGTCGGTCTTCCTGCAGCGCCGAGGCGCCGCCGATGTCGAACAGCCGCGTGCCCGCCTGCAGCACCGCATCAACGATGCCGGCCTGTGCCTTGGCGGTGTTCAGCTCTACCTCGAACAGCAGGCTTTCGGGCACGGCTTCGCCGCGTTGGCGGAAGCGGTCGACTTCGCCCAGCCCGCGCGCCACGGCCTGCACGGTCGAGGTCGCGATGAACGCCGTGCTCGCAAGCTGGCCGATGACCTGCTGCACCAGCGGATCTTCGCGCGGCGTGTCGCCGCTGCCGTGGCTGTAGACGCGCTTGCGTGGCTGCACGAAGGCCACGGCGTCGCGCACGATGGCGCGGGCAATGCCGGCCAGCGTGGCGAGGTGCGTGAGCTGGAAATGCGCGGTCAGCGGCGTGGGCTGGTCGCGCACGTACAGCAGCACGTTCTCGGCTTTCACCCGTACGTTGCGAAAGCGCGTGGTGCCCGATGCACTCAGCCGCTGGCCGAAGCCGCGCCAGTCGTCCACGCGCTCCACGCCCTGTGCTTCGGCCGGCACGAGCGCAATCACGCGATCGCTGCTGCCGTCGTCGTTCAGGCGCTGGGCTGAAACCGAGATCCAGTCGGCGTACAGCGTGCCGGTGCTGTAGTACTTGTCGCCATCGAGCCGCCATGCGTCGCCGTCGCGCTTCAGCGTGGTCTGCAGTGCCCCGAGCGGGCCTTCGCCAAGCTCGGTGGTGGCGTTGCCGAAGATCACACCCTCGGCCGCGAGGCGCATCCATGGGCCGTGCAGGGCGGGGTCGATCTCCGCGAAAAGCCGCTCGATGAAGCCGAAGTGCGCGCGCAGGATCTGCGGCAGGTTGGAGTCGGCCTCGCCAAGTTCGATGAGCAGGTCGTAGAGCTGCTCGACCGAGCCGCCCAGGCCGCCATGTTCGAGCGGCACACGCAGCGCGCCGAAGCGCTCTGCGTTGAGCCAGGCCACGGGCTCGTAGGCGAGCTCGCGTTCGTTCTCGCGCTGCGCCGCATGCTCGGCGGTGCGCTGGAAGATGGGGCGGAAGCGGGCTGCGAGCTGCTGCGAGGAAGGCGCTTGCACGCCCAGGGCATGTGTTGCGGGCCGCGTCGTTGCTTGGATGGATTCCATGGAGGCAGGGCGTCCCTGGAAGGGCGCCCGGAAGAGAGAGACAGGCGCCCGACTGTCCCCCGCGGCGGGGCCCTTGTGAAATACGCTTTTCGAGTTTTCTTATGCCGCCCGTTCCTATCCCTTACCGCCGGCCGCGCGCGTCCACCGGCCAGATGGCGACCAGCGTGCCGCCTTCGACCACGTGGTATGCGTCATGCAGATTGACTGTGGGGTCGCAGTGCGGGGTGATGAACTCCACGCGAGCGCCCAGCGCCGGCCGCTGCGCCTGCGAGCCCGGGGGCAGCATCAGCTTGCCGTGCTCGTCGCCGAAGAAGGCGTAGCGGCTCGACGCGTCGGCGCCTTTCGCCACCAGCGGCACGCCGCTGTCGGTCGAGAAGCACTTGGTGCCGCCGTCCACCGTCACCCAGTCGGGCGCATTCGTGCTGACCACCGCCGTCTGCACGAACAGCGAGACGTCGAAGGGCGAGGGCTGTTCGCCGCTGGCCAGCACGCTCGTGTATTCGGCGTCCATGAACACATACGAGCCCGCCTGCAGTTCGGTGAACGCGTTCTCCTGCGAATCGAGGTCGTGCGTGCCGGTGCCCGCGCCCGTCACGATGTCGAAGTTCAGGCCCTGCCGCTTTGCCGCCGCGACGATGCCCGCCACGGTTTCGCGCAGGCCGGCCGCCGCCGCGCTGCGCTTGTCGCGCGACACGATGTGCTGCAGGTTGCCCGCATACGACTGCAGTCCGCGCAGTCGCAGGCGTGGCTCGGCAGCTGCCAGCGCCGCCAGCTCGAGCACCTTCGCCTGCGTGGCGGCGCCGGTGCGGTTGTAGCCCGCGCCGTAGTCCACGAGCACGTCGAGCGGATGCGTGAGTTCGCTCGCGGCGCGCGCCAGATCGGCCAGGTTCTGCGGGTTGTCGACCACCACCATCACGTCGCCTGGGCGCGCGCGCTGCGCCAGCTTGATGAGCCGCGCGATCTTGCTCGGCGTGACTGCGGGCGAGGTGATGAGCACGCCCGGAATACCGCCCTGGACCATCACCTCCGCCTCGCCCAGCGTGACGCAGCTCACGCCGACGGCGCCGGCCGCCACCTGGCGCCGTGCGATCTCGACCGACTTGTGCGTCTTCACGTGCGGGCGCAGGTTGACGCCGCGGGCCTTGGCAAAGGCGGCCATTCGTTCGATGTTGCGCGTCATCGCGGGCAGCTCGATCAGCAGGGCGGGGGTGTCGAGAAGATGGCGTCCGCCGGGAACGCCGATCAGCGGCGCGTTGACTTGCAGCAGGTCTTGGGGCATCGGGGAAAAGCCTTCGTGGAGGCGCTTTGTGGAGGAGATCGGGGCGAGATGATCGCACCGAAATGCCTGCCTCCTATCTGTCGGCCGGCGGGTTCGTCTTCAGCGCCGTCATCAGCAGGCGGCCGGTGGTCTGCAGGTGCTCGGCAATCAGCGTCTGCGCCGCCTGGATGTCGCGGTTGAGCACCGCATCGAGCAGCGCCTGGTGTTCGGCCCCCACGTCACGCGCCTGCTTCGACAGCGGCGCCGACAGCTGCCGGTAGCGTTCGCTCTGCTGGTAGAGCATCTGGTGCATGCGCAGCAGCCAGCCGTTCGGGCAGCCCGCCACCAGCGCGTTGTGGAACTCCGCGTGGCTCGCCGTCCATTCGGCGCTCAGCATCGTGGGCATGGCCGCGTCGCGCTCGGCCAGCCGCGAGAGGCGGTGGTGCGCCGAGACCACGCTGCCTTCCCAGGCGAGGTCGCCGTGGCGGATGGCTTCAGCGAGGCACAGCTTTTCGATCTCGATGCGTGCCTTCACCAGCTCTTCGAGGTCGGTCGCCGAAATGGGGCTCACGCGGTAGCCGCGCGCCGGCTCCGACACCACCAGCGCCTCGGCTTCCAGCATGGCGAGGCCTTCGCGCACCGCGCCTGCGCTCACGTCCAGCTCTTCGGCCAGCGCGGCGATGTTGAGCTTCGAGCCCGGCAGCAGCCGCCCGCCCACGATGGCCGTGCGCAGCTCGGTGAACACCTGTCGTGTCTGGCTCATGCCTTTCGTTTTTTCGTTCATTGCACTCCCGTCACCGCGGAAAACGGCCTGATGTTACTTGTTAACCCTAATGATCCATGGATGGCTAAACAATAGACTAACGTTGAAAGAATATATTATTTGTTCCAACATGGATAGCCGATTGGAGACATACGACATGGCCGATATCCAGCTTCGCACCCACAAAAGCCCCGAGCGCGCGGCGTTGCACAGCGTTCATTCGCTCGATGCCTTCGTCTTCACCGTGCCCGATCTCGACGAGGCCGCGCGCTTCTACGACGCCTTTGGGCTGGAGCCGAAACGTGAGGGCGACCGGCTCGACCTGTACACCGCAGGCCACCCGCACGCCTGGGGTTCGCTGTACCAGGCGCCCGGGGTGAAGAAGCTGCAGTACCTGCGTTTCGCCTGCTTCGCGGAAGACTTCGACGCCATCGCCGCGCGCATCGAGCGCCTGGGCGTGCCGCGCTGCTCGCCGCACCCGCTGGGCGACGACCGCGGCCTGTGGGTGCTGCACCCGGACGGTTTTCCGGTGCAGGTCGTCGTGGCCGCGAAGAGCGCGCCAGACGCGGGCAGCGAGCCCGTCGTCGCGCCGCGCCCGCCCGTCGGCACTGGCGCCTCGCCGAACCGCGCGCGCATTCCGAAGGTGCATCCGCGCCGGCTCTCGCACATCCTGATGTTCTGCGCCAAGGTGCCAGAGGCTTTGCGCTTTTACGAAGACGCGCTGGGCTTGCGCGTTACCGACCGCTCGGGCGATCTCATCGTGTTCATGCACGGCGTGCACGGCAGCGACCACCACCTGATTGCGATGGCGCATTCGAACGGCCCGGGGCTGCACCACCTGAGCTGGGACGTCGCGAACATCGACGAAGTCGGCCGGGGCATGGAGCAGATGTATGCAGCGGGCCACGTGCGCGGCTGGGGCGTGGGGCGCCACGTGCTGGGCTCGAACTACTTCCACTACGTGCGCGACCCGTGGGGCAGCTACTCGGAGTACTCCTGCGACATGGACTTCGTGCCCGGCGACTACGACTGGCGCGCCGCAGACCACCCGCCCGAAGACTCCTTCTACGCCTGGGGCCCGAAGGTGCCCGAGGACTTCGTCACCAATTTCGAGGTCGAGGCCGCCAAGGCCTGAGACCGTTTCTTCTCTGCATCCGAATCACAAAGGAATCCCATGCGTCTCCTCGCCTTCAACCATAACGGCAAGCCGGCCCTCGGCTTGCGCCTCGGCCAGGAGGTCGTCGACCTCACCGCCGAAGGCCTGCCCGCCACGCTCGATGAACTGCTGCGCGCCGGCCCCGAAGCCATGGCCGCCGCGAAGAAGGCCGGCGACGCGGCCCGCGCGCGCCTGCCGCTCGCAGGCATCGACTGGCTGCCGCCGGTGCAGTCGCCCTCCAAGGCCATTGCCGTGGGCCTCAACTACATCGACCACGCCGCTGAAAGCAAATTCGACCCGCCGACCTACCCGGTGCTGTTCCATCGCTTTCCGTCGTCTTGGGTCGGCCACAACCAGCCGATCGTGCGTCCGCACGTGTCGACGCAGTTCGACTACGAGGGCGAGTTGCTGGTGGTCATCGGCAAGGCCGGGCGCTACATCAAGAAGGGCGATGCGCTGAGCCACGTGGCGGGCTACTCGGTGTTCAACGACGGCTCCATCCGCGACTACCAGTTCAAGTCGGCGCAATGGATGATGGGCAAGAACTTCGACCGCTCGGGCTCCTTCGGCCCCGAGTTCGTCACCGCCGACGAGCTGCCTGCGGGGGCCACGGGCCTGAAGTTGCAGACGCGCCTGAACGGCACCGTGCTGCAGGACGCGAACACGCGCGACATGATCTTCGACGTCGCCACGCTGGTGTCGGTGTGCTCCGAGCCCTTCGCGCTGCAGCCGGGCGACATCATCATCGCCGGCACGCCCTCGGGCGTGGGCCTGGCGCGCAAGCCGCAGATCTTCATGAAGGCCGGCGACGTGTGCGAAGTGGAGATCGAAGGCGTGGGCCTTCTTTCGAACCCCGTCGTCGACGGAGACTGAGCAGCGGCAGCAGCACCAAGGCCGCGCTGACCAAAACAATTACGGAGACAAAAAATGAGCATCGATCGTCGTTCCTTCGTCGCGGCCGCCAGCGCTTTCGGTGCCCTCGGCACTGGCGCGCTGTTCAGCGGCACCGCCGCCGCACAGCAGCCTTCGGGCAAGCCCATCCGCGTGGGCGGCACGCTGGCGCTCACCGGGCCGCTCTCGGCCACGGGGCTCGTGCACAAGCTCACGGGCGAGATCTACGTGGAGTCGCTCAACCAGCGCGGCGGCCTGCTCGGCCGGCCGGTGGAGTGGGTGCTGAAGGACGACCAGTCCAAGCCCGACCTCGCGCGCACGCTGTACGAGCAGCTCGTGACGGCCGACAAGGTCGACCTGCTCATCGGCCCGTATGCCACGGGCGCGATTCTTTCCGCCATGGGCGTGGCCCAGCGCTACAACAAGACGCTGGTGCACCACACCTTCGGCATTCCGAGCCTGGCCAAGTACGACCAGCAGTTTCCGGCGTGGTCGCTCGGCCCCGACCCCGAGAAGACGATGCCCGCCATGGTCATGGATGCGCTGGCCACCTCGCCCAAGCCGCCGAAGACCATCGCCATCGTCACCAGCAAGTTCCCCTCGGTGCACTTCGTGGCGCTGGGCGCGCGCGAGGTGGCGAAGCAGCGCGGCCTGAAGGAGGTGTTGTTCCTCGAATGGGACTTCGGCAACCGCGACTTCGGCCCCATCGCAGGCCGGCTGAAGGAGGCCAACCCCGACTTCATCTGGAACGGCGCCATCGGCCTCGAGGGCAATCAGCTGCTCGATGCGATGAAGAAGATCGACTACGCGCCGCTGCATCACTTCTATCACGTGCCCGCGCCCGCGCCGATGCTCAAGGCGCCCGAGGCCAACGGCGCATTGGCCACCACCATCTTCGAAGACCATCCGCCGTTTACCGACAACCCGACGGCCGCCGAGTTCGTGAAGGTCTACCGCGAGCGCGCGGCGAAGGCCGGCATGCCCGACACGGCGGTGGAGACGCAGGCCGCCGCGTCGTTCTCGGCCTGGCAGATCATCGAGGCCGCCGTGGTCGCCACCAAGGGCATCGACGACAAGGCCATGGCCACCTGGCTGCGCGCCAACAAGGTCGACACCATCCAGGGCAAGCTGCGCTTCAACGAGCGCGGCAACTTCGGCGACGACCTGGGCAAGGTGAAGCAGGTGCAGAACGGCAAGTGGGTGGTGGTGTGGCCGAAGGAGTGGGCCGCCCCCGGCACGAAGCTGCAGACGCGCGGGGTGACCAGCTGATGAGCTTCCCCAGTGCCACGCTGCTGGCCCAGTCGATCCTGGCGGGCCTGTTCACCGGGGCGCTCTACGGCCTGCTGGGGCTCGGCCTCAGCCTGTCGTGGGGGATGCTGCGGCAGATCAACCTCGCGCACTTCGCGCTCGCCTTTCTCGGCGCCTACCTCACGTACGAACTGTCGAGCCACCATGGCGTCGATCCGCTGCTCACGCTGGTGGTGATCGTGCCGCTGTTCTTCGTGCTGGGCGTGGCATTGCACTGGGTGCTGACGCGCTTTCGCGTGAGCCCCTTCAACTCGCTGCTCGTCACCTTCGGCATCACCGTGATCATCGAAGCGCTCTTGCAGTGGACCTGGACGGCCGACTACCGCAAGCTCGAATCGAGCTACGCGGAGCACAAGCTGCAGATCGGCCCGCTCTACCTGCCGGTGCCCGAGCTCATCACGCTGGCGCTGGGCGTGGGCATCTCGCTTGCGGTGTGGTTCGCGCTGCGCCGCACCGACCTGGGCAAGGCGATGCGCGCCGCTGCCGAAGACGCACCCATCGCCGCCGCCTTCGGTGTGAACCAGAACGCGCTGGCGCTGATGCTTTCGGGCCTCAACGCGGCGCTGGCCGGCGTGGCGGGCGTGTGCATTGCGCTGGCGTACACGCTGTCGCCCTCGCAGATCTATGCGTGGATCGGCGTGGTGTTCGCGGCCGTGATGCTGGGTGGGCTCGGGCGGCCGCTCGGGCCGCTGATCGCGGGTTGCATCATCGGCGTGACCGAGGCCGTGACCATGACAGTGACCGCGCCATCGTGGGCGCCGCTGGTGTCGTTCTCGCTGCTGATGTTCGTGCTGCTGGTGCGGCCGGGGAGGGTGGCATGAAGCGCTCGTTCCTGCTGATTCTTGCGGCCGGCGCGGGGCTTGCTGTGGTGCCGTGGCTCGGGCTGCCGGCGTTCTACGAATCGATCCTGTACCTGGTGCTGCACTGGGTCGCGCTGGCCACGTCGTGGAACCTGCTGTCGGGCTACTCGGGGTATTTCTCGTTCGGGCACGGTGCGTTCTTCGGCATCGGCATGTACACCACGGCTACGCTGGCAACGCGCTTCGACATTCCGTTTCTCTGGACGTTGCCGGCCGCCGCCGTGGTGGCCGCGCTGTTCGGCACGCTGCTGGGCGCCGTGGCTTTCCGCGTGCAGGCGGTGCGCGCCGAGCTGTTCTCGCTGCTCACGCTGGCGGCCACCTTCGTGGTGGCGACCATCATCCTCAACACGCCCATCGACGGCGGACCCGGCGTGTACATGAGCGCGGTGGCGGTGCCGCAGATCGGACCGACAGCTTCTGGCACCTTCTACCTGCTGGCCTTGGGCGTGGCGGTGCTGACGGTGCTGGCGTCGCTGGCCGTGTACCACTCGCGCTTCGGCACCGGGCTGTTCGCCATTCATGACGACGAAGATGTGGCCGAAGTGATGGGCGTGCCGACGTACCGCTTCAAGCTCGGCGCCTTCGCGCTCTCGTGCGGGCTGGCGGGCGTGGTGGGCGGCGTGCATGCGCTCTTCGTGTCGTACGTGACCACGGGCGATACGTTCACCATCGCGATGCCGCTCACGGTGGTGCTGATGTCGGTGCTCGGCGGCACGCGCCACTGGGCCGGGCCGATCGTCGGCGCGACGGCGATCACGCTGCTGCTGTATGCCTTCACGGGCGGCGACAGCGCAATCATCGGCAAGGGCATGACGGGGCTGGTGCTGATTGTGGTGATCCTCTTCATGCCCGAAGGCCTGCTGGGGCAGGCGCTGAAGTGGTGGAACGCTCGGCGCGGTGCGCCCGCGGCCTCGTCCGCGCCGGTCCATGTGGCCGTGGCTGATGAAGCGAAAAAGCCCGCTGCCATCACCGGCGAAGTGCTGCTGCGTGCCGAGGGCGTGCGCAAGTCCTTCAAGGGCGTGCACGCGCTGCGCGGCGTGAGCCTCGAAGTGCGGCGCGGCGAGATCCTCGGCCTGCTCGGGCCCAACGGCTCTGGCAAGTCGACCTTCATCAACGTCGCGAGCGGCCACTATGCGGTGACCGCCGGGGTCATCGAGTTCGAGGGGCGACGCATCTCGGGCGTGCCGGCGCACCGCATCGCGCAGGGCGGCATTGCGCGCACGTACCAGATCCCGCGTCCCTTCGCGCACCTGACGGTGCTGGAGAACGTGGCGCTGCCGGCGATGTTCGGCGCCGCCGCGCTTGACCGCAGGACGGCGGAGGCCGAAGCCTGGCAATGGCTGGCCTTCACTGGCCTGACCGAGCGCGCGCACGCCTTGCCGGCGGAGCTGAACCTGCACCAGCGCAAGTTCCTGGAGTTCGCGCGCGCACTGGCCTCGCGGCCGCAGGTGCTGATGCTCGACGAGGTGCTGTCGGGCCTCACGCCATCGGAAATCGACGAGGCCGTGGCGCTCATCCGCCGCATCCGCGACCAGGGCGCGACCATCGTCTTCGTCGAGCACGTGATGCGCGCGGTGATGGCGCTGTGCGACCGCATCGTGGTCTTCAACCGCGGCGAGGTGCTGGCCGAAGGCGCGCCGCATGACGTGATGCAGCGGCCCGAAGTGGTGTCGGCCTACCTGGGCCAGGCCATGGAGCCGGAGGCGCCCGCCGCGCCAACTGCCGCGTCGTCCGTGGCGGGTGTCGAAAGGGAGCTGGCCCATGCTTGAACTCGAATCCATCCGCGTTGCCTACGGGCAGGCCACCGCGCTGTGGGATGTGTCGCTGTCCATCGGCAAGGGCGAACTGCTGTGCATCGTCGGGCCGAACAGCGCGGGCAAGAGCACACTCATCAATGCGGTGGCGGGGCTGCACCGCATCAGCGCCGGGCGCATGCGCTTCGAGGGACAGGACATCTCGCGCCTGGCGCCGCATCGCTTCTGCGCCCAGGGCATCGCGCTGGTGCCGGAGGGGCGGCGCCTGTTCACCGAGATGACGGTGCGCGAGAACCTGGAGCTCGGCAGCTACCTGCGCGCGGCGCGGCTGGAGCGTGCTCGCTCGATGGAGCACGTCTGCACGCTGTTCCCGGCGCTGACCGAAAAGCTGGAGCAGCCGGCCGGTTCGCTATCGGGCGGCCAGCAGCAGATGGTGGCCATCGGCCGCGCGCTCATGGCGCGCCCCAAGCTGCTGCTGCTCGACGAGCCCTCGCTGGGCCTGGCGCCGAGCATCGTGCTCGACATGTTCACCGCCATCCGGCGCATCCATGCCGACGGCATCGCGGTGCTGCTGGTGGAGCAGAACGTGGGCATGGCGCTCGACGTGGCCGAGCGCGCCGCGGTGCTGGAAGAAGGGCGCATGGTCGCGCTGGGCCGGCCGGAAGAACTGATGGCGCGGCCGGAGTTGCGGCGCGCCTACCTGGGGCTGGATGCCGATGCCGCAGAGGGTGGCGCTATGCCGGGTGCGACGGCCCATGGTGCCCGGGCCGCCGCAGCGCCAGCCACCACAGCAGCGCGGCATTGATCGCCCAGCTGCCGGCCAGCATCATCAGCGCCGTGTTTGCGACGCCGGGCGAGAGGTCGAGCGTCAGCAGGCTCAGCGACCACGGCAACCCGCCCGCGATGGCGACCAGCATGCCGGCCTCGCTGTCGGGCACGACAGCGCAGGCCAGGATGCAGACGGCGCCGGTGATCGTGTAGATCAGTGCGGCGGCGCGCCATCCGGGGCGTTGGGGCGGTCGTGAATTTGCGGGCATGCCTTGAGCATCGCCGATCCCGCACCAAGCCGTGAAGGCCTGTTACGCGAAGGGGCGTAGTGTTTTGGCGACGCCGCGTTCAGTGGCTTGCCAACTTCTGCACGCTTGGGGCGATTGGTGCTTCAGGCAGCGCGGCTTCGATGCCGAGCGCCAGTGCCAGCAGCGCCGTGTCGGTGCCTTGCGCGCCGGTCAATTCCAGCCCGGCAGGCAGGCCGTTGGAGGCGAGGCCCATCGGCAGGCTCACCGCCGGCAAGCCCGCCATGCCGGCCGGGCCGGTGTTGCGGATGTAGGCCGAAAAAGCAGAGGTGGGGCGGCCGCACAGCGTTACTTCCACGTCTTCTCCGATGCGCGCGGCGGTCAACGGGCTGGTCGGGAAGACGAGGGCGGCCAGGTCGTGCCGCGCGAAGCAATCTCGGTACGCCGCCTGCATGCGCGGGCGCAGGGTGTGCAGCGCGTGGGCGTAGGCCTCGGGCGTGATGGCCGTCGCGCCGAAGAGGCGCTCGAACAGCGGGCGCACGTCGGGGCTGACCACCGCGTCGGTGAGCGCACGCGCGTCGAAGGGGCGGTCGTGCCGCGCGAAGTAGGCGGCCAGCGCGGGCAGGATCTCGTGCAGCGAGATCGTCATCGATCCTTCCCGGAACAGTGCGCCGGCTTCGGCCAGGTCGCAAGGCACCAGCACGGCGCCGGCTGTGCGCAGCAGCTCGAGGCGCTCGCGGGCCAGTTCGGCCACGGGCGGATCGACCTCTTCCCAGAAGTAGGCCTCGGGCACGCCAAGGCGCACGCCTGTGAGCGGTGTCGGGGCAATCTGCAGCGGCCCGCCGGCCACCGCGTGGTCGACCAGCACGCAGTCGTCCACGCAGCGCGCCATGACGCCGGCGGTGTCGAAGGTTGGCGATATCGGCACCAGCCCTTCGTCCGGCCAGCGGTGCACCGTCGGCCTGAAGCCCACCAGCCCGCACAGCGCGGCCGGCACGCGCACCGAGCCGCCCGTGTCGGTGCCGATAGCCACCGGCGCGGCGCGCAGACCCAGCAGCGCAGCGTTGCCGCCGCTGGAGCCGCCCGTGACGCGTGCAGCGTCGAACGGATTGCGCGACGGCCCGAAGCCGTGGTTGTTGCCGGTAACGCCCTGCGACCACTCATGCAGATTCGTCTTGCCGAGCACCAGCGCGCCTGCGTCGATCAGCCGCTGCGTCACGCCGGCGTGCATGCGCGGCCGGTGGTCCGCCATCCACGGGCTGCCAGCCGTGGTCGGCATGCCGGCGACGTCGATGTTGTCCTTGAAGGCCAACGGCACGCCATATAGAGGCAGCGTTCCCGGCACGGGGCGCGGCGCTGCATCGAGCGCGGCGGCGGCTGCGCGAAGCGCCGCGGGGTCCTGGTGGAGCAGGGCGCCGAAGGGTGCGATTGCGCCGGCGCGTTCCAGCAGCGCCTGCGCGTAGTCGGTGGCGCGCAGTTCGCCGCGCGCCATCTGACCGGCGGCCTCGCGGGCGGAAAGATCAGTCAGCGCATGGATTCGGTTCATGAAGGCTCGAAGTGGGGCGGAAGCTGCACTCCGGTGCATGTTTCGGGCCAATTCGCGCTTCTGGCGCCAGAAAACAGGCTGAAATTGTATGGCATGAATACTGCTATGAGAGTTTTTTGTATCCATGAGGCCATCCAATGTCTTTCAAGTCCTTGCGTATCCTGGCCGCCGTCGCAACGTCGATGGCTCTTCTGGCGGGCATGCCCGCGTCTGCCGCCGAGAAGGTCTCGCTGCGCCTCAAGTGGCTGGCGCAGGCGCAGTTCGCCGGCTTCTACGTAGCCAAGGCCAAGGGCTTCTATGACCAGGGCGGCCTCGACCTGACGATCAACCCGGGCGGTCCCAACCTGAACGTCGAGACGCTGGTCGCCTCGGGCAACGACACCTTCGGCCTGGCCGGCGGCACCGAGACCGTGCTGCTCGCCCGCGAGAAAGGCCTGCCGCTGGTCTGCATCGGCGTGACCGTGCAGAACACGCCCTTCACATACGTGACCTACAAGGACTCCGGCATCACCAAGGTGAAGGACTTCGCGGGCAAGAAGGTCGCGACCTGGTTCACCGGCACGCAGTACACGCTGTACTCGATGCTGGCCTCGGCCGGCGTGAAGCAGAGCGACCTCACCATCGTTCCCCAGTCGGGCTCCATGGCGCCCTTCGTCGAGAAGCAGTTCGACGTGGCCGCGGCCACCTACTACAACGAGCTCAACACGCTGAAGGAGCAGGGCCTGGGCGACAAGCTCACGCTCATCAAGCCCGACGACTACGGCGTGGTCGTGCAGCAGGACACCGTGCTCGTGTCGGAGAAGTACCGCAACGAGAAGCCGCAGCAGGTGCAGGCCTTCCTGACCGCCACCATCAAGGGCTGGAAGTACGCGCTGCAGAACAAGAAGGAAGCCATCGATATCGTCATGGCTGCCGCCCCCAGCCTGAACCGCGCGCACCAGGAGGCCATGCTCGACGAATTCGAGAAGCTCGTGAAGGCCGGCAAGGGCACCACCGACGGCATCCTCGCCATCGACCTGCCCACGGTGGAGAAGATGCAGGCGCAGCTCGTCGGCTACAAGGCGCTGAAGGCGCCGGCCGACCTGTCGAAGGCCTACGACGCCAGCTTCTGGACGCAGGTGCCCGCGGCCGACAAGAAGTTCTGAGCCGCATCGCCGCAGCCATGAAATTCATGCCTCACGAAGTGATGCCGCCCGCCGTGAGCGACACGGCGCCGCCCATGCTCGAGCTGGTCAACGTATGGAAGCGCTTCGGCGAAGCGCAGGCCAGGACCGTCGCGGTGTCGGGCGTCAACCTGCGGATCGCGAAGAGCGAGTTCGTCACGCTCGTGGGCCCCTCGGGTTGCGGCAAGTCGACCCTCTTCAACATGATCGCGGGCCTGCTGCCGCCTGACGACGACGGCTCGCTGCTGTTCGGTGGCGCACCGCAGCGCGACGGCCAGCTGCTCGGCAAGGTGTCGTTCATGCCGCAGCGCGACTTGCTGTTTCCATGGCGCACCGTGCTCGACAACGCCATCCTCGCGCTCGAGGTGGAAGGCGTGCCGCGCAAGGAAGCGCGCGAACGGGCCCGCGCCATGCTGCCCGAGTTCGGCCTGGCGGGTTTCGCCAACCACTATCCGCACCAACTCTCGGGCGGTATGCGCCAGCGAGTCGCGCTGATGCGCACCTTCCTGTTCGAGCGCGACCTGATGCTGCTCGACGAACCCTTCGGCGCGCTCGACGCGCTCACGCGCACCCGTATGCAGCACTGGCTGCTGGAGCTCTGGGCCAGGCACCGCCGCACGGTGCTGTTCATCACGCACGACATCGACGAAGCGATCCTGCTCGGCGACAAGGTGCTGGTGATGACGGCGCGCCCCGGCACGGTGAAGAGCGAGACCGTGATCGACCTGCCGCGCCCGCGCGACCCGTCGGTGGTGCTGTCGCCGGAGTTCATCCGCATCAAGCAGCGCCTGCTGGCCGAGATCGAGGAAGAAAGCCAGAAGACCTTCGCGCAGGAGGGCACCGCCTCGTGAACGCCCTCTTGCAGCGCGCAGTGCGCTCGCCCGCGCTGGCCTTCGTGGGCCTGGCGCTGGTGTGGGAGATCTGCGTACACGCCTTCGCGCCTTCGCCGCGTTACCTGCCGGCGCTGAGCGCCATCGCGCAGGACGCGTGGTCAGTGTGGCCGCAGCTTGCGCGTGGCTTCGGCCGCACGCTGCTCGAAACCGTGCTCGGCTTCGCGATGGGCGCGGTGTTCGGCTGCGCCTGCGGCACGGTGTTCACCTATTCGCGCTGGATGGAGCGCTCGGTGTTCCCGCTGTTCGTGGTGTCGCAGACGGTGCCGGTGGTGGCTTTCGGCGCGCTCATCGTCATCTGGTTCGGCAATTCGCTGCTGGCCAAGGTGATGACGGCGTTCTTCCTGACCTTCTTCCCCGTCACGGTGAACACGCTGCGCGGCCTGAAGTCGTGCGACCCGCAGCGCATCGCGCTGATGAAGAGCTTCGGCGCCAACCGCCTGGTGATGTTCTTCAAGCTGGCCGTGCCTTCGGCGCTGCCGCAGATCATGGTCGGGCTGCGCGTGGCCGTTGGCCTCAGCCTGATCGGCTCGGTGGTGGGTGAATGGTTCGGCGAAACCGTGGGCCTGGGCGTGATGCTCATGGAGGCGATGAACGCCGACCTCGTGGTGCGCCTGTGGGTGGTGATGTTTGCCTGTGGGCTGATGGGTGCGCTGCTCTACGGGCTGCTCACCTTCGTGGAAAGGAGGCTCGTATGGTGGCGCAGCGAAAGCTGATGGAGTCGCCCGTCGTGCCGGTGGTGCTGGGCATCGTCGTGCTGCTCGCGGTGTGGGAGGGCGCGATATTGCTCTTCAATATTCCGCCGTTCGTGCTGCCGAGCCTGGGCACGATCGTGCAGCATGCGTTCACCGACCCGGGGCGCTTGATGAGCGCATTGCTGGCCACGCTGGGCGAGGCGCTCGGCGGCTATGCACTGGGCAGCGTGCTCGGGCTGTTGCTGGCCGTGGTGTTGCTGCTGGCTCCGCCGCTGGAGCGCATCGTGATGCCGCTGGCGGTGGCGGTGAACGCCGTGCCGACCGTGGCCTATGCGCCGCTGTTCCTGATCTGGTTCGGCCTCGGCGCCGCTTCGAAGATCGCGCTGGTGGCGCTGGCTGTCGGCTTCACCATGCTGGTGAACGCGCTGCACGGCCTGAAGCAGGCCGACGTCGCGGCCGTGAACCTGATGCGCAGCTTCGGGGCAGGGCAGTTGAAGATCGTGTGGCGCCTGCGCCTGCCGGTGGCAATGCCCTCGGTGGTCACCGCGCTGCGCATCGGCGTGCCGCGCAGCATGATCGTCGCGATCGTCGGCGAGATGCTGGGCGCCTATGCGGGGCTCGGGCGAATGATCTATGAATCGACCCAGCAGGTCGACTTGCTGAGCGTGTGGTCGGCAGTGCTTGTTGCATCGATTGCGAGCATGGTCTTCTACGGCCTGCTGGTATGGATCGATCAGAAACTCGTGTGGTGGCGCTGATGGCAAAGACGAATCCCGCGGCATACCCCGACACCGAAGCCGGGCTGCGCGTGCAGCTCGCCGCCTGCTATCGGCTGGTGGCGCACTTCGGCATGGACGACCTGATCTACAACCACATCTCGGCACGCGTGCCGGGGCCGGAACATCATTTCCTCATCAACCCCTACGGGCTGCTGTTCTCCGAGGTGACGGCTTCGTCGCTGGTGAAGATCGACCTCGACGGCAACAAGGTGGACGACACGGACGCCGAGGTCAACCAGGCCGGCTTCGTGATCCACAGCGCGATCCATGCAGGGCGCCCCGATGCGCTGTGCGTGCTGCACACCCACTCCGAGGCCGGCACCGCCATTGCCGCCATGCCCAACGGCCTGGCGCCGCTGAGCCAGTTCGCGATGCGCTACCAGGGCCACACCGCCTTCCACGACTACGAAGGCGTGGCGCTGGAAACCGGCGAGCGCGAGCGGCTGGTGCGCGACCTGGGGCCGCACCACACGCTGGTGCTGCGCAATCACGGCATCCTGACGGTGGGCCGCACGATTCCCGAGGCCTTCATCCTCATGTATTACTTCGAGAAGGCGGCCAAGGTGCAGCTGCTCGCACAGGGCGGTGTGGCGCCCGGCGAATCGCCGGTGTACCCGCAGCCCGAAGTGAGCGATCTGGCCGCGCGCCAGTTCACCGAATTCGCCGGCGACATCCTGCCGCCCGGCACGCGCGAATGGCCTGCGTTCCTGCGCATGCTGGAGCGCACCCAACCCGACTACCGGCTTTGAGTGCCGGCACTTTCCTCTTCATTCCCAGAGACACATTTCGACCATGCAACTCGAGAACCTCACCTCTTTCATCGGCACCGAAGTCAAAGGCATTGACCTGCGCGAGCCCGTGAGCGACGCCGACTTCGCGGTGCTGCGCGACACGCTCAACCAGCGCTCGGTGCTGCTGTTGCGCGGTCAGAGCATCAACGAATCGCAGCACGTGGCCTTCTCGCGCCGTTTCGGTACGTTGCTGGGCCACGTGCTCACGCAGTTCCTGAAGAAGGAGCACCCGGAGGTCTACGTGCTGTCGAACGTGTCGGAGAACGGCAAGCCCATCGGCAACCACAAGGAGGGCTGGAACTGGCACTCCGACCTCTCGTACAAGGCCGAGCCCTCGATGGGCGCGCTGCTCTACGCGCTCGAAGTGCCGCCGGTGGAAGGCGACACCTTCTTCGCCTCGATGCACGCCGCCTACGAAGCGCTTGACGACGACATGAAGGCGCGCATCCGCCACATGACGGCCACGCACAGCTACGCCAACTACTACGGCAAGGCTTTTGCCGACCGCAACCCGCTCACGCCCGAGCAACTGGCGGCCACGCCCGACGTGGTGCATCCGCTGGTGCGCACGCATCCTGAAACCGGCCGCCTCTCGCTGTACGTGGGCGAAGACGTGGTCAAGCACATCGACGGCCTGCCCGCCGATGAGAGCACCGCGCTGCTGGCCGAGCTGAACGCGCACGCCATCTCGCCGGAGTTCAGCTACCGCCACAAGTGGCTCGCGGGCGACCTGCTGGTGTGGGACAACCGCTGCACCATGCACCGCGCCACGC
This sequence comes from Variovorax sp. F042, assembly GCF_057814215.1. Classification (NCBI taxonomy): domain Bacteria; kingdom Pseudomonadati; phylum Pseudomonadota; class Betaproteobacteria; order Burkholderiales; family Comamonadaceae; genus Variovorax; species Variovorax sp. F042. Next base: position 337,230 of record NZ_JBVASX010000004.1, read on the forward strand.
CTTACGACGACAACGTGTACCGCCGCGTGATGCATCGCACCACCGTTGCCGGTGATCGTCCCTTCTGACATTCCGATCCGCCGAGCAGGCCCCGCGTTTGAAAACCGACAAAGACAAGCACAACAAGGAAGGCAAGAACATGGAACCGAACGAACCCGAGATGGCAGCAGAACCTCCGGCGCTGCGCGGACGCGAGCGCCAGCGCGGCAAGGGCGCCACGCTGTCCGACGAACTGAAGGACACGCTCGAAGACCTGATCGTCAGCGGCGTCATGAAGCCCGGCGCGCGGCTCGACGAAGCCGAGCTGGCCGAACGCTTCAAGGTGTCGCGCACGCCGGTGCGAGAGGCGCTCAAGGCGCTGGCCGCCACCGGCCTCGTCGACCTGCGCAGCCGCCAGGGGGGCGTGTGCGTGGCGCGCATCTCGCTGCCCATGCTCATCGAGATGTTCCAGATGATGGCGGTGATGGAAGGCCTGTGCGCCAAGTTCGCCGCGCGCCGCGCCACCGAGGCGCAGAAGCAGCGCATGAGCCAGCTGCACGACGAGCTGACGAGCATCCTCGCCTCGGGCGACCACTCGCGCTTCTACGACGTGAACCAGGACTTCCACGACGCGCTCTACGAAGCCTCCAACACGCATTACCTCGCCGAGCAGACGCGCGCGCTGCGCAAGCGCGTGCGCGTGTACCGCCGCTACGTGACCTTCCAGCCCGGTCGCATGACCGCCACCATCGGCGAGCACGGCGCCATCCTCGATGCCATCCGGCGCAATGACCCGGGGGCAGCGTTCAACGCCGCCATCGACCACGTGAGCCTGCTCGAGGACGACATCGTCGACCTGATCGCCGCGCTGTCCGAGCAGGACAACGGGGCTGCCTGAGCCCCTTCTTTCAACGCACTCAACGCCACCCTTTTTCGATCGCATCCCAGGACATCACTCCATGAAACTCGAACTCGAAGGCAAGACCGTACTCATCACCGGCGCCTCCAAGGGCATCGGCCTTGCGGCCGCCCATTCGTTCGCGGCCGAAGGCTGCCACCTGCAACTGGCCGCACGCGACGGCGCCGCCCTGGCGGCCGCCAAGGAAGAGATCGAGAAGATCTACCCGATCAACGTGCGCGTCCACCCGATGGACCTGGCCGCGCCCGGCGCGATGGCGCAGCTGGCCGAAGCGGCCGGGCACGTCGACATCCTCGTGAACAACGCGGGCGACATTCCGGCCGGCCCCATCGAATCGCTCGACTTCGCCGTGGTGCGCCGGGGCTTCCAGCTCAAGGTGCTGGGCTACATGGAGCTCAGCCAGATCTACTACGCGCGCATGAAGGCCGCGGGCGGCGGCGTGATCGTGAACGACATCGGCAACTCCGGCGAGAACTGGGACGCCAACTACATCGCCGGCTCCACCGGCAACGCCGCAGTGATGGCCTTCACGCGTGCCCTGGGCGGCGTGAGCCTGGACGACGGCATCCGCGTGGTGGGCGTGAACCCCGGCCCCGTGGCGACCGACCGCATGGTCAAGCTCATGAAGCGCCGCGCCTTCGACACCCATGGCGACGAAGGCCGCTGGGAAGAGCTGTTCGACAACTACCCCGGCGGCCGCCCGGCCACGCCGGAAGAAGTGGCCGAGCTGATGGTGTTCCTGGCTTCACCGCGCGCCGGCTACATCACCGGCACGGTGGTGACCATCGACGGCGGCATCGCGGCGCGCGGCTCGATCATCAAGACCAGCAAGAAGGTGGTCGAGGCCGAACAGGCCCGGAGGCTCGCGGCATGAACGCGGCGCTGAACCCCGCCGCTGCAGTGCCGGCCGTGACGAGCGACGCCGAAACCCGCAACCAGTATTTCGACCGGCTGTTCACCAACCCAGACCTGATGTGGCTGGGCCAGAACACCAATCACTTTCCGCTGCACCCTGCCGTGCGAAAGGCGCTGCACGACGCCATCGACGACGAGAGCTTTCACGCCTATGCGCCGCCGCTGGGCATGGAAGCTCTGCGCTCGGCCATCGTGGAAGACCTGGGCGTGCCGGACCAGTCGGCCGTGGTGACCGACGGCGCGGTGTCCGCACTGGCGCTGGCCTGCCGTGCTTTCTGCGGGGCGGGCAAGGGCTTCGTGACCACCGACCCGGGCTGGAAATGGCCGCTGCAGTTTGCCGCCAAGGCCGGTTCGGCGATCACCGAGATTCCGATCTACGGGCCGGAGTACGGCTTCAAGTTGTCGGCCGAAGCGCTGGCCGCGTCGACCGACGTGAACACAGCGGTCATCTACCTCGTGGACCCGAACAACCCGCTGGGCACCACCTACACCGAAGATGAGATCCGTGCCTTTGCAGACCGCGCGCGCGAGATCGGCGCCATCCTCATTCACGACTGCACCTACCGCGACTTTGCCGACAGCCACACGCTGGCTTCGCGCTTCTACCCGGAAGGCACCGTGACCATCGTGAGCTTTTCGAAATGGCTCGGCCTCGCGGGCCTGCGCCTCGGAGCACTGGTGGCTTCGCCCGAACTGCTCGCGCGCATCCTTCCGCATTCGCAGGCGCCGCTGGGTGCGAGCGTGCTGGCGCAGCGCGCGGCCATCGCGGGCCTGGGCGTGAAGGACGAATGGATGGCCGAAGTGATCGCGCAGCAGCGTGAGAACCAGCGAATGATCGTCGACGCTTTCGCGAAGCTGCCGGGCTTCGAGGTGCCGGTGTTCCCGTCGCAGGCCAACTTCATCGTGGTCGAGTGCAGCAAGGCTGGCGTGACGCCCGAGGCGCTGGTCAGCGCGCTGGGCGAGCACGACATCATGGTGCGGCAGGGCACGTATCACACGCCGCGCTTCGGACATCGCTTCGTGAAGATCTCCACCACCGTACCGAAGGCCTGGGCGCAGGCGCTGTGCGACGTGCTGCCGCAGGCGGTCGAGCGTGCGCGCAGCCTGCCGGCCACGGCAGCGCTGTTCTGAGCGTCCTGAAGAAGAAAGGCCGACGATGAGTTTTGCCATCACCCCCGACGGCGTTCGCCTCTACTACGAGACCGCCGGCAGCGGCACGCCGATCGTGTTCGTGCACGAGTTCGGCGGCGACCACCGCAGCTGGGAGCCGCAGATGCGCTACTTCGCGCGGCGCCACCAGTGCGTGACTTTCGGTGCGCGCGGCTATCCGCCGTCGGACGTGCCGGCCGACATGGAGCGCTATTCGCAAGCCACCGCGGCCGACGACATCGCCGCCGTGATGGACGCGCTGGAACTGGAGCGCGCGCACATTGTGGGCCTGTCGATGGGCGGCTTCGCTACGCTGCACTTCGGCCTTCGCCATGCGAAGCGGGCCTCGTCGCTGGTGATTGCCGGCGCGGGCTACGGCGCGGAGAAAGAGCACGAGGAATATTTCCGCGGCGTCTCGCTCGAAGTGGCCAAGCAGTTCGAAGCGCAGGGCTCCGAGAAATTCGCCCGCACCTATTCGCTGGGCGCGAGCCGCGTGCAATTCCAGAACAAGGACCCGCGCGGCTGGCAGGAGTTTGCGACCTGGCTCGGCGAGCACGACGCCGTCGGCGCGGCCAACACCATGCGCGGCGTGCAGGCGCGGCGCCCGTCGATCTACGACCTGGAGAGCGATCTGCGCGCGATGAACGTGCCCTCGCTCGTGGTGGTCGGCGACGAGGACGACCATTGCCTGCAGCCCGGCGTCTTCCTCAAGAAGACCGTACCGGCCTGCGGCTTGGCCGTGATGCCCAAGACCGGCCACACGCTCAACCTGGAAGAGCCAGCCGCGTTCAACGCCTTGCTGGCCGAGTTCTTCGCGCAGGTCGAGGCCGGCCAGTGGAAGCCGCGTGATCCGCGTGCGCTCCCCAGCCAGATCATGAAGACCGACTGATGACCGCCGAAACCGCCACCGAAGAAGTCGCCGGAGAGCAAGGCATCTGGCGCATCGATGCCGATCGCCTGTGGGACCGGCTCATGACGCTCGCCTGCATCGGCGCCACGCCGGGCGGCGGCGTAGACCGGCAGGCGCTGAGCGCGGAAGAGATCGCGTCGTGGCGCACGATGATCGACTGGGCCCTGTCGGCAGGGCTGGAGCCTTCGACCGATGCGGCCGGCAATCTCTTCATCGCGCTGCCGGGCGCCGACCGCGACGCGCCACCCGTGCTCGCGGGCAGCCATCTCGACAGCCAGCCCGGCGGCGGGCGCTTCGACGGCGTGTACGGCGTGGTGGCTGCGCTGGAGGTGCTGACCACGCTGGCCGGGCGTGGCGTGCGTCCGCCGGTGGACATCGTCTGCGTGGCGTGGATGAACGAGGAGGGCTCGCGCTTCGCGCCCGGCATGATGGGCTCGGAGGCCTTTGCCGGCGTGCGCAGCCTCGAGGCCGTGCGTGCGGTGCGCGATGCCAGCGGCATCTCTGTCGCCGATGCGCTCGATGCCTTGCACGCTGCGTTCCCGTCGCTGCGGCGGCGGTCGCTGGGCTTTCCGATGGCGGCTTATGTAGAGGCGCACATCGAGCAGGGGCCGATACTGGAAGCGCAGGAGTGCGTGATCGGTGTCGTCACCGGCATCCAGGGCAAGAAGACATTCGATGTCGTGATCGAGGGTGAGCGTGGTCACGCCGGCACGCTCGCGATGGTCGAGCGGCGCGATGCGCTCGCAGCCTTCACGCGCATCGCGACGGCGCTCTATGCCGAGATCGGCGGCCACGACGACGCGGTGAAATTCACCATCGGCCGGCTGCAGGTCGAGCCGAACGCACCCTCGGTGGTGCCCGAGCGGGTGACGCTGCGCATCGACCTGCGGCATCCCGACAACGCGGTGCTCGAACATCTGGGACAGCGATTGGCCGCGCTGTGCGATTCGCTTGCCGCGCCCTGCCAGGCGAGCGTGACCCCCTTGGTCGATGCGCCGTCCAATGGCTTCGATCCCGCCTTGCAGCAGGCGATTGCGCAAGCCGCCGAGCGCATCGGACAGCCGCACATGCCGATTCTTTCGGCTGCCGGCCACGACGCGCGCCACATGGCGCCGCTGTGCCCGAGCGCGATGATCTTCATTCCCTGCCGCGACGGCGTGAGCCATGCGGAACACGAGTGGGCGGAGCCGGCGCACGTGGCGGCTGGCGCGAACGTGCTGCTGCGTGTGGTGATGCCCTATGTGGGAGCCGGAGCATGACTGCCGCAGACATCGCCACCGTCGTCGACATGGCCGATCTGCCGATGCAGCATCCGCGCGCGCCGGCCAGCGTCGCGCAGGCCAGGGCGCGCTTCTTCAATTCCGGCAACGCCTTCAACGTGAAGCTGCCAGAGGTGCCCGCGCGGCTCTTCTCGCCGCCGCCGGAAGGACGCTATGGCATGTTCGATTGCGACCAGTCGCGGGCGCTGGGCTGTGGCTTCCCGGCCACCACGCCGCTGATGCTCGCGCGCTACGTGCGCATTGCCGCCCGCGATGCGCTGCTGCCGCTGGACGTGTGCGCCACTGGGTCGGTCTGGTACGTGATTTCCGGCAGCGGCAGCCTGACAGGCGCGGTCGACAGGTTGACTTTCGGCAAGGGCGACGTGTTCCTGCTGCCCGGCGCGCCGGGCTACCGGCTCGAAGCGGGCGCCGAGGACGTGCTGCTGTGGACTGTCGGCAACGAGCCGCAGCTGGCTTTTGAACGCGCGCAGCCGGCGCCCGTGGCCAAGGCGACCATCGACGCCGTGCACTATTCGGCCGCGGAGATCGAGCACCAGTTCGCGCTGATTTTTTCGAGCGGCACGAGCGAGGAGACCTCGGGCCGCGCGCTGATCTTCTCGTCCGACCGGCAGGCCGCCGCACGCAACCTTACGCCCACGCTGACATTGAGCTTCAACACGCTCGAGCCGAACACGCACCAGCGCACGCACCGCCACAACTCCGCCGCCATCACGCTGGTGGTGCAGGGCGAGGGCTGCCATTCGGTGGTGGGCGGTGCGGTGTGCCCGTGGGCGCCGTGGTCCACGCTGGTCACGCCACCCGGTGCGCCGCATTCGCACCACAACGCAGGCCCGCGCGGCGCGCTCTTCCTCATCGTGCAGGACGGCGGGCTGCACTACCACGCGCGGACGATGGGCTTCGAGTTTCTGGAGGCCGCCGGCTGACCGGTGAGCGGTGGCCGGCGGAGAAGGCAACGTAGAAGCCGAACGTTCACACCCGCTTCTTCGGATTGTCATTTGGGCGCGCCACCATGCGCGGATGGCTGGTCAACTTATCTCCATCGCCCTGACAGTGGATCAACACGACGAGGGCGACTATTTCTGGGTGCTGCTGGAATCCTTCGACAACTCGATGGAGTTCGAACCGCTGATGGAGGCGGCCAAGGGCTTTCATACCTACGCCGAGGCGTTGCAGGCGGGCTACACCGTGCTGCGCGGCCTGTCGGAAGACCTGAACGTCGGCCCGCGCGAAGAGGTCGACGAATCGGTGTTCGCTGAAGAAGACGACGCTGTCGGCGAGCTCGACTAGCGGCGCATCCCCCCAATCTTTCGCTGTCGGCGCGCAGAAGTTGGTCGCGCCGAAATTTGCGCCCGCCTGCGCGCCTATACCGATTGACGGAACCCACAAACATGGGTGGTGTTAGCCAATTGGCGGATGTCCAATGGCTGTCAGCAAGCGTAGGCTCTGACCGACACGTATCCCCGTGGCCATGCGCAGACAGTGCATCACTGCATGTCGCAGGTGTCGCGGCCGGTGGGTGTGTCCTGTCAAGACAGCCGCCGATGCGAGCCACAAGAAAGTCGGGGAATCAAATGGTCGAGTATTTCCGGGTAGGACTGCCCTACATCCGTGTGCGTTTCAAAGTGCCCGCGCGACGCGGAAGCCGTGTCGAGCTCAACGGCAGATTCGGTGTCATCACCGGTGCCAGCGGGGAACACGTCCTCGTCAAGTTCGACGGCGAGTTCGCCGCGGCAATTGTTCACCCTGTTGACCTCAACTATGTGGAGGCAGGGGAGGCAACTGAGCCGGTGAAGCTTCAGCCGTCGGTGCCGGGGGGCACAGCCAGGCCTTGCGCCGAGTAGGGCGCGGCTATGCTCGGCGGCAGTGTTTGATGCAGCCGAATGAAATGAAGAAAACCAACCCACCGAAGAAAACCAGCAGCTACGACGTCAAGAAGCAATGGCACTGGGGTCGCGCCATGCGCGAACTGCGCATCGCCGATTTCCTGAAAGACGGGCGGGTGCTGGTGCCGGGCGAATACACCGGTGAAGGCCCGGCCACCGACGACGGCACGGGTGCGCTGCGAACTGTGGGCGGCATCCAGGTCGGGGCTGCCGACTACGCGACGGGAATGATGTGGGTGGGCCGCAAGCTGCGTGAGGGCGACCTGCCTTCGAAGCCCGACTGATCGCCCCCCATTTGGTCGCCAGCGGTCGCTGAATCGACTGCCCAAGCAGCCGCAGACTGGTTAACAATGGCAAAAAACTGTATATTCGTACAGTATTTTGGCCGCAAGCCTTGTTCAGCGCGGTACGCGCTTGGGGGCGATGAACCATGAACCAGTTTGAGCTTTTCTTCCCGCGGGTCGCAGCAACGGCATTGCCCATCGCACTGTCGCAACAAGCGCCGCCGCCGTCATTGCCGCAAGAAGATCGCGAGGAGCCGTTCCAGTTCGAAGACGTCGAGGTCGAGGCGCGTGTCACGTACGCCGTGCGGCTAGCCGACTATCCGCACCCGGCAGCCGATGCCGTGAAGGTCGCCGAGCAGCGCTTCCGGCGCGAGATCGACCGGCAGCTGGGCGCCGATGTGGTCGAGGCGCTGCGCGCATTCCAGAACGCGAGCGAATCGAGCGAAAGCGATCTGTCGAAGGCGGAGATCGCGATGGCCAAGCGCTGGGCCAAGGCCTACGACGCGGCGCGTACCGCGGGCTTTCGCGACCTGGGAGACACCGACGAGGCGTTTTTCGACGTGCGGTCGATCTGAGCCGCGCTGACGACCGCGCCTGCAGATTGCGCGGAGGGTGACGATTCGGCCGCAGCTGTGTCAAAGTCGGGCAAGGCTTCAGACATCACTGCTTCGAAAGTGCATCGTGTTTCGTCGACGATCCATCACCTTCCGGACGACGGCCTTCGTGGCCGTGGTTTGCCTCGCCCTCGTGGCGCTCGACGGCTTGAACAGCTGGCACTCGCGAAGGGTCCAGCTTCAGCAGATGAGCGTTGCGACGTCGAATCTCGCACGTGCAATGGCACAGCAGGCGGACGACACGATCAAGCAGGCCGACACCGCGTTGGTCGGCATGGTCGAACGCATGGAATACGACGGCACGGGGCCGGCCGCCATCGAACGGCTTCGCAAGGTGCTCGCGATACGGGTGGCCGAGCTCCCGCAGCTCGACGGGCTTCACATCTACGACAAGGATGGAAACTGGGTCGCAAACTCCCGGCAGACACCGCCGCAAAACCTGAACAACGCGAGCCGGGAGTACTTTCTTTATCACCGCGAACACGAGGAGCGGGGACCGCACATCGGTGTGCCGGTGAAGAGCCGCGTCAACGGCAAACTGCTCATTCCCGTGTCACGGCGCATCAATCGCGCGGACGGCAGCTTCGGCGGGGTGGCGCTCGCGACGATCGACATCAGCTTCTTCACGAAGTTCTACGACAGCCTCGACATAGGCCAGGCAGGCGCAGTCGCGCTGGTTCTCGAGAGCGGGACGATGATGACTCGCCGGCCGTACAGCACAGACATGGTCGGAAGAAACATGCTGGACACCGGCCTCTACCGTTCGTACGTGACCCAGGGCCCGGTCGGGACGGCTGAAATCCTGTCGGCGCAGGACGGCATCACGCGGCTGAACAGCTTCCGGCGCCTCACCAACTACCCGCTGTTCGTTGCGGCGGCCCTCTCCAAGGACGAGATCCTGGCCGCCTGGTGGCGGGAAACGCTTTGGCATACAGGAGGCGTCATTCTCCTGGCGTTGATCGTCGGTTTCGTGGGATGGCGGCTGGTGAAGCAGATGGAGCTGCGCAGCAAGACCGAGGCCGAGCTGCGGCGCGCACGCGACGCGCTGGAGACGCTCAACAAGACCCTGAACACCCTCGCGATGGAGGACGGCCTTACGGGTTTGGCAAATCGCCGGCAGTTCGACGTGACGCTCGACAACGAGTTCAGCCGTGCCATGCGAGACGCGAGCACCCTGGCGCTCATCCTGATCGACGTCGATTGCTTCAAGCAGTTCAACGACATCTACGGCCATACGGCCGGGGACGAGTGCCTGCAGACGATCGGCCGCACTATCTCGGGCCTCGCATCCCGCCGCCCGGGAGACCTCGCGGCTCGCTACGGCGGGGAGGAACTGGCCGTGCTGTTGCCGAACACCGATGTGGCTGGCGCGGCCGTGCTGGCGGAAAGAATCCGCAGCGCGGTGCGCGACCTGGCAATCGTGCACGCCGGTGCTCCCGACGGCTTTGTGACACTGAGCGCCGGCGTGGATGCGCTCAGCCCCTCGGTCACCCACGGACCGCCGAAGGAGTTGATTCAGTCCGCCGACAAGGCCCTGTACGCGGCCAAGATGGGAGGCCGGAATCGCGTTTGCACGGCGGAGATACGCCCTACGACGGCGTGAACGGCTTTCCGCGCTCCCGCTGCGAGGACAGGCGGCGATACACGCAAACCGCATAAACAAGCGCGAAATCCGGATTTCCCTGCGGACCGCATCACGGGCAAGACTCGAAGGCTTTCGACAACCCAGCCTTCTTCTCTTCGGATGCCCGGCACTTCTCACTCCCCGCGCCAGCTTCGCCTCGGCTTCTTCAGCCGCCTGCTCGACGACGCGACAGCCGCCGAGCGCTACCGTCTCGCCGCTGCGCAGATCGCCCACGCCGAGGCCTTCGGCTTCGATTCGGCCTGGGTGGCGCAGCACCACTTTCACGAACACGAGGGAGGGCTGCCGTCGCCGTTCGTCTTCCTGGCCTATGTGGCCTCGCGCACGAAGCGCATTCGCCTGGGCACGGGCATCGTCACGCTGCCGCTGGAAAACGCCGTGCGCGTGGCGGAGGATGCGGTCGTGCTGGATCTGCTCTCGCAAGGCCGGCTCGAGGTGGGCGTGGGAACCGGCGGCACGCCCGAATCTTTCGCGGCCTTCGGGCTGGATGGCAACGACCGTTCGGCCATCTTCGCGAGACAGCTTGCCGCGGTGCGCGCAGCGTGGGCCGGCAAGCCGCTGCAGGGCGGCGACACGCTGTACCCCGCGGGCTCGCCGCTGCTGGACCGCATCTGGCAGGCCACGTTCTCGGTGAGCGGCGGCACACGAGCGGGGGAGGCTGGCGACGGCCTGATGCTCTCGCGCACGCAGCCGCGTCCTGAGCACGCGCCCGACGCGTCGCTCGCCGACATTCAGAACCCGATCGTCGATGCCTACCTTGCTGCATTGCCGCCCGGCAGCACGCCGCGCATCGTGGGTTCGCGCAGCGTCTTCGTCGCGGAGACCCGCAAGGAGGCGCTGCGCCTGGCCGACATCGGTCTGCGCCGCTCGGCGGCCCGCTTCGCTGCTTCGGGACAGATCGGCCTCGCTGACCGCGCCGGCCCTGATGCCCCGCTCGAACAATTGATCGCCGCGTACGACGTGCACGTTGGATCGCCCGACGACGTGATCGCCTCTCTGCGCGCCGACAGAACGCTCGCACGCGTGACCGACCTGGTCTGCCAGGTGCACTCCGTCGATCCGCCGCACGAGGCGATCCTGCGCTCCATCGAACTGACCGCCACCGTGGTCGCGCCGGCCCTCGGCTGGGCGCGCGATGCGAGCGTGTCGGACCTTCAATCCCTTGCACTTCTATAGGCTGGATTTCATGAACGCCACCGCTTCTTCTTCTGCGTCTGCTGTGCCTGATGTCATCGACCGGCTCGTCGGCATCGAGCCGGGCAGCCACCTCGACCAGATCCGCGTGCAGCGCGAGCAGGCGCGTACCCATGCGCAGCAGAGTTATCTCTCGCTGTTCGCGCCGACGCCGCCCGTGTTCGGGCATTTCGAAATCGCAGACCGGTTCGCCGTTGCGGCCTTCGTCGCCGGACTGCACGGGCGGGCCGATGTGGCGCGCTTCTATGCCGATGCGCTGGCGGGGCAGGGCGCTCGCGCCGGGGTGGCGGAGGCCATCGCCATCGAAACGAAGCGGGGTTCCACGCAAGGGCCGTACGGGCGCTATCCCGCAGGCCCGCTCAGCGCCGAAGATGCCCCTGGCCCTTCGTATGCGGTGGGCGCCGCGCAGCGTCCGGTGCTTGGCGAGCGGCTTTCGGCCGGCCTCGTGCATGCGCACCTGCTGGTCTTTCATCCACGCGACGCGAGCCCGGCCGCGCTGCAGTCGCTGCTCGATGCGGGGTGGTCGAGCACCGAGATCGTGACCCTGTCGCAGCTCGTGGCCTTCCTGGCATTCCAGATCCGTGTCGTCACCGGCCTCAGGGCGCTGGCGCAACGCCCCGTCACCCTTGTCGATTGACCCGAGGAACACCATGACTGCCGAATCGGTCCTGAGCCATCCCCACAACACGCATCCGAATGCCTTCACGCAGGCGCAGCTCGAATGGCTGCCCTGGCTCGAACCGCTGCCCGAGACTGAACTGACCGAGCGGCATTTCGCAGGGCTGGTGGACGCATCGCGCGCCAAGTCGCCGTACTTCCGCCTGCTGGCGCGCGACCCGGACATATTGGGCGCGCGCACCCGCACCGACAAGGACATCTTCTACAACCCCGAAGCCGGCCTGCCGCGCGCCGAGCGCGAACTCTCGGCCGCTGCGGCCTCGCGCTACAACGGCTGCATCTACTGCGCCTCGGTGCATGCGCGCTTCGCCTCGCATTTCTCGCAGCGCACGGACGATGTGCAGCGCCTGCTGGACGAAGGCGTGAAGGCCGACCTGGGCGAGCGCTGGAATGCGATCGTGGCGGCCTCGGTCGCGTTGTCGGCTACGCCATCTGCGTTTGGCGCGGAGCACATCGAGCAGCTGCGTGCGCAAGGCCTGGACGACCTCGCGATTGCCGACGTCATCCACGGCGCGGCGTTCTTCAACTGGGCCAACCGGCTGATGCTGTCGCTGGGCGAGCCGCAGGAGCGTGGAGGAGATTGAGTCACGCCAACAAGCTCAGGAGCCAGTTGAAGAATTGACCAATGGCGACCATTGCCGCCCATAAAGCCCGGAGTGCGTCCAGCAAGTTCACCGCCCTGCAATGCAACAGATGCGCTGTTTCAGCGAGGACCAAAACCTGGCCCCGACCCGCCATGGCCGCCATGTCCAAAAAATGCAGCCAGGAAAGTCGCAGCGATGATGCCGGTGGCTACGGCCACGAGCACATATTGACCGTCGACATAGCGCCAGGCGTAGCCCTGTGGAGGCGCATAGAGACCTCTGGACTGCCAGTCGCTCACGACATACACCTCGCCTTGATACCCGGGCGGCAGGGGCGAGCCAGGTGCCAGGACCACATTGGTGGAAACGGGAGTTGGCGCGACCACGCAGCCGCCGAGAGTGGATGCCGCAACGATGGCGGCCATGGAGACCGCGGTAAGTTTCTGGGTGATGTATCGCATGTTGGTTGAGCTCCTTTGAACAACGGAGGCTCAGCCTATGCCACCACTTGGGCCGAAATTTGGAGATGGGATGAGAGGTGCCGGTTGACCGGTCTCCCGGAGGGGATTGAAGGTCGAGTTGCAGGCCGCGACAAAGCCCCGATGTCTGTTCCCAGCCCCAACGCGGCGAACCTCACAGTCACTATCTACAAACGCACGTTGAATTGATTTCGTTGGTTTTCCAGCTCGGTCCGACGTACTTCTCTCCCTCCAGAACTCCGACAAGTGGCTTGCACTGAGCAGTGCAAGCGTTGCGGCGCTTTTCACCAGCTCGATCCGGGGAGACTCCGAAATAGAGAAGAACTCCGACCCAAACTACCGCCACGCTGCTGAACACAACGAGTCTTCGCCACTTCACAAAAAAATCTCTCATGGATGACTTGCTAGGACTGTAGCGACGGGACTCACGACGAGGTTGGAGGAAGAGGGCCTTAATCTACTTCTTCGACGCGAATCACGGCCGCGTGAGCATTGTTGTGCGGCAGAGCAAGGTCTAGGAGATCAAAAGATCCGAATCGTCATTGACCATGGAGACCATGAAGCCCCAGCACACTGCGGCAAGAATCTCCACGAGCCCGATAGGCTGCCAAACAATACCTCGTCTGCCGCGCAGATCTTGAAGACCCAGTTCTCGCAGCGCGAAGGCATGACCATGCATCGCAGCTTCTTTCAGGACTTCATAGGACCGCTGAAGATCGCGTGAAACGCCTTTGCCATGAGCCAACGAATAGCCGACACGAAACATCGAGGGCAGATGTCGCTTTTCTGCGCCCATCGCATAGAAGCGATGGGCCTTCGCATGTTCGCCAGCTCGCGTCAACCAACGGGCGAAGTAGAAGCAGCCCAGCGGATGCCCGTGAACTGCTGCTCGCTCGTAGTAGGCAGCAGCTTGGCTCTCGTCTTTCTCGCAGCCAACCCCTTGAGACAACATCCAGGCGACAAAAACCTGGCTTTCGACATGCCCTTCGTCTGCCTGCACTTGATAGAGATCAAAGGCCAGATAAAGCAGGCCGTCCGTGTATGCCTTGCGGGCGGCGACCAGTTTTTCTTCGCGGTCTGCATGCATGCGTTCAGGGCCTTGTCTCATCGAGTCGCTTCGGCAACCGGTCCGCAAACAGTTCTACGGCCGGCATCTGCAGATGCATTGGCCGACTTTGTCGGGCACACAGATCGTGCCGCAATGACCGGAACAAGCGTAACGACATGCTCAATGAGGCAATCAAAAGTCCTTTTCTGGTTTCTGTGATTGCTCCTCGAAAGGATTACTTTGGCCTCCTTGAGACCTTGTCGAAGGCCTCGAGGTCGCGCCTCACAGGACGGCAGGTATCGTTTTACAGAACTCCCGCACAGACTCCACGTTGGTTTCGATGGGGGCGCGCACACTGCCTCTCGACAGTGGTTCGGCGCTGGTAGAGGCCAGGGAGAAAAAAGCCGCTCAGGGAAACCGCCTCGATGCCGACCGCTGTCACTTTTCCTCTCATACTCAGGCGCTGCCCCTGCGATAGATGATGCGTCGGTGCCGACCTCTTCCATGCCGCTTGGATAATGCGGTCTTTGTGTCAGCAGCAAAGCAAGAATGAGTGCCGCGGATTTCCTTTTCTCTCCCGAAGTACAGAAGCTCCTCACGGTCCTGTACGCGGCGCCCGATCAACAGTTCTCGACGAGTGAGCTTGCGCGGCGGGCGAAGCTGGAGGAGGCCGAGACCGCCCTCACCGTGGAGCATCTCGTCCGCAGCGGCATCGTGAAGCGGCTGGCGGCGAAGGCAGACCAGGGCGATACCGTTCAGGTCGATCGCTCGTTCGTCTTTCACAACGAACTGCGGAACATCGCATTGAAATCGTTCGCCGCGGCAGAGCCGATCCGCGCCATGCTGCGTTCCAAGTTCAAGGACTCGGTCGTGCGCGCGTTCGTTCTGGGAGAGGACGCGCAAGGCACTGTGGAACTGCTGGTCGTGCATGGTCGGCTGGTCCCTGACGAAGCCACCATGACGACAGCTTGTCAGAAGTTGTCGAAGACCATGGGCCGCCACCTCAAGGTGCACGTCATCCCGATCAACAGGCTCAATGGCATGTCGCCGCGCGACCCGTTGTCTTCGAAGCTCTCCGCGACCACCGTGCATGAGGTCGTCGCGCTCGGAGATACCAAGGCGGCACTGCCTGTCGAACGGGGCAGTCTTTTGCAGGCGGCCAGGAAGAAGCTCGCTACGCTGGCCAGACCATCCGCGCGATAGGCTTCGGCGATGCGAGCCGTGCTCAGCGTGCGGCCGACAGCCGACGAAACATGGTTCGCCCCGTGTTCCGGAAAGCGGGGCGAATCCGCGAGCTCCAAGGCGTTGCACGCACGGCCAGCCACTCGGGGCTGCCCAGGGTCTCGGCGCCCGCGAGGTCGTAGCAGGCGTAGTAGCGCGGCGAGCCTGCGGTGTCGATGTACCGGGCCGCCCGGATGGTCCCCGGCACGGCGGCCAGTCCGGGCAGGTGTTCCTGCGCGTACCAGGCGTTGAGGTCGTCCTCGAACTCGGGAAGCACGTCCGTTTCCACAACATAGTGGTGCGAAGCAACCTGGCCGGCCGACGCGCCCTGTACCTCCTGCAAGCAGGCGAGCCGTTTCCACTCGCCGGCAACCCCCTGGGGCGTGAGCACCGGCGGCGTGCTCCCTGCCGCGTAGAAATAGACCCAAGTGCCATTCATTGCCTGCCATGGCTGAACTCCAGGCAGCAGCGTGCGGACCGGCGCGAGCGGCTGTTCGGCCATGGATGTGTCGGACTTGAGAAGCCATAGATCCTGCATTCCGGGCTCCTCGTTCAATGCGCGACGTTCAGGGCAACGAGCAGGCGCGACACCATGTTGTAGGCCGCCACTGTCGCCACGACTTCCACCACGCCCTTGGGGTCGAAGTGCTGCTGGATCCGGCCCATGAGCTCTTCCGGAACCACGACCTGGCGGGTCATGGCATCCGTGAGTTCGAGCACCAGGCGCTCCAGCGGCGCGAACACGCCGGGCAGCACCTCTTGCCGGACGGCGTCGATCTTCTCCGCGCTGACGCCTGCCTTCTGTGCATGCGGCACGTGCGCGTCGTACTCGAAGCTGGCGCCGTTGAGCACGGCGACCCGAAGGATCATCAGTTCGCGAAGATCGGCGGGTACGCCAGTCTGGTTGCGAACCGCCGTGAGCATGCGCTCCCAGCCCGAGGCGATCGGTTCGCTGTTGAGGAGCACCTGATAGAGCAGCGACACGCGACCGCGCTGCGCCATGATGCGGGACTCGATCTCGGCCAGCTCGGGGCGTGTGCCGGGCTGTACGAGGGGTACGCGGACAGGGGTGGTCGTCATCACTCGGCCTTGATGTTCTTGGTGTGGATCAGCTTCGCCCACTTCTCGGTGTCCCGCTTCTGGATGGTCGCCAGTTCCTGGGGCGTGGACCCGGCAGGCTCCGTGCCCGTCTTCAGCAACTTCTCGCGCACGCCCGGGTTGGCCAGCGTGTTACGCACCGCCTTGCTGAGCGCCTCGACGATCTCGGGCGGCGTCTTCGCGGGCGCAAACAGCGCATACCAGTTGTTGGTGTCGACGCCCCGGATGCCTTGCTCCTCCAGTGTCTTCACGTCCGGCAAAGAAGGGTGCCGCTTGTTCGAAGCCACACCCAGCGCCTTGAGCCGTCCGCCTTGCAGATGTCCAAGCAGCCCGGGCACGTCGCCGAAGAATCCGCCGATCTGGCCTCCCATCAGGTCCGTGATGGCCGGCGCTGCACCCTTGTAGGGGACATGAAGCAGCCTGGCGCCGCTCGAATCGGCCAGCTGCTCGATTGCCAGATGCGGAATGCTGCCCGTGCCGGAGGAGCCCATCGGTGTCGCTTCGGCGCGCTTCTTCGTTGCTGCCACGAAATCGGCCGCGTCCTTGGCCGGGTTGCTCTGCTGGGTCACCAGCAGTTCGACGTTGTTGACGACCAGCGAGACCGGCGCGAAGTCGCGCTGCATGTCGTAGGGGAGCTTCTCGTACAGCGAAGAATTGATCGCAGCCGCGCCGACGCTGGTGAACCACAGCGTGCCGCCGTCCGGGGCCGACTTCATGACATCGACGGCGCCGATCGCGCCGTTGGCGCCAGGTTTGTTGTCGACGATGACCGTGCGGCCCAGCTCCTTGCCGAGCTGTTCGGAGAGGATGCGGGCGACCGAGTCGACAGGTCCCCCGGAGGTGAAGGAAACGACGATCCGCGTCGTCTTCGGCTGTGCATGGACAGCGGGCGCCAGCGCCATGGCAAATGCTGCCGCGAGCAGGATGCGTTGGATGGTCATGAATGTCTCCGTCTTTTTTTTGGGTAACTCGAATCTCAGTCGCAGCGCGCGGTCATGCCACCGTCGACGATCAGTTCGGTGCCGGTGATGAATCGTGCCTCGTCGCTGGCCAGGAACAGTACCGCGCTCGCGGTGTCCCGGCCGTCGCCCATGAAGCCGAGTGGAATGCGTTTCTGGCGCTGGGCCAGCAGTGCGTCGACGTCGCCGCCTGCGCGCTGCTTCGCCAGGCGTGTTTCGACCATTGGCGTGTGCAGCTGTCCCGGCACGACGCTGTTGACCCGGACACCCTTGGCCGCGTGCTGGACCGCGATCACGCGCGACATCTGGATGACGCCGGCCTTGGTCGCGGCGTACGCCACCTGTGCACTGCCGGTCCAGCGCAGGCCGGAAGTCGAAGAGATGTTGACGATCGAACCCGCGCCCTTCGCCAGCATCGTGGGAAGTACATGCTTGCAGGTCAGGAACACGCTCTTGAGGTTGGTGTCGACCTGCAGATCCCATGCTTCTTCGGCCAACTCCACCGGCCCGCCCGCCGCGGACCCTCCCACGTTGTTGACGAGGACGTCGATGGTCCCGTACGCGTCCAGGCACGCGGCCGCCATGGCCGCCACGCTCTCGCTGTTCGTGACGTCGCAGACCCATGGCGTGATCGACGCGCGGACGTCACCGGCCAGCTCGAGCGTCTCGTCGAGCCGGGCGCGATCGCGATCGACCGCCAGGACCCTGGCGCCCTCCTGGGCGAGGCGCACGGCGATGGCGCGGCCATTGCCCCAGCCGGCGCCGACGCAACCGGCGCCGGTCACGATGGCGATCTTGTTCTCGAATCGGAGGCTCATGGCCTGTCTCCAAACTGATAGAGGCGTTCCGGATTGCCGACCAGCAGCGCATGGCGCGCAGATTCCGTGGGGGCGATCTCGGCAATGAGGTCGACAAGTTGCTGCTCGTCGGGAATGGGGCCGGCGTGGTTCGGGTGCGGCCAATCGTTGCCCCATACGACCCGGTCGCCGAACTCGGCGACCAGCGTTCGGGCAAAGGGCTGGGCGTCGGCGTAGGGTGGGCCCAGCCGCGTGATGCGGTCCATGCCGCTCACCTTGACCCAGAAGCGCTCGTCCGCCATCAGCCGCAGCAGCGCCTGGAAGTCCGGCTGGTCAAGACCCAACGCCGCATCGATGCGCCCGATGTGGTCGATGACCACCGGCGTGGGCGAGCGACGCAGTGCGGGCGCCAGGTCCGTGAGCAGCGCGGGATCGCCGTGAATCTGCAGATGCCAGCCAAGCGGCGCGAAGCGGCCCGCCAACGACAGGATCCCCTCCATGTCCGCGTGCCGGCCGAGGTGGCCCATGAAGTTGAAGCGGACGCCACGAAAGCCTGCGGCGTGGAGCCGCTCGAGTTCTGAGTCGTCGACGTCGGTCGGCAGCAGGGAGATCGCGCGGTAGCTCGAGGGCCGCGACGCAACGGCGTCCTCGGCGGCGCGGTTGTCGAAGCCGTGGCAGGTCGACTGCACGACCACGCAGCGTTGCAGGCCGAGGCGGTCGTTCAGCGCATACAGGGCTTCCTTGGGCGCATCTGTTTCGGGAATGGAGGCGGCGTCCGGGGCGTAAGGAAAGCGCGCGCCGGGCCCGAACACATGACAGTGGGCGTTGCAGGCGCCTGGGGGAAGGGGGAAGGTCATGCAGGCAGTTTCCCCATCGATAGCCACCGGCGTAAGGACAACATGCCTATATCAGCTATGCTGAATTCCTATGGAATTGCGCCAGCTTCTGTATTTCGTCACCGTGGTCGATGCGGGGAGCTTCAGCCGCGGCGCGGTAGCGCTCAACCTCGCGCAGCCCAGCTTGAGCAGGCAGATCGCCTTGCTGGAGGCAGATCTCGGGCAACGCTTGCTGGTGAGAACCGGACGCGGCGTGACCACGACGGATGCAGGCGCTGCGCTGCTCGTTCACGCACGCGCGATGCTGGACATCTCCCGCCGTGCCCGCGACGAATTGCAGGAACTGGATGAGAGTCCCGGCGGCCGTATCGTGGTCGGCATGCCGCCGCGGGTGGCCCTGGGCTTGAGCACGCCCCTGATCCAGCAGTTCCGGGAGAGGTTTCCGCGCGCAGTCATCACCATCCTCGAAGGCCTGAGCGTCTCGCTGCGCGAATCCCTGATCGCGGGGCGGCTGGATCTGGCGTTGCTGTTCGATCCCGCCGCTTCGCCCCAGCTGAGCTTTCAGCCCTTGATGCGCGAAAAGCTATTGCTGGTCGCGCCGCCCAAGAGCAAGCTGCCGGCTCGCGTCGGACTGGCGGCACTCGCGAACTACCCGATGGTGTTGCCCAGCGCGCCAAACGCAATCCGGCACCTGCTCGACTCCGTCCTTGGCCCGCGTCGCATCGAGCTCCAGGTGCTTGCGGAGGTGGGAGCTGTCCACACCGTGCTTGCGCTCGTTGCAACCGGGGTCGGGTGCACGATTCTTCCGGAGAGTGCCCTCGGCGCACCCGGCGGCGAGGCATTGCCGCGGGCGCCGATCGGGCCGCCCAGCATCTGGAATGCATTGGTGCTTGCGACACCGACCGCGCGTCCGGCCACCCGTCTTGTCCGCGGCACGGCAGAAGTTCTTCAGGAGCTGGATTTCCGGCGTCGCGAGACGGATCCGGGAGATATCTATCGCTTGTCGAAATAGGGAATGAAGACATCGTTGGCGGATACGCCTACTTGCTTCACCCAATCCAGCGAAAAACGTTCCCCGAGACGCTTGACGTCTCGGCCGAACAAATAGGAAGGTGATTCGATCTTCATGCCGCTTCGCTTCAACTCTTCCAGGGACTGAGCGGCAACCGATGCGCTGTTGGACCATCCGCGAAGTTCTGCCGCTGCGCTCGCGTTCTTCAATGCCTCGCGCAATGGGGCGCCAATGGCGTCCCATGCCTTCTTGTTGGCAAACACAATGTTCTTGGGAAAGAACGCATTGATTTCGTAGAAGTAGTGCATGGACTGCCATGCACGGCTTTCCACTCCAGTTACGGCGGACGTCATCATGCAGTCGATGCGTCCATCAGCGAGTGCCTTGTTGAGTTCTGTAGCTGGAACATCGACGGCTTCGGTGCCCATGAGCGTTGCGATCTTTGCAGTGTTTGCGTTGAACGTGCGCATTCGCATGCCACGCATGTCCCCCAATCCGCCAAGCGGTCGGGTCGAGTACAAGCCTTGCGGTGGCCACGGCACGGCATACAGAACCTCCAGTCCCCGGCTTGCGAAGGCTTTCTCGATCAGGGGGCGCTGAATTCGCCAGAGCCGAAGTGCATCGGCATAGCTGTCGGTGATGAATGGAACCGAATCTGCGCCCGCGATCGGAAGGTCGGCGACAAGACTGCTCATGATGACTTCGCCAGCTTCGACTTTTCCATCCTGCACGGCGGATTGGATGGCATTCAGCGCATACAGGGAGTTCTTGGGATAGACGTCGATATGAAGCTGCCCCTGCGTCGCGAGCTCAACATCCTTGGCCATTGCGATGAGATTGGCCGTGTGAAAGTTCTCCAGCGGGTATCCCGTTGCAATCCGCCAAACAGTTGCACCGCGTACGGAGGAAAGAGCCCCCGCGCCGCACGCCAGCAGGGTAAAGGTACGACGAGTGACTCGATGGTTCATGAATGGCCTCGGTTGATGCTGCGAAGGGGGGGTCACATGCCCAGATACACGCGACGTACTTCGGGGTTGTCGCGCACCTCGGCTGCCTTGCCTGACAGCATCAGCCGGCCTGTCTGCAGCACGTAGGCACGCTCCGCGATCTCCAGGCTTTCAGCCAGGCGCTGCTCGACCAGAAGCACAGTCACGCCAGCCTTGCGAATCGTCAGGACCGCCTCGAAGATTTCGTCGACCAGCTTGGGCATGATTCCTTGCGAGGGTTCATCAAGCATCAGAAGACGCGGCCGCGTCATCAAGGCGCGGCCGATGGCCAGCATCTGCTGCTCGCCACCCGACAGCGTCTCCGCCCGTTGCTTCAGGCGCTCCTTCAAGCGCGGAAACAGCGTGAACACCTGGGCCAGCGGTGCGTCGCGGTCTGCCTTCTTGCGATGCAGGTAGCTGCCCAGGCGCAGGTTGTCTTCCACCGACAGGCGCGGAAACAGCCGCCGGCTCTCGGGAACGAACGCCAGCCCGCGCGCGGCGATCTGGTGGCCGGGCAGGGCATCGATGGCCTCGCCGGCGAAGCGGACCTGGCCCGACTGCGTCTTGACCAGCCCGGCAATCGACTGGAGCAGGGTCGACTTGCCGGCACCGTTGGCACCGGCGACGACGACGATCTCGCCTTCGTTCACGGACACCGAAATATCGGCGATGGCGACCATGCCGGCGTAGGCCGTTGTCAGGCCATTGACTTCAAGCAGCATGGCGTGTTCCAAGGTAGGCGGAGATCACCGCCGGGTCGCGCACGACGTCGGCGGGGCTGCCGCTGGCAAGGACGGTGCCCAGGTTGAGGACGATGGCGCGGTCGACCAGCGGCATCACGATCTGCATCACGTGCTCGACCATGACGACGGTGATGCCCGCGTCGCGCACGCGCCGGATCAGCTCGACGCCCATTTGCGCCTCGCTCGGCGTGAGGCCCGTGAGCACTTCGTCGAGCAGCAGCAGCTTGGGTTCGGTGGCCAGCGCCCGTGCAACCTCCAGGCGGCGCTTCTCGGGTGGCGTGAGTTCGCCGGTGAGGGTGCCGGCCGTGCGCGAGAGGCCGGTGAAGTCGAGCACCTGCAGTGCGGCCAGGCGAGCCGCCTTCGACGAGGCGTGGCGCACGAAGCCGCCGACCATCACGTTCTCCAGCACCGTCATGGAATCGAAGGAGCGCGGGACCTGGTAGGTGCGCGCAATGCCGAGCGCGCAGCGGCGCGTGGCCGGCAGTTCGGTGATGTCGCGGCCGTCGAAGCGGATGCTGCCCGAGGTCGGCAGATAGGCGCCGGCGATCAGGTTGAACAGGGTCGACTTGCCCGCGCCATTGGGCCCGATCAGCCCGAGGATCTCGCCCCGGTGCACGCGGATGCTCACGTCACGGTTCGCGACGAGGCCGCCGAAGCGGCGCGTGACGTCGATGGTCTCCAGAAGAATGTCGATGCTCATCGTGCAGCCTCCCGGATCCGGGTCTTCCTGGCGAACAGCTTGATCAGCCCTTCGGGCTTGAGCAGCGCCACAGCCATGACGAGGCCGCCGTACAGCATCAGGTCGAGGCCGCCGCCGGAGCCGCCGACGTAGCTGCGTGTGAACTCCGACAGCGGCACGAGGATCGCAGCGCCGAGGATCGGCCCCCACAGCGTGCCGATGCCGCCGAGCACCACGGGCAACACCATCAGCAGCGAGAACCGGAAGTGCATCACGCTGTCGGGATCGACGTAGGACACGAAGGCCGCATAGAAACCGCCGCCAATCGCGGTGAAGAAGGCCGACAGCGCGGCGGCCGCCATCTTGGACCGGAACACGGTCACGCCGAGGCTTTCGGCAGCTTCGGGGTGGTCCTTCACGGCGCGCCACCAGTAGCCCCATTTCGAGCCTTCGATGAAGAAGGTCAGCAGCCAGGTCACGACGAGCAGCCCGAGCGCGAAGAAGATGTAGGGCGTCTTGTCTCGCGCAAACTGCAGCGTGGCCCAGCTGTCAGGGCCGAAGGGCCATTGGATGCCCGTGGCGCCGCCGAGCCAGTCCCAGTTGTGGACGATCAGCAGCCCCATCTCGGCAATCACCAGGGTCGCGATCGAGAAGTAGTGGCCCTTCAGCCGGAAGGTGCCGTAGCCGAGCGCCAGGGCCAGCAACACCGCCAGCCCGCCACCGGCGAGCATGCCGAACCAGGGCAGCACGCCGTAGCTCACATAGAGCTTGCTGACCGCATACGCACCAACGCCGAAGTACAGCGCGTGGCCGAGCGAGATCTGGCCGCAGTAGCCGCCGAGGATGTTCCAGCTCTGCGCAAGGGCGGCGTACATCAGCGTCAGCACGATCACGTTGCGCAGGTAGGCGTTCTTCACCAGCAGGGGCAGCAGGGCGATGAGTGCGAACACCACCACCGCCTCGATGAGCTGGCGGCGCCGATGCCGGGTGACGCCGGCCAGCAAAGAAGACGAAGAAGACGAAGAAGACGGCACGGCCGCAGGGGAAGATGGGATGGACATCAAAGCTTCCCGAACAGCCCCTGCGGGCGAAGAAAGATGACGACCAGATAGAGCGCGTAGATGCCCATCGATTTCATGGCCGGCGGCAGGATGTTGGCAGTGAGGGCTTCGACCAGCCCGACGACGATGCCCGCGACGAGCGCGCCGAACACGCTGCCGAAGCCGCCGAGCGCGACAGTGATGTAGGCGATGGTCGCAAAGCCTGCGCCCACCTGGGGATGAATGGCGTACGAGGTCGCGAGCACAGCGCCTGCCACGCCGACCAGCGCCGCACCCAGGCCCCAGCCGAGCGCGAACACGCGGTTGCTGTCGATGCCGACCAGCGCGACCGCGCCCTTGTCCTCGCGCGTGGCCTCCAGCGCCCGGCCGAAGTCGGTGCGCGTCATCATCAGGTACAGGCCGCCGAAGGCGACCAGCGAGATGAGGCCACCGAAGATCTGCGACCAGGGCAGGAAGATGCCGCCGAGATCGAGCGTCTTCGCGCTGAGCCAGGTGTGGTCGACATTGCGGAAGTCCGGCGTGAAGAAGAACTGCGCACCGCCCTGGATCAGCGTCGCCAGGCCGAAGGTGGAGAAGATCTGGACCATGCCCGTGTTGACCTTGGAGCGCATCGCATGCCGCACCACGCCTGCATAGACGCTCGCGCCGACGATGAACATGACGGCCGCCACCAGCGGCAGCGAGAGCACCGGATCGAGGTGCGCGAACACCGCGAAGCCGAAGGTCGCGTACATGGCGAGCATGAGGAACTCGCCGTGGGCGAAGTTCACCACGTCCATCAGCCCGAAGATGAGCGAGAGCCCGGCGGCGATGAGGGCATAGATCAGCCCCATCAGCAAGCCGGTGGCCAGGATCTGCGGCAGGGTGGAGGCGGTCATGGGTTCATCGGCCAGACCGGCGTCGCGGTTGCGACTTCGAACGGAAACACCGTCGAGAACTTGCCTGCCTTGAACTGGATCAGCACGGGGCTGGCAAATGTGTTCTGGCCCGTGGCGTCGAACTTCACGCGCTTCCACGGCATGATGGTTTTCTCGCCGGGAATGTCGGTGGCAACCAACGCTTCGCGGATCTTCTTCGGCTCGACCGATCTGGCGCGGTCTATGGCCTCCGCCAGCACCATCATCGCGGTGAACACCCGCGAGGTCTGGTCGTTGAGGTCGCGTCCGGCGCGCGCCTTGAACATGTCGTTCACGGCCTTCGCCGACGGCCGCTTGTCGCCCATGTCGGCGGAGAAGCTGGCGCGCGAGATCATGCCCTGGAGCTTGTCGCCCACCGATTCGAGCGTGGGCTTCTCGATATAGCCGGCCGCTTGCGTCACGAGGTTCTTCGGCTTGTAGCCGATCGACGCCATCGCATTGGTCAGCAGGATCGCATCGCTGGTGTAGCTGGAGGGCAGCAGGACGTCAGGGTTGGCCGTCTTGATCTGCTGTGCCTCGGCGCTCAGCGAGGGCGAGTTGGCGCGGTACTTGATGTCGCAGGCGATCTTGTAGCCCCGCTCGTTGGCCAGCTTGCGCTGCACGGCGGACGAGTCCGTGCCGAAGATGGTGTCTTCGTAGAAGATGCCGACGCTGCCGATCGGCTTGCCCTTGCTCTTCATCGCGTCCATGAAGTCGAACATGGCCTCGCTGAACATCTCGTCATGCGCCGAGGTGCGAAAGAAGTACTTCAGGCCGCGCCGGCTCAGGCTCGGGGAAGACGAGTCGGCGCAGAGATAGGGCACCTCGTAGCGCTCGCAAGTGGCGCTCACCGTGGCGGAGACGGCCGAGTGGAATGCACCCACGATGGTGCAGACGTTTTCCTGCGTGATCAGGCGTTCTGCCTCGGAGCGACCCTTTTGCGGGTCGCCCTGGTGGTCGGCGTAGACCACCCGCACCTTTGCGTTCCCCAGGCCTGCAAGGCCGGCATTCCGGGCACCCGGCAGGTCGAGCGTGCTGGCGGTGTTGATGATTTCAAGTGCGGTGTCGATCGCGTGCTTGCTGTCCACGCCGACCTGCGCGCTGGACCCCGTCAACGGGTAGATCACACCGATGACGACCTCGCCTTTCTGGGCCAGGGCCTGGGTGAAGGCGCCGTTCAATGCCACGGTGCCGGCAATGCCAATGAGGGCTTGTCTGCGTTTCATGAATGAATCTCCGGTACTGCAGGGGTGAATCGGGGAGGAAGCGTGAAGGCGATGAAAAGTCAGAACACCGCGAGGTGGCTGTTGCGGACGTCCGAGACCAGCATCTGCCCAGGCTTGTGGGTGATTGCAAGTTTCGGGCGCGCTGTGCGAATTGCGCGTTGCGGTGTCACGCCGCAAGCCCAGAACACCGGCACTTCGCCGGGCCGGATCTCGGAGCGCTCGCCGTAGTCGGGCTGCTCGATGTTCCGGATGCCGATGGCCGCCGGGTCGCCGAAATGCACCGGCGCGCCGTGCACGCCAGGAAAGCGCGATGTGATCTGGATCGCCCGGATGGCCTGCTGCGGCGTCATCGGCCGCATGCTCACGACCATCGTGCCGCCGAAGCGGCCGCTCGGGACGTTGGCGATGCTGGTGTCGTACATCGGCACCGTGGTGGCCTGCTCGATGTGGCGTATCGGCAGTCCGGCCTCCAGCAAGGCTTCTTCGAAGGACATCGAGCATCCGATGACGAAGCCGACCATGTCGTCGGTCCACAGTTCGCGCAGGTCGAGCACTTCGCCGGCCGGCTCGCCGTCGCGGAAGACGCAGTAGGCCGGTGCATCGGTGCGCAGGTCTACCTCGCCGAGTTCGGGCACGCGCCAGTCGCCGGGCTCGCTGACGCCGATCACCGGGCAGGCCTTCGGATTGAGGCGGCAAAAGCGCAGGAACTCTTCGGAGAATTCGCGCGGCAGGATCGCCAGGTTGCCCTGTGTATAGCCGGGGCTGTGGCCTGCGGTCGGGCCCCTGAAGCGGCCTTCCCGAATCTCGCGGCGCAGATCGTCAGGATTCATCCAGATCGTGGAGTTCATCGGGTTCTCGAGGGAAGTGAGCAAGGAATTTGCTTACTGTAGAAATCGCAGTGAACCGCGTCCATCGAGGAATTTGCGCGGGCACTGTTCAGAGAAATTGAACAGCGCACGCCCCACACCGGGGAATGAGGCTGCAACGTAGTGCGCTCGCGCACTGGATCAGGAGCAAGTGAACACCAAATTCATCGAGACCTTCGTGATGCTGGCCCGCATCTGCAGCGTGCGCCGCGTGGCGGAGCACCTCAATGCCACGCCCGGGACCATCTCGATGCGTGTGCGCAGTCTCGAGGAGGAACTGGGCGTCACGCTGTTCGACTACGACCACAAGACCATGCGCATCACGCCGGATGGCGCGCGCCTGCTGCGCCATGCCGAAGGTGTGCTGGAGGCAACGCGCGCCATCCAGGCTGCTGCGGCCAGCGGCAGCGCGATCGGCGGCCGCATCCGCGTCGGCGTGCTCGAGACGGCCGTGCATACCTGGTTGCCCGACTTCATGAAAGCGATGCGGACCCAACTGCCGCAGGTCGAAGTCGATCTCACGGTCGACCTCACCGTGGATCTGGCCGACCAGTTGATGCGGGGCACCCTGGACTTCATCCTGCGGGTGAGCAACGAGGTCGGCAGCAGTTATTCGGTCATGGAAGACCTGATGTCGTTGCCGATCCACTGGGTCGCCAGGCGCGGGCTCATCCCCAAGCGCGACGCACTGCGCAAGACACTCTCGCACCAGTTGCTGACGCAGGTGCGCGGTACGACACCGCACATCGCCGCGGTCAATCTCGCGCAGCAGCTCGCGGCGCGCCAGGGCATGGCGCAGGGCGATCTGCGCATCTCCGGTTCACCGTCGCTGGCGGCATTGGTGTCGCTGGTGCGGGAAGGCGTCGGTGTCGGCATCATCCCCGGCTTGCTGGTCAGGGAACACATCGAACGCGGCGAGCTCGTGGTGCTGCCGTTGCCCGCGCCACCCTCACTCGGCGTGGCGCTCTCGCACCAGTCCAATGCGACGCCCATCGTGCTGCGCACCGCCGACATCGCGCGACAGGCGTGCAAGGCGTATTGCAGGCGTTGCGGCTCCCAGTGGGTGCAGCACCTCGGCTGACTGGCATACCAAACCTGAAAATACCTTCAACCAACATGCAAGATGCGATGCCGACGATTCCTCCCGGTCGGGCCAGCGGCTCAGCGCACCGTCTCACGGGCTGGCAAATCGAACCGGTGGGCGATCGATGCCTCCTGGTGCGTCTGGGCGATCAGGTCGGTGCAGAGACCAGTCGCACCGTGCAGAACGTCGCTGCATACCTGTCATCGGCAAACCTGCCTGGCGTGTTCGATGTGGTGCCCGCATTCACGACCGTGGCCTTGCACTATCAGCCGCTCGCATTCGCGCGACGCCAGGGGGCGGCGTCCCTTCAGTTGGCACGGCGCATCGAGCGGCTGCTGGGCGGTGATATTCCCACGCTGCCAGTGAACGACCAGGTGATCGACATCCCCGCCTGCTATGGCGGCGAATACGGCCCCGACCTGGAGGATGTGGCCCGGCGCTGCGGCCTGACGGCCGACGAAGTCGTCAGTCTGCATTCCGCGACGCCGATGTCGCTCTACGTCTATTTCTTCTCTCCGGGCAACCCGTTCTTCGGTCCGGTCGATCCCCGGCTGAAGGTCCCGCGCCGCGCGACGCCGCGCCTGCTGGTGGAGGCAGGGTCGGTTGCCATCGCCAACGGCATCACGTCCATCTACCAGACGGCGCTGCCCGGCGGCTGGAACGTGATCGCCCGTACCCCGTGGAGCATGTTCGATGTGACGAAGACCCCGCCAACGCGGATGCAGCCCGGCGCCCGGGTGCGCTTCCATCCGATCTCGCCTTCGCAATTCGCGCAGATGCAGGAGCCCAGGTCATGACCAGGAGCTCGTTCGCGCACATGCAGGTTCTGCAGCCGGGCATGTTCTCGGTGGTGCAGGACCTGGGGCGCCTGGGCCATCAGCACCATGGCGTTCCGGTGACCGGTGCCATGGACGAGTGGTCGCACCGGGCTGCCAACATGCTGGTCGGCAATGCCGACGATGCGGCCGTGCTCGAATGCACGCTGACCGGCCCCGCCGTTCAATTCACCCGGGACACGCTGCTGGCCGTCTGCGGTGCGCAGGTCCGCATCACCGCTGGGGACCGGCCCGTTCCCATGGGTTGTGCCGTGCTGTTGCGCCGCGGCGTGACGCTGGCTTTCGGCGAGCGCAGCAGCGGCGCCCGGATGTACCTGGCGGTGCGCGGCGGCTTCGCGACGACGCCCGTGCTCGGCAGTCGCAGCACGTATCTGCCCGGAAACTTCGGCGGTCACGAGGGGCGGGCGCTACGCAAGAACGACCGGGTGCCGCTCGCTGCGTCGGACCCGGATGCGCCCACGCTGGCGCTCGAGCGCATCCTGGTGCAGAGCGGTCTGCCGTTCGTGGCGGCAGCGCGCGTCGGCACCGAACTGCCGGACGGATCGTCCGAAGGCGTTCGCTTCATACCGGGGCCGCAGTGGAACGCCTTCTCTGCCGAGGCGAGAGAGCGTTTTGTCAGCCAGCCCTTCGCGATCTCGTCGCGCTCCAACCGCATGGGCTACCGACTCGAAGGCCCCGGCCTTCAACTCACGCAGCCGCTGGAGATGATTTCGGAGGCCACGAGTTTCGGCACGGTGCAAGTGCCGCCCGACGGCCAGCCGATCGTGCTGATGGCCGACCGCCAAAGCGCGGGCGGCTATCCCAAGATCGCCTATGTCGCGAGCGCCGACCTCCCGCGCCTGGCCCAGGCGCTTCCGGGCGCGTCCATCCGCTTCACTCCGGTGGCCCAGCATGCGGCCGAGCAGGCATGGCTCGATCTCGAAGACCGGCTGGCGCTGGTGCGGGAAATGGCCGCGCACGCGCTCGCCTGAGCCCGCATCGAGCCGCACGCGCCCACTCACAAGGTACAAGGAAACACTGCCATGCCATCGATCGACATCAACTGCGACATGGGCGAGAGCTTCGGCCCCTGGGTCATGGGGCAGGACCTCGAGATCCTCCCGCACGTGACCTCCGCGAACATCGCCTGCGGCTTTCATGCGAGCGACCCCGACACCATGCTGAAGACCGTGCGTGCGGCCATTGCCAGCGGCGTGGCGCTGGGCGCCCATCCCGGTCTGCCGGACCGCCAGGGCTTCGGACGACGCGCGATGGACATGTCGCCGGCCGAGGTCTACGCGCTGGTGATCTACCAGGTCGGCGCGCTGCAGGGCTTTGCACGGTCCCAGGGCGCATCGCTGCACCACGTGAAGACCCACGGCGCTCTCTACAACATGACCGTGCGGCAGCCGGCGCTCGCCGAAGCGGTGGCGCAGGCGGTGTTCGATTTCGATCCGACGCTGCAGCTCTTCGTGGCGAACAGGAACATGGCCCAGGCCGCGCGCGACAAGGGCCTGGCGGTGTGCTCCGAGGTCTTCGCAGACCGTAGCTACCAGGACGACGGCACATTGACGCCGCGCTCGCAGCCGGGCGCCATGATCGAAGACGTCGAGCAGGCCA
The DNA here is from genome assembly GCF_057814215.1 of Variovorax sp. F042. Classification (NCBI taxonomy): domain Bacteria; kingdom Pseudomonadati; phylum Pseudomonadota; class Betaproteobacteria; order Burkholderiales; family Comamonadaceae; genus Variovorax; species Variovorax sp. F042. The sequence goes on from NZ_JBVASX010000004.1 coordinate 366,687, forward strand.
TCGCACAGGTGCGGCGCATGGTGCTCGAGGGTGTCGTTCGCTCCGTGAACGGCGTGGACGTGCCGGTGACCGCCGACACCCTTTGCCTTCACGGCGACCAGCCCGGCGCCGTCGTGTTTGCCCTGCGAATCCGCGAGGCGTTGCTGGCCGACGGCATTGCCATCGCGCGGACCTGAGCGTTTTCCACTGCACGCCCTTGCTGTGGTCGGCGCGGCCTGCCTGGTCCCGCCTGGAGGTTCAGGCACCGGCTCGCGGACAGCAGGCGCAAACGCCACTCTGCCGGAGTCGCCGATAGCTCGAACCGTCGCTCTGCGCCGCAGCATGCCTCAACTTTTCGCCGCTTCGCTGCCCACCCAGTGAAGCGGGCACGCTCAGCACGCGGCCGGACTCCGACCCGCATGCAGGGCAGGGCGCTGGCCGATCGAACAGGGCCATCGGCCGCCGTTCGACGAATGGTCCGCAGCGCGGGCAGGCGTAGTCGTAGGTGGGCACGGAGCTACCAGCCGCCCGATTCACCACGCGCCACATAGCGGCCGCTGCCGGTCTTGCCGAGCCATCGGTCGCCGTCGACGATGAGTTCGCCGCGCAACAGCACCTTCTTCACCTGCCCCGTCACGCCCCGGCCTTCGAACAGCGTGAAATCGCAGTTGCCGTGCTGCGTCTTCGCCGAGATGACGTGCGGCGCATCGGGGTCGAAGATCACCAGGTCGGCATCGCTGCCGACGGCGATCGTGCCCTTTTGCGGAAACAGTCCGAACAGCTTCGAGGGCGCCGTGGACACCAGCTCGACGAAGCGGTTGAGCGAGATGCGGCCGGCGCGCACGCCGCCGTCGTAGAGCGTCGCCATGCGTGTTTCCACGCCGGGTACGCCGTTGGGGATCTTCGAGAAATCATTGCGGCCGTACGGCTTCTGGTTCACGCGCCCCAGGTGCCCTTCCTTCATGCAGAAGGGGCAATGGTCGGTCGAGACCAGCTGCAGGTCGTCGGTGCGCAGTGCGGTCCACAAGGCCTGCTGCGACTCCTTGGAGCGAAGCGGCGGACTCATCACGTAGCGCGCCAGGTCGAAGTCTTCGCTGTCGTAGGCGCTGTCGTCGAAGAACAGGTAGTGCGGACAGGTTTCGGCAAACACCGGCACCCCCATGTCCCGGGCCTCGACCACATGCTTGAGCGCTTCCCTGGCCGAGAGATGGACGAAGTACACGGGCGCGTCGGCGAGCTCGGCGAGCTTGATGCCGCGATGCGTGGCTTCGCCCTCCATGATCGCCGGCCGTGTGAGCGCGTGGTACTTGGGTGCGGTGTGCCCCTGCGCGAGCGCCTCCTTGATGAGGAGTTCGATGATGGTCCCGTTCTCGGCGTGCAGGGCGATCATGCCGCCGTGCTGCCCGACCATGCGCATGGCCTGGAAGATGGCCGCGTCGTCGACCATCACCGAACCCGGGTAGGCCATGAACATCTTGAAGCTCGAAACCCCCTCATGCCGGATCGCGTGCTGCATGTCGGCCAGCACCTGGTCGTCCACGCCGGTCACGATGACATGGAAGCCGTAGTCGATGCAGGCCCCGTCGGCGCCCTTCGCGCGGGCCCGCTCGATGGCCTCGAGCACGCTCACGCCCTTGCGCTGGAAGGCGAAGTCCACGATCGTCGTGGTGCCCCCGAAAGCGGCCGAACGCGTGCCCGACTCGAAGCTGTCGCAGGTGGTCGAGTCGCCGAAGGTGTTGTCCATGTGGGTGTGGCAATCCACCCCGCCGGGCAGCACCAGCATGCCGGCGGCGTCGATGACCTCGACGTCGGCTCCGACATCGAGTGCGCGGCCAATGGCGACGATGCAGCCATCGTCGATCAGCAGGTCGGCGGTGTAGTCGTCCACGGCCGTGACGATGCGGCCGTTGCGGATGATCTTGCGGGTCATGGGCGGGGCTCTCCTTGGTCGGCTCGGTTCAGGCGTGCACGCCGGCCTCGGCCAGCGCACGTTCCAGTGCCGCGACTTCATCGCGCGGCAGCGGTCCTATCGGGGGGCGCATGGCGTCGCTCGGAAAGCGGCCCAGCAGCTTGAGGCAGGTCTTCAGGCGCGCCGTGGCATATCCGCCGGGCGCGGTGCCGTAGATCGCCTTGGCGAGCGGGTAGATGCGGTCGTTGAAGTTGCGTGCCTGCGCGAGGTCGCCACGCTTGATCGCAAGGTCGAGGTCGATCACCAGTTCGGGAACGACCGCGGCCAGGCTCACCAGGCTGCCTTCGCTGCCGATCGCGAAGCAGGTCAGCAGATGCTCGTCGCCCGAGGCCATCATGGCGACGTGCGGCGCCACCCGCTTCACCAGGCGGCGGTTGGCCTCGTAGGCTGCCGCCTCCCAGCTTCCTTCTTTCACGCCGACCACATGCGGCATCTGGGCGAGCTCTGCCAGCACCTCGGGACGATAGGCGAGGGTGCCTGCATTGACGCCGGCCTGGTAGAGCATCAGGGGCATCTGCGCGTTGGCATTGGCAATCCGGTGGTGCGTTACCGCCATGCGCGAGTCCTGCGAGAGTGCCCACGAGAACGGCGGGAAGACCAGCGCGGCATCGGCCCGGGCCGCCTTGGCGTCGTCGACATGGCGCTGGGCCTCGAAGCTGTCTTCGGCATTGATGCCGCACACCAGCAGCGATCGTTCGCCGCAAACCTCGAATGCGATCTCGGTCACCCGGCGCTTCTCCTCGCGCGAGAGCGAGAAGTTCTCGCCGGCATGGCCGTTGATCAGCAGGCCCTTCATGCCCGGCACAAAGGCGTTGGCCTCGAGATGACGCGCCAGCGTCGCTTCGTCGATGCGGCCGTCGTCGAGCAGCGGGCACAGGGTGGCGGCATAGATGCCGTGGAAAGCGTCGGATTGTTGGGGAATCATGGGAACGGGTTATCAAGTGCTGGGCATCGGCATGCCCAACAGGCGGGCGGGATCGAAAAGAGGCAGTTCGGGCTGCTGCCCGAGGATGTGCTGGGCCATGATCCGGCCCATGAACGGACCGCTGGTGTAGCCCGAGTGGGCGCTGCCGACCACGTAGGCCCGCGGCACGCCGGGCACGTCGCCGATGATCGGCATGGCGTCGGCCGTCTCGGCCTCAAGGCCGAGCCAGATGCGCGCGATGCGGGCCTCGGCCAAAGCGGGGAGGGCATAGGCCGCCAGGCGCATGTTGCCCACGAGATTCTGCGGACGGGCCTCGACGCCACCGCGCTCGCGGTCGCCTTCGCCCTGCCAGCCACCGCCGATCAGCACGGTGCCGTTGGCGAACTGCTTGAGCGACAACAACCCGTTGGCGACGCTGAGCACGGTGCGCATCACCGGTCGCACGCGCTCGGTAATGATGAGCTGGTTGATCAGCACCTTGATCGGGATCTGCACGCCGAGCCAGGCGAGCATGTTCTCGATCCACACCCCGCCCGCGAGGACCACGCGCGTCGCCTGCAAGGGCAGCCGGCTCGCCGCGGCGCCAAAGCGGATTACGTGGCCCGCGTCCCCGGAGTCGATGCCTTCGACAGGCGTGTTCTCGATCACGTCGACGCCGGCGGCCGTGAGTGCATGGCGGAAGGCGCGGCCCGTGAGATAGGCGCTTGCGAAGCCATCGATGTCGCAATAGCCTGCCTTCAGCAGGCCGGGATGCACGCCGGGCTCGATCTCTCTCGCGCGCGCCGGCGAAATGACTTCGATCGGCGCACCGTATTCGCGGCGCGCCTTGGCGCGCAGCTCGACCAGTTCGCACTCGGCCTCGGTAAAGGCCAGCGTGAGGCCCGGCACATGGGTCGCGAGCACGCTCATGCCCAGCCATTTCTCGGCGTCCATCCACATTTGCCAGGCGCGCATTGCATAGGGCACCAGCGCGGCGCGTGTCATGTGCAGCGTCAGCGTGCCGGCGTTGACGCCGGATGCCTCGCGGCACAGGGGCCCGCGATCGACCAGTGCGACTCGCATGCCGCCTTGCGCGAGATGCAGCGCAGTCGAGCAGCCCATGACGCCGCCACCGATCACGACCGCGTCGTATGCGGCCGAGGAGCGCACGTTGCCGCTCACAGCGGCGCCGCCTTCGGGATCGGGATGTCGGCATAGGTGTAGTTGCCGGCCACCTCGGCGAGCGAGACCGGACGCAGCGGGGCCCGGCCCGTGAAGCAGCCCACGGCTTCGCGGCTGCCCGCGTGAGCAGCGAGCAGGGCGCCCGCGATGTCCCCGCAGGTACGGCCCTGGCAGGGGCCCATGCCGCAGCGTGTCCAGGCCTTGAGCTGGTTCATGTCGCGGGCGCCATCGCGCGCGGCGGCATCGATCTCGGCTCGGGTCACGTCTTCGCAGCGGCAGACCACCGTGTCGGGCGCAATGCTCGCGACGGCGCCTTCGCGCAGTGCCATCAGACCCGCCATCGCGCGCCCGAAGCGGGCGGGCTTGTGCCATTGCGCGAGCAGTCGATCGCGCTCGCGCGAGTGGGCCTCGGCCGTCAATCGGCCCAGATCGTGGGCGCAGGCCACGGCAGCAAGCTCGCCGTGGGCGCCGGCTGCGGCGGCACCGGCAATGCCAGCCCCGTCGCCCGCGACGTACAGACCGGAGACGGAGGTGCGGCCCTGCGCATCGGTCTCGGCAATCCAGCCGCCACGCGCCGCTTCGTAGCGGTGGCGCGCGCGCAGCAGCCGGGTGACGTCGGTGCCGGGCACAAGGCCGTGCCCCACCGCGACGGCGTCCGCCTCGAAAGCCACAGGCGCGGCATGCGCAACGGGCGCACCGGTCATGTCGACCTGCCGCGCGTGAACGCGGAATCCGTCGCCGAGCGCTTCGACTGACGCGATGCCGTGGCGATAGAGCAGCGGCACACGCGCCTTGCGCAGGAGCGCCTTCCATTGCACGCCTTGCCACAGCAGATCGGGCCGGCCTGCCAGCGAAGGCAAGGTCTGCAGCCAATCGGCCCGGCTGGCCTGGTCCAGCACGGCAGCGACCTCGCCGCCGGCCTTGAGGATGCCACTGGCCACAGCCAGCAGCAGGGGGCCGCTGCCTGCCACCACCGTGCGGCGCCCGGGCAGCATGTTCTGGGACTTGAGGAGGATCGTGGCGGCGGCCAGGCCGATGACGCCGGGCAGGGTCCAGCCGGCGAAGGGAACGACCCGCTCGGTCGTGCCCGTTGCCACGAGCAATGCACGCGGCTGCCAGCTCGTCACGCCCTGGGGGCCGATAAGGTCGGTGCGAAGGCTGCTGCCCACGTTCCACACCTTGTGGCCGAACAGGCATCGGATGCCGGATCGGCTCAGTTCGGCACGCAGGGCGTCGCCCTGTACGGCTTCGGCCGAGGGCCGAATGCCCGCCGCCCGCGTGAAGCCCGGGGGCAGGGGACGCCACACCTGTCCTCCCGCGTCGGAGTTCTCATCGACCAGCAGGACGTCGAGGCCGCAGGCCTGCGCGCGTAGCGCGGCGCGTGCGCCGGCCGGTCCGGCGCCGATCACCAGCAGATCGATGGGGGAAGGGGGCGCTTCAGCCAAGACGCTGCTCCCGGTAGTCGAGCGATTCGATCTCCAGGCCCGCCGCCGCCGGCACCTGGCAGGCCGGTAGCTTGCGCCCGCCCACCCATACGAGGCATTCCTGGCAGGAGCCCATGAGGCAGAACATTCCGCGCGGTGCGTTGTCGCGCGGACTGCGCCGGAGTTCGCGCTGTCCTGCGGCAAACAGCGCCGCCGCGACGCTCTCGCCCTCGAACGCGTCGACCGTACAGCCGTCGGCCATGAAACGCACCGCAGGTCCGCGCTGCACTGCCTGGTCGGCGCGCAGCGATGGCATCGCAGGAGTTGAGCTTTTCGTCATGAGAGGAAGTGACGGAATGAACGGGTAAACGCGAACTGGAAGCTTGGACTGGACCGCTCGAAGTTTATTGTATACATTCAATATATATATCTTATATTTTTTGAAGACAAAATGCGATCTGGCATTCGTCTTGCATCCGTTTTTCCCGACATCCGGGCCGCTTCGGCGACTGGTTCGACCTTCACCCTCTAGGAGTTTTTCTCGATGAAGCAGATAAGGAACACCATCCGCCGCACCCTCCTGGTTGCCGGATCACTCGCGCTGGGTTCGGCGCTGATGGGCCTGCCGGCCGTGAGCTCGGCCCGCACGCTCGATGAAATCGTGGCCAGCAAGAAGCTCGTGATCGGCGTCAATCCGACCTTGCCTCCGCTGGGCATCTTCAATGACAAGAATGAAATCGACGGCTTCGATGTGGACATCGCGCGCAAGCTCGGCGAACTGCTGGGCGTCAAGACCGAGATCGTGCAGGTCGGCTCGCCCGACCGCATTCCCTTCGTGAGCAGCGGCAAGATCGATGCGGTGCTCGGCGCCATGACGATCACGGCCGAGCGCCAGAAGGTGATCGACTTCACCGTGCCGCTGCACACCGAGGTGCTGGGCGTGCTGACCACCAAGGCCAAACCCTACAAGGACTGGATGGAGCTCAACGACCCGGCAGTGAGACTGGTCGAGGTGCGCGGCGCCACGCCCGTGAAGCTGGTACAGGAAAAGCTGCCCAAGGCGCAACTGCTGCTGCTCGACAACTACCCCGATGCGGTGCGCGCCATTGCCCAGGGCCGGGCCGATGCAATGATTGACGTGATGGACTTCATGACCGAGCACACGGCCAAGCACAAGGTCGACTGGCGCATCGTGGACGCACCGATCGAGGTCTACTTCTGCGGCATCGGCGTGCAGAAGGGCAATGACGCCTTGCGCGAGAAACTCAGCGCGGCCGTCAAGGAAATGCACAAGAGCGGCTACGTGGACGAACGCTGGAAGAAGTGGTTCGGCGGCCCGATGCTGCACGATCCGCGCACCGCACCGACCTATAAATAAGGCCGCGAGGGGAGGGCATGCAATTCGACTACACACCGGTGCTGGAGCGCCTGCCCTATCTGATCGGCGGCGCCTGGCTGAGCCTGCAGATCGCGTTCCTCGCGTTTGCCCTCGGAATGCTGCTCGGCCTTGGCGGTGCCTCGGTGCGCGCCTACGGCCCGCGCTGGGCGCGTCGCATCGTCGGCGCCTACGTGGTGTTCTTCACCAATACGCCGCAGCTGGTTCAGATCTTCTTCATCTTCTTCGCGCTGCCCGATGCCGGCATCCTGCTGTCGCCGTACCAGGCCGTGCTGATCGGCATGACGCTCAATGCCGGTGCCTACCTCACAGAGATCCAGCGCGCGGGCTTCGAATCGGTGCGCCTGCCTGAACTGGAGGCCGCCGAGACGCTGGGCTTCTCGCGCATCCAGACCATCCGCTACGTGATCCTGCCGCACATCGTGCGCGTGCTGTTTCCGCCGCTGTCCAACCAGTACATCCTGATGACCCTCGGCACGTCGATGGCGGCCGTATTCGGTGTCGAGGAACTCACCGGAAGGGCCTACAACATCAACTCCGAGACCTTCCGTTCGATCGAGGTGTTCTCGGTTGCCGCGGTGCTCTACATCGTGATCACGCTGATCGCCACGCTGTCGCTCGCTTTCGTCGGAAAGCGATTCTTCCGCGCCAAGATGAGGTGGTTCTGATGCTCGACCAGATCCTCCAGGAGCTGCCTCGTTTCTTCAGCTACTACAACCTGCTCTTCTTCGCGAAGGCGCTGGGCGTGACCTTTGCCTTGTCGGCCATCGGCTGCGTCGTCGGGTTCTCGCTGGGCTTTCTGCTCGCGGCCGTGAGGCTGGACACCCGGCCGGCAGGCCGGCCCCTGCGCGTTGCTTCGACGGTCTTCGTCGAGCTGTTCAGGCGCATCCCCTTCCTCGTTACCCTGATGCTGGTGTTCTTCATCTTCCAGGGGCTCAACGCCGACCTCGCCATGTTCACCGTGGCGTTGATCAGCGTCTGCTTGATCGCCACCGCATTCATCGCCGAGATCGTGCGAAGCGGGCTCGAATCGGTGCACCGCAACCAGTGGGACGCTGCGGCGGCGATGAACTTCAGCTACCTGCAGACGCTGCGCCTCGTGATCGTCCCGCAGGCCTGGAAGATCATTCTTCCGCCGGTCTTCGGCTTCTTCGTCCTGTTCATCAAGGACACCGCGCTGGCCTCGCAGATCGGTGTCGTCGAACTGGCCTTTGCCGGCAAGACGATGAACAACAAGGGCTTCTCGGCCACGCTTGTCTACGGCACCGTGCTGGCCCTTTATTTCATGCTGTCCTATCCGCTGGCCCGGTTCGGAAAACACCTGGAGAAAAAGCTTGCCCCAACTCGAAATCGTTGACCTGAAGGCCAACTACGGCTCACACACCGTACTCGAGCGCATCAACCTGTCGGTCGACAAGGGCGAGATCGTCAGCCTCATCGGCCCGTCGGGCTCGGGCAAGAGCACCTTGCTGCGCGTGCTGATGGGCCTGCTGCCGCCGATCGAGGGCCAGGTGCGCATCTACGGCCAGGCGCTCGACTACAACGACCGCGAACAGCTGCGCCGCCTGCGTTCGCAGATGGCCATCGTGTTCCAGCAGTACAACCTGTTCCAGAACATGACGGTGCTCGACAACGTGACCGTCGCACCGATCAAGGTCAAGGGACGCCCGCGCAAGCAGGTCGAGGACTATGCGATCCAGCTGCTCGAGAAGGTGGGCATGGGCGCCAAGCTGAAGGCGTACCCCGACCAGCTGTCGGGCGGCCAGCAGCAGCGCGTTGCAATCGCGCGGGCACTGGCGCTGCAGCCGGGCATCCTGCTGCTTGACGAAGTCACGGCCGCCCTCGACCCCGAACTCGTCAACGAAGTGCTGGACACGGTGCGGCTCCTGGCGGCCGAGGGCATGACGATGTTCATCGTCTCGCACGAGATGGGCTTCGTGCGCGAGGTATCGAGCAAGGTCGTTTTCATGGCCGACGGGCACGTGGTCGAGATCGGCGCGCCGCGGCAGATCTTCGACGAACCCCGCGAGGCACGCACCCGCGAGTTCGTCGGCAAGATACTGCGGCACTGATCGGCCCGTGCGCCGTTGCCAGCCCGGCCTACTGCGGGAGCTCGGTCACCAGCCCGTTGCTGAGCCTTGAGAGCGTATAGCGCGCAAGGTTGCGCAGGTGGGTGACGACCGCCTGTTCGGCTGCCTTCTCGTTGCCTGCGATGTAGGCGTCCAGAATCGCCAGGTGCTCGGCCCTGTCGTCCTCGATGCGATTGAAAGGGTCGACCACCTCGAAGAGGCGGCACAGCACGCGCAGATGAGCGATGGTCTCGGCCAGCATCGCGTTACCGGAGGCGCGCGCGAACATGCCGTGGATCTCGTCATCGGCGTGCCAGTGGCTGGAGCCCTGCTGGCTCGAATCCAGGGACAGGATGTCGTTGCGCAGGCGCTGCACCAGGTCTGCGGGCACATGCCCTATGGAGAGCGACACGGCCTGCGACTCGAGTCGTTCGCGCACCTGCAGGCACTGGAAGTAGTGCGACGCCGTGATGCGTCGCACCGCATAGGAGCGCGCGTTGGCCCGCACAAGCAAGCCTTCGCCCTCGAGTCGAAGCAAGGCTTCGCGCAGAGGCGTGCGCGACATCTGGAGCCGTTCGGCCAGGCGCCCCTCCACCAGCACCTCGCCGCCGGTCAGCTCGCGCTGCAGAATGAGCCGCCGCACGACCGCGTAGGCTCGGTCGGTCAGGTTCGTCGAGGCTTCGCCGGAGGCGTCCGGAGCGGTCTTCGCGCGCTTCACGGGCGCCTGCGCGGGCTTGCGAGCGCGCGAGACCTTGCCGGGCGAAGCCGTCTTTCCGGGCTTCGCATGCGGCGTTGGCTTGATCGCGGCTTTGGGTTTCATATGATTTGTCTACAAACTGTGTGCAATCGAAGAATGCCACAGCATACGATGTCCTATCGGCTGGTCCGGCAATGTCGCATGGTGATGACCAGATCGCGGCGGTCCTGAACATTGGGCAGGTGTTGGCGACGAACTACCTTGGTGAGTACTGGTGGAGACGGGGGCGGCGCAGTTGTCGCAGCCAGCGCGTTGCGGTTCGATTTCTGAACGGGGGAGGGGCTCGCCGAAGTCGAGCATCCAAAGGTTCAGGCGAGCACGTAGTCGGGGTACTGCCGGCAGATCTCGTTCACCGCACTGAGCGTGCCTGACAGATGCTTGCGAAGCGCGGCCTGGGCGGCGGCCGGGTCCTGTGCCTCGATGGCGCGCACGATGGCGCGGTGGTCGCGCAGGATCGCCTCGGTCTTGCCGGCGGTAGGCAGGTGCAGGCGACGCAGCCGGTCGACGTGCCCGGATACGCGGCCCACAAGATCCCACAGGCCAAGGACGTTGCCGGCTTCGTACATCAGGCGATGGAACGCGCGATCGGCGTCGACGAAGTCTCCGTAGCGCTGCCCCGCCGACAGCGCTGCCTGCTGGGCGATGATGGCTTTCAGCTGCGCGACCAGCCCGGCTGACTCCTGCTGTGCCAGCTGGTGCACCAGTTCCAGCTCGATGGAGCGGCGCAGGAAATGTGCTTCGCGCGCCGCCGCGATGTCGATGCGGCTGACCAGCGTCGCATGCTGCGGAAACACGTCCACCAGTGCTTCTTCGCTCAGGCGCAGCAGCGCTTCGCGCACCGGCGTCTGGCTCACGCCAAAACGGTCGGCCAGTTCCTGCCGCACCAGCACGGTACCGGGCGTCAGTTCCAGCGAGAGGATGGCCTCGCGCAGTTTTTCCAGCACCTGGGGCGCGGCCAGGCGGGTACGGTCAAGTCGGATCTTGGGAGGGGCGCTCATCGCTGTCGATTGTGTCATTGACCCAGCTGATATATTAGTGTTTTAATTTCCGGATTGCGATAGGCGAGGCGGCACCCATGGTGCAGCGCGCCCTGGAGACAACCCTGATGAAACGCCCCTACGAATCCCTTCGCAGCGCCCGCTGGTTCGCGCCCGACGACTTCCGCTCCTTCGGCCATCGCTCGCGCGTGCTGCAGATGGGCTACAGCTATGCGGACTGGATGGGCAAGCCGGTCATCGCCATCGTCAACACCTGGAGCGACGCCAACCAGTGCCACGCGCACTTCAAGCAACGCGTGGAAGACGTCAAGCGCGGCGTGCTGCAGGCGGGTGGATTCCCGCTCGAGCTTCCGGCCATTTCGCTTTCGGAAAGCATGGTCAAGCCCACCACCATGCTCTACCGCAACTTCCTCGCGATGGAAACGGAAGAGCTGCTGCGCAGCCACCCGATAGACGGGGCGGTGCTGATGGGAGGCTGCGACAAGACCACGCCCGGCCTCGTGATGGGCGCGCTGAGCATGGACATTCCCTTCATCTACCTGCCGGCCGGCCCCATGCTGCGCGGCAACTGGAAGGGCAAGGTGCTGGGTTCGGGCTCCGATGCCTTCAAGTACTGGGACGAGCGCCGCGCCGGCCGGCTGGGCGAGCAGGCCTGGGCCGAGATGGAGGCCGGCATCGCCCGCAGCCACGGCACCTGCATGACCATGGGCACGGCCGCCACCATGATGGGCATTGCCGAAGCGGTGGGCCTGAGCTTGCCGGGTGCCTCCAGCATTCCCGCGGCGGACGCCAACCACATCCGCATGAGCGCCGACTGCGGCCGCCGCATCGTCGAGATGGTGTGGGAAGACCTCACGCCCGCGAAGATGCTCACGCGCGCCAACTTCGAGAACGGCATCGCCTGCGCGATGGCCATGGGCTGCAGCACCAATGCCGTCGTGCACCTGATCGCGATGTCACGCCGCGCCGGCCATGCAGTGAGCCTGGACGACTTCGATGCCTTCAGCCGCCGCGTGCCCGTCATCGCCAACATCCGGCCCAGCGGCGACACCTACCTGATGGAAGACTTCTTCTATGCCGGCGGCCTGCCGGCGATGCTGGAGCGCATCCGCGGCCACCTGCGGACCGACGCGCGCACCGTCAATGGCCGCACGCTCGGCGAGAACATCGAAGGCGCCGAGGTCTACGACGACGACGTCATCCGGCCGCTCGCCAACCCCATCTATGCCGAAGGCGCGCTGGCCGTCTTGCGCGGCAACCTGGCCCCCGACGGCGTGGTGATCAAGCCCAGCGCCTGCGCGCCGCACCTGCTGCAGCACAGCGGCCGTGCGCTGGTGTTCGACGACTACCCCGCGCTCAAGAAGGCGGTGGAAGACCCCGAGCTGGACGTGACTGGCGACGACATCCTCGTGCTGCGCAACGCCGGCCCGCGCGGTGCCGGCATGCCGGAGTGGGGCATGTTGCCGATTCCGACCAAGCTCCTGAAGCAGGGCGTGAAAGACATGCTGCGCCTGTCCGACGCGCGCATGAGCGGCACCAGCTACGGCGGCTGCCTGCTGCACTGTTCGCCCGAGGCGGCCATCGGCGGGCCGCTCGCATTGGTGCAGACCGGTGACCGCATCACCGTCGACGTGCCCGCACGGCGCATCCACCTCGACATCAGTGACGAGGAACTCGCCCTGCGCAAGGCCCGGTGGACACCGCCGCCGCCGCGCTACGAGCGCGGCTACGGATGGATGTTCGGCCGCCACATCAAGCAGGCCAACGAAGGCTGCGACTTCGACTTCCTGGAGACCAGCTTCGGTAAGCCAGTGCCGGAGCCCGACATCTTCTGATTCGCCTTTCAACCCCAATTCATTCCCATTTCATTTCAGGAACGGAGACGACACGTGAATCCAGCCACCCGCGAGCTGCTCATGAAGGTGAGCACCGCCACCCTGTGCACGGCCCTGTTCAAGCGTGGCCTGCGCAGCCAGTTCATCCAGGACGTGCGGCCGCTCAACGCGGGCCTGCCCAACATGGTGGGCGAGGCCTTCACGCTGCGCTACATGCCGGCGCGCGAAGACCTGAACCCGATCAGCGTCTTCCTCGACCGTGACCATCCGCAGCGCAAGGCTGTGGAGCAGTGCCCCGAAGGCGCCGTGCTGGTCATCGACAGCCGCAAGGATGCGCGCGCCGCCTCGGCTGGCGGCATCCTGGTCACGCGGCTGATGAAACGCGGCGTGGCCGGCGTGGTGACCGACGGCGGCTTTCGCGACAGTCCCGACATCGCGAAGCTCGGCTTTGCGGCCTACCACCATCGCCCCAGCGCGCCGACCAACCTCACGCTGCACCAGGCCATCGACATCAACGTGCCCATCGGCTGCGGCGATGCGCCGGTGTTTCCGGGCGACGTGATCGTGGGCGATGCCGAAGGCGTGATCGTCATACCGGCCCACATGGCCGACGAGGTCGCGGCCGAAGCAACCGAGATGACCGTCTTCGAAGACTTCGTGCAGGAAAAGGTGCTCGAAGGTCGTTCCATCCTCGGCCTCTATCCGCCCACTGACGAGCAAAGCCGCACTGACTTCGCAACCTGGCGCCAGGCCAAGGGCCGCTGAGCCCATCGACAAGAAAACAAAGGAGACAAGACATGCGTTTCATCCGCCTCGCTGCGGCGCTGCTTTCGGCTGCGCTCGCCCCTGTGGCCGCACTGGCCCAGACCCCCGAATGGCCGGCTGCCAAGCCCATCGTCTACGTTGTGCCGTTCACCCCCGGTGGCTCCACCGACATCGTAGGCCGCACGCTGGCCCAGAAGCTGGGCGAGAGCCTCAAGCAATCTGTGGTGGTCGACAACAAGCCCGGCCAGGCTGGCGGCATCGGTGCCGCCTACGTGGCCAGGGCTGCACCCGACGGCTACACGCTCTTCGGCGGGACCATCAGCACGCACGCAATCAACGCCAGCCTGTACAAGAAGCTGACCTACGACCCGATGAAGGACTTCGAGCCTGTCTCGCTGGTCGCGCGCCTGCCCAACGTGCTGATCGTCAACAGCCAACTCGGCGTGAACTCGGTGGCCGAACTGGTGGCCCTGCTGAAGAAGGACGAGAGCAAGCGCACCTTTGCCTCTTCCGGTGCCGGCACCTCCACCCACCTGGCCGGCGAGATGTTCGCCGACCTCATCGGCGTGAAGCTCACCCACGTGCCGTACAAGGGCACGCCGCCGGCCCTGACCGACGTGGCCGCAGGGCAGGTGCCCTTCATGTTCGACCAGGTGACGGCCGCGCTGCCACTGGTCAAGAGCGGCAAGCTCAAGCTGCTGGCCGTGACCACCGGCAAGCGCATCGCGCTGGTGCCCGAGCTGCCGACCATGATCGAGTCGGGCATTCCCGGCTTCGAGATGTCGTCGTGGCAGGCGGTGTACGCGCCCAAGGGCACGCCCAGGCCGATCGTGCAGCGCCTCAATGCAGAGATCGTGAAGGCGCTCAGGCAGCCCGACGTGCAGGCCAAGCTCTCGGACCAGCTGGCGATGGAGATCGTGGGCAGTACGCCGGAAGAACTGCGTGACTTCATGGCCAAGGAAATTCCGCGCTGGGCCGAGCTGGTGAAGAAGTCGGGCGCGGTGGCCGATTGAGTTTTCGCAACCACATGAGGAGACCTCCGATGCAGAGCGATATCAACCATCGACGACGCCAGTTGCTCAGGACGGCTGCGGGCGCAGGGGCCGCGGCGCTCAGCGGCCTGGCCGGCGCGCAAGCTTTCGATTTCAAACCCAACCAGCGCTACCCCGATCCGTCCGTGATGATCCTCGACCCGAGCTTCGCCAAGTACCGGATCTACAGCAGCACGGTGGAGCAGCTCGGCACGGGCATGCGTTGGGCCGAGGGCCCGGTCTACTTTCCCGAGCATGGCTACCTGCTCCTGAGCGACATTCCGAACAACCGGCTGATGAAGTACGACGAGAAGACCGGCAAGTTCTCCGTGCACAAGACCAACGTGAACTATGCCAATGGCAACACCCGTGATCGGCAGGGGCGGTTGATCACCTGCGAGCACTCGGTGACGCGGCGCGTGGTCCGCACCGAGAAGGACGGGCGCATGACAGTGCTGGCCGACAACTACGAAGGCAGACGCCTCAACGCGCCGAATGACGTCGTCGTCAAGTCGGACGACACCGTCTGGTTCACCGATCCCACCTTCGGCATCAACGGCGAGTGGGAAGGTTTCAAGGCGGTGCCGGAGCAGGCGACGACCAACGTGTACCGCATCGCGAAGGATGGCAAGCTCACCGCGGTGATCACCGATCTCGTCAATCCGAACGGCCTGGCGTTCTCGCCCGACGAGAAGAAGCTCTACGTCGTCGAATGGAAGGGAACGCCAAACCGCAGCATCTGGAGCTACGACGTGTCACCGGACGGCACAGGCGTTTCGAACAAGACCAAGCTTATCGACGCCGACGGGCCGGGTGCTTTTGACGGCTTTCGCGTCGACCGCGACGGCAATCTCTGGTGCGGGTGGGGCTACACGGGCGCGGTTGCGGCCGAACCTACGGACATCGGTGGTGGCATGAAGGCCTACCTGCCGACAGGCAAGTCGGAAGAGATGGACGGCGTGAAGATCTTCAATTCGCAGGGCAAGCCCATCGGCTTCATCCGCCTGCCCGAGCGCTGCCCGAATCTCGAATTCGGAGGCCCGAAGCGCAATCGCCTCTACATGGCGAGCAGCCATTCCCTCTATGCGCTCTACGTCGAAGCCCACGGCGCCGTTTGAGGCGCTCCCGCGGCAATCGGCGGGTGGGCGTCTAGCGATGATTGGGCATGCAGCTTGAGAATGCCGCTCTGCGCCGCCGGGGACCCGGCTTGATGCCGCTGTTGCGAGGGTCTTGTCCGATGTCACCGGCGAACCATCGGAAGATGTTGGCGTGGTTTCTCCATCCGTCGCTGAAGCGCACGAAAAGAAAGCCCCGCTCCGCGTTGCCGAGCGCGTCGACCGGTATGCCTGCGGCGCGCAAGGCCCTGATCTCGGCGTTGGTCTCCATGTCGGATGGCAGCTTCAAGGTGATCGTTGCGTTGTGAATGGGGGGTCTAGGCATTGCTTCGCTTCCGTCAAACTTCCCGAAGGCGCAGTTGACCTGAAGAGAGCTTCTTCGGGATCCCGCATTTATAGGATGCGCAAAGCGACAGCCCATTGGACGCCGGGAGCCAGGTCTAGGCTGAGCCGCGCACCAGACGCTCGAACACGTCGTCCGAGCCCATCTGGCCACCCTTGAGCATGATTTCCAACCCGTCGAGCGCGGCGTCGTCGCTGTGCAGGCGACACAACGAGGTGCCGGCGCCCATGTCTGCCACGTAGGAAAGCCCCCAGGCATTGAGCGCCTGCACTGCATGACTCGAGGTGTCGCCTCCGGCAATGCCCACGCGTTGCAATGGCACCATTGCCAGCACTCTGGCGAGCAGATCGCCGCCAGCGCGCGCCAAGGCTTGGGGATCGATGCCTCTTTCGAGCGGCAGCGGCTTGGGGGGACGGGTGCAGGCCAGCACGTTGCGGCCGCTGACGAGCCCGTTCGCGATGTCTCGAGCATGACGTTCCAGCGTGGCTGCGTCCCGCTGCGCGATTCCTGGCGCATCGAGCCACACGGTATCGAACGATTTCGCCGCCGCTACCTGCCGCGCCGTGACAGGCGACAGGCTTCCCGCAAGTACCAGCACCGGCCCCTTCGCCGGAGGCACGGCGGTCCGCGCCGTCGGGGCACTGCCGCCTTCCTTGTGCGACGAGGGCATCGCCATTGCCAGCGCATCCACCACGCTGCTCGGCCCCGCAGCCAGCAGCGTGGCGCTTTGCGCCCTGGCCCACAGCACTTCGCCGATGGCCCGCAGCTGCGTCGCATCGGCCACGTCGAACAGCACTGCATCTGCTGGCGGCGAGTGCAGTGCCTGCCGCAGCGCGGTGTCGAGCGAATCGCTGCCGCGCGATGCGGCGGTGAACGGCATGGAGCGCACATCTGCCAGCCCCTGCTTCGCCAGGTGCAGCCGCAGATCCGCCTCGTCCATCGGTGTGACGGGATGCCGGCTCATCGTTGGATGCCGGTCGATGCGAAAGACCTCGCCGCCGCTCCCCGCCGCAGCGAAGAGGTTGCCGAAGAGGCAGTAGCGGCCCAGGTTGGGCTGCCCGCCGACGATGGCGGTCCATGGCTGTTGCACCGCTGCGCGCAGTACGCGCACTGCCGAGCCGATCGAACCGATGTGCGGGGCGCTGTCGAAGGTCGAACAGGTCTTGTAGTGCAGCACGCGCGCGCCGAGCGAGCGGAACAGCGTGGCCACGGGGCGGAGTTCGGCCTGCATTTCCTCGGGATTCATGGCGCGCGCCGCGCCCGCGATGCCCAGCACGTCGAGCGGCCCCGTGCGCTCCAGCCGCGCGGCATCGGGCGTCTTCAGGAACAGCAGTGCACGCAGTCCCGCGCGCGCCGCGGTACCGAGAGTGTCGGTCGCGCCGGTGAAATCGTCGCCGTAGTAGACGATCGGCGGGCAGGGCCTCATGGCTTGCCGAAGAAGGCGAGGGCGTGGGCCAGCTCGGGCTGGTCCTTGGCGGCATCCGCCAGCGACACGCCCGCCCGAGCGGCCGACCATGCTTGCCGGATGCTCGTCACACCCGCCGCCGCGCCGCCGGGGTGCGCGAGGATGCCGCCGCCGGCCATGAAGAGCAGGTCGTCGCTGCCGATGGCCTTCCACGTCGCAGGCACGGTGCCGGCCCATTGGCCCGAAGAAAACGCCGGCATCACGCGATCGTCCGCCGTATCGGTCAGCGGTGTGAAGCAGTCCTGCGCCGACTCGATGACTTCGCTGTCGGGCTGCGAGAACTTGCCCTGCAGCCCGTGGACATGCATGTGGTCCACGCCTGCCAGGCGCCACAGCGTCTGGTACGCCTGGAACGAAATGCCCAGCAGCGGATGCCGCGACAGCGCACCGTAGCCGTTGCGGTGGCCGTGCAGCGCAAGGCCGGTGTGCCGACGCAGCGTCTGGATACCCGAGTGCCCGCACCAGTTGAGACTGGCCATGACGCAGGAGCCGCCTTCGCGTTCGACGAGATCGGCATGCCGCTTCATTGCGTCGGTCTCGTCGGTGATGTTGAAGGCCACCATCACGTGCTTGCCGGTGCGCTGCTGGTGCGCGCGCACGACAGCCATCACGGCGGGCACGCGCTCGGCCAGCGGGGCGTGTGCGGGGTCGGCGCACACCTCGTCGTCCTTGATGAAGTCGACGCCTGCCGCACAGAGCCGGCCGACGAGGTCGGCGGTCTGCGCGGCGGAAAAGCCGACGTTCGGCTTGATGATGGTGCCGACCAGCGCGCCGCTCGCCACGCCGGTCGCGCGCCGTGTGCCGGCGATGCCGGCGCGCGGCATCTCGAACTGAGCGCGATAGCTCGCGGGCACCTGCAGCGATTCCAGCCGCAGCCCCGTCACTTCGCCCAGGTCATACAGGTTGCCCGACACCGTTGCGGCCAGGGTCGGCAGGTTGGCGCCGATGTTCGCTACCGGAAACGCGATGTCGACATGCGCACGCCGCCACGGGCCGCGCGTGCCTTTGCGTTCGAGCAGGGCATTGGGCAGCGATGGCGTCGCAGCTGGTGCCAGTTCGGTGATCGCCTCGACCGTGGCGCGTGCGCGTTCGCGCAGCGCATCGGTCTCGCCTTCGACACGCGTGAAGGTGCCGCACGATTGCTCGCCGGCCATCACCTCGGCCACGGCGGCCGGGTCCAGCGGCGTCTCGATGAGATAGCGAGCGCGGATGCGTTCAGGCGCCATCACGCTCACAGCTTGCTCAGGTCGGGAAAGGGCCGCACCGGCTCGCTGCCGTCCCAGCCTTCCGACGCGCTGCGGATCAGGTCGAACATCCTGCCCTTCGGGCCCGCGACTTCCGACAGCTCGATGACGGTGCCCGGGTGGTACTCGGTGTCGAAGTAGATGAAGCGCCCGCGCTCGCCCACTTCGCCACTCATCACCGGCTTGAAGCCCTGCTTGGTGAGGCGCGCGAGGTCGGCGTCGTAGTCGGCCGTCCAGTAGGCGACGTGTTGCAGCCCGGTGCGGCCGGCCTGAAGAAAGTCGCGGTACATCGAAGGCACGTCGTTGCGCGTCTGGATGAGTTCGACCTGCACATAGCCCGAGTTGGCGAGTGCTACCGAGTTGTGCGGCTCGTGCGCTTCGCCGTTGTAGCGGTAGTTCTTGATGGGCACGCGCGGGTTGTAGAACCAGGGGCCCACGCCCAGCCTGGTGCTCCAGTAGTCCATGGCGGCTTCGATGTCGTGCACGACATAGCCCAGCTGGCGGATCTCGCCGAGGAATCGACTCATTGCGGTTGGCTCCGGTGATGTGAGTGTGTTGTTGTGATCAGAATTTGAGGAAGCCGGTCGAGAACCACGGAAACGCGGCCACGATCACCAGGCCGACCAGCATCGCGCCGATGTAGCCCCAGATGTGCCTGATGCCTTCGTCGGGATTGACCTTGCTCACGGCGCAGGCGCCGTAGTAGCCGACGCCGAAGGGCGGCGCGAACAGGCCGATGCCCATGGAGAAGATCACGACCATCGCGTAGTGCACCTCGTGCACCCCAGCGGCCTTGGCGATGGGGAACAGCAGTGGCCCGAACAGCACGATGGCCGGAATACCCTCGAGCACGCTGCCCAGCACGATGAAGGCGACGATCGACACGGCCAGGAAACCGTAGGCTCCGCCGGGCAGCGTGCCCATGAGTCGCGCCAGGTCCTGCGAGAAGCCCGACTGCGTGAGGCCCCAGGCCATGGCCGTGGCGCAGCCGACGATGAAGATGATGGCGCCCGACAGCGAGGCGGTGTCGATCAGCATCGGCTTGAGCCGCTTCCAGTCGAACTGGCGGTACACAACCAGGCCGACGATGGCCGAGTAGACGATGCCGATGGTCGACACTTCGGTGGCCGTGGCTACACCCTCGACCACGGCGGCGCGGATCACGAAGGGCAACAGCACGGCGGGCAGCGCAACCAGCAGCAGCTTGCCGATTTCTCGTTTGCTGTAGCGCTGCACGGCGCTCAGGTCTTCGCGGCGATAGCGCCACCAGACCACCACGCACAGCGCGGCGCCCAGCACCACGGCCGGCAGCAGGCCGCCCGTGAACAGCGCCGCAATCGAGATGCCGGTGACCGAGCCGATGGTGATCAGCACGATCGACGGCGGAATGGTCTCGGTCTGCGCGCCGGTGGCCGCCAGCAGCGCCACCAGGTCGCCGGGCTTGGCGCCACGCTTGGTCATCTCGGGGAAGAGCACGGGCGCGATGGCTGCCATGTCGGCAATCTTCGAACCCGAAATGCCCGACACCAGGTACATGGCGCCGATCAGTACGTAGGAGAGGCCGCCACGCACGTGGCCCAGCAGGCTGGCCAGGAACTGGATCATGGCGCGCGCCATGCCGGTCATCTCGATGAGCGCGCCCAGGAAGATGAACAGCGGCACTGCCAGCAGGATGAGGTGCGACATGCCTTCGTCGAGCCGCCCGACCATCACCAGCAGCGGCGTGCGCGTGGTGAGCGCCAGGTAGCCGAAGGTGGCCAGCGCGAACGAGAAGGCAATGGGCACGCCCGAGAGCACCGTGGCCGCCACGATGACCACGAAGAAGATCACCAGGTTGAATTTGCCGAGCGTCGCGAACACCGGTGCGGCAAGCCAGAAGGCGCCCACCAGCGCGGCCATGCCGACGAGTGCGACCGCAATCTGCCGGCCGGTGCACACGCGCAACAGGCGCAGCATCGCCATCACCAGCATGATGCCGATGCCCGCCGGAATGGCCGCAGCGCGCCATGCGTTGCTGATCTCGAGTGCGGGCGTGACGATGAACGACTCTTCGTGCGCGTAGTCGATCGAGGGCCAGATGATCAGCACCAGGAACGTGACCGACGCGGCGATGGCGAAGGCGTCGAGCATGGCGCGCGTCTGCGGCTGCACCTTCTGCACCAGCGCGGTCATGCGCATGTGCTCGCCGCGCCGCAGCGCCACCACGGCGCCGAGCATCGACAGCCACAGGAAGAGGATGGATGCGAGCTCGTCCGACCACACCAGTGGCGCATGGAACACGTAGCGCGACACCACGCCAGCGAACAGCACGCAGATCTCGGCCAGCACCAGCAGCGCGGCCACGGCCTCGACCGCTGCGCCGAGCACGCGGTCGCAGCGCGACGCCATGCCGCTCAGCGGGTTGGCCGAAGCGCCGGCGCCAGCAAAGGCGGCCGCCTCGAAAGTCGATTCATGCACCATGGAGCGTCAGGCCAGCTTGCCGACCGCGCCTTCGAGCAGCGCCCAGGCCTCCGGGCCGAAGCGGCCCTTCCATTCGCCGTAGAAACCCGACTCGCGCAGCTTCGCGCGGAAGCTGTCGGCAGCCGGCCGGTTGATGGTGAGGCCCTTGGCCTGCAGGTCGCCGACCACCGACTCGTTGAGCTTCCTGATGTCGTCGCGCTGCTGCATGCCGGCGTCGTTGATGGCGCGCGCCACGATGGTCTTCAGGTCGTCGGGCAGGGCGTCCCAGGCGCGACCGTTGGCAATGAACCAGTAGCCGTCCCAGATGTGGTTGGTGAGCGAGCAGAACTTCTGTACCTCGAACAGCTTGGCCACCTGGATGATGGGCAACGGGTTTTCCTGCGCGTCGACGATCTTCGTCTGCAGCGCCGAATACACCTCGCTGAACTGCAGGCTTGCGGGTGCGGCGCCCAGGCCCTTGAACATCGAGATCGACAGCGGGCTCACGGGCACGCGGATCTTCAGGCCGTCCATGTCCTTGGCGTTCGCCACCGCGGCCTTGCTGCTGGTGGTCTGGCGAAAGCCGTTGTCCCACATCTTCTCGAAGGCATAGAGGCGTGACTTGGCAATGGCGCCGCGCACGTGCGCGCCGAGCTTGCCGTCCATGGCGGCCCACACCTGGCTGTAGTCGCTGAACGCGAAGCCCACTGCATTGATGGCAGCCACCGGCACCAGCGTGGCGATGACGAGCGCCGAGGGCGTGAAGAACTCGATGCCGCCCGAGCGCACCTGCGCAAGCATGTCGGTGTCGCCGCCGAGCTGGTTGTTGGGGAAGATCTTGATCTCGACGCAGCCCTTGGTTTCTTTCGCGATGCGGTCGGCCGCCTCCTGTGCGCGGATGTTCAGCGGGTGCGTCAGCGGCAGGTTGTTGCCGTACTTGTACGAGAACTCGGCGGCGCGTGCGATGCGCGGCAGGGCCGCGACGATGCCGGCGGCGGGGAGGGCGGAAAGGGTGTGCAGGGCACTCCTGCGGGTCAGCGAGGTCATGTCTGTCTCCGTTATGCGATTGATGCAATCTGATGCACCATGGGCTTCAAGGCCCAGTGAAGATAGAAGGATGCATGATTCGGGTCAAACTTCTGTCTGATGGTTTTTGATGTATGCGGGAAAACCCTTCACTCATTTCCGAGTCCACGGATTCGCCACGCGACGTGCGGCGTGCCCGCGTGGTCGACATCGCCCGCGCGGCGCAGGTCTCGACCGCCACGGTCGACCGCGTGCTCAACCGCCGCCCCGGCGTGCGCGACGCCACGGTGCAGCGCGTGCTCAAGGCCGCGGGCGAGCTTGACTACCTGCCCGGCCCCGAGCTGTATGCGGCGCTCACGCCGCCGCCGCTGCGGCTGGTGTTCCTGCTGCCGGCCGGCACCAACCGCTTCATTCGCATGCTGGGCGATATGGTGGGCTACTCGCAGGAGCACTGGGCGCCGTTCAACGTGCAGTGCCGTACGGTGTTCATCGAGAGCTTCAATCCGCACGAGCTGGCCGACGCGTTGCGCCGGCACGGCCAGCGCTGCGACGGCATTGCGATGATGGCGCTGGAGCATCCGGCGGTGCGCGAGGCCGTGGCCGCGCTCGCTGCACGCGGGCTGCCGGTGGTGACGCTGATCTCGGACCTGTCGAACTCCGAGCGCGCCGCGTTCGTGGGGCTCGACAACCGGGCCGCGGGCCGCACGGCGGGCTACCTCATCGGCCGATTCATCGGCGCACGCGCCGCCAAGGTCGCGCTCATTGCGGGCAGCCTGAGCTACAAGGCGCACGAAGAGCGCGAGGCCGGCTTCCTGCACGTCATCGACGAGATGTTCCCGCGGCTCGAAGTGGTGGGGCTGCGCGAAGGGCAGGACGACGCGGGCAAGAACTACCGGCAGACGCGTGCGCTGCTGGAGCAGTACCCGGACATGGGCGGCATCTACAACATCGGTGGCGCATCGGACGGCGTGGCGCGCGCGCTGAAGGAGGCAGGGCGCGAGCAGAAGGTGGTCTTCATCGGCCATGGGCTCACGCCCGATACGCGCTCACTGCTGATCGACGGCAGCATGGACGCGGTGATCACGCAAAGTCCGCACACCACGCTGATGAGCTGCGTGCGCATCTTCACCAACCTGCGCGACAAGCGCGAGGCGCTGAGCGGCGTGGAAACGACGCGCAGCCAGGTGATCTTTCGGGAGAATCTTCCGTAGATGCCGCGCATGGAAAGAGGGATGACGAGGCTGCGAAAAGCAATCCGCCTTCTCGCGACGCGTCGCTCAGGAATCCTCTTCATCCCCACCCAGATCAGCCCGCGGTGCTCGGCACCGGCGTGTTGAGCAGCTGCTGCTCCCACAGATAGGCTATGCCGCTGCCGCCGGCGTGCTGCTTGAGAACTTCCGTCAGCTCTGCGGCGTGCTCGGTGCGCGCCCAGTCGCGTTGCCACTCCGAGGCCACTGCCAACCAGGTCATCATGTTCGCGCCCGCGCGGATCATGCGCTGGATCGCGACCTCATGGGCCTCGACCGAAGTGCCGCCCGACGCATCCGTGACCACCGTCACATCCCAGCCCTCGCCCAGCGCCTGGATCGCCGGCATGGCGACGCAGATCTCCGTCCACAGGCCGGCGATGATCAGTTGCTTGCGGCCCGTCGCCTTGACCGCATCGACGACCTTCCGATCCTCCCAGGTGTTGATGAAGGTCCGGTCGATCACCTCCTGGCCGGGGAACACGTCAGTGATGTGCGGGAAGAGCAGACCGCCTCGCGCCGCGATCACGCTGGTCAGGATGGTGGGGACGCCGAAGGCCTTGGCGGACTTCGCCAGGGCGGTCGTGTTGTTCACCACGGCCTGCGGGTCGTGGCTGTTCAGATTGGCGAGCTGGTAGGGCTGGTGGTCGATAAGGACGAGTACGGAGTCCTCGGGACGAAGAAGCGAAGCCAGGCCGTTGCGAAAAGTCATTGATGGATCCTTTGTTGCCGTTGTGAGCGGGATTGGTTTTCGGGAAACATTCGCCGGCGGCGACGTTGCCCGAAGCAGGATTTTGTTGTTCCCCCTTTTGATGCGGTAGTAGCATTTCGCGGCGAGCTGTGTCGCGAAACGGGGAACGCCAAATTGGATATCGAAGAACTGCAGACATTCGTGGAAGTTGCCGATGCCGGGGGCGTTTCGTCTGCTGCGCTGCGGCTTGGGGTGTCCAAGTCGATCGTCAGTCGTCGTCTCGTCCGGCTTGAAGAAGAACTTGGTGTCCAGCTGCTTGCGCGATCCACCCGCGGGGCTGCTCTCACTGAAGCCGGGGCCACGTTCCGGGACTATGCAGCCAGGGTCTGCGCCGAGATCGACGTGGCCAGGGAAGCGATCCTGCCCGCCGGTGACCTTCGCGGCCGCTTGCGTGTTGCTGTGCCGTTTTCCCTGGGCCCGACTCACTTCGCGCCCATCCTCGCGGAAATGGCACGACGCCACCCTAGGCTTCACATCCAGACCTGCTACAGCGATCGCTTCGTTGATCTCATCGCGGAGGGTTACGACTGTGCGATACGGGTTGGCTATCTCCAGGACTCCAACCTGATTGCAAGACGCATCGGCCCGGTCCACGGGAAGCTCGTCGCGAGTCCGGACTATGTCAAGGCGCATGGGTCGCCCGAGACACCGGAGGAACTCGTCGCCCATCAGGCCCTCATGCAGGGAACCGAGGCCTGGCAGCTCACGGATGGCGACAAGATCATCACGGTTCGTCCGCAGGGGCGCTTCAAGGCCGACAACGGCACTGCTTTGGTCGCCGCTGCTACAGCAGGACTCGGGATCGCTTACCTGCCCGATTGGCTCACCCATGAACATGTGGCCTCCGGGGCACTCGTGCCGGTCATGACACGTCACCCACCACCCCCGGCAGGTGCATATGTCATCCGACCGCCAGGTCAGCATCCCGCACGGAAGATACGGGTCCTCACCGAACTCCTGATCGAGTATTGCGACCGGTCCCCGCACCCTGCGGGAGCTGCACCTGTTTGAGTGATGCATCGACCATGAATGTTCGGTAAGCGAGTCAGGCCTGGGTCAGGATTAATTCCTGTCGCCAATTGGCGGGTTAATTGCCGAGGTCGATTTCCCGGAATATTGAGTCAATGACTTGTGAATTCGTGCATTTCGCGCGGTAATTAATTCACGAAAACATCATATTTGGCAAATAAAGTTCCGCTTTTCGAAGTCGTTCGCAATTTCGCGGAAGAGCTTCGATGCGTTCCTGACTTTTATGCCATGACTGAAAATTACTCTCCTGAAGAAAATGCCGGCCTCGATCAATTGGCTTCCGTTCCGGAAAACAGGCGCCGGGAACTGCTGAAGCTCATGTTGGCCGGCTCGGTCACCGGCATGGCAATCGCGCTGCCCGGGTGCGGCGGCGGCAACAATGGCGCGGGCGCCACGGCCTTTCCGGCAACAGGAGGGAGCGGGACATCGGCAGGTGCGTCGCCGGGCAATTCGTCGCCCCCAGCCAGTTCTGGCGCCCCCGCTCAAAAGATATCCAGCTTCACCATTTCCGTGCTTCCTGATACCCAGTTCTATCCCAGGTATGCATCGGAAAAGATGGGCGAGCTCTATCAAAAACTGTATTCGGGAATAGATCCGAAATACGACAATCCATTCAAAACCCAAACGCAATGGATCGCGCAAAACGCCAAGCTGCTGAAAATGCCATTCACCATCCATCTTGGCGATATCGTTGACCAGTCCTGGTACTACACATCGGAAAAATCGACCCCCTGGAGCGCCTCGACCGATCTCGTTGGCAATGGCCAGATCGGCAATGGCCAGGTCACGAAGGAATGGGAGCTTGCAAGCCAGGCAATGCAGGTGCTCGAGGCGGCCCAATGCCCTTACTCAATCTGCGCGGGAAATCATGACGTAGGGGCCATCGACTCCGATATGCAATGGGGCCCGGACTGGGGCGTCGGAGTCACCGGCTTCGCCAACAACGACGGCTACCAGGACGGCGGCAGTCATCGGGTGGGCCTGTTCGAGCCCTACTTGCAGGTGTTCCCCGCGGAGCGAGCGAAGAGGCAGGCGACATTCGGCGGAAGGCACGCTTCCGGGTTCCACGAATATCACGTCTTCGAAGCCGAAGGAAACAAATTCCTTGTGCTGTCGATGTCGTGGCGAGCATCTGACGATGCGATCGGCTGGGCCAACCTGGTCATCCAGGCGAACAAGACGCTCCCCGTCATCCTGGTGAATCACCAGTTGGTCGGAATCGGCAGCGACGGGAAGACCGCAGCCGATACCGCCTATTCGAACTACATGTGGGACAAGCTCATCAAGGACAACGACCAGATCTTCATGGCGGTCAGCGGCCACTACCACGGCTCCTGCACGAGCACGAAGAAGAATTCCCGTGGCAACGATGTCTACCTGATGGTGGTGGACTACCAGATGGCCTACATGGGCGGCAACGGTCTCATGCGGATGTTCGAGTTCGATCTCACCAACAAGAAGATCATTGCCAGCTCGTTCTCTCCATGGGTTCCCTTGAAGCCGGCCGCCACGCTCAACGAGTTCGACGCCGCCTGGCTGTCCGACTCGAACCAGTCCTTCACGCTGGACCTGGATTTTGTCCAGAGGTTTGCTTTCTTCAATCCGAACTTCACCGTTCCGGACGGTTCATCGGACAGTGGCCTGACAGACGCGGCCAGGAAAATCATCCTGACAAACTACAGCCAGCCTCCACAGAAGGCTGCAAGGCTTCCGACGAGCACCGAGGATTACCCGAAGGTCGGCAGCACGCTGGCGCACTGGCGTTTCTTCAATGCGTCGGCAGCCGACGGGGATCTTTTTCCCTATCAGCCCGGGCAGCAAATCCAGGACAGTTCGGCTGGAGGAAAGAACCCGATTTCGGTGAACACGTGGATGGGCTCGCCCGGTGATCTGGTCTGGTCGACAAGCCATCATCCGCTGTCGGCCGCGCCCGGAAGCCTGCGTTTCCTGAATGCCACGAAGACCAAGTCTTCCTACTTCACCACCGACCAGAATTCGACGCTGAACGTGGAAACCTTCCCCTCGGGCTACACCATCGAGGCATTCGTCAATATCGATCCAGGTTTCGATGCGACGACGAATGGATGGATGGGCATCCTGTACCGCCTGGGCGCGCGATCGCAGCTGCCTGGTTTCGGATCGGGCGAGGGCGATTGCGCACTGATGTTCGCCTTTTCAAACCTGATGGAATTCCAGTGGGAAATTGTCCCGGTGAACCAGGCGACCAATCTGACCTGCTGGTCCGGAGGCGTGTCGGCCGGCCAGTGGCTGCACATTGCCATCGTGAACGACCCCTCCGCGTCGTACGCGACCACCATGTACGTGGAAGGAGCGCCCGTCCTGCGGAACAACACGAACATGCAGGGCATTCAATACGTGAGCCCCACCCAGCAAATTGCCATCGGCTGCGGTCAGTGGGCCGGGAACATGTCGACCGGCTTCTTGGGAAGCATTGGTGAAATCCGCATCGTTGGCGTCCCCCTGACTTCCGACAAGTGGCTGACGGCCAGGGCAACCTGACCTGACCGCCGGGGCCGCGTGCCGCCGTTTGGCCGACGCAAGTTATGTAAAGGTGCCATCCATCCGGCGAAGCCGCATGGCCATGCGGGCACCGCAGAGTCGCGTGACACCTGCCTCACTCGAAGGGGGCGGACGCTCCTTGGGAAGAAGGCAGGATCAGCTTCACCAAAAGGCCTCCGCCTTCGCGCGGCGATGCCGTGACGCTTCCGTTGTGCATCTGCATTGCGCGACGAGCAATGGCCAGGCCGAGGCCCACGCCGTGCACCTGCTCGCCTTCTTCGGCACGGAAGAAGGGCTCAAAAATCTTTTCCAGCAACGAGGGCGACACGCCCGGGCCTCGATCAGCCACCGCGATGACGAGAGCACCTGTCTGCGAATCGACCTGCACATTGACTTCCACGATGCCGCACGGCGGGCTGTACTTGACGGCGTTGCGGATGACGTTCTCGAAAGCGCGATAGATCAACTCGCCATGCACTTCAACGACAAAACTTCCGTGAGCATCGGTGCTCACGCGGCGACCCGTGGCGCGGGCTTCGAAGTCGGCGTCTTCCGTGATGTCGTCCAGCAGCTCGATCAGATCCACCCGCTCAAGTGGCGCGACAGACGCACCAGCCTCCAGGCGATGCAGTGTGAGCAACTCCTCGATCAGGCCATCCAGTCGCTCGCTTTCGTTCTTGATGCGAAGAAGCATGGCCTCGGTCAGCTCGGGATCTTGTCGTGACAGACCGATGGCGGCTTGAATTCGAGTCAATGGGGAACGCAGTTCATGAGAGATGTCGTGCAGCAGAACACGTCGCGATTCCACGACCAGTTGCAACTGTTCGGCCATCCGGTCGACGTCCCGTGCCAGATCGGCGATCTCGTCGCGCCGGCGCCCCATCAGCGGCGATATGCGGGTGTCGAGATGACCCTGAGCAACACGGTGAAGCGCCCAACGCAAATGGCGCAGCGGGCGAGACAGGTACCAGGAAAGTGCGAGGCCGATCACCAGTATGGCAATGAGCCCGGAAAGCAGCGGGACGATCGGCGTGTAGCCAAGGGACGGCATGCCGTCCGGCTGCGGCGGAGGGAATGGGTGGTTGGTGAGCATCAGGTAGGCGGCGGTGCCGACCATCGACAAGATCATGCTCAGCGACAAGGCAAGCAAGAGCTTCCAGAACAGCCTTCCGACTGTTGGCTTGAGTGGCATCAGCCCTCCAGCAACTGGTAGCCCAAGCCGCGCACGCTCTGAATCCAGGATTGGCCGTCCGAGCGGGTCCCCAGCTTCTGCCTGATGGCACTGATGTGCACGTCGATACGACGGTCAAAACGTACGAGCGAACGGTCGAAGGCTTGCAGCGAAATGTCCTGCTTGCTGACGAGCTTGCCCACATGGCTTGCAAGCACCTCCAGCAGGCTGAATTCCGTACCCGTGAGTTCGAGTGGCTCTCCGTGCCACGTCGCCCGGCGGCTGCCGGGCCACAACACAAGTTCTCCCGCCTTGAGTACGCGCGGCGCGGACGATGGCTCGGCTGCAGCCCTTGTTTCCGTGCGTCGCAAAATTGCGCGTATGCGTGCAACCAGCTCGGCCGGCGTGCATGGCTTTGACACGTAGTCGTCGGCGCCCATGTTCAGCCCGACGATCTTGTCGACATTGTCTCCGCGGGCAGTCAGCATGAGGACAGGCACTGCGCTGCGCTCCCGGATGCGCCGAAGCACCTCGATGCCGGACAGGCGCGGCATCATGATGTCCAGCACCACGATGGAATAGAGGTTGGTGGCTGCCTCGCCAGCACCGGTGCCGCCATCGTGCACGGCGCGGACATCGAAGCCCTCGTACGCCAGGTACTGGGACAGCATGGTGGTGAGTTCGACGTCGTCGTCGATCAGCAGGACTCGGTGCATTGCTTGGTTCTGGGCGAGAGCCGACAGTTTGGCATCAGATGCTGCGTCGATGGCGAACCACGGCCATCTTTTACCCAGCTTAACTCTCCCGAACCGCATCCAACAGAGGCTCTTCCTACGATGGGTTCGAACGAAGAACCCTATGCATGCTTCTCAAATTCTCTCCCCCGGAAGGCGGGTGCGCGCGATGGCGCTGCTCGCTCTTGGCGTCATGCTGGCCGGCTGTGCGGCCGGTCCGGAATATCACCCGCCGACGCCATCGGTGGCCGCAACCTGGCAGGCGGTGGTGCCGCACGATGGCAGTGTCAGTGCGATGGTCGACTGGTGGCGCCAGTTCGACGACCCGGTCCTTGGCCGGCTGATCGTGCAGGCGGAAGCCGACAGTCCGAGTCTGGACAAAGCCTGGACGAAGATCGAGAAGGCGCGCGCAACGCTGACCACGACGCGAGCGGGCGGTCTGCCCAGCCTGAGCGGCAGCGGTTCGCTATCGCGCGCCAGGCAGCAGACGACCGAAGGCAGCGCGCCGGTGCTTGCCACCAGCCGCAGCGCCGACCTCGATGCCTCCTGGGAACTGGATCTGTTCGGCAAGGTGCGCCGAAATGCGCAGGCGGCACAGGCGCGCATCGATGCGCGCGTGGACGATTGGCACGACGCACGGGTCTCGCTGGCGGCCGAGGTGGCCGACACCTATGTGCAATACCGCGCCTGCGGCCTGCTGGCCCAGGCCTATGAGCGCGAGCTGGCCTCGATGACCGAGACCGAAAAGGCCACCGCCGTTGCGGTGCGTGCCGGGTTCACTGCGCCTTCCGATGGGGCGCTCGCGCGAGCCAGCCTGGCGAGCACCACGTCCACGCTGTTGTCGCAGCGTGCCGAATGCGAACTGCTGGTGAAGTCGCTCGTCAATCTCACCGGCTTCGATGAGGCCGCGCTGCGAGCCCTGATGGCGCACGCTGGCGCACAGGTGCCGCAGCCAGCCGCGCTGGCAGTTCCGAGCGTGCCCGCTCAGGCCCTGCGCCAACGCCCCGACCTGGCCGCGAGCGAGCGGGAACTCGCGGCTTCGAGCGCCGAGATCGGCGCCGCGGTGGCGGATCTGTACCCGAGCCTTTCACTGACCGGATCGATCACGGTCTCGGCCTCCAATCTCTCTTCGTCGGTCACCACTTGGTCCCTGGGCCCGTCGCTGTCGATTCCGATCTTCGACGCCGGCAAGCGCCGCGCGGCAGTGGACAGCGCGCAAGCGAGCTACAGGTCGGCGCTGGCCGACTACCGGCAAAGTGTGCGCGACGCCGTGAAGGAGATCGAGCAGGCGCTGGTCCGCCTGGACAGTACAGCCCGACGCGCGGACCAGGCCGGGCAGGCGGCGCAGGAATATCGCCGCTACTTCGAAGCGACGGAAGTGAACTGGCGTGCCGGCGGCGCAAGCCTGCTCACGTTGGAAGAGGCGCGGCGCTCAGCGCTGTCCGCCCAGATCGATGAGATCGCGCTGCAGCGCAACCGCGTCCAGTACTGGATCGCTCTCTACAAGGCATTGGGCGGCGGCTGGCAGCCCGATTCGCCCGCATTGCCGCCGCAGGCGGTGGCGGCGCGGCAGACAAACAATCAATGAGGTTTACCGTGAATCGAAAGTTCTTTATCGGGACCGCGGCACTCGCCGTGGCGCTCGGGCTGGGGCTCGTCGCCTGGCTGGCCCGCCCGGCCGGGGACGCCCGCGTGCCCGATGCCGACGCCCGGGCCCCCAGCGTGCTGACAGTCGAGGTGGTCGTGCCCCAGACGCAGAATTGGCCGCAGACGTTGCAGGCGAGTGGACCGGTAACGGCCTGGCAGGAGGTCATCGTCAGCCCCGAGACCGGTGGCCTGCGCATCGCTGAACTGCTGGTGGATGTGGGCGCGAGCGTCAAGCGCGGCCAGCTTCTTGCGCGGCTGGCGGACGCGACCGTGAAAGCCGAGGTGCGCAAGCAGGAAGCCGCTGTCGCACAGGCCCGCGCCTCGCTCGACCAGGCGGTCTCCAACACGCGGCGCGCGAAGATCGCCGAAAGCAGCGGCGCGCTGTCGGCGCAGAAGATCGAGGAGTACCGGATCACCGAGGCCACCTCGCGCGCTTCGCTCGCTTCCGCGCAGGCCGAGCTCGACAGCAGCAAGCTCAAGCTCATCCAGACGCGCATCGTCGCTGCCGACGACGGCATCGTGTCCTCGAAGTCGGCGGTGCTGGGCAATGTGGTCAGTGCGGGCGCGGAGCTGTTCCGCCTGGTGCGGCAGGCCAAGGTCGAATGGCGCCCGGAGCTCGATGCCCGGCAGGTTGCTCTCGTTCGCGTGGGTCAGATCGCACGGGTCACATTGCCCGGCGGTGAGCAGGTGGAGGGCAAGGTCCGGCTGGTGGGCCCGACGCTGAGCACCACCACCGGCCGTGGCACGGTCTACGCGAGCCTGCCCGCCGCCAGCGCGTCGCGCTCGGGCATGTTCGCCAACGGCACGCTGGAACTCGACGTCAAATCCGCGCTCACGCTGCCGCAGTCGGCGATCGTGATGCGCGACGGCCGCTCGTATGTGTACGTAGTCGGCAGCGGTGACAAGGTCGGCAGCCATCCGGTCGCCACAGGACGTCGCCAGGGCGACCGCATCGAGGTGCTGTCCGGGCTCGCCGGCGATGCGCGCGTCGTTGCCGGCGGAGGCGCTTTCCTGTCGGAGGGCGTACAGGTCACGGTAGCCGGCGCAGCCAAAGCGCAGGCGGGGGGCTCGCAGTGAATTTTTCCTCCTGGTCGATCCGCAATCCGGTTCCCGCGGTTCTGCTGTTCATCCTCCTCACGGCCTTGGGTCTGATCGGCTTCAAGAGCCTGCAGATTCAGGATTTTCCCGACACGGATTTGCCGACCATCCAGGTCTCGGCCACGCTCGAAGGCACCGCGCCCTCGCAGCTGGAGACCGAGGTGGCGCGCAAGATCGAGGACAAGCTGGCCTCCCTGACGCGGCTGGACCACATCACCACCAAGATCACCGACGGCACGGTGAGCATCAGCGTCAGCTTCGAGATCGACAAGAACAGCGAAGAAGCGCTGAGCGAGGTCCGCAACGCGGTGGACAGCGCGCGTGCCGATCTGCCTTCCAGCATGGCCTCGCCCACGGTCTCGAAGCAGACCTCGGCGAGCTCGGCGTTGCTGACCTACACCGTCGAATCGACCAAGCTCGACGACCAGGATCTGTCCTGGCTCGTCGACAACACGGTGACCAAGGCGCTGCTGGCCGTCAAGGGCGTTGCCAAGGTCGAGCGCGTTGGCGGCATCGACCGGGAGGTTCACGTGGACCTCGATCCCACGCTGATGGCGGGCCTGGGCGTGACGCCGTCCGACGTTTCCACGCAGCTCAAGGCGGTGCAGAAAGAAAGCTCGGGCGGTGAGGGGGCCGTGGGCGGGCAGAAGCAGTCCACGCGCACCATCGTCACCGCTGGCACGGCCGAGGAGATTGCCGCGATCACCGTGCCGATCTCGAATGGACTCTACGTGCGGCTGGACCAGATCGCGCGGGTCAGCGACATCCATGCCGACCGCACGACCATGGCCTTTCGTGATGGCCGGCCGGTGATCGGCTTCCAGGTCACGCGTTCGCGCGGCTATTCAGACGTGGGCGTGGCCGAGGCCACGCGCAGCGCGATCGAGCGCTTCTCCAAGGCGCATCCCGAGGCGAGCATCACCGAGGCCTCGAACACGGTGACGCCGATCGAGGACAACTACACAGGCTCGATGCACCTGCTGTACGAAGGTGCATTCCTGGCGATCCTGGTGGTGTGGTGGTTCCTGCGCGACTGGCGTGCCACGCTCATCTCGGCCACCGCGCTGCCGCTGTCCATCATTCCGGCCTTCGGCTTCATGGCGCTGGCGGGCTATTCGCTCAACGTCATCACGCTGCTGTCGCTGTCGCTGGTGGTCGGCATCCTGGTGGATGACGCGATTGTCGAGATCGAGAACATCGAACGCCACCTGTTGATGGGAAAGACGCCATATCAAGCGGCAATGGAGGCGGCCGACGAGATCGGATTGGCCGTGATCGCCACCACCTTCGCACTTGTCGCGGTCTTCCTGCCCACGGCTTTCATGGGCGGCATTCCCGGCAAGTTCTTCCGGCAGTTCGGCGTGACCGCCTCGGTGGCGGTTCTGGCCTCGCTGCTGGTGGCGCGGCTTTTGACGCCGATGATGGCGGCTTATCTGCTCAAGCCGAAGACGCCGGGACATCACGAGATATCGACCGACGGTGCGACCATGACCCGCTATCTCGGCTGGGTCCGGGCGAGCCTGTCGCGGCGCAAGGCCACGGTGCTGGCGGCCACGGCCTTCTTTGGCCTGGCACTGCTCATCATCCCCTTCATTCCGACCGCCTTCATCCCGGCGCAGGACAAGGCGCAGAGCACCCTGACGATCAAGCTGGCACCGGGCAGCACCTTGCAGGACACCGCGGCGACCAGCCAACGTGCGTCGCAGATGCTGCGCACACTGCCCGAGGTGAAAGGCGTATTTGTCTCGGTCGGCACGGCCACGAGCGGTGGCGGCATGAGCGTCAGCTCTTCGACCGACGTGACCAGCGCCACGCTCACCGTCGACCTGGTGCCGCGTGGCGAGCGAAAACTCAAGCAATCGGGTGTCGAGGCCAAGATGCGCGAGATGCTGCGAGCGCTTCCCGGCGCCCGTATCACAGTCGGGGCCGGCGCCAACGGAGAGTCGCTGGACATCACGCTGGCGAGTGACGATCCGCAGATCCTTGCCAGCGCGGCGGCGCAGGCAGAGTCGCAACTGCGCACGCTCAAGGGCATCGGCAACGTGACCTCCAGCGCTTCGTTGCAGCGCCCGGAGATCCAGGTGCGCCCCGACACCGCTCGTGCCGCCGCGCTGGGTGTCACGTCGGAAGCGCTGGCCGACGCAGTGCGCCTGGCCACCTACGGCGACTATTCGAACTCGCTGCCCAAACTCAACCTGCCGGAGCGCCAGATCGCGATCCGCGTGCTCATGGATCCGTCGGTGCGCGGCAACCTCGATGCCATCGCGCAGCTGCGAGTCAAGGGCAGCGGCGGCAACGTGGACCTGGGCTCGGTGGCCGAGATCGTGATGGGCAGCGGCCCGTCGCAGATCGACCGATTGGATCGCTCGCGCAACGTGACGCTCAGTGTCGAGTTGAACGGACGCACGATCGGCGAGGTGCAGCGCGAAGCCATGGCGTTGCCCGCACTGAAGTCTTTGCCGGCTGGCGTGCACCAGGTGGAACAAGGCGAATTGCAGCGCATGTCCGAACTGTTCCAGAGCTTCGGCGTTGCGATGGCAATCGGGATCTTTTGCATCTATGCGGTGCTGGTGCTGCTGTTCCATGACTTCCTGCAACCCGGCACCATCCTCAGTGCCTTGCCGCTGGCGATGGGCGGCGCCATGTTCGCGCTATGGATCACGCACCAGGCATTTTCGATGTCGGTGGTCATCGGCGTTCTGATGCTGATGGGCATCGTCACGAAGAATTCGATCCTGCTCGTCGAGTACGCCATCGTGGCGCGCCGCGACCGAGGCATGGGCCGGTTCGACGCGCTGATCGATGCCTGCCACAAGCGCGCTCGCCCGATCGTGATGACGACCATCGCAATGGGCGCCGGCATGCTGCCCAACGCACTGGGCCTGGGTGCGGAGCCCAGTTTTCGCCAGCCGATGGCGATCGTCGTGATTGGAGGTCTGCTGACGTCCACCGCGCTGAGCTTGCTGGTCGTGCCGGTGATCTTCACTTACGTCGACGACCTCTTGCAGTGGGGGCGTGGCCTCGTGTCACGCAGGAGCGCCACACGCGCTGCGCCCGAGCAGGCCCTGCAGGCGGCCGAATGAAGACCGCGCAGGTCCGCTGATCAACTTTTTCCCGATCGCTGCAGCAACAAAAGGCCCAACGTGAACGAACAACAATCTGCCATCGCGCGATGGCTGCGTACCGCATGTCTGCTGCTCTGCGTGTGGGGAGGCGCAGCAGCAGCCCAGACGCAAAACGTGATCGAATCGGTCACGTCTTCGGTGCAATCCGGTGCAGAGGTCATCCGCATCGATTTTTCCCAGCCGCTTGCCACGGCGCCGACGGGTTTCACCATCCAGTCGCCTGCACGCATCGCCCTTGACTTTCCCGGCGTCACGAACGGCGTTGGCCGCGCGCCCATCGAAATCAACCAGGGCAATCTGCGCTCCGTCAACGTGGCGCAGGCCGGCGAGCGCACGCGCCTGGTGCTGAATCTCAAACAGGCAACGACCTACACGACCCAGGTTCAGGGCCAATCGCTGCTCGTGTCACTCGGTCCTGTCGCCGGTGCGGCGCTCAACGCGCCCATGTCTTCCACCTTTGCGGAGAACCGCAGCAGGGACACCTTGCCGCTGCGCGACGTTGACTTCCGCCTGGGCTCGGACGGCGCCGGCCGCGTGATCGTCGATCTGGCCAACAGCCAGGTGGGCGTAGACATTCGGCAGCAAGGCAAGAACCTGGTCGTCGAATTCACCAAGTCCACGCTGCCCGAAGGTTTGCGCCGCCGCATGGACGTGGCGGATTTCGGCACCCCCGTCCAGTGGGTGACGGTGCAGCAATCGGATGATCGCGTGCGCATGACCATCGAGCCCAAGGGCGACTGGGAGCACAGCGCCTACCAGAGCGAGAACCGGTTCGTCGTGGAAGTGCGCCCGCGCAAGATCGATCCGACCAAGCTCACGCAGGGCGTGAGCTACAGCGGCGAGAAGCTTTCGCTGAACTTCCAGAACATCGATATCCGCTCGCTGCTGCAGGTGATCGCCGACTTCACGAACTTCAACATCGTGACCTCGGACTCGGTGAGCGGCGCACTGACGCTGCGGCTGAAGGACGTGCCCTGGGACCA
Source organism: Variovorax sp. F042 (assembly GCF_057814215.1). Classification (NCBI taxonomy): domain Bacteria; kingdom Pseudomonadati; phylum Pseudomonadota; class Betaproteobacteria; order Burkholderiales; family Comamonadaceae; genus Variovorax; species Variovorax sp. F042. The sequence continues at coordinate 402,933 of NZ_JBVASX010000004.1, forward strand.
GGCCCTGGACATCATCTTGCAGGCGAAGAACCTGGGCGTGCGCAAGAACGGCGGCGTGCTGTGGATCGCGCCCAAGGATGAAATCAATGCCAAGGAAAAGCTCGAATTCGAAGCGCAGGCCACCATACAGGGCCTGGAGCCGATTCGTACCCAGTCGTTTCAGCTGAACTACACCAAGGCCGCGACCCTTGTGCAAGGCCTGACGGGTAGCGGTAGCGGTAGCGGTGGGGGAGGCGGATCGGGTACGCCCACACGCATCCTGAGTCCGCGCGGCAGTGTGATCGCCGAGGCGCGCACCAACCAGCTCTTTGTCTCGGACATCCCCTCGCGGCTTCAGCAGGTCGCCGAGCTGATCCAGAAGCTCGATGTGCCGGTGCGACAGGTACTGATCGAGGCGCGCATCGTCGAGGCATCGGACACCTTCAGCAAATCGCTGGGCGTCAAGCTGGGTGGATCGTCCAAGGGCAGCAACAGTTCGATCGGCACCCAGGCGACGACGAGCAGCGACGGCACCGTGTCGTACTCGTCGACCTCCAGCAGCAACTTCGTCAACCTGCCGGCCAGCAGTTCCAGTGGCACTTCCACGGGAACCTTCGCGGTTTCGCTCTACAACTCCAGCATGTCGAAGATCCTGAATCTGGAAATATCCGCGCTGGAAGAAGACGGCAAGGGCAAGGTCGTGGCGAGCCCTCGGGTCGTCACGGCCGACCAAACCAAGGCCCTGATCGAACAGGGGACTGAACTTCCTTACCAGTCTGCCACGTCGAGCGGTGCGACCTCGGTCTCCTTCAGGAAGGCGAATCTCAGGCTCGAGGTCACACCGCAGATCACGCCAGAAGGAAACATCATCCTGACGCTGGATGTGAACAAGGATTCCGTCGGCCAGTCGACCACTGCGGGCTACGCCATCAACACGAAGCACGTTCAGACCGAAGTGCTCGTAGAAAACGGAGGGACTGTCGTGATCGGCGGGATCTTCGAACTGTCGGAAACGAACGACGAGTCACGGATACCGGTACTCGGCGAATTGCCCTATGTCGGAGTGCTGTTCCGATCGCGCACCCGCGAGGTCAAGAAGAGCGAACTGCTGATCTTCATCACCCCGAAGATGATTACCGATCGGAATGCGGCCCGCTAGCCGCGATGCGATGTAGGTGCGAGAAATTCATGTCGGCAGTCACCTGGCCCTGTGCATCGATGCGTCCTGTACTTTGGTTCGGACGGCATGGCGCAAGCAGGCAGCGGTTCGATGAACATCACGACCTCTCCAGCGTGAATGCCGATCCTTCGAACGAACGCCCGGCGCGGCCATGCCATCAACTTTGCCTCCGGTGCGTACTCCGAGGGGGCCAAAAAGTTCACTGCACGCCCGCGTCCTTGGAGCGCCAGGCCGGCCGAGCGCACCAAAGGGCTAGGATGTGGACTGATCTGCGAGACCATCATGCACGCCCGTGTCGACGAAGAAATCACTTTCCGCAAGCTTGAGACGCTGATTGCGTTCATGGAAACCGGCAATCTTGCGCGCGCGGCCGAGCGGCTCGAGGTCAGCACGGTGAGCGTTCACCGTGCCTTGCACTCTCTGGAAGTCGGCGTGCGCTGCGCGCTGTTTCGTCATGAGGGTCGCAATCTTCATCCCACCGAAGCCGCGCATGCGCTGGCCGAAGTGGCGCGTGAGGTGCTGCACACCATGTCCGCGGGCATCCGCTCCACGCGCGAGGTCGCCGGCTACTCGGCCGATCGCATCCGCATCGGGTCGCTCTACTCGCTGACCATCCGCACTGTGCCCGCGGTCCTCGTCCACATGAAGGTGCGCAAGCCCAGCCTTGAGACCGAGCTCGTACTCGGCTCCAACGCGGATCTGCTGCAGAAAATTCGCGACGGCGCCGTCGATGCGGCGCTGATGGCGGTCCCGGAAGAGGCTGGCGACATCGTTTCGGAGCCGCTGTTCGAAGACGACATCTACTTCGCGGCCCCTATGGGATCGCGCTTCGCCACGCTCGATTGCGTCGATCTGAGCGAATGTTCCGACGAGAAATTCGTCAGCCTCAAGGAGGGGTTCGCTACCTACAACGGGTTCGTGGAGGCCTTTCGGGTGGCGAACTTCACTCCCAACGTGGTGATGAAGACCGGCGACATCTTCTCGCTGATGAACCTGGTCAGCGGTGGCATTGGCTACACGCTGCTGCCAGGGCGCGTGCGCGACCTGTTCTCGCAGAAGGTCCAACTGATTCCGCTGGCGCCCAAGTACCTGATGCGCCAGACCTTGGGAGTCAGCTTCCTGCGTACACGCGAGCGCGACCCGAACCTACTTGCGCTGCTCGCGGTATGCAGGAGCGCCAGAGCCGAACTGGCCTGAGCGCGCCATCGCATTGGCACCCTCGATCGTTTCGCTGAGAGTAACTGTCGTCGACTGCCGTTAATTGATTGCGGCCGGGCAAGCCGATACCGTACGTCTCCAGGAACAGCGCCCCTCGCGCGCCGTCACTCCGGAGACATAACCCATGATCATCTACGGCACCGCGCTGCTGGCCTTGTGCCATCTGCTGGGCATTTTTCTAGGCGACCTGCTGGGTCAGGCGCTGGGCGTAAAGACCAACGTCGGCGGCGTGGGCATCGCGATGCTGCTGCTCATCACGGCGCGCATCTACATGCACAGGAAGGGCGTCCTGCCCAAGCTGACCGAACTGGGCGTGGAGTACTGGGGCGCCATGTACATCCCGGTGGTGGTCGCCATGGCGGCGCAGCAGGACATGGTTTCCGCGTTGCGCGGTGGACCCGTCGCACTACTTTCGGCACTGGCGGCCGTTGCCGTCTGCGCGGTGGTGATCTCGCTGATCAATCGCATGGAGCATCCGGTCGCCAGCTCGCAGGCCGAGCCAGTGCGCAACGACAACCCTCTTCTCAACGAGGCGGAATGAGCGCCATGCTTGAAATCCTCGAAAAAGCGGCCTTGCAGAACGGCCTGGTCAGCGCCTTCATGGTCGTGGGGCTGATCGTGCTGCTTTCCGGCCAGATCTCGCGCCGCCTGACTTTCGGGCGCGTGCACGGATCGGCCATCGCCATCGTGATCGGACTGATCCTCGCCTATTGGGGCGGCACCCGGACCGGGGGCCACAAAGGCCTGGCCGATATGTCGCTGTTTGGAGGCATCGGCCTGATGGGCGGGGCCATGCTGCGCGATTTCGCGATTGTTGCCACGGCCTTTGAAGTGCAGGTGACCGAAGCTCGCCAGGCGGGGCTCATCGGAGTGATCTCGCTGTTGCTCGGGACGCTGCTGCCTTTTGTAGTGGGCGCGGCGATCGCCTGGAGCTTCGGCTACTCCGACGCGGTCAGCATGACAACGATCGGCGCCGGGGCCGTCACCTACATCGTGGGCCCCGTCACGGGGGCGGCCATCGGTGCCAGCCCCGACGTGATGGCGCTGAGCATCGCGACCGGCCTGGTCAAGGCCATCCTCGTGATGGTCGGCACCCCGATGGCCGCACGCTTCCTGCGCCTGAAGACGCCGCGCTCGGCGATGGTCTTCGGCGGCCTTGCCGGCACTGTGAGCGGCGTGTCGGCCGGCCTCGCGGCCACCGATCGCAAGCTGGTGCCCTACGGTGCGCTGGTCGCTACTTTCCATACCGGACTGGGCTGCCTTCTGGGCCCATCCGTGCTGTTTTTTGCCGTCAAGGCGGTGATGGGTTGAGGAATGGACGAATGGATCGCATGAACTGGAACACCAGGACCGAAAACCGCGCGGGCCGGTTGGCCCGCGCCGCGCAGGCGCTTGGCACGCAGCGCCAGGACAAGCTGGTGGCCACCGAAGCGATTGGCACGCTGCTGGAGGCCGTGCTGGAGCCGGGCGACCGGGTCTGCCTGGAAGGCAACAACCAGAAGCAGGCCGACTTTCTGGCCCGAGCGCTGGTGCAGGTCGACACGGCGCGGGTGCACGGCCTGCACATGGTGCAGTCGGTGCTCGCGCTGCCCGAACACCTGGACTTGTTCGAAAACGGCGTGGCGAGCCGGCTGGACTTCAGCTTCTCGGGGCCGCAGGGCGCGCGCCTGGCCAAGCTGGTGTCGGCCGGGCGCATCGAGATCGGCGCGATCCACACCTACCTGGAGCTTTTCGCGCGCTACTTCGTCGACCTCACGCCACGCGTGGCGTTGGTGGCGGCCCATGCCGCGGACGCGGAGGGGAACCTCTACACCGGCCCCAACACCGAGGACACTCCCGCCATTGTCGAAGCCACCGCTTTTTCCGGCGGCATTGTGATCGCGCAGGTCAACGAGCTGGTGGATGGCCGCACCACCACGCTGCCGCGCATCGACATACCGGCGGACTGGGTGAGCTTCGTGGTGAAAGCGCCGCGCCCCAATTTCATCGAGCCTTTGTTCACGCGCGACCCGGCGCAGATCAGCGAGATTCAGGTGCTGATGGCCATGATGGCGATCAAGGGCATCTACGCCGAATACGGAGTGCAGCGCCTGAACCACGGCATCGGCTTCGACACGGCAGCGATCGAACTGCTGCTGCCGACCTATGCCGAGTCGCTCGGCCTCAAGGGCAAGATCTGCAAGCACTGGGCGCTCAACCCGCATCCCGCGCTGATTCCGGCGATCGAGGCAGGCTGGGTCGAATCGGTGCATTCCTTCGGCTCCGAGCTGGGCATGGAGGACTACATCCGCGCGCGCTCCGACGTGTTCTTCACCGGCCCGGACGGGTCGCTGCGCAGCAACCGCGCGTTCTGCCAGGCCGCAGGGCACTACGCCTGCGACCTCTTCATCGGGTCGACGCTGCAGATCGACCTCGACGGCAACAGCTCGACCGCCACGCTGGGACGCATTGCGGGCTTCGGCGGTGCGCCCAACATGGGCGCCGACGCGCGCGGTCGCCGCCACACGAGCCCGGCCTGGCTCAAGGCGGGCCAGGAAGCGCGCGCGGGCCGCGGCGGCGCGGCCGGCACGCCGCGTGGCCAGAAGCTGGTGGTGCAGATGGTCGAAACCTTCCGCGAGCACATGCAGCCCGCCTTCGTCGACCGGCTGGACGCATGGCAGTTGGCGGAACAGTCGGGCATGGAACTGCCGCCGATCATGATCTACGGCGACGACGTGAGCCACATCCTTACCGAGGAAGGCATCGCCAACCTGCTGTTGTGCCGCAACGATGCAGAGCGCGAGCAGGCGATCCGAGGCGTAGCGGGCTACACGGCGGTCGGGCTGGGGCGCGACAAGCGCGCAGTGGAGAACCTGCGCGACCGCGGCGTGATTCGCCGGCCGGAGGATCTGGGCATCGACCCGCGCGACGCCACGCGCAACCTTCTGGCCGCACGCAGCATGCGCGACATCGTTCGCGCCTCGGGCGGGCTGTACCAGCCGCCCCAACGATTCAGGAACTGGTAGGAAACAACCATCATGAGCATTCCAGCAGGACTCGAAATCCTGGACTTTTCCTTCCCCGGGCAGCGCATCGCGGACACCTTTGCGCCAGTCCTGGTCGGCGTGGTCGGCTCGGGCAACCTCGAGGTGATGCTCGAGAGCGCTGCCGGCGATGACTGCACCGTGCGCATCGAGACCTCGGCGCGCGGCTTCGAACCCATCTGGCGGGCCGTGCTGGCGGACTTCCACGAGCGGCATCCGCTCGGAGGCATCCGCATCTCGATCAATGACATGGGCGCCACCCCCGCAGTGGTGGGCCTGCGGCTCGGCCAGGCCGTGGCCGAACTGCCGGAAGCATCGTCATGAGCCTCAGCTATGCCGAATGCACGGCGCGCGAGCGCCTGGCCCTTCTGCTGGATGCGGGCAGCTTCCACGAGTGGCTGCCGCCGTCCGAGCGGCTGACCAGCCCGCACCTTGCCCAACTGGGTGTGCCCTGTGCTTTCGACGATGGCGTTGCGATCGGCCGCGCCACATTGGCCGGCCGCACGGTTTTCGTTGCCGCGCAGGAGGGCGCCTTCATGGGCGGCGGCGTTGGCGAGGTGCATGGCGCCAAGCTCGTGGGCCTGCTGCAGCGCGCACTGCGCGATCGGCCAACGGCGGTGCTGCTGCTGGCCGAGTCCGGTGGAGTGCGGCTGCACGAAGCCAATGCCGGCCTGATTGCAGTGTCGGAGGTGATGCGTTCGGTGCTCGACGTGCGTGCGGCGGGCATCCCTGTGATCACGCTGATCGGCGGCGCGAACGGTTGCTTCGGCGGCATGGGCATCGTCGCGCGCTGCACCGACTACATCGTGATGAGCGACAGCGGCCGGCTGGCCATGTCCGGCCCCGAGGTGATCGAGGCTTCCTTTGGTGTGGAGGAGTTCGATTCGCGCGACCGCGCCCTGGTGTGGCGTACCACCGGCGGCAAACACCGTTGGCTGACAGGCGATTGCGACGAGCTCGTCGAAGACGATGTGCAGGCCTTCCGCGAGGCGGCCATCTGCGCGCTCTCGGCCGCGAAGCCGGTCACGCCGGCATTGCTGGAGGCCGAACACGCGCTGCTGAGTGCGCGCTTGCGCGATATGCCGCCACCCAGCGATGACCTGGACGACGCAATGGCGCTCTGGCAGCGCCTGGGCGTGGCCGATGCGCAGCGCATTCCCGACATTGACGTGGCCGCCATGCATGCCTTGCGCGTGGCCACGGAGGCACAAAGATGAAATGGAACACGTTGGTCACGCAACTTTTCGGCCCTTTCCACGGCATGCGTGAGGCCGGCGATTTTCTCCAGGGGGAGGTCTTGTTCGAGGGCGAGTTGCTCACGGTCATCGGGACAACGAATCATGCTTCGATCGGCGTTCGGCTCGCGTTGGCGCAAGCCCGCGTGGTGCTTGACACGATCTCGCAGCATCCGGGTCGACCGATCCTGCTGCTCATCGATACCCAGGGCCAGCGGCTGCGCCGACGCGACGAATTGCTCGGTATCAATCGCGCCATGGCACACCTCGGTATGTGCATCGACCTTGCGCGGCGGAATGGGCATCGAGTGATTGGACTGGTGTACGACCAGGCGTTGTCGGGCGGCTTCATCACCTCGGGACTGATCGCCGATGCCTGCGATGCGCTGCCTGAGGCGGAAATCCGTGTCATGCGCATCCCTGCGATGGCACGCGTGACCAAGTTGCCGGAGGCCATGCTCACTGAGCTTTCCGAATCGAATCCTGTGTTTGCGCCCGGTGTCGGCAACTACGTGGCCATGGGCGGAGTGCGCGCCCTCTGGGAGGGCAATCTGCAGGAGGCATTGCGTGCTGCGTTGTCCGAAGCGACAGGTGAGGACCGACGTGCCAGGGATGGCGCCTTGCGCGGCGGCCGCAAGCTCGCCGCCGACGTGGCGCAACGTGTGCTCGATGCTGCCTGAGGTGTTGGCATGAAGCTGCTGCGCCGCCATCGGCTCGCTCACCTGTCCGCCCAGGGCTGGACGCAAGTGCTGGCCCGCCCATGGGACTGCGAGGGCAAGGCGTGCATCGCGCACTGGGCAGAGCGAGGCCTTCCGCTCGTCGTGACACGACAGCACGAGCTTGCGACCGCTCACGAGGAAACTGTCTCGCTCGGCCTTCCCGCGCCAACTCACTGGGGCCGCCGCCGGCTCGGCTTGCAGGTGCCGCGTTCGGCCATCCTGTGCTTCGGTGAATTTCCGCGCGCACACGAGGTGCTGCATTTGCTGCCGCGCGATGCGCGCGCGGCCTGGCACAGGTTGGCGACAGCGTTCGAAATGGAGCGCGTCCAGGTGCGCGCCTACGGCAGCTATGGTTGGCAACAACTCACGGGCTTGCGGTACGTGCACCCGGGATCCGATCTGGACTTGTGGATTGCAGTCGACGATGCACGCCACGCAGACTTCGTGGCTGCCTGTCTGCAGGCCCAGGCACCCGGGCGGTTGCGGCTTGATGGCGAACTTGTCTTTCGCGACGGCAGCGCAGTCAATTGGCGCGAGTGGAGCGCCTGGCGGGCCGGCCATTCGCGCAGCGTGCTGGTGAAGCACGTGTGCGGTGCCCGCCTGGAGACAAACGCCTTCGTGCCCGAAGACAGTCAAGAGATGGGTCTTGCGGCATGAGCACTGCGCTACCTCTCGCCCTCATCTCGACAGCGTTCTCTTCGCCGCCTTCATCGTATGCAATCGGCTGCGCGGCAACGCTGGCGCTGTACGACGAGCTGGCGTTGGCACCGAAGCCAGGACTGGTGTCCTTCGTCGACAACGGCAGTCATGACGACATGGACGCACACACCTTCATGCGAAGCCTCATCGCGCTGCGGCACTACTTCGTGCAGATCGCTGAGTTGGGCCAGGCGCATGCACCTTTCAAGGCACTGGAAGCTTGTGGAATTGCCGCGGAGGCGCGGATGTTGGAGGCGACGGGTGGCGTGAACACACACCGTGGCGCCGTCTTTACCTTGGGCCTGCTCTGTGCCGCTGCCGGCGCGGCGCGGCGCGATGGCGAGCCGGCGCGTCCAGCCGCATTGCGGACTGCATTGCGTCGGCATTGGGGCGATGCGTTGCAGGCCCGCAGCCACCGCATTTCCACTTTGCCAGGCGGCATCGCGGCCCGCCACCATGGATTGCGAAGCGCATCGCAAGAGGCCGCGCTTGGATTTCCGGTGTTGTTCGACACAGCCGTTCCGACACTTTTTCGTTCAGTGCGGCGCGGTCTGAGCCCGGAGCAGGCGCGTGTCGATACATTGTTCGCCGTCATGGCTGTACTGGATGACAGCAACCTGGCGCACCGTGGCGGAATTCAGGGCCTGCGCAACGCACAGCAGGCAGCGCGCGATTTTCTTGCGAAGGGCGGTGCAGCAGGGCAGGGGGGCATGGAAGCCGCACACGCGGTTCACCGTGACTTCGTCGCGCTCCGTCTGTCGCCTGGTGGCGCTGCAGATACCCTGGCCGCAGCGTGCTGGATGCAGCGCATCTGCGGCGTGGCGGAATGAGCTACGCCATCGTCTTTTCGGGCCAGGGCATGCAGCACCCCGACATGCTGCCTTGGCTGGCGAATGATGAAACGGTGCACGCCATGCACCAGTTGCTCGGCATCGACGACTGGAGAGCATGCGTAAAAGATCCCGTCTGGGCAGGGTGCAATGCGAATGCCCAGGTTCTGCTGACAGGCCTGGCGTTGGCTGCGTGGGCCCAGCTTGCCCCATGTCTTCCAGCGCCAGCGGCGGCGGCTGGCTACAGTGTTGGCGAACTGGCGGCGTTCTCGGTCGCTGGCGTTTTCGATGCGAACACGGCCCTTGAGTTGGCGCATCGCCGCGCAGCGCTGATGGACTGTGCTGGTGAGTCGAATTCCACAGGCCTGATGGGTGTCAGCGGGGTGACCGAATCGCTGCTTGGACGGCTGTGCGAGGAATTCGATCTGGCCGTCGCCATAAGAAACGGCATCGACAGCGTTGTGCTCGGGGGCCTGCAAGTCGTGCTGCCGCTCGCAGTCGAAGCGGCGCAACGCCAGGGCGCGCACGCTTTGCTTCTCAACGTGCAGGTGGCATCCCATACGCGGTGGATGGCTGCGGCGGCGCAGGGCTTTGCTGCGCACATTGCGCCGCTGGCGTTTCGTGCTGCCGGAATTCCTCTCTTCAGCGATGCGGCGGGCCGCGTTGCCGAGCCGCCTCAACTCAAGCACGCGTTGGCCAGGCAGATCGATCACGCAGTGCGGTGGGACGAATGCATGGAAAGCATCGCCGGGCGACGAGTGGCATGCGTGATCGAGATTGGTCCAGGGCGGGCACTGGCGCGCATGTGGAGCGGCCGGTACGCCGATACGCCAGCACGCTCCGTAGACGAGTTTCGTAGCGTGGAAGCCATTGCGCGCTACGTTCAGAAATGCATGACAGCGGCTTAGCTCATTCGTACTTCTGCCCGTTGCGTATCAAATCTGGTGTACCGACCACTTCGTTGAGTTCCTCGAAGTCCAGCATCTGCGAGCGCCACGGCTGCGTGGTGCGGTGCTGGTGCAGGCTCGCGTAGTAGCCCTGCAGCGTGTGCACCACCGCGCGCGCCGTGCCGCCCGGAAAGATCGCGATGCGAAAGCCGTGCTTCTGCAGCGCGTCCGCGTCCTGGATCGGCGTCTTGCCGCCTTCGACCATGTTGGCCAGGAGCGGCACCCGGTCGCCGAAGCGCCGGCAGGCCGCGTCCATTTGCTCGGGCGAGCGCAGCGCCTCGATGAAGAGCGCGTCCACGCCGCAGGCGAGGTAGGCCTCGGCGCGGTCGAGCGCGGCCTCTAGGCCTTCGACCGCCACCGCATCGGTGCGCGCGAGGATCAGCGTGTCGCTCGAGGTGCGCACGTCCAGCGCGGCCTTGAGCTTGCCGACCATCTCGCGCTCGGGCACCACGGCCTTGCCGTCGAGGTGGCCGCAGCGCTTGGGAAAGGTCTGGTCTTCGATCTGCACCATCGCCGCGCCCGCGCGCTCGAAGCCGCGCACGGTGCGCTGGGTGTTGAGTGCGTTGCCGAAACCGGTGTCGGCATCGACGATCACCGGCAGGCTCACGCGCTCGGTGATGCGGGCCAGGGTATCGGCCACCTCGGTGTAGGTGGTGAGGCCGACGTCGGAGCGGCCCAGGCGCGTGTAGGCGATGGAGGCGCCCGAGAGGTAGAGCGCCTCGAAACCGGCCCGCTCGGCCACGAGGGCGCTGAGCGCGTCGTACACGCCGGGCGCAAGCACGATGTCGTGGCGCGCGAGCCGGGTCTTGAAGGAAGGGTTCGTCATGGAGACGCTTTCGTCGAATGGATCAATGCAGCGGCGGTGCGCGCCGCGATGTAGCCTCCGGCCACCGCGCTCAGCAGGCCGTTGCCGGAGAGATAACCCCACACCTCATCGCCAGAAACACCGCCCGCCGCGCCACCGGCGGCGAACAGGTTGGCGAAGGGCGTGCCGTCGTGCCGCAGCACGCGCATGTCGGGCGCGGTGTCGAGGCCGCCCTGGGTGTGGAACAGCGCGCCCGTGACCTTCACTGCGAAGTACGGCGCTTCGAGCGCGCGCGCGAACACGCGGCCATCGGGCGGTGGCGTGCTGGCGCGCATGGCGTCGAACGTGCCTTGCAGCGCGGAAGGCTCGCAGCCGATGCAATCCGCCAGCGCAGCCACCGATTCGCAGCGGCGCAACGCGCCCGCCGCTTCAGCCTCGCAGAAGTCGGGGAAGCCCCGCGCCAGTGCGAGCAGCGGCGTGTCGAACACGTTCCAGGCAATGCCGCCCGGTTGTGCGAGCACGTGTACCGCGGCCTCCGAGTAGCCCAGCGTCTCGTCGTGAAAGCGCCGGCCTTCGCAGTTGAGCTGTACGCCGCCTTCCATCATCACGGCCCACGACATCAGGGCCCCTTGCGGCGTGACCCACGAGCCATGGCCCTGGTAGCCTCCGAGGTCGCGCAGACGTGCGCCCAGCGATTGGCCCCACAGGATCGCGCTGCCGTCGTTGCCGGCGTGACCGCCGAAGGTGGCTTCGGCCATCTCGGGCAGCAGCGCGCGGACCATGTCCGCATTGCCGCCGAAGCCATTGCACGCGAGCAGCAGCGCATCGCAGGCCAGCGTTTCGCGGCTGCCATCGGGGCGCAAGTAGTCGGCGCCGATCACGCGGTCTTCGGCATCGAGTACCAATGTATCGACCAACGCTTGCGTCAGCACGGGAATGCCCGCCGCTTCGACGGCCGCTTGCAAGGCCGCCATCAGCGACGCACCGGTTTTCTGCGGCAGCGAATGCATGCGATGTGCGCTGTGACCCGGATAGAGAAAGCCGTCGAGCAGCATCCACTGCAGGCCGTGCCGTTCCTGCAGCGCGTCGAGTGCCGGACCGATGGACGCCGCATAGGCCTCGACCAGCGCAGGCGCGGCGTGGCCATGGGCCTTGGCCTGGATGTCGGCAGCGAAGCGCCCGGCGCTGTCGTCATGCACGCCATGCGCTCGCTGCGCACGAGTGCCGGGCGCGGGGATGAAGCCGGAGGACAGCGCGGTCGATCCGCTCGGCAGCGCGTCGCGCTCCAGCACCACGGAGGCCACACCCGCATCGCTCAGCATCAGTGCGGTCGTGAGCCCGCAGGCACCGCCGCCGACGATGGCCACCGGCACGTGCACTTCGGCCTCGACCTGCGCGGCGCGACGGATGTGGCGCGGAGGCTTTGTCGTCATGCGAGCGATGCGATGAAGGCCGCGCAGTCCGTCACCTCGGCCACGTTGCGCATGTCGGCCAACGAGGTCTGGTGGCGTTCTTCGCCGAAGGCCGCGCACCCATCGGACAGCACCAGCGTGCGATAGTCGCGCATGTGCGCATCGCGCACGGTGCTCGCGACGCCGCCATTGGTGACGATGCCGCAGACCGCCACCGTGTCGATACCGGCGTGGCGCAGCACCCAGTCGAGCTGTGTGTTGAAGAAGGCCGAGTACGCGACCTTGCTCACCGTCACGTCGACCAGCCCGGTCAACGCGTCGACGTTCGCCTGGCCCCAGCTGCCGGGCGCGAAGTCGCCCTTTTTCAGATAAGGGCGCATTGCCTTGAGGTGCGGCGACACCATCGGCTCGCCGGCCGCGTCCGGCCACAGTGTGAACTGGCTTGCGGCCACGAGGCCACCCGCCGCCTTGAGTGCGCGCGCCACCTCGACCACGCGCGCCGGCAGCAGCAGCGCCGGCGGATTGGTGTCGCCGCCGCGCGCATAGGCACCGTTGGCATCGAGAAAGTCATTCTGCAGGTCGATGACGACCAGCGCGGTCTTCGCTGCAACGAATGTCTTGCCTGTGCTCATGACAGCCTCACCAGAAGGTTGCCGTGCGCGTCGACCTCGGCGTGGAATCCGGGTTCGAGCCACACGGTGGTATCGGCCTGTTCGAGGATTGCAGGGCCTTCGATGCGCGCAGCCACTGGCAGTTCGAGCCGCGCGTAGCGCACGGCCTCATGCCACTGGCCGTGGTGGAACACGCGCTGCGTGCCCAGCGGCACGATGCTGCCTCGCCCTTCGGGTGCCAGCACCTTCAGGTCGAACTTCGGTCGCACGCCGATGCGTGCATAGCGCAGGTTCATCACGCGGATCGGGATGCCTTCGAGCACCCGGCCGAATGCGGCGGTGTAGCTGGCCTCGAATGCGACGCGGATCGATGCGGCCGTGATCGGCGCCTTGCCCGCGTCGGCGAGCACCACAGGCAGCGTGTGCGTCTGGCCCGCGTAGAGCATGTCGAGTGCGATGACCTCGCGCACCTCGTCGAAGCGCACGCCCGATGAATCCAGGCGCTGCTGGCAACTCGCGGCCAGCTCGTCGATGCGGCGCTGCAGGTCACCCACATCGAGCTCGGTCAAAGGCTTGTTGAGGGTCTGCACCGCGTCGTGGCGCATGTCGGCGATCACGCAGCCGAGGGCCGAGGTCACGCCGGGATAGCGCGGCACGATGCCGGTCGCGACGCCCACCTCGCGCATCATCGCGCACACATGCAGCGCACCGCCACCGCCGAAAGGCATGTAGGCGAAGCGACGCGGGTCGTGGCCGCGTTCGATGGACACAAGGCGGATCGCGCCCGCCATGCGCGCATTGGCCACGGTGAGGATGGCTTCGGCGGCCGCATGCACGTCCAGGCCGAGTGGCCGGGCGACGTGCTCCACGATCGCCTGGCGCGACTTCTGCGCATCCAGCGCCGCGAGCAGCCCTCCACCCAGCGGGCGATCGGCGGCGATGCGGCCCAGCAGCACGTTCGCATCGGTCACCGTCGGGCGCATGTTGCCTCGCCCGTAGCAGGCCGGCCCCGGCACGCTGCCGGCCGACTCGGGGCCGACCTGCAGCATGCCGCTCGCATCCACCGAGGCGATGGAACCGCCACCGGCGCCGATGGTCTCGATCTGGATCATCGGCGAGCGGATCACCATGCCAAACTCGATCGCGGTCTGCGCGGCCAATGCGGCTTCGCCGTTCGCCACCAGCGACACGTCGAACGAGGTGCCGCCCATGTCGCCGGTGATCGCGTTCGGAAAGCCCGCCGCGCGCGCAATGGCCGCGCAGGCGATCACGCCGGCCGCCGGGCCCGACAGCGCCGTGCGCACCGGCAGGTCGCTCGCGGTCTGCCGCGACATCACGCCGCCGTTGCTCTGCACCACCAGCAGCTCGCCGGCAAAGCCCTGGCCGCGCAGGTCGGATTCGAGCCGCTCGAGGTAGCCGCCCACCACGGGCTGCAGCGCCGCATTGAGCGTGGCGGTCGAGCAGCGCTCGAACTCGCGGATCTCGGGCAGCACTTCGCTGGCCGAGGTGACGTGCGGGTTGGGCCAGAGCGCGCGCACCGCCTCGACGGCCAGGCGCTCGTTCTCGGGGTTCGCGTAGGTGTTGATGAAGAACACGCACACGGCCTCGCAGCCGGCGTCGAGCAGCGAGCGGGCTTCGGCGCGCACCTGGTCCAGATCGACTGCGGTGTGCAGCGTGCCGTCGGCGAGCACGCGCTCGTCGACTTCGCGGCGCAGGTCGCGCGGCACCACCGGTGTGAAGCTGCCACGCAGGCCCCAGGTCTCGGGCCGGTCGCGGCGGCGCATCTCCAGCACGTCGCGAAAACCGCGCGTGGTGATGATGCCGGTGCGCGCCACCTTGCGTTCGAGCAGCGCGTTGGTGCCCACCGTGGTGCCGTGCACGATGGTGGCGATGGCCGCGGCCGAGTCGGCCACGCGCGCCACGCCGTTCATGAAGCCGCGCGCTTCTTCGCCGCGCGTGGAGGGCACCTTGACGATGCGCGCCGTGCCGTTCGCTTCGTCGAGCACGAAGAGGTCGGTGAAGGTGCCGCCGACATCGACGCCGACGACAAGGGATTTACCAGTGGAAGTCATTCGGACGCCTTCTTCTTGCTGCCGCCGGTGGGGGTGCCGGTTGTCACATAGCCCATCGCGCTGTCGGCCTCGCGCTGTTGCGCAGGCCGCTCGGCGGCGCTGCCCCAGCCGCCGCCGCCGGGCGTTTCGAGCCGCACGCGCTCGCCGCGCGTGAGCTGGATGCCGCGCATCTTCGACACCATTGGCGGCGTGTGCCACTCGCCCGCGTTCTCGTAGCTGAACTTGTTGACCGCGCCTTCGCCGCCGCCCGCGATGCCCTTGGGCGGCGAGGTGCCGCGCTCGCCGAAGACGAACACTTCGGCGTCTTTTTCCAGCAGCTCGATTTCGTAGACGGCGCCGAGGCCGCCGCGATGCCGGCCGTCGCCGCCCGAATCGGCGCGCAGCGACCATTCGGTGAAGCGCACCGGGTAGGCGGCTTCGAGAATTTCGAGCGGCGGAATCGTCGCGGTCGAGATCGGCGCATTGCCGTGCGAGAGCCCATCGCCGCCCGAGTGGCCGCCATGGCCGCCGCCAAAGAAGCTGAACATCACCCAGCGCTGGCCTTCGCGGCCCTTGTCGCTGCGGTGGCCCGCGATCGACAGCGCATTGATCGTGCCGTAGGCCTGCGCCACCGCGCGCGTCGGGTCGGCCTGCGCCGCCGCGCTGAAGATCACGTCGATCATGCGCAGGATGGTTTCGGTGTAGCCGCCGACCGGACGCGGGCGCTCGCAGCTGATCACGAGCTTGTCGGGAATGTTGAAGTCCACCGCATCGAGCACGCCGGCATTGGCGGGTACATCGGGGAACAGGTGCTTGAGCGCGACGTAGCAGGCGGCCACCGCCGTGGCGCGCGAGATGTTCACTGGCCCCGCGCATTGTGGCGAGGTGCGCGAGAAGTCGAGCAGCAGCCGGTCGCCGGCCACCGTCATGTCGAGCGCGATGGTCAGCGGCTCGTTCACGATGCCGTCGTTGTCGAGCACGTCCTGGAAGCTGTAGCGCCCGTCGGGCAGCGAGGCGATGTGCGAGCGCATCAGGCGCAGCGCGCGGCTGCGCAGCTCGCCGAGGGCGTTGAGCACCAGGTCGTCGCCATACTCGTCGAGCAAACCGTTCAGCCGCTTCTCGCCGAGCTCCAGCGCGGCGAGCTGTCCGTTCAGGTCGCCCCAGAGGCTGTCGGGCAGGCGCGTGTTGGCCTGCAGGATCGCGAGTACGTCAGCATCGAGCACGCCGCCCTGCACGATGCGCACCGGCGGAATCTGCACGGCCTCCTGCCAGCACTCGGTGGCGGCCGGGTTGTAGTTGCCCGGCACCGCGCCGCCCACGTCGTGCCAGTGCGCAGCCGAGGCCATGTAGCAGTAGAGCTTGCCGTTGCGAAAGAAGGGCTTCACCAGCTTGAAGTCGTTGGCGTGCGTGCCGCCGTCGTAAGCGTCGTTGCTGATCCAGATGTCGCCGTCATTCATGCCGCCGCGCGGCTCGGCTGCCTTGGCGGTGGCGCGCACCGCGAAGGCCATGGCGCCGACGAACACCGGCAGGCCCGACTTGCCCTGCACCAGCGTGTCGCCGCTCGCCGCGTCGTACAGGCCGTGGCAGGCATCGTGCGCCTCGGCAATGATGGGATTGAAGGCGCTGCGGTAGAGCGTGGCGTCCATCTCATCGGCCACCTGTTCGAGACGGCCGCGCAGGACGGCGAGCGTGACGGGGTCGAGGGTTGTGGCGGAAGAAGGATCATGCATCGGGGGCTTTCTTGAAGGCGGGGCGGTCAGAGCGCTGGCGCAACTGGTTCATCAATCCGCCGGCGCGGACCATGTCCATGAGGAATCCGGGCACCGGCTCGCAGGCCAGGCGCCCGCGGCCGGGTGCGACGATCTCGGGAACCGTGGTGTCGAAGGCGATCTGCTCGCCTTCGCTCAAGGTCTCGGCCTCGGCGCAGGTCAGCAGCAGCAGGCCCACGTTGAAGGCATTGCGGAAATACAGGCCGCTGTACGAGGGCGCGATGACCGCCGTCACGCCCAGGTGCACCAGCACGGCGGCGGCCTGCTCGCGCGAGGAGCCGATGCCGAAGTTGGGCCCGGCCACCAGCACGTCGCCGCGCTGCACGCCGGCGGCGAAGTCGGGGCGGATGGCTTCGAGGCAGTGCTTCGCGATGATGTCGATGCCATGCTTCATGGCATGGCCCGGCGCGAGCAGGTCGGTGTCGATGTCGGCGCCCAGGCGCCAGACGCGGTGCGTCGCTTTGGTTGCGCTCATGCAAGCACCTCGCGCGGATCGGTCACGCAGCCGCGCAATGCGGCCGCCGCCACCGTGTAGGGCGAGCCCAGGTAGACCTGTGCAGTCGGCGAGCCCATGCGGCCCTTGAAGTTGCGCGCCGTGGTCGAGATGACGGTGATGTCGTCGCCCATCGGGTCGCCGTAGCCCGAGCAAGCGCCGCAGGCCGTCGGGAAAAGTTCGCCGCCGGCATCCATCAGCACCTGCAGCACGCCTTCCTCGCGCGCCTGCTCCTGGTCGCGCAGGCTGGCGGGCGCCACGATGAGACGGATACCGCTCGCCACCTTGTGGCCGCGCAGCACCTGCGCGGCGGCGCGAAGGTCGTCCAGCTTGGCGCCGGTGCAGGCGCCGATGTAGGCCACGTCGACGCGCGTGCCCACGTACCGGCTCACGCCGTGGGCGTTGGCCGGGCTGTGCGGTGCAGCGATGTACGGTTCGAGCGTGGATGCATCGAAGCGGTGGTCCGTGAGCGCGGCATCGTCGTCGGTGAACCAGGGCGCCATGTCCACTGGCGGCGCGCCGGCCTCGGCCAGGAATTGCGCCGTGGTCGCATCGGGCGCGATCAATCCGGCCTGCGCGCCGAGTTCGGCGCTCATGTTGGAGAGCGTCATGCGCTCCTGCATCGACAGCGCAGCGACCGCAGGCCCGGCGAACTCGACCGCCTGGTAGCGCCCGCCGTTCATGCCGAAGCGGCCGATCATGTGCAGCATCATGTCCTTGGCGGTCACGCCCGCGGGCAGCGCGCCGTCCCACCACATGCGGATGGTCTCGGGCACGCGCAGCCAGATTTCGCCGGTGACCATAACGCCCAGCATCTCGGTGCTGCCGATGCCGAACATGTAGGCGCCGAAAGCGCCGCCCGTGGGCGAGTGCGAGTCGCCCCCCACGCACAGCATGCCGGGTCGGATGTGGCCGTGCTGCGGCACCACCACGTGGCAGATGCCCTGGCTGTCGTACACGTGCGGCAGCTTCTGGTCGCGCGCCCAGTCGCGTGCGATGCGCACGATGCGGCGCGAATCGTCGTCGCGCTCGGGCACGTAATGGTCCATGACGAGCACCACGCGCGAGCGGTCCCAGATCTGCGCGCCGAGCTCTTCCAGCATCGGCTGCAGCCGGCGCGGGCCCGAGGAGTCGTGGAACATCGCCATGTCGACGCCGCAGGTCACGATCTCGCCCACCGACACCCGCTCGCGTCCGCTCGCGCGTGCGATGAGCTTCTGCGCCAGGGTCAGGGCTGGCGCGCGGGTTGGAGCCATCGATGTCATTCCGGCTTGGCTCCCGAGAACTTGACGACCTCGGCCCAGCGCACGATCTCGCTCTGCACGAAGGCCGAGAACTGTTCGGACGAGTTGCCGACCGGAATCGCGCCCTCGGTATCGAGGCGCTGGCGCATGTCGGCCTGCTGCAGCGCATGGCGCGCCGCGTCGCCGATCTGCTTGACGCGGTCGGCAGGCATGCGGGCCGGGCCGAAGAGGCCGAACCACGCGCTCGATTCGTAGCCGGGCAGCGCCTCGGCAATCGCCGGCACATTCGGAAAGGCCGGCAGCCGTTTCGCCGTGGTCACGCCCAGCGCCTTGAGCTTGCCGGCCTGGATGTGCGCTTTGACGTTGCCCACGGCCGCGAACATCAGCTGCACCTGGCCGGCGAGCACGTCCTGCACGGCGGGCGCGGTGCCCTTGTAGGGGATGTTCACGATGTTCACGCCCGATTGCATCTTGAAAGCCTCGCCCGCCATGTGCAGCGACGAGCCCACCGCACCGATCGCGAAGTTGAGCTGGCCCGGCTTTGCCTTGGCGAGCGCAATGAGTTCACGCACGTCCTTCGCAGGCACCGACGGGTGCGCGACGAGGATCGAGGGCGAGGTCGCCACGCAGGTGAGCGCGGTGAAGTCCTTCACCGGGTCGAAGGGCAGCGTCGGGTAGAGCGTGGCGTTGATCGCGTGGCTGGTGAAGCTCATCAGCAGTGTGTTGCCGTCGGGCGCAGCCTTGGCCACCGCATCGGCGGCGATGTTGCCGCCCGCGCCCGGCCGGTTCTCGACGATGACCGTGCGGCCGAGTGCCGGGCCCATGCTGACGGCGAGCGAGCGTGCCAGCGTGTCGGTCGAGCCGCCCGCGGGCGCGCCGACGAGGATGCGCACCGGAGCATTGCCGATCTGTGCAAAGGCACTGCCGGCCCATGCCGCGGCCAGCGACGAGAGGAGGATGTCGCGTCTTTTCATGTGTTGTGTCTCCAGGGAGATGGGGTGCTTTTTTTGAGGGCTCAGAGCCCCAGGTACGCGCGCCGCAGTTCGTCGCTGCCGAGCAACTCGCCGGGCAGGCCCGAGAAGCGCACGCTGCCGTTTTCCAGCACGTAGGCGCGGTCGGCAATTTCGAGCGACTGGCCGACGTTCTGCTCGACCAGCATCACCGCGAGGCCGCCGTCGCGCAATTCCCGGATCAGCGAGAACATCTCTTCGACCAGCAGCGGCGAAAGGCCGAGCGAGGGCTCGTCGAGGATCAGCAGCACCGGCTCGGCCATGAGGCCGCGCGCGATGGCCAGCATCTGCTGCTCGCCGCCGCTCATGGTGCCGGCGTGCTGGTCCATGCGCTCGCGCAGCCGCGGGAAGATGTGGAACGACTTCTCCAGGTTCGCCGCACGGCGCTCGCGTGCCCGCGTGAAGGAGCCGAGCTCCAGGTTCTCGCGCACGCTGAGGTTGGGAAACACCTTGCGGCCTTCGGGCACCTGGATCAGGCCGGCCTTGACGACGTCGCGGTAGTGCGCGCCGCTCAGGTCCTTGCCGTCGAAGCGCACCGTGCCGCCCCAGGCCGGGCAGAGGCCGCAGACCATCTTGTTGAGCGTGGACTTGCCCGCGCCGTTGCTGCCGAGCAGCGCGACCATCTCGCCCGCGTTCACGTGCAGGTCGACGCCGCGCAGCACCTCGAAGCGACCGTAGCCGCCGCGCAGGCCCTGAATATCGAGCAGTGCGCTCATGCTGCAACTCCCGATGCGGCCTTGCGCAGCCGCGCCGCGGTGCCGTGGCCCAGATAGGCTTCGACGACCTTGTCGTCGGAAGTCACCTGCGCCGGGGTGCCCTCTGCGATCAACTGGCCCTGCGCCAGCACCCACACATGCTCGGCCAGGTGCATCACGGCCTGCATGACGTGCTCGATCATCAGCACGGTGACGCCGCTGTCGGCGATGCCGCGCACCACCGGCATCATCTCGGCGATCTCCTGCGGGTTGAGACCGGCGAGCACTTCGTCGAGCAGCAGCAGGCGCGGCCGTGTCGCGAGCGCGCGGGCCAGTTCGAGGCGCTTGCGGCCGGCCACGGTGAGGTCCGAGGCGGGCTTGTCGAGTTGCGGCGCGAGGCCCACGCGCAGCGCAACAGCTTCGGCGTTCTGCAGCGCCTCGGCGCGGCCGCGCACATGCAGGTGCGCGCCGACGGCGATGTTCTCGCGCACGGTCTGCGCGGCGAAGGGCTTCACGATCTGGAAGGTGCGGGTCATGCCGAGCGCGGCGTTGCGGTGCGGCTCGCGGCCGGTGATGTCCTGCCCCGCGAAGCGCACGGTGCCGGTGTCGGGCTTGAGGAAACCGGACATCAGCGCGAACAGCGTGGTCTTGCCCGCGCCGTTCGGGCCGATCAGCGCGCTCAGGCTGCCCTCGCGCACCGAGAGGCTCACGTTCTGCACGGCCTTCAGGCCGCCGAAGGAGCGCGAGAGGCCATCGATGGCCAGCAGGGCTTCAGTCATTGCGGTCTCCCTTCGCCTTCCACAGCTGCCGTACCGACAGCCCGATGCCCGCGATGCCGCGTGGCACGAAGATGACGATGAGCACCAGCACCGTGCCGTAGATCACCATGTTGATGCCGGGCAGTTCGCCGAAGAGGTTGCGCGTGAAGTCCGACAGCAGGTGCAGCACGACGGCGCCGAGCACCGGCCCCCACATCGTGCCCATGCCGCCCACGATGGCCGCGACCAGCGCCTCGATCGACACGGCCGGGCCGTAGGCGATCCCGGCATCGATGTACTGGAACACCTGCACGTAGAACGCACCGGCCGCGCCCATGAAGGCTGCCGACAGACCGATGGCCGCCAGCTTGACGCGGAACGGATTGACGCCGACGGCGCGCGCCGCATCCTCGTTGTCGCGCACCGCCTGCAGGTAGGCGCCGAAGCGGCCGTTGCGCAGCCACCAGGTCACGAGCAGCGCGGCGACGACCATCGCGAGCACCACCCAGAGGTAGCCAGCGCGCGTCGAGAACTGCAGGTTGGCCACCGACTCGCGCAGCGGCACCATGAGCCCGACGCCGCCACCGGTGAAGTCGACCGACAGTGCAAGGATGCGGAACACCTCGGCAAAGGCCAGCGTGACAAGCGCGAAATACGAGCCCTTGAGGCCGTAGCGGAAGGTGAGGGCGCCCATGAAGAGGCCGACGAGTGCGGCACCGATCACCGCGAGCGGCAGCGCGGCCCAGGCGTTGATGCCGCCCTGCAGCTGCGCGATCGCCTGGATGTACGCACCGGTGCCGAAGAACAGCGCATGCCCGAACGAGAACTGCCCGCCGAAGCCGCCGAGGATGTTCCAGGCCTGTGCGATGAGCGTGGCGTAGAGCGCCATCATCACGAAGTTGAGCGTGACGCCCGAGGTGGTGACGAACGGCACGCAGCCGACCAGCACGGCAAAGAGCGCAATGCCCGCGAGTTGCTTCAGGCCCGCGCTCATGCCTTGGCTCCGAACATGCCCTGTGGCCTGAAGAGCACCACGCCGATGAAGATCGCGAAGATGCCGATCTGGCCGAGCGATTCCCCGAGGTACAGCCCGCCGAGCGACTCGACCACGCCGACGAGGAAGCCACCGATCAGCGCCCCGACGAAACTGCCCATGCCGCCGAGCACGACGATGGTGAAGGCCACGAGCACGAAGCCGCCGCCGACCTGTGGGTTGACGTAGTAGGCCGGCAGCAGGAAGCACGCGGCCGCCCCGAGGCACGCGAGGCCGATTCCGAAGCTCATCGCGTAGACATGGTCGACGTCGATGCCCATGAGCTTGGCGCCCTCTTTCTCCTTGGCGACGGCGCGGATCGCGCGGCCGAGGTCGGTGCGGCCCATGATCCAGAACAGGATGCCCGAGACGACCAGCGCACCCGCGAAGGCGACGAGCTTGGGCACGGCGATCATCGCGGGGCCGATGGCGACGGTGCTCAGCGAGTAGGCGGTGTCGATGTTGCGCGTGTCGGACTTGAAGAACAGCAGCGCGAGGTTCTCCATGACGATGGCGATGCCGAGCGTGGCGAGCAGGATGTTCTCGTCCTTGCCGTGACCCGCGCGGTTGATGACCACGCGCTGCAGCGCGTAGCCGAGCGCGAACATGCCGAGCACCACGATGGGCAACGCAAGGTAGGGGTCGACGCCCAGGCGCTCCTTGAGGAAGTACACCGCGTACAGCGCCAGCATCAGGCTGGCGCCGTGCGCGAAGTTGATGATGTGCAGGACGCCGTAGATCAGCGTAAGCCCCAGCGCGATCAGTGCGTACACCGCGCCCGTCGTCAGCCCGTTCAGGACCGACGGGAAAAGAATGCCGAAATCGAACATCCTGCCTTCCGATCAGGCAGCGCGCAGCGGGAACACCGGCTCGACCTCGCGATAGTCGCGCGGAATGATGACCTTGATGTCGTTCTTCACCACCTGCGTCATGAGCGGCTGCGCGCCTTCGTTCTGGCCGTTGACGAACTTCGTGGGGCCATAGGGCATGAAGTGGTTGCCGAAGGTGCTCTTCTCGAGCGCGTCGACGATTGCGGCACGCTCCGTCGACTTGGCGCGCTCCAGCGCATCGGCCAGCAGCCACATCGCGGTGTAGGTCATGAAGACCTCGTAGCTGAAGAACTGGCCCTTGGCCTCGACGCGCTTGCGCAGGTCCTGCGCGCGCTTGTCCTTCGGGTTGAACCAGTGGTTGCAGTCGATGATGCCGTTGGCCGCATCCGGAAATTCCTTCACGAACTTGTAGCTCGATGCCGCGCCGCCCAGCACCGAGAAGATCGCCTTGGGCACCACCTTCTGCTGCTGCATGGTACGCACCAGCAGCGCGTATTCGTTGTAGTAGTTGGCCGGGATCACGATGTCGGGGTTGATCGACTTCATGCGCAGCACGATGTTGTTGAAGTCGCGCGTGGGGTTGGCGTGCTTCACCACCTCCCTCACCTCGAAGCCGTAGCCCGGCAGCTCGCGCGAGAGCAGCTGTGCGGTGCCGGCGCCGAACAGCGACTCTTCGTGGATGATCATCACGGTCCTGGCCGGGTTGCCCGCGGCCTTGTTGAGCACCAGCAGGTTGGCCATGGCCACCTCGGTCGACTTCTTGTAGCCCGGGCCGAAGCGGAAGGTGTTCTTCAGGCCGCGCTCCACGATCTGGTCGGCCACGCCCACGTCCACCACGTGCGGCAGGTTGTACTTGGCCGCGGCCTGCGTGGTTGCGAGGCAGATGGCCGAGGCATAGGCGCCGACGATGGCCGAGACGCCGGCCTCGTTCATCTTCTCGACCTCGGCCGAGCCGGCCTGCGGCTGCGATTGCGCATCGCCCAGCAGGGCCTCCAGCTTCGCGCCGCCGAGCGACTTGATGCCGCCCGCGGCGTTGATGTCCTCGATGGCCATCAGCGCGCCGAGCCGGCATTGCTGGCCCGAATAGGCCAGTGCCCCGGTGACCGGATGCAGCACGCCGACCTTGACGGTCCTGGGCTGCGCCCCTGCCACGAGCGGGAAGGCAACGGCAGTCGCCAGGGCGGCGGACTGCGACACGAAACGGCGGCGGTTCTGCATGGTGGGGCTTTCCTTTTCTCTTCAGTTGAACTGGGCTGACACGTCTTTGCTGACCCACACCTTCGCGTCGATGCTGCCCACGCGGGAGAGCTGCATCTCGTAGGTGTAGCGATCGGGGCGATAGAGGCCGTGCAGCCATTGCACGGGCCGCTCGTCTTCGTCGTAGATCAGGCGGCGCACCGCGAGCAGGGCCGAGCCGACCGAGACATGAAGGTGCTGTGCAAGAACGTTGTCGGCCAGGCGCGCGGAGATGGTCTGATGCGCGCGGCCCACCTTGACGCCCGACTCCTCGAGCAGCACGAGGATGGGCTTCTTCGACAGCTCGCGGCGGCCGAAGCGGCGCGCGATCGTGTCGGGCACGTAGGTGGTGATGTGCGAGAGCGGGCCCTCCTTGGTGGAACGCACGCGTACGGCTTTCTGCACCGGGTCGCCGAGCTGCAGCTGCAGCGCCTCGGCCACCTGGGTGGAGGCGGTGATGGTCGCGACCTCGATGACCTTGACCGAGGTGTGCAGGCCCATGGTGACCAGGTTCTCGAGCAGGCCGCGCAGATTGGCGCGTTCCATGCCCTTGGTGCCGGGGCTCTCACCGCTGACCGGCGGTGGCAGGGCACGCGTGCGGCGGCCGGGGTTGCGCGCGATCAGGCCTTCGGAAGACAGCTGTTCGAGTGCGCGGCGCACCGTGACGCGCGCCACACCGAATTGCGCCATGAGCGCGAGCTCGCCGGGCAGGCCCTCCGCGAAACGCCCTTCGTGCAACTGTTCACGCAGGACCAAGTAGATCTGGTGATATTTGGGCAAAGGCATTTGCGACATGCCTTTGATGTTTTTGCAGTTTCAATGTTCTGTCAATGGGACATTTGAGATCGAGATGGGTCTCGGGCCAGACTGGTGGAATCGCGCACCGTCGATGCGGCGTTTCAGACCCTCGACGAAGCGGGGGCATCGAACAGGGTGGGGGAGGCAGGCACCGGGCAAGCGTCGGCCCCCCGCCCGCATCAGAAGGCGCGCGATGCCCGAGTCTCGGACGGCCGCTCGCCGAAGCGGGCGCGGTATTGCGCCGCGAAGTGGCCCAAATGAAGAAAGCCGTACTTCTGCGCCACCTCTCGCACGCCGACTGCGACGACGCCGGCCGATGCCAGCAACTCGGCCCGCGCCCGGTCGAGCCTGATCTCGCGCAGAAACTCCATCGGCCCCTGGCCCGCGTGCTGGCGAAACGCCAGCTGCAGCGCGCGCGCACTGCAGCCGACTTCGCGGCAGACGTCGGCCAGCGACAGCGGCTCATCGGCATGGGCTGCCATGTATTCCTGCGCCCTGCGGACCACGCGCGGCAGCAGGCTGCGCTGCGCTTCGCCGGCCAGGGCGCGCGAATGGTTGTGCCCCGCCGACATCAGCAGGCTCGCCATCAGGTACGCCTCGGCATGCTCGGCCAAAGGGCCGCCGGCCTGCAGCGTGTTGCCGGCGTCGAGCGTGAGCCGCAGATAGTCGATGAAATGCACCACCGGCGCCAGCGCGGGGTTGTCCAGCGGCACGCCCAGATCGAACACCAGGGCCTGCCTGACGGGGGCCTGCAGCAGCGACTCGAGCCGCGAGAGCAGCGCCGAGCGCGCCAGCCGGACGATCAGGTGCGGGCTGTCGTCGGCCCAGCGCATCGACAGCGGTTCGGTGGGCGAGGGCAGCGATGCGAGACGGGGCGTCGCTTCCACGTGCTGCGCGCCGCAGTGGATCTCGGCGCCGCCGCGCAACGGGATCTGCAACAGGAAGAAATCCTGCAGGTAGCCGGGGTCGATCTGCACGCCGGGGCCGTACTGCACGTAATTGAGGCTCACGTCCCGATGCAGCCGCGCGCTGTGGTGGCAGGCGTCGAGTTCGGTGCGGGGTCGCAGCATGACCAGGCCGTGCGGACAGAACACGCGGGCCACGCTTTCACGGGCCTCGTCCATGTCGTGGCTCTCGAAAAGCCGGTAGCGCTGCAGCGGCAGCGGTGGGGTCGTGACGGTTTCCATGGGGCGCAGTCACCCTAGCAAAAACCATCCCCACCCACAATTCGGATCACCCCTCGACAAAAACCTGCGCGCCAGGGACAGGGCCTGCGTTTGCGGGATTCGCCGAACGCCTGCTTGCTCATAACGTTCGCCCCACAGGCCAGCCGGCCTGCCCGATCAACCGAGGAGAGCAAGCGTCATGTTCAAGGGACTCGAAGGCAGGAGCGCCATCGTCACCGGTGGCTCCACACTGATAGGCGCCGGCGTGGTGCGCGCGCTGCACGCGGCCGGCGTGAAGGTCGTTGTCGCCGATATCGATGCCGTCAACGGCCAGGCACTGGCCGATTCACTCGGCTCCGGCGTGCGCTTCGTGCGCACCGACATCACCGACGACGCGCAAGTGCAGGCCTGCGTGGCGCAGGCGGCCGCGCAGCACGGCGGCGTGCACTTTCTCGTGAACCTTGCGTGCTCGTATGTGGACGACGGCTTCAAGTCACCGCGCGCCGACTGGCTCACTTCGTTCAACGTGAACGTGGCGAGCGCGGTGGCGATGCTGCAGGCGGTGCACCCGCACATGGTGGCGGCCGGCGGCGGGGCGGTGGTCAATTTCACGAGCATCTCGTCGCGCGTGGCGCAGACGGGGCGCTGGCTCTATCCGGTGAGCAAGGCCGCCATGGCGCAGCTCACCCGCAACATGGCGATGGACCTGGCGCCGGATGGCATCCGCGTGAACAGCGTGTCGCCGGGCTGGACATGGTCGGCGGTGATGGACCGCCTCAGCGGCGGTGACCGCGCCAAGACCGACCGCGTGGCCGCGCCTTTCCATCTGCTCGGGCGAGTCGGCGATCCGGACGAGGTGGCGCAGGTCGTGCTGTTCCTCTGCTCGGACCACGCGAGCTTCGTGACCGGCGCCGACTACGCGGTGGACGGCGGCTATGCCGCCATGGGCCCCGAGCAGGCCGTGCCCGCCATTCCCAAGTTGATGGACTAGCTCCGAACGGAGCATCAAGGAGCAAGCAATGAAGCGAATCGCCATCGTCGGCGCGGGCCAGTCGGGCCTGCAACTGGGTCTCGGACTGCTCGCGGCAGGCTACGAGGTCACGATGTTCAGCAACCGCACGGGCGAAGACATCCGCCGTGGCAAGGTCATGTCGAGCCAGTGCATGTTCCACACCTCGCTGCAGATCGAGCGCGACCTGGGCCTGGACTTCTGGGCGCACGACTGTCCCACGGTGGACGGCATCGGGCTGGCCGTGCCGCATCCCGAGCAGAAGGGGGCCAAGGCCATCGACTGGGTCGCACGGCTGAATTCGAGCGCCCAGTCGGTTGACCAGCGCGTCAAGATCCCGGCCTGGATGGACGAGTTCCAGAAGAAGGGCGGCGAACTCGTCTTCAAGGACGCGGGCATCGACGAGCTCGAGGCCTGTACGCAAAGCCACGACCTCACGCTGGTGGCCAGCGGCAAGGGCGAGATCTCGAAGCTCTTCGAGCGCGACGCGCACAAGTCGAGCTTCGACAAGCCGCAGCGTGCATTGGCCCTGACCTACGTGAAGGGGATGAAGCCGCGCGAGCCGTACTCGGCCGTGTGCTTCAACCTCATTCCCGGCGTGGGCGAGTACTTCGTGTTCCCGGCGCTGACCACTACGGGGCCCTGCGAGATCATGGTGTTCGAAGGCGTGCCCGGCGGCCCGATGGACTGCTGGGCGGACGTGAAGACGCCGCAGGAACACCTCGCGCGCAGCAAGTGGATCCTCGACACTTTCACGCCATGGGAGGCCGAGCGCTGCAGGGACATCGAGCTGACCGACGACAACGGCATTCTCGCGGGCCGCTTCGCGCCGACGGTGCGCAAGCCGGTGGCGACGCTGCCTTCGGGGCGCAAGGTGCTGGGCCTGGCCGACGTGGTGGTGCTCAACGATCCGATCACGGGGCAAGGTTCCAACAACGCGGCCAAGTGCGCCGACACGTACCTCAAGAGCATCCTCGCACGCGGCGACGGCGTGGCCGATGCCGCGTGGATGCAGCAGACCTTCGACCGCTACTGGTTCGGCTACGCGCAATGGGTCACGCAGTGGACGAATATGCTGCTCGCACCGCCGCCGCCCCACGTGCTCAAGCTGCTCGGCACCGCCGGCGCGATGCCGCCGCTGGCCAGTGCCTTCGCCAACGGGTTCGACGATCCGCGCACCTTCTTCCCGTGGTTCGCGGACCCCGCGGAGGCGGACCGCTACATCGAAACCTGCGCGTCCGTCGCATAGCCTGGAGCGAACGCATGAAGCGACGCGTGGCCATCGTCGGCGCCGGACAGTCCGGCCTGCAGCTCGCGCTCGGCCTGCAGCGCGCGGGGCACGAGGTGACGGTTTTTTCGAACCGCACGGCGAGGGAGATTTTCGAAGGGCCGGTGATGTCCAGCCAGTGCATGTTCGAGACCGCGCTGCAGACCGAGCGCGAGCTGGCGCTGGACTGGTGGGGAGGCGAGTGCCCACCGGTGGAGGGCATCGGCATGACGGTGCGCAACCCGGAAGGCGGCAAGGCCCTCGAATGGAGCGCGAGGCTCGACGGGCCTGCGCAGTCGATCGACCAGCGGCTCAAGATACCCGCCTGGATGGTGGAGTTCGAGAAGCGCGGCGGGCGGCTCGTGCTGCAGGAGGTGGGGCTCGATGCGCTGGAGGCTTGCGCCGCAACCCACGATCTTGTGGTCGTTGCAAGCGGCAAGGGCGAGATCTCGCAATTGTTCGAGCGCGACACGGAGCGCTCGCCATTCGATCGACCTCAGCGCGCACTGGCGCTGACTTATGTGAAGGGGATGAAGCCGCGCGAGCCGTGCTCGGCCGTGTGCTTCAACCTCATTCCCGGCGTGGGCGAGTACTTCGTGTTCCCGGCGCTGACCACTACGGGGCCCTGCGAGATCATGGTGTTCGAAGGCGTGCCCGGCGGCCCGATGGACTGCTGGGCGGACGTGAAGACGCCGCAGGAACACCTCGCGCGCAGCAAATGGATTCTCGACACCTTCCTGCCGTGGGAAGCGGAACGCTGCACGAACATCGAGTTGAGCGACGACAACGGCATCCTCGCGGGCCGCTTCGCGCCGACGGTGCGCAAGCCAGTGGCGACGCTGCCTTCGGGGCGCAAGGTGCTGGGGCTGGCCGACGCTGTGGTGCTCAACGATCCGATCACCGGCCAGGGCGCCAACAACGCAGCCAAGTGCGCCGACATCTACCTGAAGCGGATCCTCGAACACGGCGACGCACCGTTCGACGCCGCGTGGATGCAGGAAACCTTCGACCGTTACTGGGAAGGCTATGCCCGCTGGGCCACCGACTGGACGAACAGCCTGCTCGCGCCGCCGAAGCCGCACCTGCTGAAGCTGCTGCAGAGCGCCACTCACATGCCCGCGGTTGCGAGCACCATCGTCAACGGCTTCGATGATCCGCGCATCTTCGCGCCCTGGTGGTTCGATGCCGTCGAGGCAGACCGTTTTCTGGAAACCCGGGCGCGCGAGGCGGTTGTCGACCGCTTCGACCGACGCGACTTCCGCAAGGCCCTCGGACAGTTCACCACCGGCGTGACCGTCATCACGACCCGGGCCCTCGACGGCCGTCGCGTGGGCATGACCGCCAATTCGTTCTCTTCGGTCTCGCTGGACCCGCCGCTGGTGCTGTGGAGCCTGGCCCGGCAGGCGCCGAGCGTGGCCGACTTCACCGGCGCCAGCCACTTCGCGATCAATGTGCTGGCGGCACATCAACACCACCTGTCGCGGCAGTTCTCGACGCCGCAGGCGGACAAGTTCGGCGGGGTGGACTGCTGCGAAGGCACGGCCGGCGTGCCGTTGCTGAGTGGCGTCATCGCCCGGTTCATCTGCCGCAACGTGAAGCAGTACGACGGCGGCGACCACCTGATCTTCATCGGCGAAGTCGAGCGCTACGACCGCTTCGACGGCGAGCCGCTGGTCTTTCATTCGGGCTACTACCAGGTGACCACGCGACACCCGGAATGCGTGCAATGAGCGCACGGCCCGCACCATCATCCAACCCTTGAACGGAGCAGTTCACATGCAGGAAAAAGCGCCCGACGCCACGCACCACATCCGCATCCAGGCCACCGACGGCAGCGGCAGTTTCAGCGGCTACCTCGCCGTGCCGAGCTCGGGCAGCGGCCCGGGCCTGGTGCTCGCGCAGGAAATCTTCGGCATCAACCACACGATGCGCGAGGTGGCCGACTACTACGCCGAAGAAGGCTATGTGGTGCTCGTGCCCGACCTGTTCTGGCGCCAGGAGCCGAACGTGGAGCTGGGCTACTCGCCAGACGACTGGCAGCGCGCCTTTGCGCTCTACGGCGGCTTCGACGAGGCCAAGGGTATGGAGGACATGCAGGCCTCGATCAGCGCATTGCGCCAGCGCCCCGAAGTGCAGGACGCCAAAGTAGGCGTGCTCGGCTTCTGCCTGGGCGGCAAGCTGGCCTACCTGGCGGCCTGCCGCACCGATGCGGACGTTGCCGTCGGCTACTACGGCGTGGGCATCGACGCCGCGCTCGACGAGGCCGACAAGATCAAGCGCCCGCTCACGCTGCACATCGCAGAGCTCGACAAGTTCTGCCCACCCGAGGCGCGCGACCGCATCGTCGCCACGCTCCGGGGCCGGCCCGGTGTCTCGCTGTACGTGTACCCCGGCATGGACCACGCCTTCGCACGCGCAGGCGGCGAGCACTTCCACAAGCCCTCGGCGCTGATGGCGCACGAGCGCAGCATCGCCACGCTGAAGGACGCCATCGGCCCGCACTACGACCTCTCGGCGCTGTGGGACAAGCACTGCGAATACGAGTTCGCCACCCGCAACGTCGACGACACCATGTCGACCATGGTGGCCGAGCCGTACGTCAACCACATCCCGACCATGACCGGCGGCGTGGGCTACAAGGCGCTGCATGCGTTCTATACGAACCACTTCGTCAACAGCAATCCGCCCGACACCTCGCTGGTGCCGATCTCGCGCACGGTGGGCGCCACGCAGGTGGTGGACGAGATGCTGTTCTGCTTCACCCACACCACCGAAATCCCGTGGATGCTCCCGGGCGTTGCGCCTACGGGCAAGCGCGTGGAAGTGCCGCTGCTCGCGGTCATCAAGTTCCGCGGCGACAAGCTCTATCACGAGCACATCTACTGGGACCAGGCCAGCGTGCTGGTGCAGGTGGGCCTGCTCGATGCGAAGCTGCTGCCCGTGGCCGGAATCGAGACGGCGCGCAAGCTGCTGGACGAGACGCTGCCGTCGAACACCCTGATGTACTTGGGTAACAGAGGTGGGCAAGCGAGCCTGGAAATCTACGCACAGACCACGTAAGCCCAGGTCGGGCATTCGAACACCGTCTTTGCGAACGCAGAGAGGCAACGCCGCCTCATCGGCAGAAATGATGAATTAGATCAATAACTCCTCGATGCATATAAAAGTGCAACGGCTCCACCTGGGCGCTGGAACAGGAGAACTTGTGCGACTGTATGTTTCCCCGCTTCCTTTTGAAACCGCACTGAGCGGCTCGTTTCTCGGCACCAGCCATGCACGCAGCGCAGAGCTCGACGAGGACATGGACCCCATGCGGGTCTTGCTCATCGACCATCAATCGACCCAGTGCAAGACCTTCAACGAAGGACTGGAGAGAAACGGTTTCACCGTGGACATCGTGAACAGCGAAAACGCAACCGTGAACCCGGCCATCGCACAGGACTACGCGCTCATCCTCCTGAACTCGATGCGACCTGGCCAGGACGGAGCCCATGCCGTTCGAACGATCCGGCGCAAGACGGATGCACCTCTGCTGGTTCTGACCGAACGCGACAGCGTTGCCGCTCGCATAGCGGGCCTGGAGCTTGGAGCGAACGACTATCTGGTCAAGCCGTTCCAGTTTTCCGAACTGCTGGCCCGCGTCAAGGCGCTGGCCCGCAGCACCGGTGTACGCCCGCAACCGGTGCTTCGCCTGGCCGATCTGGAGCTCGACGAGCGGCGCGCAAAGTTCTCCCGCGATGGGACCGAACTCGAACTGACCAGGATGGAGTTCACGTTGCTGGTGGTGTTGCTTCGCAACCAGGGCAAGGTACTTTCACGGTCCCAACTCGCCAGGCGCGTCTGGGATATGGAATTCAATGCCAAGACCAACGTGGTCGACGTA
The DNA here is from genome assembly GCF_057814215.1 of Variovorax sp. F042. Lineage (NCBI taxonomy): Bacteria > Pseudomonadati > Pseudomonadota > Betaproteobacteria > Burkholderiales > Comamonadaceae > Variovorax > Variovorax sp. F042. The sequence goes on from NZ_JBVASX010000004.1 coordinate 434,833, forward strand.
GCCATCCTTCGCCTGCGCAGCAAGCTTGACGCCCCGTTCGAGCCGAAGCTGCTGCATACGGTGCGAGGCGAGGGGTACGTCCTCGAGGAACGTACCGAACCCTTGTAGAGCAAGAGCAGGTGGACAGGCGGGTTGAAGAGAGGGGCGAAAACGCACACTGCGTGTCGCGGTTTGCCTCAAGTCACAGGACGATTTGGAGAGGTTTGAGACTGGAAATTGGCCCCGGAGGGGATCGAATAGACCTTACTTAAATCCGTGGAAACGCCGTTTTCAAGGCGGAGGCTTGAAAAGTACCGACATAGATACCGACAAATTCCAAAGTACGCAGTCAGTGGGGAAAAAGCTAAGCGATTGCTCCATCGCTTCGGCTCGGCGACACAGCCTCAACACTGACGGCTAACGCGGAGCATTCCAGCGCGACTTGTCGGGAAGGACACGGGCGACGTAGGGAGAGGCGCCCACGGCGCGGGGTGAGGTGGGTCACCTCGTGGCTTAACCTGTTCAACACGACAAGGCCACCCGCGAGCAGCGGCTACGGCGACAAGAATGGCGGGACGTAACTCCTGCTGCAGTCGATGCATGAGAGCAAAATGCGCTGGTCGGCACGCCATGAAAACGTCGTTCCAAGAACGGCTCGCGAGGCTGCGAGTTTCAACAGGACGGGTGCTACTCTCAAGAGACGACGCAGGCGCGTAGAAGGGAACCAAGTGCCATAGGGGCTGACTTCATCGGACGAGTAGCAAGCGCCCCAATTTTTCTCCGACCGCAGTTGCCCGTGAGTCGCCCAAATGCCCCGAGTTTTCGCGCCACTCGCTTCACAGCTGCGTATGCCGATAGGTCACTCTCATCTTTGCCAAAAGCGACTTGATTAAACCGAATGCGGCCTGTGAGGTATGTGTCGATTGGTCAATGCAGGCAACGGCACTCTGAGCCGAGCCTGCTCGTACGTGCGTCCTAGTTCAACTTAAAGACGATGTACCTCAAATTTGAATTTCGCGCCGTCTCTGAGAACAGTATTTTAAAAATTAATGAGCATAAAAAATAAAAACTCCTTCACAAAGATTGCCGCCACCGAATTGTTAGATCAAGAAATGCGCAAGGCTGACGCAAAAAACGAACGTGAGTACACCGTCCTTCGGGTTTCGTCGAATAAAAATTCGAAACGAGTTGTTGTTGATGGTAAAAAAGGTCCCATCGACATGGAATTTCATCGACATGCCCTTATAGGCGTCGGTGACCGCATTCGTGTGAGGGAAGGACTGGAGCGCCGCGTCTGGATTATCGCAGCAGAGAATCAAGATGCGTTACCCGTCGTACCGACTTTTGAAACGGAATACGCAGTCCCGTTTGCGGCCGAAGAGGTTTCTATAAGAATTATCCAGCCGTTGACGGCTAACGATCACCAGGATCATGCGGATTTAGAAGCATTTCATTATCGGGGACTGGATTTCACTGATTTAGAAAATGGAACAAAAAAAGGCGTGGGAGGGCGTCGCGTAGTATTACTGGCCCAAATGAGGATAAACGGACTTTGGGTAACCGTCGGCTACGTAGAGCTTCAAATGCCCTTGCTAATGGCCAAGCCCAGGCACGTCGCCTTTGATCGTCCGTTCCAGCACCCCTCTGGAGTGCAATGGGATGCCTGGCGTAGAGGAGGGCAGGACAACGTAAACCGGATAGTGCGAATCGCTCGCACTGTGGTTCACCCAGAATACAGAGGGGGAAAGTTATCTGCAACTCTCGTCCGAGCCGCAATGCAATTCGCACGCGAGCGCTGGCACGTCGCAGGCCGCCGGCCACTCTTCCTCGAAATTTCAGCGGAAATGCTTCGCCATATCGATTTCGTTTCTGGATGTGGTTTCCATTATCTTGGAAATACGGAGGGAAACTGGGAAAGAATTGCGAAAGATCTTAAAAGCATTCGCGGTGGAGCAAAGGGCGCATCCGGAATCATGAGTGCTCAGCGAAAATATTACGCGGCCTTTGAGGAGTATAGGAAGCTTACGGGAGACTCATTTGAGTCATTGCAAGCACGTATTGCTGAACTACTTGCATTGGCCAATCCATTTGCAGCAATGAGCAAGGACGAGTGGCTCGCGCTTCGACCAGTAATACGATCACCCATCCCCTATTATGTGGTGGGGCTCGATAAGTTCTCAGACGATTTTGTTAAGCAAGCTGCTGTCGACAAGCCTCAGAAAGTTTCTAATCCGCAGTCTAAGCGCCCAGATCAAATAGAGTTGCGTAAGATTGAAATATGGTCGAATTACAAAATTCCACCAACAGAGCATAACCGTCTTGTTATGACAAGCTTTGGTATTGTCACGGAAAGACTAATTCAGAGACTGACAGGGTCTGTAAATTTTACGGCACCTCTAGGCACAGTTACATTCGTTGCGGGCGCAAGTGGATGTGGAAAGAGCCTTTTTTTAGCGAGCCTTGATCCTAGTTGGAAGCAGGGCACCGTTACAGTACGAGGCGGTGTTTTTCCAAAGAACTATAAAGTCGGCTGGCTGCGACCTTTTCCAGCCAACGCTACGTTATTCGGATATCTCGCCGAGCAACATGGCGCCGAGCGGGCATTTGATGCACTGTCGCGTGTAGGCCTTTCGGAGGCGCTTCTTTTTCTCAAACCATTTGATATGTTGAGTCGAGGGCAGCGATATCGGGCGATGCTTGCTAATTTATTGCTTGGCGACGATGATGTATGGCTAATTGATGAATTTTGTTCCGATCTTGATCCTCTGTCCGCCCGCATTGTTGCTAGCCGGTTGCGTCACACGGTCAGAGCAGAAAAACGTATTGCATTCGTCGCAGCTGCAAACCATGGTCACTTTATACATGCGCTCCATCCAGCAAAAGTGGTAGTTCTTAGAACTGGGCGTGAAGCAATTGTTGGATCTTGGAGGGATTACGCAGATGGCCTTCTCTAATAAGTTGTCGGAAAGTTTTGGAAAAATCATTGAGCAAAGTCCATATACTGCTCTAGATCCGATCGTAAAAAGTAATTATATAACTAAAGGGCGTAATTTAATATTTGGGCGCAGTGGGCATCCGCAACCTCAAGATCTTATATATCTTGGGAAAGTTTTGGAAACAGCAACAGGCTCAAGCTTGCTCGGCGCTGATGCTTATCTCGATACAAGCTTTCCTCACGTGGCCTACATAACTGGAACACGCGGGTCGGGCAAAAGCATGGACTTGGGGGTCTTGTTGGAGGGGTTAAACACATTAACCGCGCCGTCTCCAATCTCGTTAGACGTTACTCCCGTTTCCACTTTCTTGATTGACACTCAAAGTCAGTTTTGGACATTAAGGTACGCACCACAAGGTGACGAAGGCGCGCGTCAACTGGAACAGCTAACCGAGTGGAATCTGACCGCCAATCCCCTTGCGCAGACTCGAATCTTTGTGCCTCCGGGGGCGGTTTCTTTTATGGGCGACGAAATTCCGCTCAAACTGAGACCACGCGATGTTCTTCATGAAGAGTGGTGCGGCTTGCTCGGACAAGAGGTCTACAGTCCGCAGGGACATTTACTCGCTGAAATTCTAGATAAGCTAGCGGGCCAAAATTTTGAGGTGGAGGAAATGATTCGCCTTCTGCGTGAGGGGCGCTTCAACACCACTATTGCGGAAACATCGAGAAATGTCGTAATTTATAGGCTGGCAGATTATGCTCGAACGGCATTGTTCAGCGCGAGCGGAATAAATATTGAAGATCTGTTGGTCGCGGGTCAATGCAACATATTTATGTTGCGGGACTTAAGGGACGAAGATAAAGCACTCGTGACAGCATTGCTTGCCCGCCAGCTTTTTACAATCATGGGGCGCTATCACCAGCAGCGGCGCGTCTCTGATTTCTTTAAAAAAGAGGTGGTCGGAAAAAAACTTCCAAGTCGCGTTTGGCTACTTGTAGACGAGGCACATGTAGTGTGTCCCGCGCAGGGAGCCTCCCCGGCAAGAGAAGCGCTCGTTGAATATGTGAAGCGAGGCCGTGATGCCGGTTTGTCGCTAGTTTTAGCCACGCAGCAACCTTCTGCGGTTGATGATCGCGTGTTAAGTCAAGTAAATTTATCATTCTCGCATCGCCTCACATTTCAAAGTGACATTAATGCGGCAATCGCTCGAATTCCAACAAAAATATTAACAGGAATGCGCGTGAGTGGAACTAAGGTCGCGGAATTTGGTGACATATTGCGCTTGCTGGAGGCTGGTCAGTGTTTTATCGGAGATCACGCTACTAGTCGAGCTGTTCTTATTCAGATGCGACCCAGGATTACTGCTCATGGCGGCCAAAGTCCAATCTAACGATTTTTCAATCTTCATGCGAAAGATCGGCTACTCGGTCGGTCTGGAGAATACGCTTGAGAGATTAAAAGATTTTGCACGGATTTATGCTGAAAAGGACTCCTTGTCCGTTGGAGATCTTAAGAGGCTTTTGCATAATCCCAAGCCAGAAGGATGGGGCCTTGAGCCGCAAAATGAGCACATTCTCGATTTTTTTCGTGCTATAGATGTATGCTTTTTAAATGGCGGTGATGTCGGCGTTTTGGAGCTAGGGGAGGCGTTGGGTATTGCGAAGAAATTATTATCCGAAGCCAATTTCGAATTGGCGGCACGTTTCTATCTGACTCATGCGCTTATTCGTGCCGATGGGGATATTTTCCTCAATGCTCTGGCTTCGGAATTTGAACCGAAAGAATTCTCGGCCAACGTTTTTAGACTCGTTGAGCACAAGTGGACAGTGCTCGAAAGTGTGTTCCGCACAAACCAGCAGCGTGCAGCAATCTATCGAGCTGTAACCATTGAAGTTCAAGAAAATAATCCAGGAAGCCGCGGAAAGCATATATCACGCTTTGGCCCGTTGATTTCCGCACCTGAAAGACGGCAGTTAGGGCCGCTTGCTGGTGAATTCGGGCGGCCAGATATCAGGATATCTGAAAACTACATTGAAAAAACCCTAGGCCGTCGGCGATTTTGGGCAATTTCTTTGGGCCTATGTGAGGAAGGGGGAGCGTTAAGTCCAACTGGAAGGCGGTTACTACGGTCACTCGCGGACGCGGGGTACGCAGGCCCCACGTGCATGGCGACTTGGCCGCTGGCACATGAGTTGGAAACTCCGTTGTTCTCTACGCTGACCCTTCCAAGTTCCGTCCCACTTTTGTCGTCGTGGGAGTTCATGCTGTTAGTAGGTCGCGGGCTTAATTTGTTTGGCGAAAGAAATCGCGAAGGTGGCGATAAAGAAATTTCAAATATCATTTCGGTTATCAGAGAGTTTCATTCGCTCAATAAGTCACGAAGCATTGTGAGGAACGAGGTCTCGATTCGCGTGGCATATCGTTGTTTGCTGGGGCTGTCTATTGGAATGCAAGAGGTTCCAGATTATCCGGCGCTCATTAAAAAAGAACAATCGCTTGATTCGCCAAGGGTGATCGCGAGACCCTCTAGGCTTGTTGAACTCGCCCTATCTATTAGTCGCTGATATGACAATTTACTTTTGTAAAGAGTTTATAAAAGACTTGGCTGAGCATCCTGATGCGCATTTTGCTGGAAAGGTCATGGCTAAAGTTTGTAATGCTGCTGGCGAGTTTGATCCAGCAATGGATGACCACCGGTTTAAGGGAATTCAGGATGCTTTTATCCGGTATATTTCACAAAAACCAAGCTACTATCGCGCGATTTATATTCGCCGCGGTGATGACATTTTTTGGTATCGAGCTGGCAGGCACCAAGTTGAAGATCGGCTGCAGGCTCCGGTTGAGCCGCTTCGGGGAGTTCCGATCGGCGTGACTCCGAGTGGGGTAGATGCAGCAGAAAACCATCGAAATCCTCGCTACACAAAGTCTACGAAGCCGCGCTTTCTACGTGAAGTTCTTTCTTCGCGCTCTCTAGTGCCGCACAAGAGTCTCATACTGGTTAGCCCGAAGCTATCAACAAATCTGATTGCTCCAACCGGAATAATTGGAAGTTTGATGGATAGGGCGCAAGAGTTTGGTGCGATGGTTACCGTAATCACATGCCCGCCCCGAGACAGCGACTTCAACGCGTATCGCTGGCTCGCAGCTCGTGGCGTTGACCTCAGATTTCACAATCGGCTAAATGCACGCCTTTACTACTTCGAGGTAGATGAGAAGCAGCTTGATAAAGAGCTTTCTCATATAAAGACGATGGCCATAGTCGGCTCGGCCGAGCTTACAGAGCGCGGCTTGAATCATCAAAATCCGGACGCCCTTACCGCAGAAGAAGAATTGTGCTACGAAATTAATGAAGATGATGTAGATGGCGCAATGGAGTTTTGTCTTGACCTTAGCAGTGACACGGTCGATTTTGTTACCTACGTGGCGCAACGCCACATCCAATGAAGGAAAATCATGCCAATGACAAATGCGCAATATTATGCGCTTTCTAATTTGAAGGCTAACCCCTTTAGGTCACAGGCAACATTTGAAGACGATCCGCGGCTTGCGATTTGGGCTGGTCAGGAGCGTGAGCGGCTTCTTTTGGAAAAATTTATTGCACGCTCTAGAGCTGAGCAGGTGGGAAATACAAATGGGTTGCTCTTGTATGGCCCTTATGGCACTGGAAAATCTCATGCTCTCTTGTGGAGTTTGCATTGGATAAGTGAATTCAAAGAATTCGGAGCTTCATCGGCTTATTACATCCCGACGCTTAAAAAGGACAAGGGTAAGCTTACATTTGCGGCGGCATTACGGGATGACCTTGTTGCGAGAACATCTTTTGTCGAAGATGTTTTTAATTTCAGACAGTATCTTGGGCGAGCAATTAAACAGTACATCGACGAACATGATCTAGGGGCCGATACGGCGGACGATTTTGTCATTGAGCGGTTGATTCCGCCTACCGAGCTTTTCAATTTTGCGAAAGAAATATATTCTTTGCAGGGAGATGCTCTTCGGGATTATCTTGCAAGAGATAGATCTGACTATCAGGCGATGCTACTTTTTACTCGTGTAGTCAATCTTTTTGTACAAGAGTTGCGTTTCAAAAACTCAACGACACGCTTTAGGCAGTCGGTTTACTTGATGATCGACGAGCTCGACGTCTTGGTAAATGCTTCGGCAAAAGAGGTCATTGAAGTAAATGAATTGATCAGGCATTTGTATGACATGTGTCCAAATTGCTTCGGATTGGTGTTGGCTTTGTCTGCGGAGCTTGAGCAAATTCCCACGGTATTTACTGAGTTTGTGCTTTCGCGAATGGGGCGGCAAATATCTTTTTCCCCGCTTGATCGACAAGCCGCAGTTGAATTTGCGATGGAAATTATGGATTCAGATGCAATGCGCGTAGAGCGCAATGATCCTCAGTTTATGGGAGCCTTTCCTTTTACATCGGAGGCCCTTGACGCTGTGCTAGGGGCAGTAACATTTCGGACGCCTCGTAAAATTGTGAATGTGCTTCAGCAACTTATTGAAGAGGCACGCCTAGCTGATTTGGATCCTAGCAAGGGCGCAATTACGGTACAGCAGCTAGACGCGAGCGGAATACTCGAAGACTTACTTTGATCTACAAGGCAGCGGCTTTGCGGGCCAATCGGACTGACGCACCGGTCTGCTAAGCGAGCACGCGCTGAGGTTGAGATCCACGGCTGCGGTTTCCTCCTGTGCTCATCCATCGATTGAAGCCGGCGTTACGGCTAAAGGTTGCAATCTGTTGAATTCCGGTGATCGCTGACCTTAGGGTGGGGGTAAACCTCATCGCGACTGGCCCACTGGAGAAAGATGGAATGGTTCCATGCCCTCAAAAGGTCCGCGTCGCAGGCACTCGGCGCAGCTCACGCTTCAGTTGTGTCATGACTCTCGCTCGGGCACCTTGGGTCGTCTTGTGCTCAGCGGAGATACGATCAAAGATCTCAATCGTTCGATTGATCAGGCCCAAGACGCGACGCGCCAGGCAGGGCTACGCTGTGACGCTTTGCCTTGGAGACACCTGCTTCACAGTAGTCAACCAGTAAGCGCTGTGGCTGTGCTGCTTCAGCCTCATTGCAAGAACAGAAAGTGCAGGAAGCGAGCCGATAGTTGATGCGGCGTTTGCTCTGGCTCACGCCATGCGCATATGCATTTTGGAGTCAGACACCTTCCGAACCCTGCTGTCGGCACGAGGCGGTGATGTATCGGGCGACGTTCAAGCCGTAGGTCGGGCACAACGATCAATGCCACCGCAGGAGCGGCCTCAAATACAAGAAAGAGCAGCTCGGTTAGTCCGAGCGGGTTGAGGAGGCTCGCGCGGCACCTTCGACGCCATGGGTGCTCGAATAGACGGCCCAAGTCGATATGGTTAGGCTGGCCACTTGGTATTCTTGAAGTAGCCTAGGTCGGCTTGGATCGCATTGATCTTGTCATTCTCAGCCGGGTCCCAGTTCGGCATATGCAAGTAGACGATGTCCGACGAGTGGCCGCGCTTTCTGCTCTGGGGCCGGTTCGTGGCAATACCGATGACGGTCCGCACTGACTGACAGCGCCCTCGGACAACAAGACAACGCAACATCAGTTCGTGTGCGCGACCGTCTCTTTTGGTCGAGTCGCCCGTTGTGAATACGAATGCAGTCTGGTTGTCTGCAACGATGACACGGGCAGCCACCAGCTTGTGCTTGGGTCGCAAGAAGTCCAAGAAGGCATCCGCGAGGTTTGCGCGGTGACCTCGTGGTTGCAGTGCCATGGCAACGAGAGCCAGTTCGTTCTCGGTGACTTCCTTTCGGAACATGTCGAACATGCCGTCAGTGAGCAGGTCGGACGCGAAGTGCTCAATCAGTTCATCCCACGCGTAGGATGTCTCAAAATCCTTGTTTCGTGCCAGATAGTCAGCCTGCTTCGTCAAAGTCTCCCACACGCCTTCGTGGATAAGAGCAAGTGCTGGTGCTCCGGTGTCCGGATCGAAGAGACCGAAATCATCGCCGTGCTGGACATAGAGCGCCATTAGATCTTCGGCGCCAGCACCCATAAAAAGCGGTCTTACCCCTCGTTCAAAGATGCTCTCAGCAGCAGAGAGATAGCGGACGAAGTCAGTGATAGTGGTGAGTTCTTTAAAGGTTGCCTCTAAGCTGTATTCGTCGAGCAAGTGAACAAAACCGTGCCCGAAATCACCCCATTTCAGAGGGGCGTTGCCTCTACCGCCCAGGGATACAGTTACCCGATGAAATTGGCGTTCCGTCCTCGGTGGAAGTGAAACTTCGCGCCCATCCTTCCGAATCACGCTATCAGCGACGCGCAGCCAGCGTTCGGCGCCCCAAATCTGTTGCACGGACTTCTCGATGGCAGCCTTCTGCCACCGTGCCCATCCAACAGCGTCTCCTGTGTCTCGGTATTCGATCTCTTTGACCGAAAGGATGATGATGTGCGGCCCGCAAACCACTAGGCAGTCGCAAAGTTCCTTTCCGCCTTTGCCTACTGGATTCGGATGGGTCCAGAGGCGCATGAAGCTGTTTATGCTGAGTTCGTTGACCAGTCGCTCTGATGGAGTAAGCCCTATGTTCATGGTGCAGATATATGAGTATCTCTGAGCAGAGATTGAGCGCCGTTTTTGTCAGAGGCGGCTGTTCACTCAGGGCCGATAGTAAGTGCGACACCGAGTCCACGGCATATAGCCGCGACAATCAGATATCTTGGCTTAGCGTAGCCGCGTGGATCTCGCGGTGGCGCCTAAGATAGGCAATCAGCCCAGGATATTGATGGAAGTCGCGGATGCAATCGGTCGGCTTGATACTCAGTGCAGACTGTATGTCTAAGCGGTGCCCGCGCTTCGATAGCAGGAGCTTGCCGCGGTCGTCGAATCCGATCAGCCCGAGCTCGAAGGCCTTGTCCAAGCCCGGCGGCAATAACAGCCCGTTGTCGGGGCCCCAGCGCTCGCGTGCCGTCGCGCATGCGCTCCAGGGCAGGATGTGCGATGCAATGAGCAGGTCTGGGTGGGGAAATCCGGTGACGGAGCATTTCCTGTCCCAACGGTCCAGCAGCCGCCGCCGGTATCCCGACTGGTTGACGCGTGCCTTGATGAGCGCCAGCTTTTCAGTCGCCGAGATGTGCAGGCATTCGATTGCGGCGATCGCCTGCTCGTCCAGCTCCCATTCGCGCTGTTCCGCCGCTTCGCTTTCCTGTGCGGTGAATACTTCCGTTTCTGGGGAAAGCATCTGGCGGTGGCAGGCAATCGCATAGTCGCAGAACTGTCCGAACAAGTTTTCCAGAACTTGGTTGCCGGGGCTGCCTAGCGCGGCGAGTTCGACGCTGTACCACACGCCAGTCACCGAAACTTGTTGGCGCTTCAGGTCCGCTTCGAAGCCGCGTGAAGGTTGCGCAGCGACCGTCGCGGGCGTGGCCGCCCTATCCAGCGCAAACCGTGGCCCGCGGGAAAAACGCTTGTAGACCTCGGGGTACTCGTCATCTACCCAGACGCGCAAAAGAACCTTGGTTCGGATATCAGTCTTGTCAAGTTTGAACGCTATCAGATGGACGCCCGGCAACGGGCGGCTGATCTTGATCCAGTATGCGGAGCCCTCGTCTTGAATAGTCTCGCTGCGGACCCTTCGAGACCCCTCTTCACGGGGGAAGCGCTCCGCCAGCCCCCGTCCGGCCATCTGCCAGTCCGGATATGAAATCTCCGCAGCTTGTACCCAATCGTGCCAGGTGGATGGACGAGCTCCGTTCGCTACGGCTGCGCCGGTCCGCTGATTGCTAACGCCTGCTGGGCTGCCACCCGCATCCCGGTCTGAGTAGCGACTGATCATCTCGGCGGCGGACTCGGTCTTTTGGCAGAGCGCGGCGGTCCACTGGACTGAATGCCCTTTGCTGACCTTGCTGCCAGAAGCCTCCCACAGTGCACGGGCATCGAGATCAGTCAGTTGCGCCCGCCGCACATGAGCATATCCAAATACCGTGCTGTCGCCGTCCCGGTACTCATAGGGGCCTGTGATCTGAAAAACGCCGCGAAAACGGCCCAGGCCACTCGCGATGACGTAGTCACCTTCTTCCATCTCGGCATAGAAGTTCCATAAGCTGGGACCGCCCGTTTGTGAATTCGTCAGCATCGGGTGATCCTCACGAATCCAACGACCGATCTCGGATGCCTGGACAGGGCGCCGCAGCATCAGATCGCCCACGTTGTTCCATCCAATAGCGATGAGTCCCTGCACCACATTGGCCGCGAAGGCGGTCGCGGGGTCTTCATGGTGGGAAATTAACTTCCAGACTTGCATGGAAACTTCTTTATTCTGTCTGTCTATATGGGAAACCGCGACACGGGTGGCGCCCGTCGTATTACCGAAGCCTTGCCATGTATGGATGTTACGAGCGATTCTCGGGACAGTCGGAGGCCTAGCGAAGCGAACCCGTTCTTGCAGAATCCGCGCGTGCCAGGATCGACTTCGCGGGCCGAAAACGCCGCTTCACACAAGAGGTGCGGGATGACATGCACGTGGCCCAGGGGAGGCTGAGCGCGGCCTATAGATGAAGTGCTGGTGACCGTCATAGCGAGGCAACCACGAGCGGCCACCCCTAGGGCGATTTGCAGGTCCAGGGCACACCCGTCAAGGTAGTCGCCGGGGAGACCTTGCTTTTGCTTTTAACGGCGGCGTCGGTGAGCAGATTGCGGCGCATACATAAAGCCGCACTGCGCGAACCCGATCTTCGTATGAATACATGAACTACCTCCGGGTAGTCCAATTTCATGCCGCATCCCCGTTAGCTCTTAGAGCCGTGCTTTGGCCGCTAACTCGGCCACGGAAACACCGATGCCTGCGGCGATCTGAACAACGGTCATAACGCCAGGGTTTTGCATCCCTCTTTCGATGCTGCTCATGTAAGAGCGATCGATGTGACTGCGATGCGCGAGTTCTTCTTGCGAGATTCCATGCGCTTTGCGCAATGCCTTGATGGCGGTACCAAGCGCCAACAGCGCTGGGTCGAGCGCGTGTTTGGGCGAGGCAATTGGCATAGACAAAATGCTCTCGCCTTGTGTACGATCACACCACGGACGATCTTCCACATATTGATCTACTCTCCGCATGCATTGCGTTGCTTCCAGACCGGTTCTCGAGCTCAAAGGCAGCTTTGTTGCCCTATGACTCGCAGACACGCCGCCTCGCCTCTGCCAACGGCTCGACCTCTGCGGCTGCCGGTCTCGGTGACGCGCGCCCGATCGCGGCAACCCGCACCGGTCGTGCGCAGCCTGCCCGCGTCGCGCATCGGTGCGCAGGTGAGGGCACTTCGCGTGGCGGCCGATATGTCTGGCGGCGAGCTCGCGCAGGTGTCAGGGATTTCTGCCTCAATGCTCTCGCGCATCGAGCGGGGGCTGGTCTCGCCTTCGGTGGAGACTTTGGAGCGTCTCGCGCAAGGCTTACATGTGCCGATGTCGCGCCTCTTCGGCGACCAAGCGCGCCGCACGGATTTCTGCCACGTGCGAGCTGGACGTGGTGTTCTTGTCGACCGTATCGGCGCGGTGGCGGACTACCGCTACGAATTGCTGGGCCATCTGCTCTCAGGCAATCTGTTCGTCGAGCCGTACTTGGTCACGCTGCTGCCCGGTGCCGATCCCTATGTCACCTTTCAGCACCCGGGTTTGAAGTTCCTGTACTTCCTCTCCGGGGAGGTCAGCTACCGCTACGGCGCCAAGGTGGTCGAGGTGAGTGCAAGGGATTCGCTGTTGTTCGATGCGACGGCGCTGCATGGCATCGAGAACATCCATTTGGGGCCTGTTTCATATCTCTCGTTGGTTTTCACGTTTCGTCAGTAGGCTGCTCGCGGCGGTACTGGCATGCGGCGGAGCGAGGCGACTGCTAGCTCGCGTATTCGCTATGCGCCGCTTTCCCCATTTCTTCCGCCTTGCCCCGGTGTTCGACATGCCGAACACTGAGGATGCATGGAATGGTTTCGGCAATCGATGCTTTCTTGTTCGATGAAAGGGCTCGGAAATTTTGGAGATGACCATGCGAGACGCTCTGCTTAAGCGGGATGGATGACCCACACCGGCAGTCGGGAAGTAGCGGTACAGGACGACGTTGAACTTTGAGGGCAGAGTTCTTGCGCGGTGTTGAGGGCAGGATAGACTGCCGTCAGACATTGTTTACCGCAACGGCGTTGCAATGACCAAGACCTCTCGATCCAGCACCGTGATCAGCGCTCGTGTGTCGTCCGACACGAGGGCGCATTTCGCCGCGCTGGCCGCACGCCATCATCTCAGCGCGTCGCGTCTGCTTGCGAAGATGGTCGATGAAGTGCTCGAGACCAACGGCGCGATTGCGCGTGAATCGAGCGGGCCACGATCTGCAGGTGATTCAGATGGCGGCGTTGGCGCAACGGATCGCATCGCGCTGCGGCTTCGCCGCGGCGACCGAGCGCTCGCGGCGCAGCGAGCCAGTGCCCGAGGGATGAAGACCGGCAGCTACCTGTCCATGCTGATTCACAACCATGTCCGCGCGTCGGCGGTGCCGCCGCCGGACGAACTGGACCAGATCAGGGCAGTGGTCGGCCAGCTGGCGGCGCTTGGTCGACAGCTTCGCTTGTTCGGCATGCCGAACACTCCGACAGGGGCGACGACCTCTGAACTGGGCGATGCGATCACGCTGGTTCGTCGCGAGGTCGAACTGGCACGCGACGTCACGGCGGCCGTCGTGCGTCGCAATCTCATCAGCTGGGAGACTGGTCATGCCTAAGCAGGTCGTGCACGTAGGCCGAAGCAGCCGCGGCTCGGCGGGTGCATCGCGCGACATGGCGCTGGACATCGTGAGCTATGGCCGGCGGGGTCCGGGCGGCAGGCTGCGCCTCGGAACCGGCGATATCGCCCAAATCCAGCGCACGGTGGGCCGTACGCCCGAAGTGATGGTGAAAGTGTCCGGTGGGGGGCGTGACGTCGGCGGTGTCGAGGCCCATCTGCGCTACATCGGGCGGCACGGCAAGCTGCCACTGGAAACCGATGAGGGGCTGACGCAACAGGGCCGAGGCGCGGCCAGGGAGATCGCGACCGACTGGCAGCTTGCGCTTTGCAGAAGCCAGTACAAGCCGAAACCCGCTCAGGGGCAGAAAGACACACGCGCGAAGCTTGTCCACAACATCGTCCTGTCGATGCCCGCCGGCACGCCTGCGGACAAGGTGCTGGCTGCGGCGCGGGTGTTCGCGCGCGAGAACTTCGCGCTGCAGCATCGCTATGCCCTGGTACTGCACACGGACCAGCCGCACCCGCACGTGCATCTGGTCGTCAAGTGCGAGCACGAGTTCGAGCCGGGCAAGCGCCTGTACATCCGCAAGGACACGCTGCGCCAATGGCGCGAGCAGTTCGCCGCGCTGATGCGCGAGCAGGGTGTGGCGGCCAACGCGACGCCGCGACAGGTGCGAGGGCAGGTCCGCAAGCCGTACAGAGATGTGATCCATCATCGGCTCCGTGCGCTTCGAACGTTCGGGCAACTGCCGCCCAGCGATCGGGCCAAGCATCAGTCGCCGAAGACCTCGGCCTTCATGCGCGCCAAGCTGGAGCGCGTGCTCCAGTTACGCGTGCGGGGGCAGGGCGCCTTGGAGGATGGCCAGGAGGCGATGCAGAGCACCCGGCGCGACGTCGCGGCGGACTGGCGTGCAACAGCGGACGCACTTCGAAGACAGGGCGAAGGTGATCTCGCCGCCCAGGTGGATCACTTCGTCGCGTGCATGCCGCCCGTCCGGACCGATGCGCGACGCATGGCCGATCGTTGGCGGGAAGCGGAGAGACGTCGTGCGCTGGGGCGCGCAGATGCTAAATCGCCTGAGCCGCATGTCCGATGATCGTAGAGATCGTCGAGGCCAAGTGCGGTGGCAGTGGTTCGTGTGGTGGCGTAGCTTTACGCTGATCACCGCTGCCGTTCATTGGCAGCTCGCCCTTGGGTTCGGCGCAGTCATCCGTCGTGTGAGAGCAGCCACTGCTTCATTTGTCTCAATTGCTCTTCACGGGCTGCGACTGCCAGATCCAATGCTCGCTGGCCATGCCGGCTGACACTGAACGACTTGCTCACATTCTGACCATTGATGCGGGTTTGGGCTCGCCACATGGCGGGTTGACCATCCGATGTCCATCGAATGCACGTCACGCCGGCGATGCCAATGGGTGAGTCGACCCGTGGCTTGGCTGCCTGTACATAGCGCGGCGTTTGCAACTTCTCGGCTTCGATCTCATCGCGCCACTGCTTGGCGGTCTTCAGCGAAGCGCGAACTCCACCGTGCGTGCTGAACAGGAATACGCGGCGATGGCGTTGGCCCTGCCGAACGAGCGTGACTTCCCAGCGGTCGTCCATGCGCCAGATGCCGCGCATCGAAGGTGGGTTGGGTATTCCCTTGGGCATGGTCATACGCCTCCAATGGGCCGGTAGCAACTCGCGCCAAGCGAATGCGCGTAATTCAGAATCGAGGAACTGCCGGAGGATACTTTTTGCGCATCTCCTCGGGCGTGATAAATCTGGCGCTCGGTAATGCCGTACATCTTGGCCGGCTTGCGAATCAGTCCGGACATGGGGATGGTTAGCGACGGTGCTTGGCCGGCAGAAAGACCGAATCTGTTGTTCCCGGAATTCCAGGTAAGTTCGTGAATTCGCTCACACGCAATCCGGGCGTAGGCTGCTCCAGTACAGCCGTCAACGTGCAGACGATGTGCGGGATCGAGAGGTTCACTGAGGCACCGTCGCCGAGCGTCAGGCCCTCCTCTTCAACGACCACGTCATCCTGCTGCATCTCATCGAAGTACAAGCTCTTTGCCCCTGCAATGATCCGATCGCCGCGCGACCCAACACGCCAGCTGGCCTTCTCGGAAAAGAACACCTTGATCGTTGCACCCTCGACCCGAAAGTCATGAATGTCACAAGGCAGATCGGCTGCGTTGACCATATTGCAGAAGCAAACTGCACTCAAGACGGACAACTTCAGCGTCTGATTGCAAAGCCGTACTTTCAGCATTAGGGCTCTATCCTCCATTCGCCAGATGCCGCGCATCGCAACGAGGTTGGGTATGCCTTTGAGCATAGGAGTCAGGCTCGGAGCTTGTGTCAATGTACGTTGTGCTCAACGACCGCATGTGGCCCGTTCGCATCGCCAGATCAGATCACTTGCGGTCAGCGCCGCGCGTCGAATCGGGCTTGAGCATGACCAACGCCTCGCCGCCTTGCCGGTCATGCTGAAAAATGAACGGCTGACCGCCAACGACAATGGCCACCGGAAACCGGCTGGGCGCATGACCGCTGGAGAAGCGCGCGATGGCCGCTCCGAATTGCGACGAGAGCGTGCGATCGGCCTGCGAAGGCGTGGTGATCACGCACTCGACACGGGGCTTGATCTGAACACCCAAGCTGTTATCCCGGGTCATGCCCAAGCGGGCGGAGCCCAGATCGGAGAATTCAGTGATGCCGAAGGACTTTGCCGCGTCGGCCGCCCCACCAAAGCTTGGCGCCGTCTTCAGGCAGACGGTCTCGAACGCAATGACGGCTTGCGCAGAGGTTGCCGCGGTCGCCGACGCATCTGCAGTCGGCGGGCGCGAGGCGCAACCGACCAAAGCCAGCGTGGCGGCGATCAGGGCGCAATAGGAATTGGAATGTCTCATGGTGTTGCGTCAAAGATTCGCGGGTTCAGACGTCGAGTCACCGAGCGCCATTCACAGCGTGGCAGCAGGTGCAGCAGGTGGGGTTGCCGGCGTTGTCGGCACGGCACGCTTGATGCGCGGTGCCAGTTTCTGCAGCACGTCCACCGTCTTGAAGACGCCGTCACCCTCTGCATCGGGGTCGGTGCGCAACTCGATCAGGATCGAGCGGTCGGGCAGCACAGGCGCCACGTAGTAGCCCGGCGTGTAGATATAGACCGGTGGTTGGTACTTGGGCAGTGCCGGAGTCGGCATGCGAAACATCGGCGTGGCGCCGGCGGTGCGGTGCATGCTCGCGTCACGATTTGCGCTGCCGACCACGACATCGCCTTCCGGCGCTGGGCGGCTGGACACTGCGACGACTGTCAACTCCGTATTCAGGTCAACTCCGCCGAAGATGTCTTCTCCGGAAAGCACCGTGGCATCCACCTTGCCTTCGATGATCTTGAACGCGGGTGCCCCGGCGTCCTGGGCGACTTCAGCACCGCGGTAGAGCAAGAAGGCGTCTACCCAGCGGTGGGACGTGCGGTTGTTGCCCATGAATCGCACGCGGTAGACCTGGTCTGACAGTTTGCTGCTGGTGTAGCCGAAGGCTTTGCCGTCAGTGCCGGCCGCACGGTACGACGTGGGGCTGACGCAGCCGGCCAGCAGCGCAGCTGCGGCGAAGGTGACAAAGAGTTTGAGCATTGGGGTCTCGCTTTACCGATGGATTTCAAAAGCTCGCATTGAGATTGAAGCCGAGCGTGACCTTCGCAGTGCGATAGCCCTCGGGCTTGCTGATCGGCGCACCGACAAAGAAGTCGTAGCTCAGCTTGGTCCACTGGCCGCGCACGCCGATGACGGCACCGGCCAGATGGCGACCGAGCAAGTCCACAGTAGAGCGACCGCCGACCTGGCCATAGTCGGCGCCGACATAGAGCTCGGCACCGCTCTGCCCCACAGCCCAGCCGATGTCGTTGCGGATCAGCATGCCGCGTTCGCCCAACAGGCTGGTCTCGCCATCAAAGCCGCGCACCGTGTAGCGCCCGCCGATGGCGAAGCGGTCTTGCGGCGTGAGTGGCGTGCGGTTCCATTGAGCGCGGATCAGGCCGGAGTACCGCAGCTTCTGTTCACCGAGCTTGAATGGGGCGTTCAGGCTGATGTCGGCGGTGTAGAGCTTCAGGCGTGAGGTGCCCTCGCCGAACTCCTCTTCGGGCGCGATACGGGAACCGAAGCCGCCGGTACCACGCTTGTAGGCCAGCGTGCCCTCGAGCGTCGCTTCGCCGATGAACTCCTTGTGGTTCAGGCTGAACTCCCAGCCGCTGACCACGCGGTGCTGCACCTCGACTTCGGTGTCGTCCACGAAGTTGCGCGATTCACGGCGCCAGCCCTTGACGGCCACCGTGGTTTTGCGGCTCTGGTCGCGGTAGACCAGGCGCGAGAGCTTGATCTCGGCGTTGTTGGACTTGCCGGCGTACACGTAGTCCTGGTTCAGGCCGGCCACGCTCTGGTGGTACTGGCTGTTGGAGGCAGTGACGCCCAGGAGCCAGTAGCCGTACGGCAGCGAGTAGTGAACGGTCTGGCCTTCGGTGCCCTTGGCCGGGTCGCTGAAGACGTGGTTGTTGATGTTGTGGTTGGCGCTGACGTAGAACAGGTCGTTCAGGCCGAAGGGGTTGTCCAGGGACAGGGTCGTGCCGGCCTGGTAGCGGCCTGTGGCTTCGGTGCCGCTGTCGTCGAGGTTGAAGGTGACGCGCCACTTCTTGGATTGGACGTACTTGACGACGAGGTCGCTGTCGCCGGGTTTGGCGTTGGGGGCGGTCGAGGGCTCGATCTGGATGTCGGCTTCGGCGGTGGGTGCGCGCTTGAGGTTCTCCAGGCCCTGCTCGATGTCGCGTAGGTTCAGGAGATCGCCAGGACGTGCGGGAATGGCCGTGGCCAGCAAGGCCGAACTGCCGAGCAACGTCGAAGACGAATCAGGTGTCGTCCGAATGGCTGCGATGCGGCCGGGCACGAGCGACAGCGTCAAGGTGCCGGTTGAAAGATCCTGAGGTGCGGCGAGAACGCGAGTCGTGACGTAGCCGCGGGCGATAGCGGCTTGCTGTGCACGTGCAAGGACCATGTTGACGCCGGCCGTGCCGAGGCAGCGGCCGATGGGCGAGTCGTTGCCATCGGGGCCTGAAAGATCGGCGACGGCCCATTGGAAGGACTCGGATTGTTCGCCGACCAGCAGCACCCGGTCGATGCGAAAGCACGGCGATTCGGATTCGGGAATGCGTTGAGCCGGCGCAGGCGGTGCTGCCTGTGGACGCTGATCGACGGTGCGCTCGTTCTGCTCGCGCAGGGCGCGTTCGCGCTCCTGCTGGCGTTGCTGCTCAACGAAGGGTTGTGGCGTAGTAGGCGATTGCTGGGCCAACGTCACCAGTGGCGAAAAGACAAGGGCTGCGGCCACAGCCATGCGCGTGCGCCGATGCACGCCGATGGGATGGTTCATGATCAGCGCCTGAACTCGACCGCGCGGACCGCAGACGGCTTACCGGAAAAGCCGCTCACGGTGCCATCAGCACCGAAGAGGATGTCCACCGGCTCATCTTCCTGGGTCGTCCAGTACCGCCATGTGTTGGCGTTCAGATCCTTGGTGTCATTGCGCGACGGGTAGTTGAGCGCCATCAGCACTTGGGGCCGGGTCATGCCGACGACGACCTTGGCGGAGTAAACGGCCTTCTGCACCTCGGGGCTCCAGGTGGCGAGCGTCAGCTTGGGGTCGGTCGGGACAACGAGCTGGCGCATCCAGTTCTGCATGTCTTCCTTGCTGCGACCCGTGTCATCGCGCAGCGAGACGTAGTCCCCGCCGATGGTTCCGTAGGCGTACTTGTCGCGCTTCAGGGTGTCGATCACCACGGGCTCGCCGGCCGGCACGATGGCGCCGCCCAGCATGTTGGTGCTGCTGACCCAGTCGTAGCTGGGGCGCAGGTTGCAGCAGGTGTAACCGGTAATGGGTGGGGTGAGCTTGGTGGCGCAGCCGCCCAGCGCGGCCGCGGCCACGAGCAGAGACAGGCGTGCGCGCTGGCACACGGATTGGTGTGACGGGAACATATTCCTTTTTCTCCCTGAAGTTGCGAATGTTCTTATTGATGTGTGCGCCGCGAGAACTCAACAGCCCGGCGGGGCGCAACTGTCGCGATGCTCAAGACTCCGGCCAATAACGAACCTTTTCGTCCTTGTACCGATAGAACTTCGACTTCGGATGCAACGTCGACTCCTTCCAGCTGTTCATTGGCGACCAATCGAGGGGCGTGAGCTTGTCGCAGAACGCTCGCCATTCGGGAGACCAGCGGGCACTGCGATCCACCCAGAGGTCCGGGCGAATGCCGCCTCGATCAGGACCGAGGAATTCAGCCCGCTCAAGCAACTGATAGTCCAGCCACGGATCATTGGCCAAACGCTCGATAGTGGTGGGTTCGTAGAGCTCAGGAAGGTAGGGACGGACGTATGGGTAGCCCTCCCAGCTTTTCTCGACATCAATACGAAAAAAAGCCTCGCGCCGGTCGTACATGTCCTCCCTTTCCTTTTCGGTGTATCGACTTCCGACCAACGCAACCTCCAACGACTCGTCATCGTCCGTCAGTGTTACCCCACTGGGATTAGCCGCTCGAAAGCGTGAATACAAGAGTTCGAGCAGGTCAATCGGTAGATAAACCGTTCGCTTGGTTGGATAGCCCAAATCGTTGAGATGGAAAAACGGCCCTGTGTGATCCATCAAACTCCAACGCCGCCACGCGCGCCGTCCTCGCCCAACTCCGATTTCGGTCAAGGTATCGTGACCGAAGTAGTCGTGATTGATACTCATGGCGCCTTCCTGAAGTTGCTCATGGGCTGAAGCGGAATGAGTACCTTACCGAACTGATCAACTACCATGATGTTGCGATTGGTGAAATCGTAATTGCCGAAATTGTTGCGCAACTTGCCTTCCAGTTGCGCCACGTTCGCCCCGGAGGGCACCTGTACAGCGATGATTTCGCTCCCCCCGTCAGGCCCAATCGTCTTTTGCAAATCGTCTCGGACGTTCTTTTCGAACCCCTTCGCATTGGCAACTGATTTAACCTGCACCGTCGTCACATCCGCGGCGTTCGCTGCATTTTTTACCGTGATATCCGGGCCTATGGCATTCTGCCCATGCACCGTAATCGTCGTGCCCGGTGGATTGACCCTCGCAATGATCGACTCGGCAGCCGCATCGCTGAGCGGAATACCTCCCGTCTTGATCTGCTGCGAATGCTCGCTGACCAAGGCATTGACCTGCTCCCGCGTAGGAGGCGTTTGAACTAGTCCGGCATCCCGATTCGCATTGTTGTCAATGCGTTCGGCGTTTCGGCTGATGGCCGCCTGCCTCGCTACGGCCGCATCTTCCATCGCCCCGCTCAGATTCCGCGTCACGCTCCGAGCCACGCCTGCCAGCACCCCATCGGTTGCTAGTGCGATGTCAATGTTCATCGCCAGCCCTGTCATGATCTCGCTTCGAGTCGGAGGCACGCACGAGGAGGTTCGGGAGCACGTCAACTGGTAGTTCAGGTTGGCGGTGAAGTACACGTCCTTGACGAACTTCATTCCTCCCGTGTCGCCCTCCGATCTGAACTTCTCGTAAAGATCGGCCCAGGCCTTCTTGGCATCGGACAGCCCTTTGCTGTTCTCCTCGGAAGGCTCCTTCAGCACAGCCAGTTCAGCCCGATGAAGCTTGTCCAGGAGGTCCTGCTGTTCCAGGTCGATCCGGTCCCACTTGTCGACCACTGCCTTACAGTTGCCGACCTTCTTGCAGTCGGCCAGTTCCTTTTCCTTTTGGGCAACCTGCCTGCCGGTGAGGAAGTTGTTTGTGACCTCGTTGAACGCCCCCGCTGCTACCGCAGCGCCCCCCACAGCAGCCCCCACGGCTGTAGTCAAGCCCGCAACCACGAGCGTGCGACTCGTCTCACTCAGACCGAATTCTTCAGCAATTTGATTCACCAGTGGCGCGATCTGTGTACTCAGTACCGCCCCCGTGGCGCCAGCCGCACCACCCGTCAGTCCACCGATGACTGCATGGCCAGCCGCACGGCACATCCCGTCCGCACTCCAGCACTTGATGGCCTCCTGATCGCCACGCGCCTGTGCATCCCGGAGTTGCTCATTGGCGATGCCTGCCCAGAAGCCGGTCGCGACAGGGCCGAACTGCTGCGTGATCTGAGCCTGTGCCTGGACGTTCCGAACGATGGTCTGCGTGTTCCAGTCCCGCACCAGCGTGCCTGCGCTGGCGGTGTTGCCTGTCCTGACGCTTTGATCCCCCGCAATGCCGCTGATGCCCGATCGGGTCGTGCTGCGCTGATTGTTGCCGCTGTAGCTGCCCACCCCCGCGCCCCCCGGCTTGATGCCCGGCTGCGACAGCTGGTTCTGCGCTGCCTGCTGCTGCGGCGTGGCGTTGGGGTTGGTGGTCTGACCCACGCTTGCTGAACCGCTCACCGAGTAGCTGCTCCCGCTCGACTGGCTCACGTTCTGCAGGTCGCTCATGGTGAGCGCGCCGCCAGTGGTGAAGCTGTTCTTGCCTGCGTCGATGGCCGCCTGGGTACTCTCGATCACCGCACCGGTGAGATTCGTGTTGCCTTTGACGTCCACATCGAAGCCACCATCTCTGGCCTTGATGCCCGCCTGCGTGTTCGGACTGATGAAGACGCCATCCGCTTTGGCCCCAGCCGAGTTCGCGCTGACCGTGGCCACCGCCCCGTAGCAGATCGGCGGGATGCACAGGCTCACCCCGAAGCCACCGCTCGACTGCCGGCTCTGGCCCACGCTCACGTCCTGCAAGGTGGTGATGTTCAGGTCGCCGCCAACATCCGCCGTCACACGGTTGCCTTCGATGGTTGCCCCATTGAGCGTGAGGTTGCGGCCGCTGGAGACGTTCACCGCGTTGCCGCCGGAAACCTGGGTGGCGTTGTAGGTGGTCTCGTTCTGTTTGTCGCTGCCCTTGCCGTTCTGCACGCCCAGTTGGATGCTGAAGCCGGTCTGCGCGCCGGCGCCGAAGGTCACCCCCACACTGGTGCCATGGCTCGAGTTCTGGCCCGTCGTCACGCTTGTGTTCTTGCTGGCTTCCAGAATGATGTCGTTGTCCGCCGCCAGGTTGACGGTGTTGCCCGCCGCGATGGTGGAGCCGACAGCGTGGATGTTGGAGTCAGCGCCCGCGCCGGTGGCCACGATGTTGACGTTGTTGGCCCCCGTGACGCTGGAGCCCACGGCCGTCGTATTGGTAGTGAAGCTGGTGCCCTGGCTGGTGTTGCGGCTCGCGGTCACGCTCACGCCGTAGCTCAGCGTGCCCGCTTCGCTCATGCTGGTCAGGCTGGGGCCGTTGCCGCTCAACGCGCCAGCGAGCGTGCTGCCCGCGCCGTAGGCCTGCTGGCCCGCCATGGCGATGTTCAGAGCCCCCAGCGCCTGCATGCGGCCGTTGCCACTGGTGTCGTCCATCGCCCGCACGGTGTTCTTGACATTGCGCAGGCTGTCGGTGCTCAGTCCCATGAAGCTGGCGCTGCCGCCCAGCTTGCTGCTTGAGCTGCGCTGCATGCTCACGCTCTGCTCGGTGTTGTAGGCCTCGTTGATGGTGACGTTCTTCGCGAGGATGTTGACATCACCGCCCACCGATGGGCCTGCCTGCCCCGCAGCCAAGACACTGCTGGCCGTCTGGCGGTACTCGTTGCCGGCCACCACGGTCACGTTGCCTGTGAGACTGGCCACCTGGCTGGATTGCTGGGTGGTGCTGACGGTCGCCTTGGCTCCGAAGTCCTTGATGTTGCCCAGTCCAGGTGACGACCAGGAGCCGATGAAGCCGCTCTTGCCGTTCGCCGAGGAACTGCTGCTGAGTTCGGTGTTCTGGGCGCTCTCGATGGTGAGGTTGCGCCCGGCGATCATGGTGATGTCCTTGTCGGCCACGACGGTGGCCGCTTGCAGGGTGGTGTCGCGCCCGCTGATGGTCTGCAAGCTGCCAGCCGAGATGGTGGTGCCGACCGCCTGGGTCTTGATGTCGGCGCTGGCGCTGTTCCCCGAAAACTGGCGGTTGCCGTAGCCGCCGACAGGCCCCCCGGCATCGGAGGCAACGGCCCAAGCCTTGGACAAACCCGTGCTGCTGCTGCGCTGCTGGCTGGCATGCAGTTCCTGAGTGGTTCGATTGGCGGTCGTGAGGTTGATGTCGCGTCCGGCCGACAGGCTCATCGCATCCTGCGAACTCAGTTGCGCGGCTTGGAGATTGATGTCGTTGCTCGCCACCAGGGCCACGGTCTTGCCACTCAGGCTGCTGGACAGCACGTCCACGGTGCTCGAACTGTCCAAAGTGCTGGAACTGTTGCTCCTGAACAGGGACTTGGACGACTGTTGCGTGGCGGCGGCCACGCTGCTCGTAGACTGGCCTGCGGTGACGTTGATGTCGTTGCCCGCCGTAGCGACCAAAGCGCCGTTCACGCTCTGTACAGCGCCCGCACGGATGTTGATGTCGTTGCCGGCGGCCACCCGCACGTTGTCCTGGCCCTGGATGACTGAGCCCACTTCCCGGCTCTGCGACGAGATACCTGCAACGTTCTTGTTGGCGAACGAGATGGTGTATCCCTCGGTCACTGTGCCGAGGTTGACATCGTGTCCGGCACCGACGGCCACCGAGCCTGCGCTGACCATGGCCGCGCCGATCAGATTGACGTCGTGCCCCGCAGAGGCGATCAGTACGCCGCCAGGATTGGTGACGTAGATCCCGGCCACCCGGTCGATAGCCGTGTTTGCGCCGAGAGATCGCGTGGTGGTCTGTACATTGATATCTCCACCGGCCTTCAGGACAGCGGCATCGCGAGCTGTGATGCTGGAACCGATGTTGTTGATATTGCGGCTTGCTTCGATACTGACGTTGCCTCCCGCAATCCGCCCGCCATCGAGGTTGTTGACGTTGTCGGCGGTGATCGACACCAAAGACCTGCCAGCGATGGTTCCCTTGTTCGTCACATCGCCCGTGCTCTTGATCACTGTGGCGTCCGCGCTCAGCAACGCCCCCGAGCCGTCGATGTCGCCCGGCAGCACCCGCACATACACCTGAGGCACAAGTACCTTCTGCGTAGAGCCATCGGGCAAGGTGACTGTTTGCTCGACCAGCCAGACGATGTCGCTGGTGAGCTGAGCCATCTGCGCCGCGGACAATGCCACCCCGGGGCGAAGACCGTACTCCTTCGCAAAGGTCACTCCCGCATTCATCAGCCCGGCGTACTGGTCCTCGTCGTTGGCGAACCCGTCCAGATACCGGTAGCCCGTCAGTTGGGCGACTTGCTCGCGGATGAGTTTCTGCTCGTAGAAGCCGTCGCCCAGGCGCTTGAGGGTGTTGTTCGGATCGAGCCCGAAGCTGTTGAGCAGATAGTCGCTGCTGAGCCAGTTGCGATAGTTCGCAAACCGCGGGTCCGTCTCGATCAGGTAGTTGCCGCCGGCCTGCGTGCGGAACAGGCTCGCCTGCGGCACGTTCAGGTTTGGCGTGCTGGTGCGCACCACCGTCGGGACGGTCTGCGAGCTTCCAGCACTGGTGCTACCGGAAGCGCCGGCTTCAGTGCCGCCCGTGCCGACGACTGTGCCCACGTTGGCCGCCACCTCCACGATGGTTCCCGAGCTTGAACCACCGCTTGCACCACTGGCCCCGCCACCGGTCGCACTGCCGGACCCTTTGGCCGCGGTGCCGGCGTTGTAGCTGGTGGTCGCATTGAGGTTCGGCTGGTACTTGTAGGCGCCCAGTGCGATGCTCTGCGGCGCGAGCACGATGGGAATGTTGGTTCCCTGCACTTGGCCTTGATTGTTGATGACGCTCGCCAGACCCGACACATTGACCGAGCCAGTAATCTGGCTGGACTGGTAGTCGCTCGCGGTGATCGTTCCTCCCGCGAGCACCTGGCTGTCCTGGTTGTACAGGCGGCCATTGACCGTCATGTTGCCGCCCGCGATCAGATGCGCCGGATCGGCGTTGATCGCGGTGTCCGTGACCGTGGTGATGTTGTTGGTCCAGACGCCATAGCCCCCCATACCGACCAGTTCGCCCGTGTCCTTGCGGTAGACGAAACCGTTGACCGGATCGAGGTTGACTTCGGCGAGCGTGTACTGAGTCGTCCGACCAATGCCACTGCCCATCGGCGTGACGGGGGCCACGCCGACCACGACACTCGAGACCGAAGTGGGCGTGCCCAACTGGATGTGCACGTCGCGGTTGTTGACGTTGGCCATCGAAATGGACATGTTGCCCAGCGACTGGATGTCCGCGCTCAGGTTGTCCAGCGTGCCGCCCTGGCCAGTGGCCTTGCGGTTCGCGTCGAGCGCACCACCAATGGCCATGTTGTTGCTGCTGAAGATCAACGCATGTTCGCGGTTCGTGATGCTGGTCGCACCGATATCCAGATCACCGCGCGAAGCGATGGTCGCGGCGGTGGTCGTGCCACCGACGGTCTCGGTGTCGTTGACGAGGGTGCCGGCGCTGATCGAGACGGCATTGCCGTAGATGCGGCCCGTACCGATGTTGTTCAGCGTGCCCGTATTGACCTGCGTGTTGCCCTGGCTGTCGATCAGACCGCGGTTGTTCAGCGTGCCCCCGTTGACGATGGTGTTCGTGCCCGACATCTCGCCCGTGGCGGTGTTGTCGACCACATTGCCGTTGACCGTGAGCGTCTGACCTGCGAGCAGCTTGGCATTGTTGGTCAGGTGGCCGGTCGTGCCATAGGTGAGATTGCCGCTCACGCTGACATCGCGGTTGTTGACGATGTCCTGCGTCAGCGCCACGGACATGTCGCGCCCGCTGGTGAAAATCCCATCGTTGCTGAATTTCGCGGCGTCGATCTGGAGGCCGTTGCTGGCTGTGAGCGTACCCCCGGTGTTCACGACGTTGAGCGTCTTGGCGCTCGGGTTGGCGGCGTTCGGGTCGACCAGCTTGAGGGTATCGCCGGCCGAGAGCAGACCGCCTGCGGAATTGTCGATGGTCCCCCCACCGGTCACCGTGAGGTTCTGCGCGGCGCGCGCGGCGCCCGTCTGATTCCCGAGGTTGGTGGCGTTGATCGCGACGTTCGTTCCCTCGATGCCCTGATCCGTCCCGCTGGTGTTGGCGTTGTTGACAGTGGCGGCGTTCAGCGTCGCGGTGTCGCTGGAGCGAAACAGGCCGCCTACGTTCTGGATGTTGCCGGCATTGACCGTCAGCGCGCCGACAGATTGCGTCTGGCCGCCGCTGTTGTCGTAGGTCGCGCCGTTCGTGTTGATCGTGACCGCGGCCTGTCCGATGATCTGTCCGCCAGCGGTGTTCGACAGGCCCTGTGTGTTGGCCGTGAAGGCCCCCTTGGCGCCGATGAAGCCCGCGCTGCTGTTCACGGCGCCTGCGCTGAGCGTCAGCGTGTCGGCACTTGTGATGCCGCCTTGGCCGTTGGTGTAGCCCGATGCGTTGGTGTTGGTGAGCGCCTGGCCGTTCGTGTCGATGGCCATGACACCACCGCTTTGCACGAGGCCGGTGTCGTTGTTCAGCACACCGGACTTCACGTCGACGGTGGTGGTCGCGGCTATCGTTCCCTTGGCGCTGTTGTCAAGGGCGTTGCCATGCGTGTCGATAGACAGGCTGTTGCCGAAGACCTTGCCGCCGGCACTGCTCAGGCCACCATTGCTCAGCGTAGTCGTGCCACCGGCTTGCAGGGTGCCGCCGGTGTTGGTCGTGGTGCCCGTGGTCGTGACCGCCAGATTGCCGTTGACGGCGGCGGCCGTCCCGGCGCTGTTGTCCAGGCTGGCGGCGGTGACCGTGGTGTTGCCGTTGGCCGCGAGGGTGCCGCCCAGGTTCGTGGCCGCGCCTGTGATCGTCGCGTTCAGGTTGCCGACGGCCGTCAGGTTGCCAGCGTCGTTCTTGAGGCTGCCCGTCTGAACGGTGGCATTGCCGCCTGCAAGGATCTTGCCGCCCACAGAGTTGTCGAGCAGGTTGGCGACCGTGAGGTTCAGGTCGGATGTGCCCGCAGCTTGCAGCTTGCCGCCCTGGTTGGCCATGGAGCCTGCGTTGGCGGTGATGGCGCCATTGCTGGCAATGGTTCCGCCGTTGTTGGTCAGGGCTCCACCGACGTTGAGGGTCGTGGTGCCTGTGCCGGCCTGCACGATGCTGCCGCCGCTCTGGTTGCTCAGGGAGCCGGCCGACAGGTTGATCTGCTGGGCGGAGGTGCTGCCCCCGTCCTGGTTGAACGCGCCGGACAGATTGACGGCCAATGCGTCGTTGCCGGTGATCTCGCCATTCGCGCCGTTGAAGCTGCCGCCCGCGATGGTCAGCGTACCGTCGCCGGCATGGTCGATCTTGCCGGCCGTGTTCGTGATGGACGTGGCCTGGAGTATCAGGTCCTGGCCGTTGGTCGCGATCTGGCTGTTCGAGTTGTCGATGCTGCCGCTGACGGCAAGGACGGTCGCGCCGGTGCCGGTCTGGATGATCTGGCCACCATTGGTGTTGGCGATGTTCGAGACGTTGACCTGCAACTGCGCAGCATTGAGCTGGCCGGCGCTGTTCACCAGCGTCTGGCCGGGCTGTGTATTTGCCGTGATGGCGAGCGTGCCAGGGGTGGCGACAGTGGCGCCGCTGGTGGTCACGTTGCCTTGGGTGGCCGTGATCGCGATGTTGGATGCGCCGGTCTGGCTGCCGGAGAGGTCGACGGAAGCGCCCTTGAGCGTGGCGTTGCCGCCTGCGATGTTGGTGCCGGTGGAGGTCAGGGCCTGCGCGGCCGTGACATTCATGTCGCCTGTGCTTTGCAGGTTGCCATTGCTGCCGTCGAGGCTGCCGGTCTGGATCGCAAGAGTCCCGCCGCTGGCGATATGGCCGTCGGTGTTCAGAAGCTGCTGCGCGACACCGAGTTGGACGTTGCCGCTGGCTGAAGAAATGGTCCCCTGGCTGTTGTTCAGGGATTGGCCCGCGACGCTGAGGTTCTGGTTCGAGGTCAGAGTCCCCGACGTGTTCTGGATCGCGCCGGCGACGTTGGCCGTCAGCGCGCCGGTCGCTGAGATGGTGCCCCGCAGATTGTTGGCCACGCCGCCGACCGTGAGGTTCGCATTGCTGTCGCTGGTCAGCACGCCGTCCTGATTCGCGAAATCGCTGGACGTCGTGATGTCGAGGCTGCCAGCGTGCAGGGTCCCGGCGTTGTTGTTGAAGGTCCCGAGGTTGGCCGTGAAGGCACCAGAGACGTTCAGCGTGCCCCCTGTATTTTGGAAGCTCGGCTGGTTGAGCGACATGCTCGCCAAGCTCAGGGTCCCACCGTTGTTGACCAGGTTCGCGGTCTGCAGAGTGATCGGGCCACCTGCGTAAACCTTGCCACCGTCGTTGCGGATCGCACCTGCGGCGGTGAGGCTGCCAGGAGCAATCGGTGCGGGAGCAGGCGCTGGCGTGCCCGCTGTTGTCGTGCCGCCGGTCGATGCAGTGGTGCCGGTCGAGCCGCTTGAGCCCGAGCTTGGCGTGGTACCTGTGCCGGTGCTGCCGCTGCCAGTGCCGGCCGTCGGAGCCGGCGCAGGCTCGGGGCCGATCCATCCACCGTTCGCATTAGAGATGGTCGGTGCAGTCAACGACAGTGGCGCCATGCTGGTCTGGCGGATCGTCCCCTGGTTGATGATGTCGCTGCCCGTGCTGGCAAGCTGCACGCTCTGGCCTTCCAGCGTGCCGGTGTTCTCCAGCCGCCCAGACGCCGTGACGACCAGGCTTCCGGCGCTCGCGCCGATGTTCCCGGCGTTGCGCACGCCCAGGCCCGCTTCAGTTCCGACGAGAACGATCTTTCCGGCATACATGCCACCCAGCGCAGCCACGTCCAGGGCGAAGGTCGGTGCAGTTCCCGTGCCCGTCGTGGGGGTGATCTGGGTATGGTCGGCACTGATCTGGTTCGCACCCGTGACCACCTTGAGGTCGGTGGCGTAGATTGCCGCATTGAGTTGCACGGCACGTGCGAGGATTGCGGCGTAGTCCGTCGTTCTTGCATCGAGGCCTGCACCATCGACGGTGACAGTGCCGCCGCGCACGAGGAAGCTATCGAGACCACCAATGGCATTGAACTGCGGCGTCCCCGTGGTAAGCGTGGCCCGCGAGGCATTGATGAAGCCGCCGCCATCGACGCTGATGCCGGCCGGGTTAGCGATGATGATCTCGGCGCGCTGTCCGGCGACTTCCAGGTAGCCGCGAAGCTGGCTCGGATTACCGCCGTTCACTTCGTTCAGGATGATTCGTGCGGGACCCGTGGCCAGACTGGGGTTGGCTTGTATGTACCCCCCGAGCCGGGACTGCACATTGACCCGGCTGTTGTTCAGGATCGCGCCGTTGGTGCCGACATTGAACTGGTTGTAGACGTTGCGCGAGACCCCAGCCGCCGAAGGCGTCTGGATGTTGACGTAGGGCACGCCGTTGGGCGCCACCAGCACGGTAGGGCGCAGGTTGCCAGGGACATTCGGCGCGCCGACGATCTGCGCATGCGTCGATGTCGTCGCGAGCATGCCCGCCAATGCAGCACCGATCAGTACGGGCGCAAGGGCGGCCGCACCGGCCAGTGCACTGCCAGCCACCGTCGTCGCCTTGCTGGATCCCTTACCGGTGGACGAGGCTGTTTCCTGAACCACCATCCGCATGCCTCTGGCGGCATTGAAGACGATGCGATGCAAATGGCGATTCATGCCCGAGACTCCCTGAGAATTTTTTGAAGACTTTCGATGTTTTTGTATCAAAAAGCATCTGAGTTCGATTATCAGGGGGCAAAAGGCCTAAACGCATGGACGCCACATGTCGGCCCTGCGTACAAGATCACGAATAACGGGCCGGCAAATGTCAGGAATTCTTTGAATTAATTCTTAGGTATTCATATTTACCAAGATGGCAGCGGAGAGGTGTCGATTGCCTACTTGTCTACGCGAACCATTTCGGGAATGTGGTCGATCTTTCGTGGTCAGCGTCCAGACCACCTGACCTGATGGCGTAGAAGTCATGCGTGCACAGCACTGGCCGCCAGCGGTGTGGCAGCAAGTCGTTGATCTGGTGTCCGGCTGTGAGGAGATCGCTAGAGAGCGTCGCGCAGGTACTCCATCACCAATTCATGCGATTCGCAGAATACGAAGGAGTGATTAAAAGAGGCGATCGGCAAAGCAATACCGAGCTAGATCGAGGAGGACTCTGATGAACAAGCAGCGACTGATACTTGGCGCCTTCGTCGTTACCTGCGTCGCGGTACTTTTGGGGTGTGCAGCGGAGCCGAAGCTCACGTACACGTCTCTTCCGTCAGATGGCTATGTCGGCAAGGGCTTTCCCTTCGTCGTGCCGCGAACCGTGGTGAGGGTCGTTCCGACGATTAGCAAAGAGAACAAGGTTGAAAGCCTTGCCTTCACGCCCGTGCCGGTTGCGAAGTCATCAGACGGGATGAAGCAACTCCCGACGTTCGTGGCGACCGACAACTCGACCGGCTGGTCCTTCACGCCAACCACGGTTACATCGGTCGCCTACGCCGACGACCTCATTGTCAGTGCCATTGGCACGCAGGTTACCGACAACCGCAAGGAAGTGATTGATGTCATCGTGAGTGTCGCTGCCTTTGCAGGTGCATTTGCGGGTGGCGGGTGCAAGGAGCCGCGAGCGCCACTGAAGCCTTTCGTGATTGCAGGCGTGGATGGTGGCGGTTCGATAGCGGACAACGATTGTTGGGCGTATTCGATTGAAAAACAGAAACTTCAGCTTATTGGCCGCAAGGCGCATCCCGTGAGCGAACTGTCCTCTCAGAATGAAAAGGTCGCCTGGTTTCCGATTCCGGCATGTCAGGATTATCGAATTCGTGTATATCAGTGCGAGAAAACGACTTGCACGGATAAGTTGGACGGTTCAACAGCCTACGAGACAGTTCTTTCACTGTCCGATGGCCAGCAATATCAACGCATCCCTCTTTCCTCGAAGGGGAAGATTTCTCTGAGGCCGGATTTCTGTGGCGCCGATGTGACCAATGAGAGCGTTGCCACCAGCAACTATGGCTTGCTCAAACAGGTCATCACGGACGTGAAGGCGGAGAAGAAGAAATAGGGGGGCAAGCCATGGGAACGCCTCGTTGTCGAGTTGTTGCCGCGGTGCTCGGTCTTGTCGCAAGCATCACCCCGTCGGTGCATGCGCAAGAGCAGGCGAAGCCGCTGGTGCTGATTGAGCGAGTGGTCGACGCGAACTATCGGTCCGACGCGGTGGACTATGGTGCGCTACTTCGCTCGAATCTGACGAAGCCTTACATCGTCAAGCCTGGGGACAGTCTTCCAAATATCGTCAAAACCCGATTTTCTATTGGTCAAACGAAGACGCCGGAACTCTACGAGCATATGGCCGACCGGATTGAGGAGTTGAACGGACTTCAGAATCAGGGGGCGTTGCCTGCCGGCTTCAAGCTCGAACTGCCGGACATTCCGCCGTTGCAGTGGAAGGTGCCAGTAACTGCCAATCCGCAGTTCGGGGTTCCGAGAGTTCAGGTAGGCCCATCATTCGAGATTGTCCAATCGGGCAATGAGACGAAGTTCTGGGAGCGCGTGTACAAGCAGGGGAACTTCAACATCCCGATCACGGGCCTTTTGTCCGAGCCGCTGGTATCTCAATTGCGATGGACCAGCCCAGAAGTGGCGCAGGCCGAACTCAGCAGCGCCGGCGGCGCAAAGAAGATCATTGTCTGGGACCAGCCGTTGATTCTCAGCATGGCGGACAGCGGGGTAAAGCTGGGGGCTCCTGTCCTCCCGGACGACTCGAAGTTCGTGGGTGGTTTGTTGAAGCGAAAGCCACCTCCCAATGAAGTCGTTCTGTACGTTCTCGACGATTCCTGGCCTGATGGCGATGCCTTCTCGGAATCGAAGGAATTTCTCGTGGCCGCCATGGATGCGGTACGCAAGCGGTATCGGCTGGGAGTCGGCTTGCCGAACAGCCAGCTCAATGGAGCAGCCACGACGGACTTTCGACTGGGTGCTCAAGCGCACTCGGCCGCGATCAAGGCGTCGCTCAGTGACTTTAACGCTCTCACCAAGAAGGTTCGCGTCATCTATCTTCCGTTGTTTGTGGAGCAGAAATGGTCTCGCGAGCTGTGGATGGAACTCGCATTCTTGGTTGCTTGCGCCAACAGGATGAACAGCCAGTTGGGTCAGCAAGTCCCGAATGAGGCTCTTCGCACCGAGGCTCTCGCTTTCGCGACGGAAATCATCGACAGGGTGCCGAAAAAGGCTGTCGACGCGGTGGGACCGGCCCAACAAGGCCCTATCAGCGTGCTTCAGAAGTTTGCTCAGCTATACGCCCAGACGACAGGGGTGCCGTTCTTCGTCAACATGTCCTGGACGATCAAGGCCAGGCAGGTGGACTTCGGGCCGGATTCCGACGCCCTCGGTGTCTCACTGGCCGCGACGGGAAACGACAACTTGGACGTGATGGACGACGCGGTGTATCTCGCCTATCGCGCCAAAGCCTCGCCCGGCGATGTGCTCGCTGTGATGAACACCGATGGAGAAGGGAACCCAATGTGCCGAAGTGGGAAGTTGCCCTTGACCAGCAAGCTGCCGTTTTACGGGCTGGCTTATGACGGGCGAGTCGAGAAAACGGGAGGCTGCGGAACCAGCTTTTCAACGCCCAGAGTCGCTTGGTTGCTGGCGCTTAGGCAGGCCTACAACGCGCCACTGAAAGAGAGCGAATGGAGAGACTGGTATGCCTCGTATCAGCTCAATATAGTTGCTTTGCAAGGCTTGACTCAGACCACGAGTAAGCGCTACTGGCTGCCTGTGGCGAAGCTCTTTAATGGCCTCTAGTCGCGCCGCCAGGAGGCCCCGCAATGAACACCTCCGTGCTGCCACACGCTGGGGTATCAAACGATGATCTTGCCACCGCTGCGCGCCTGGCGATATCGGCGGTATGAGTCGCGACGAGAAAACTGAGGCAATACGCATTCATGAGTCATTTTCTAAAACTATCCACGCAGTCGACGCCTACGCCATGTGACTGCGGGCACAGAAAATTCTTGATGGGAGATCGGCTTTGAACGGAGAACAATTGCAACAGGAATCGGTCGAGGTCGTTGCTCAAGACGTCCTCGGCGCTTTCGATCTGGTCGAGCAGCAGGCTCGTCGAGGTCTTCAAGGCGATTCATACCTCTCCAGTGAGTCGATCGGCGTCATGAACCCGCTACGCGAAACCGCGGCGGTTCAGGCGCTCGAGCGCTTGAACAACGAGAAGGCCGTCGCCTTCCTCGCGTTGAGTCGCGAGCCGGCCATCGCCCGGGTCGTGATCCGTGATGAGTCCGGCTCCATGCAAACCTACTACGTCTGCCGGACCTCGCCGCCTGCAGGTATGGATGGCTTGCCGCTCATCTCCTACCGTTCGCCGATGGGGGCGATGGCCGCGCGCAGGGTCGGGGCCACCTTTGTCCGGCCGGACAAGCAGGAGGTCGAGCTACGCCAGCGAGCGCTACTGCGCCCCTTCAAGCAGGATGTCTGGGACTCGCGCGACAGCGTCTTCGAAAGCGAAGATTTCGCCACCGTGACCGTGCGCTCGTTGCGCGAACTGCTGGCGCCGGCAGCACTCGGGAGTGCGCTTGACGAGTTGCTGGCTGAGGAGGAAGCGGCCGAAAACGTGCTCGCCGGTCGACGCCGCAGCGTCATTGCCAAGATGGGCTTGCGCGATCAGCCAGTACTCGATGAGTACCAAGACGGCATCTTCCGTCTGCCGCTGGCCAGCCGACTGCTGATCCTCGGTCCGCCCGGCACTGGCAAAACAACGACGCTGATCCGCCGTTTGGGCCAGAAGTTGGACGTCGACGTGCTGGAGGAATCCGAGCGCGTGTTGATCCGTCGCATGGAGGAGGCCGGTGAGCTGTCGCATGCACAGAGTTGGCTGATGTTCACGCCCACGGACCTGTTGCGGCAGTATGTGAAGGAGGCTTTTGCACGCGAAGGTATTGCCGCATCCGAGCCGCGCATCAGCACCTGGGCCGATCATCGGCACGACTTGGCGCGCAGCCGCTTCGGCATTCTGCGTACCGCGACAGGCAGCGGTATTTTTGTGCTGAAAGATGCTGCGTTGACCTTGACCACCGCCGCGCGTGAGCGACCGACCGCTTGGTACGAGGACTTTGACCATTGGCAGAAAGCGGCATGGCTTGCTGCGACTCGGCAGGCTGCGGAAGACTTGCGTAGCGACGCCGATACGACGGTGTCTGCATTGGCGGTGCCTGCCTTGGAGTCGCTGGAAGGCATTGAACCCAAGAACGCCGGTGACGTGGTGGTCGCGTTGAGCCGTGGAACGCGTGTCCTGCAGGAGCGCGTCGCGGAAATGAAAGCCTATACGGACGGAAAGTTGAGGGACGCGTTGGTGCTTCAGGTGAATCGGAATCGGGATTTTCTGGACGAGTTGGCGCGCTTCATCGATACCCTGCAGGACGCAAGCGTTGACGCTGAAGAGGAAGACGAGGACGAGTCCGAGGACGACGAGGATACGGTCGAAGCCAAAACTGGTCGGGCTGCGGCAATGCAGGCCTACCAGCGCAGCCTGCGCGCCCTCGCGCGCGCGCGCGCGACGGGCAATTCGCTAAAGAAAGGCCGACGCAGCAGTCGCATCGTCGAATGGCTGGGCGACCGAGGACTCGCCGCACCGGATCTCGCGGCGGTCGGTCGCAGCCTCGTGCAGCAGTCGCGCGTGCGCAGGCTGCTGAACCCGGCCCGGTCGTTCATCAATGACGTGCCTCGCCGTTACCGGAGCTTCAGGCGCCAACGTCAGGCCGACGGTGGGTGGTATCAACCAACGGGTGGCTACTTGGCGACGGACCTGCACCCGCTGGAACTCGACATCGTGCTGTTGGGCGTTCTGCGCAATGCCTCGGCATTGCTGCTGAGACCTATAGTACAGCGCGAAATCGAGACAGCCGAATGGGCCGCGCTGCGCACGGTGCGCGGTGCGCAGCGACACCAGGTGCTTGTGGACGAGGCGACCGACTTTTCGCCCATCCAGCTGGGCTGCATGGCGGCGCTCGCCAATCCTCTGGGTTCTTCGTTCTTCGCCTGCGGCGACTTCAATCAGCGACTCACCACGTGGGGCAGTCGCAGCCTGGGCGACGTGTCTTGGGGCTGTCCGGGCTTGCGTGACGAGACAATCACGATCTCATACCGACAGAGCTCCCAACTCAACGAGTTGGCCAAGGGCATCGTGATGCTGGATGGCGGTGATGCCAGCGCAGTGGCGCTACCCGAAGGTATCGACAACGAGGGAGAGCAGCCGGTTTTGGTGGAGGGGCTGGCTTCGGCGGGCGATGTGGCGTCGTGGTTGGCACAGCGGATCCGTGAGATCGAGACTTTCGTGAAGAAGCTTCCCTCGATCGCCGTGCTGGTGATGAGCGAAGCTGAGGTGGAGCCATTGGCACAGGCGCTAAGTGAGCGTCTGGCGGACAACAACATCAAGGCCGTTCCATGCCGTGACGGACAGACCATAGGCAAAGAGAACGATGTCCGCGTGTTCGATATCCAGCACATCAAAGGACTGGAATTCGAGGCCGTATTCTTTGTGGGCGTAGACCGCTTGGCGACCGAGCGGCCGGAACTGTTCGACAAGTACTTGTATGTGGGTACGACACGCGCCGCTACATACCTGGGCATGAGCTGTGAAACGGTGTTTCCGCTCAGATTGGAGACGCTGCGACCGATGTTCGCGCCGAGTTGGTAGTGACAGGGGGAAGTTCGAGCGGCCTGACTGCCTCTGGAGCTCGACGGCGGGCGCCGCCGCGTGACTGATTTCAGAAGCTGCTGGTTGCCGGGCATTGGGGACTACGAGGCGCTTGGCCCCAGGTGGTGAGCATTAAGCTGACCATGA
This sequence comes from Variovorax sp. F042, assembly GCF_057814215.1. Taxonomy (NCBI): domain Bacteria; kingdom Pseudomonadati; phylum Pseudomonadota; class Betaproteobacteria; order Burkholderiales; family Comamonadaceae; genus Variovorax; species Variovorax sp. F042. The sequence continues at coordinate 471,263 of NZ_JBVASX010000004.1, forward strand.
CCTGCAATGAAGCTCAGCAGCAATTACGATCACGCCGGGGATATCGGCGCCATCTCAAGGGCTGGGGACGCTGTAGTCGCGATGTCTTGCTGGGCGACTGCACGCCCTTCATGGCAGGCCACACAATTGCCGCCCGATCATGCTTGGACAATGAGAGGCGCTGGTGGTTCGCGTCGCATGCAGCGTTCCTGCATTATCCGATACGCCTCTTCGATGCTGTGTCGATACTGGTCTGTTTCGAACAATGGCGCTTTCGTTCTTGCCAGACGCAGATGCTTTCTTTGGCGTTCGAGTTCATCGGGACCGGTGACGGTGTCACTGCCGAGCTGGAGTCAGTCCTCTTCCATAAATCCGAACTCTGTCAGAGCCGCCGGCATTCGCCCCATCGACCGCACCAAAACCGAACTCGGAACTCAGTGCTAGTGCCGGGCCCATCGCAAGGCTTGCGCGAGTTGCACCGCAGAGAAACCACGGACTTAAACCGGTGGCGCGTCCACGACACCGCCACGGGCCGTCATCTACTGATTCCGCAGGGCTCGCGCATGATCGCCCGGTGCGATGAATGGCCGTAAGGTGGTTGGTCTGAACGAACATTTTCGTCTCTGCTGCGATCGCCCGGGCCAGTGCGTGAAATGGCACGCAGACTGAGGGCTCCGCCGCAAGTTTCCGCGGACCTATTACAACTGCCAGTTGTCTGAAGTCATTATTCGTCGCACGCTCAACGCGAATCCATGCGGAAGACGATTCTGGGAGAGGGGCTTCCGCTGGGTTGGACAGCGATTGTCGAACTAGACGCAGTGTGGCGCTGCGCTCTGGCTTGGGCACCAGTTCTGCTTCTCTCCGGGCTCTTCAGGCGAGGAAATGCACCGTCGAAACGCACAACCGCGACTTGAAAGCACGGCTCCACTTCGAGGATTTGTCATGCATATCGAACCCCATGCCAATCGCCGCGACGTTGATCCTTCGACAGTGACAGGTCCTGCGTTCTTTCGCATGGCCGATGTGGTTCGCATCACCGCACTGAGTCGCACCACCGTGTACCGAAGAATTGCTGGAGGCAAGTTCCCCCCTCCTGTGCATCTGGGCGGGCGCGCTTGTGGTTGGCCGCGTGCGGCGATTCAGCGCTGGATCGATGATCCGGAGGGCTATGCGAATGCCTCACTCATGCACACGCGTCGAGTGACTTGAATGCACGGACGCGATCCGGTGCCGCGCGCTGCGCATGAAGGGTGCAGTCGCCCAAATCGTCTGCATCAAGGCATCGGCGTATCGCTCTGGAAGCCTCGACGGCGTTCGTGAGAGATGAACGCCTTGTCGAGGCGCGACTAGGCTGCCTTGAGTGCCAGGATTTGCGCGCTTGCGGCAAGTTGGCCCAGGTAGTCCGCCCAGCGCTGCATCATGTCCTTGCGCTTGTCCATGAACTCCGCGCGGTCGTAGGCCGTACCCAGCGGCCCGCTCTTGCCGTGGGCAAGCTGTGCCTCGATGGCGTCGGGCGAAATGCCGTGCAGTTGCTCTGCCATGACCGTGCGGGCCATTGCACGAAAGCCGTGGGCGGTCATTTCGTCATTGGTGTACCCCAGCCTTCGCAATGCGGCGTTCACGGTGTTTTCGCTCATGGGGCGTTCTCCGGTGCGGATGCTGGGGAACACGTATCGGCCATGTCCGGTCAATGGCTCAATTTCCTCCAGTGTCTGCAGTGCCTGCTTCGCCAGCGGCACGAAGTGGGGACGGCCGTTGAGCTTTTCATGGAGCCTGCGCTTCATGTCCTGCGCTGGGATGGTCAGCATTGCCTTTTCGAGGTCGATCCAGGCCCATTCCATCGCACGGATGTTGCCCGGGCGCTGGAAGAGCAGGGCGGACAGGAGGAGGGCGGCGCGGGTGATCGGCTGCCCGCTGTAGCCGTAGATGGCGCGCATCAGTTCGCCCACTTTCTGGGGCTCCAGGACAGCGGCCATGCTCTTGGTGAGCACGGGCCGGAGCGCCCCGTGCAGGTCGGGCGCCGGATTGCTCGCGCACCGGCCCGTCTGCACACCGTAGCGGAACACCTGTCCGGCGCACTGGCGCAGGGTGTGGGCCGTCTCGATGACGCCCCGGCCCTCGGTGCGCTTGAGCGCGTGCAGAAGATCCTTGGCCTGGATCGAGGCGATCGGCAGCTTGCCGATGTAGGGGAACAGGTCCTTGTCCATGATGCGCAGCCAGCGCTCCGAATAGGACGCGCTCCAGCTGCTGGCCTTGGTGGCGTGGAATTCCCGCGCCAACGCTTCGAACGTGTTGGCTGCTTCCACTGCTCGGGACAACTTCTCTGCGCGCTTCGCGAGGCCGGGATCGACGTTGTCTGCAAGCAGCTCGCGGGCCTTGTCGCGCCGCTGCCGGGCCTTCGCAAGCGACACCGCGGGGTAGACGCCCAAGGCCAGCGTCTTGGCCTTGCCGCTGAAGCGATAGTCCATGCGCCAGTATTTACCTGCGGCCTTGACGCGCAGGTACATGCCGCCACCGTCCGCGTAGCGCTCGCCGATCTTGGTGCCCTTGTGCTTCACTTGCCTCACGAAAGTGTCTGTCAGCATTGGGTTTTTCTCCTTGCTGTCGGTACCTGGTTTCGGCAGCAGGGCAAATACCTGCAGAAGTACCGACAAAGTACCGACAAGACATGCTATGCCGCGATCTATCGTGGAGCAAAGAAAAACCCGCTTCTCCTCGAAGGACAGCGGGTTTCAGGACGATTTGGAGAGGTTCGGGACTGGAAATTGGCCTGCCCGGAGGGGATCGAACCCCCGACAACCTGCTTAGAAGGCAGGTGCTCTATCCAACTGAGCTACGGGCAGATTTCAGGCTGGAGAGAAGCCAAGAAAATCAATGACTTAGGAGCTTTTTCTCTTAAGCAGCAGCGGCGGATTCTACCGAGTTCCACACCTTGGCTCGCTGCACTCCACGATCCAAAACGAAAAATGCACACAGCCCGCTGGTGACTGTGTGCATTTCATTTTTATGGTCGGGGCGAAAGGATTCGAACCTTCGACCCTCTGGTCCCAAACCAGATGCGCTACCAGGCTGCGCTACACCCCGACAAGCCTTCTATTCTAGCCCGGATATTGGCCGATCCCCGAAGTTTCTCAGTCAGCGTTTCTCGTACTGCGTCTTGCCGAAGAGAATTTCGCGTTCTTTATCGCCGGTGATCGGCTTGCGCAGGTCAGCCAGCACCTTCACGCCGCGCTGCACGGCTGGACGCGCTGCGATGCCGTCGAACCAGTCCTTCAGGCGCGGAAAGTCGGTGAGGGTGATGCCCTGGTTTTCCCAGCTGCGCAGCCACGGGAAGATGGCGATATCGGCAATCGAATAGCTCTTGCCGGCAATGAACTTGTTCTTCGACAACTGCTTGTCGATCACGCCGTAGAGGCGCTTGGCCTCGTTGCTGTAGCGGTCGATCGCATAGGCGACCTTCTCGGGCGCGTACAGGCGGAAGTGGTGCGCCTGGCCGAGCATCGGGCCGACGCCCCCCATCTGGAACATGAGCCACTGCAGCACGTCGTAGCGTTCACGGTCGCCGGTAGGCAGAAACTTGCCGGTCTTGCCCGCGAGGTAGACGAGGATGGCGCCCGATTCGAAGAGCGAGATCGGCTTGCCGTCCGGACCGTCGGGGTCGGTGATGGCGGGGATCTTGTTGTTCGGGCTGATCTGCAGGAAGTCGGGCGCGAACTGGTCGCCCTTGCCGATGTTCACGGGGTGCGCATGGTAGGGCAGGCCGCACTCCTCCAGCATGATGTGAATCTTGTGGCCGTTCGGCGTGGGCCACGAATAGACCTCGATGGGCGATGCAGGCATGTTGTCTGGCACTCCGGTGGATTTGATGCGAGCCCGGCAGCTTATACGTGCGAGTTCAAACGCGTGCAGGCGCGGGAATTCATTCGCAATCTGCCCGACGGGATCTCAGCCGACCTGTTTCTCGTGTGCGTTGCACCACATCCAGTCTTCGCCGGGTTCGAGCGACTGGATGACGGGGTGGCCTTCGGCGTGCGAATGCCTAGTTGCGTGGCGGTTCTTCGACGAATCGCAGCAACCCACGTGGCCGCAGTGCACGCAGAGGCGAAGGTGGACCCAGGTGTCGCCGGTCTTCAGGCAGTCTTCGCAGCCGCGTTGGCCGTGCTGGATATGAGGCTGCGCGATCTCCGCGGGCACGTGGTCGCAGGGTTTGATGGGCAACGTCGGGCTCCTTTGTCTTGACGATGGATTGATTGGGGGCGCGCTTCAGGCGACGGCCGAGGCCTGCGACAGGTGCTGATGAATCAGCGCGACCGCGGCCGCGCCCTCACCGATGGCGCCGCCCACACGCTTGACCGAGCCCGAGCGCACGTCGCCCACGGCGAACACGCCCGATACGCTCGATTCGAGCGCCGTGGACGGCCGCGCCGGAAAGCCGCTGCTGGCGGCGGTGCCCGTCAGCACGAAGCCGTGCTTGTCGACCGCCACTCCGCAGCCGTCGAGCCACGAAGTCTCAGGCTCTGCGCCGACGAACAGGAAGATGTTGCGTGCCGCGCAGTCATGTTCGTTGCCCGAGGTGTGACAACGCCATGTCGCGCCAGTGAGGCCTTCGTCGGAGCCGCCATGCAGGCGTACGAGCTCGGTGTGCGGCTGCAGCGAGATGTTCGGCGTGGCCTCGATGCGGTCGATCAGGTAGCGCGACATGCTGGCCGCCAGCGACGGCCCGCGCACCAGCACGTTGACCTTGGCTGCGTGGCGCGACAGGAACACGGCGGCCTGGCCGGCCGAGTTGCCGCCGCCGACCAGCGCCACTTCTTGCTGCGAGCAGATCTTTGCCTCGATGGCCGAGGCCCAGTACCAGACGCCGCGGCCTTCGAATTCGGCGAGGCGAGGAACATCGGGGCGGCGGTAGCGTGCGCCGCTGGCGATGACCACCGTGCGCGCATGGATCGTGCGGCCGTCGGCCAGCGCAATGGCAAGGCTTTCAAGTGGGTTGTCGCGCGAGCAGTCGAGCGACACGACCTTGGCCGGAATCAGCATCTCGACGCCGAACTTCTGCGCCTGCACGAACGCGCGCCCCGCCAGCGCCTGTCCCGAGATGCCGGTCGGAAAGCCCAGGTAGTTCTCGATGCGCGCGCTGGCGCCGGCCTGGCCGCCGAAGGCGCGGCAGTCGAGCACGATCACGCGCAGGCCTTCCGAGGCCGCGTAAACAGCGGTCGCCAGGCCGGCCGGCCCGGCGCCGACAACGGCCACGTCGAACAACTCGTTGCGCTCGGCGGTGTCGACCATGCCGAGGCAGCGCGCCAGCGCCTCGTCGGCCGGGTTGACCAGCACCGAGCCGTCAGGGCACACGGCCAGCAGTTTGCTGGCGCCGTACTGCGCGAGCAGCGCGGCCGCGTCGGGGTCTTCGGCTGCGTCGACCAGGTGATATGGATAGCCGTTGCGGCGAAGGAAGTTTTCCAGCCGAGCCATGTCGGGTGACTGGGGCTGCCCGATCAGAACCGGGCCGCTGGCGCCGGATTCGATCAGCGCCACGCGCCGCAGGATCAGCGCGCGGGTGATGCGCTCGCCCAAGTCGGCTTCGGCCACCAGCAGCGCACGCAGTTGCGCGGGCGATACGAGCAGCGCTTCGACGTCTTCGTCGGCATGGCCATCGACCAGGGCAGGGCGGCCGCTCAACTGGCCGACTTCGGCCAGGAATTCACCTGGCCCTTGTCGCACGATCGGCACCACATGACCAAGGCCGTCGCGTTGCGTGACGGCGACAACGCCTTTGAGCAGCACGAACATGCCGGGGCCGGTTTCGCCTGCTGTAAATAGTCTGGTGCCGCGTGCGAATTGCTGAACACTGCCAAAGCGTGCAATGCGCGCAATCTCAGTGTCACTGAGGACGGGGAAAGTCTGGTGAAGGCGGCTGCTGTCGGTGCCGGTTGCGTTGGTGGTGGCCATAGGTGGAGCTCCATTTCGCGAATCCACCGCATTAGACGACGAAGCGGCGCCAAGCGGTTTGCAGGCGTTTCACAGGCGGCTTTGGGCTGTAACAACGTCACGTGCCTGCAATGTTCCTGACATGCCCGCTTCATCGCAGGTGCGGAGACTCCCTCGGCAGAAAGGGTTCCCCATGAAAGAACTGCCCAACCCGACGTTTCCGCTTTCGCAGATCGGGCTGCGCGCGGCCTTGTGGCCCGCTCCTGCAACCGGTGTGTCTACCGCTGTTGCTGCTGCCCGCACATCGGTGCCTCAGGCGCCCGCTGTCATCCTGCCGCCGGCCGTCGAGTCCAAGCAAGGCATCACCGTGGGCTGGGCCCGCCACCTTGACGACGTGCGCGCTGCCCAACGCCTTCGCTACGACGTGTTCGTCGGCGAAATGGGCGCCCGGGTTTCGTCGCCGCTGGCCGGCCACGACATCGACCTGTTCGACGACTTCTGCGAACACCTGCTGGTGCGCGACGAACTGACCGGGCAGGTCATCGGCACCTATCGCGTGCTCACACCCGCCCAGGCCCGCCGCGTGGGCAGCACCTACAGCGATACTGAATTCGACCTCACCCGCCTGCGCGACCTGCGCGAGCGTATGGTCGAGTTGGGCCGCAGCTGCGTGCATCCCGACCACCGCCAGGGCGGCGTCATCCTCGCACTCTGGGGCGCGCTGGCGGGCTTCATGCACCGCAACAAACTGGACACGATGATTGGTTGCGCGAGCATTCCGATGTCACACAACGGTGTCACGAACGGTGACGCCGCGGCCAGCATCTGGCGCCAGGTGTCGGCCAAGCACATGGCACCAATCCAGTATCAGGTGCAGCCCCGCCTGCCGTTGCCGGTCGAGCGGCTCGACAGCACGCTCGACGTGGAGCCGCCGGCGCTCATCAAGGGCTACCTGCGCCTGGGTGCGAAGGTGCTCGGCGCGCCCGCCTGGGATCCGGATTTCAACGCCGCCGACCTGCCGATGCTGATGCGCATCGACGATCTGCCGGCGCGCTACCGCAAGCACTTCCTGGGCGCATGAAGCCGGCGGCCGACCGGCCCGAAACCGGGCCGCCCGCTTCTACGCTTGGCGCTGCCAGCCAGCACGCGGCTGGCTCAGAGGCGTCACGGGATAGTCATGGAACTGTCACAAGAGGGGCTGACACTGTCATATTTCAGCCTACGTGTTCTCCTGTGCCGCTTGCTCCAGAATCAGTGCCCATGTCACTCGCCTCCGCAGATCCGTCGCTTGACGTTGCGGCACCAACGTTCACATTGCTGGACCGCGACCACAGCATTCTTTCGTTCAACGAGCGTGTGCTCGACTGGGCGCATCGCAAAGAGGTGCCGCTGATCGAGCGGTTGCGCTATCTGTGCATCGTTTCGTCGAACCTCGATGAATTCTTCGAGGTCCGCGCCGCGCCGCACCTGATCGCGGGCAGCGCTGGGGACCACAAGGGCACTTACACGGTCGAGTCGTTCGAACGGCTGGCCGAGGCGGCCCACAAGCTCGTGGCGCGCCAGTACGCGCTGTACAACGACGAGCTGATGCCAACTTTTGCGACGCACGGCATCCGCATCATTTCGCATGGCGAGCGCAATCCGGCGCAGCGCAAGTGGGTCAGCGAGTATTTCGAGCGCGAAGTGCGCCCGCTGCTGATTCCGGTCGGGCTCGACCCGGCGCATCCGTTCCCGCAGGTGGCCAACAAGTCGCTCAACTTCATCGTGAGACTGGGTGGCAAGGACGCCTTCGGCCGCGAAAACCCGATCCAGATCGTCAAGCTGCCGCGAGTTCTGCCACGTCTGATCAAGATGCCGGCCAAGGTGTCGGATGGCAAGACGCTGTTCGTGGCACTGTCTAGCGTGGTGCGCGCGCATCTCGCGAGCATGTTCCCCGGGCGCGAGGTGGGCGATTTCTCGCAGTTCCGCGTTACCCGGCATTCCGACCTTGCGGTGGACGAGGAAGACGTCAAGAATCTGCGCACCGCGTTGCGCCAGGGGCTGCAGCACAGGCACTATGGCCAGGCCGTGCGGCTGGAGGTGTCGGCGAGCTGCGCCGAGTCTCTTGCGAGTTTCCTGCTGGCGCAGTTCAACCTGCCGCCCGAGGCGCTGTACCGCGTGCATGGCCCGGTCAACCTGGCCCGGCTCACGCAACTGGCCGACCTGCTCGACGAGCCGCAACTGCGCTTTCCGCCGTATCCGGCTTCCTACCCCGTTGCTCTGTCGCCCGGGCAGTCGTTCTTCGAGCGGCTGCAGCGCGGCGATGTGCTGATTCACCAGCCCTTCGAAAGCTTCGAGGGCGTGCTGGCCTTCCTGCGCGAAGCGGTGCTCGACCCGCAGGTGCTGGCGATCAAGCAGACCATCTACCGCACGGGCGCCGATTCGGAAATGATGGATCTGCTGCGCGAAGCCGTGCGCCGCGGCAAGGAAGTCACGGTAGTGGTGGAGCTGAAGGCTCGCTTCGACGAAGAGGCCAACATCAACTGGGCTGAAATGCTCGAATCGATCGGCGCGCAGGTGGTGTACGGCGTGGTCGGCCTGAAGACCCACGCCAAGATGCTGCTGGTGACGCGGCGCGAGGGCAAGCAATTGCGCCGCTACGGCCATCTGTCCACGGGCAACTACAACCCGCGCACTGCCAGGCTCTACACCGACATCAGCCACCTTACGGCCGATCCGATGCTGACGGCCGACATGGAAGCCGTGTTCGTGCATCTGGCGAGCCAGAGCCGCTTGCCCAAGCTCAACCGCATGTGGCTGGCGCCGTTCGACCTGCACAAGAACATCGTGGCGCAGATCGATGCGCTGGGCCTGGCCGCAGCGGCCGGCCAGTCGACGCGCATCGTCGCCAAGATGAACGCGCTGACCGACGACGAGATCATCGCCTCGCTGGTCCGTGCGGGGCAGAAGGGCGTGAAGATCGATCTGATCGTGCGCGGCGCATGCACGCTGCCCGCGCAGGTGCCGGGGCTCACCGACAACATCCGCGTGCGCTCGGTGATCGGCCGCTTCCTGGAGCATTCGCGGGTCTTCTATTTCCGCAATGGCGAGGATGAATCGCTGTACCTGTCGAGCGCCGACTGGATGAACCGGAACATGATGCGGCGCATCGAGCTGGCGTGGCCTGTAACGGACCCGGGACTGCGCCAGCGGCTGATCGACGAGTGCCTGGTGGCCTACCTGCACGACGGGCGCGACGCCTGGGATCTGGGCGCGGACGGCATCTACACGCGCGTCGATCACGATACGCATTCGGGCGAGGCAGGCGCATCGCCCGTCGTCGAGGCCCACGGTGCGCAGGCCGCGCTCATGAACCGCTACGCATCCAGAGGGCATCTCAGAGATGCATCCAGCAACTGAAGATCGAAAGACGATGACCATGGACTTGATCTTCTGGCGTCACGCCGAAGCCGAGGACTGGACCGAGGGTTGCGACGACATGCAGCGCTCCCTCACCGCGCGCGGCGAAAAGCAGGCCAAGCGGATGGCCACTTGGCTGGACCGTCAGTTGCCGGACGGCACGCGCATCATCTGCAGCCCCGCGCGGCGCTGCGAACAGACTGCGCTGGCGCTGGGTCGCAAATACAAGCTGCGCTCGGAGCTCGCGCCCGACACAACGGCAGAGGCGCTGCTTGGTGCAGCCGGCTGGCCCAACGGCAAGTCGGTGGTGCTGATGATCGGCCACCAGCCATCGGTGGGGCAGGCTATCTCCCTGCTGCTGGGCCTCAAGCAGGACAGCTGCCCGGTTCGCAAGGGAGCGCTGTGGTGGATTCGCACGCGCGAGCGCGACGGCGATGTGCAGACCGTCGTTGTGACGGTGCAGTCGCCGGAACTGCTCTAACTAACTAATGGGGCGGCTGGCTCAGCAGCCGCTGAGCTCGACGCGCCAACTGCTGATCTTCTGCCAGGCCAGCACTTCTTCGCGCAGGAGGTGCGCCGATTGCGGAAACGCCTCGGCCCAGTCCGGGGCACAAACAATGGTGAAGGCCCGTGCGCCCAGCGCCGCGAGGTGCAGCGCCTGCGGATCAGGGTCGCGGCGCGCGTGGCACAGGATCACCGCGAGCCGAAGTGACAGCAACTGCATCACGAAGGTCTCATCATCCAGCGATGCTTCGAGCTTGCGCAGCTTGCCGCGCTGGCCCAGCACCAACTGGCCGAGCGCGTGCATCTCGTTCACCGCAAAGCCGGGCGCGTCGGTGTTGTCGAGGATGTAGGCGCCGTGCTTGTGATAGTCGCTGTGTGAGATCAGCGTGCCGATCTCGTGCAACTGCGCCGCCCAGCCCAGCTTGCGCAAGGCCCGGCCAGCCCGGCTTGATGTACTGCCGCCGCGCGCGGCGGGGGAGAGCTGCACGAACAGCGCAGCGGCCGTTTCGCCCACGCGCTTGGCCTGTGCCGTGTCGACGGTGAAGCGATTGGCCAGCCGCGCCACCGTGGCGGTGCGCATGTCGGCCACGCTTTCGTCGCGTTCCAGCAATTCATAGAGCACGCCGTGGCGCAGGGCGCCCTGGGCGACTTTCATTTCCTGGATGCCGAGCAGGTCGAACACCGCGCGTAGCACGCTCACACCGCCGCCGATGACGGCCTTGCGGTCTTCCCGCATGCCGTCGATGCGCAGCTTGTCGGCGCTGCCGGCCTTGAGCAGGCGGTCGAGCAGCCAGTCGAGGCCTTCGCGCGTGACGAGGCCGGGCTCGCCACCCGCCGCGGCCAGCACATCGCCGACGGCGCCGATGGTGCCGGAAGCGCCGTAGGCCACGTCCCACTGGTCGCGGGTGTAAGTGGCGAGGGCGTCGTCGAGCACGGCCTTGGCAGCCACTTCGGCCGCGCGAAAGGCGCTGGCGGTAAACAGGCCTTCGCCGAAGTGTTTCATCGACCAGGCGACGCTGCCGACCCGGTACGACTCCATGCGGTCGGCCTCGAGGGCGTGGCCGATGATCATTTCGGTGGAGCGCCCGCCGATGTCGACCACCAGCCGGCGCTCGCTGTCGGAGGCGTCGGTGTGCGGCAGCATGTGCGCCACGCCCTGATATATGAGGCGGGCCTCTTCCCGGCCCGGGATCACGTCGATGCCGAAGCCCAGAATGGTGCGTGCGCGCAACAGGAATTCTTCGCGGTTGCGCGCTTCGCGCAGCGTTTGCGTGGCCACGGCCCGAACCTGCGAGCGTTTGAAGCCGGCCAGGCGTTCGCCGAAACGCGCGAGCGCGTCCCAGCCGCGCTGCATGGCCTCGGCCGTGAGGTTGCGTGCGCTGTCCAGGCCGTTGCCCTGGCGAACCGTCTCCTTGAGATATTCGGTGCGGTGGATCTGGCCGTGATCGACCTGTCCGATTTCGAGCCTGAAGCTGTTCGAGCCCAGGTCGACTGCTGCGAGGCGAGTGCCGTTTTGCATGTGGTTCTGAAGAAGAAGGCGGTGTCTTTGTGTTTGATCGTAGCGCCGTGACAGGGCGCGCCACCTCTCGGATCGCGCAATGGCGAGGTTTGGAAGGCTAGGCGCGGCGCATGACGGTTATGTGACAGCGTCACACGAACCACCGGGGGAATAAAGGCATTTTCCCTCGACAGAGGGGTGTCACACCGATGTCACACAAGCTTTCTAGAGTCCGTCCAAGCCCGAAAAAGGGACTACTTCTTACTTCTAAAGGAAGCTTCATGAAAACGACGTTCAAATTTGCAACAGCCGGCCTGGTGGCCGCGGTGTTCTCCATTCCCGCCTTTGCACAAGACGTGACCGGCGCTGGTGCCAGCTTCCCGGCACCGCTGTACGCCAAGTGGGCCTCTGACTTCAACAAGGCCACCGGCGTCAAGATCAACTACCAGTCGGTCGGCTCGGGCGCCGGCATCAAGCAGATCGAAGCCAAGACCGTCGACTTCGGCGCTTCGGACGCTCCCCTGAAGGACGACGAACTGCAGGCCAAGGGCCTGATGCAGTTCCCCACCGTCATCGGTGGCGTGATTCCCGTGGTCAACATCCAGGGCATCAAGCCCGGCGAGCTGAAGCTCAACGGCCAGGTTCTGGGCGACATCTACCTCGGCAAGATCACCAAGTGGAACGACCCCGCCATCAAGGCACTGAACGGTTCGCTGGCCCTGCCTGACGCCGCCATCGCCCCGGTTCGCCGTGCCGACGGTTCGGGCACCAGCTTCCTGTTCACCAACTACCTGAGCAAGGTCAACGCCGAGTGGAAGACCAAGGTCGGCGAAGGCACGGCCGTGAACTGGCCCACCGGCGCGGGCGGCAAGGGCAACGAAGGCGTCGCCGCTTTCGTGAACCGCCTGCCCAACTCGATCGGCTACGTCGAGTACGCCTACGTGAAGCAGAACAAGATGACGTACGCCCAACTGCAGAACGCCGCCGGCACCTTCGTGTCGCCCGACGACTCGGCATTCAAGGCCGCCGCCGCTGGTGCTGAATGGAGCAAGAGCTTCTACCAGGTGCTGACCAACCAGGCCGGCAAGGACGCATGGCCCATCACCGGCGCCACCTTCATCCTGATGCACAAGGTGCAGGACAAGCCCGCCAACGCGACTACCGTGCTCAAGTTCTTCGACTGGGCCTACAAGAGCGGCGACAAGACGGCCGATGATCTCGACTACGTGCCGATGCCTGACGCCGTGAAGGCCACCATCGCCAAGGCATGGGGTGATGTGAAGGATGCGTCGGGCAAGGCCGTCGCGTTCAAGTAACTCTACCCATCAGTCCAGGACGGCGCGCCCATGAGCAATTCTTCGCTCCAGGACGCGCCGCTTTCGTCTTTGCCGGAGCGACCAGTGTCATCCACCTTTCCCGCCGCCACCACCTCTCTCGACCTCGCGGCCGAGCGCGGTCGTGCTACTGCACCCCCGCCGCCCGTGAAGGCTCCGCGCTCCGGCCCGATGGCTGACCGGCTGTTCGGCTGGGCCGCCAAGGGCGCCGCGCTGCTGACGCTCGCGATGCTCATCGGCATCCTGTTGTCGCTGGTTGTCGGCGCCTGGCCCGCCATTTCGAAGTACGGCCTCGGCTTTCTCACGAGCAGCGTGTGGGATCCGGTCAAGGAGGAGTACGGCGGCCTGGTCATGATCTACGGCACGCTGGCCACTTCGATCATCGCGCTGGTGATCGCGGTGCCGGTGAGCTTCGGCATTGCGCTCTTCCTGACGGAACTCTCGCCCAACTGGCTCAAGCGCCCGCTGGGCACGGCCATTGAACTGCTGGCGGCGGTGCCTTCCATCGTCTACGGCATGTGGGGCCTGCTGGTGTTCGGCCCGATCCTTTCCACCTGGGTGCAGCAGCCGCTGCAGAAGCTGCTCAGCGGCGTGCCGTACCTCGGCGCGCTGGTGTCTGGCCCGCCCGTGGGCATCGGTATCCTGTCGGCCGGCATCATCCTCGCGATCATGATCATTCCGTTCATCGCTTCGGTGATGCGCGACGTGTTCGAAGTGACGCCGCCGCTGCTGAAAGAGTCGGCCTACGGCCTCGGCTCCACCACCTGGGAAGTCGTTTCCAAGGTCGTGCTGCCTTACACCAAGGCCGGCGTGATCGGCGGCATCATGCTCGGCCTCGGCCGGGCGCTGGGTGAAACGATGGCGGTCACGTTCGTGATCGGCAACATGAACCAGCTCAACTCCCTTTCCGTGTTCGAGGCTGCCAACAGCATCACCTCGGCACTCGCCAACGAATTCGCCGAAGCCGGCGCGGGCCTGCATCAGGCCGCGCTGATGTACCTCGGCCTCGTGCTGTTCTTCATCACCTTCGTCGTGCTGTCGCTCTCCAAGATGCTGCTGGCCAAGATGAAGAAGAGCGAAGGAACCAAATCGTGAGCACCGCCCAGAATCTTCTCGCGGCCAAGGCATTGGCCGAAACGCGCCAGGCCAAGTTTGCCTCGCGCAACCGCGTCAACAAGATCGCGCTCACGCTGTCGCTCGCCGCGATGGCCTTCGGCGTGTTCTGGCTGGTCTGGATCCTTTGGGAAACGTTGCGTCAGGGCGTGGGCGGCCTCGCCCTCGCCACCTTCACCGAAATGACGCCGCCGCCAAACGAGGCGGGCGGTATCGCGAATGCGATCTTCGGCTCGTTCGTGATGGTGATGCTGGCCACCTGCGTGGGTACGCCCATCGGCATCATGGCCGGCATCTATCTGGCCGAATACAACCCCAAGGGCTGGCTCGCCTCGGTCACGCGCTTCGTCAACGACATCCTGTTGTCGGCGCCGTCGATCGTGATCGGCCTGTTCGTGTATGCCGTGGTGGTGGCCTATTTCAAGACCTTCTCGGGTCTGGCCGGTGCGATTGCACTGGCGCTGATCGTGATTCCGGTCGTGATCCGCACCACCGAGAACATGCTGCAGCTGGTGCCGCCTGGCCTGCGCGAAGCGGCCTACGCGCTCGGCACGCCGAAGTGGAAGGTCATCCTCAGCATCACGCTGCGCGCTGCCCGCGCCGGCGTGGTCACCGGTGTGCTGCTGGCCGTGGCTCGCATCGCCGGCGAGACCGCGCCGCTGCTCTTCACCGCACTGAACAATCAGTTCTGGACCGCTGACGTGAGCCAGCCAATGGCCAGCCTGCCGGTCACGATCTTCAAGTTCGCGATGAGCCCGTACGAGAACTGGCAACAGCTGGCATGGGCCGGCGTGTTCCTGATCACTGTCGCCGTGCTCGCCCTCAACATCCTGGCGCGGGTCCTGACGCGCAACAAACACTGAACCCAGCAGAAGAAGACAACATGCCAAATACCGTTGCACAACCGTCGCGCTCGAAGATCTCGGTCAAGGACCTGAATTTCTACTACGGCAAGTTCCACGCGCTCAAGGGCATCAACCTCGAGATTCCCGAGAACAAGGTCACGGCCTTCATCGGCCCGTCGGGCTGCGGCAAGTCGACCCTGCTGCGCACCTTCAACCGCATGTTCGAGCTATATCCGGAGCAGCGCGCCGAAGGCACCATCGCCCTCGATGGCGAGAACCTGCTCACGTCGAAGCAAGACGTGGCACTGATTCGCGCCAAGGTCGGCATGGTGTTCCAGAAGCCCACGCCGTTCCCGATGTCGATCTACGACAACATCGCCTTTGGCGTGAAGCTGTTCGAGAACCTCTCGGCCAGTGAAATGGACGACCGCGTTGAATGGGCCCTGAAGAAGGCCGCGCTGTGGACCGAAGTGCGCGACAAGCTGCAGCAAAGCGGCTCGGGCCTCTCCGGCGGGCAGCAGCAGCGCCTGTGCATTGCGCGCGGCATCGCGATCAAGCCCGAAGTGCTGCTGCTCGACGAACCCTGCTCGGCGCTCGACCCGATCTCGACCGCGAAGATCGAGGAACTGATCGCCGAACTCAAGAATGAGTACACGGTGGTCATCGTGACGCATAACATGCAGCAGGCCGCCCGCTGCAGCGACTACACCGCCTACATGTACCTCGGCGATCTGATCGAGTTCGGCGCCACCGAGCAGATGTTCTTCAAGCCGCAGCGCAAGGAGACCGAGGACTACATCACCGGCCGCTTCGGTTGAAGTCAAAGGAGACAACATGACCGAGAAACACCTTTCCAGCCAGTTCGACAGCGAACTCAACGGCGTCTCGTCGCGCGTGATGGAGCTCGGCGGCATGGTCGAGTCGCAGATTCACCAGGCCGTGTACGCGCTGCTGCAGTTCGACGTCGAAGCGGCCGACCGCGTGATGGAGACCGAGCAGCGCGTCAACGCGATGGAAATCGACATCGACCGCGAGCTGTCTTCGATCATTGCGCGCCGCCAGCCCACGGCGCGCGACCTGCGCCTGCTGATCGCCATCAGCAAGACCACCGCCAACCTCGAGCGCGTGGGTGACGAGGCCAACAAGATTGCGCGCATGGTCAAGTCGATCATCGAGAGCGGTTCGGCCCGGCAATTGCCCACGACCGAACTGCGTATCGCGGCCGACCTGGCCTCGGGCCTGCTGCGCAAGGCGCTCGACGCATTCGCGCGGCTCGACACCTCCGCAGCGTTGTCCATCCTCAAGGACGACGACCTGATCGACAAGGAGTTCGACGGTTTCGTGCGCAAGCTGGTCACCTACATGATGGAAGACCCGCGCACGATCTCCGCCAGCCTGGACCTGCTGTTCCTGGCAAAGGCCATCGAACGCATTGGCGACCACGCCAAGAACATCGCCGAATTCATCATCTACATCGTCAAGGGCGCCGATGTGCGGCACACTTCGATGCAGGAAATCGAGTCCGCGCTGCAGTAACAACAGCGGCAAGACTCCCAAGAAAGCATGAAGAAACCCCGTGTCCTTATCGTCGAAGACGAGTCCTCGATCGCCGAGCTGATCGCCGTCAACCTGCGCCACAACGGCTTCGAGCCGATCTGGTCGGAAGATGGTGCTGCGGCCCAGCGTGAGATCGACGCCTTCCTGCCGGATCTGATCCTGCTCGACTGGATGCTGCCCGGCCAAAGTGGCCTGCAGCTCGCGCGCCAGTGGCGCAAGGACCCGCGCACCAAGGCCATCCCGATCCTGATGCTGACCGCGCGCGGCGACGAACCCGACAAGGTTGCTGGCCTCGACGCAGGCGCCGACGACTACATCACCAAGCCGTTCTCGACCCAGGAAATGCTGGCTCGCATCCGTGCGGTGCTGCGCCGCCGGGCACCGGAAGTGGTCACGGAGCGCGTCGAGATCGGCGAACTCGCACTCGACACCTCCACGCACCGCGTGACCTGGCAGGGCGGTGCCCTGAAGGTCGGGCCGACCGAGTTCAAGCTGCTGGCCTATCTGATGCAGCATGCCGAGCGTGTGCACAGCCGTGCTCAGCTGCTCGACAAGGTATGGGGCGACCACGTCTACATCGAAGAGCGCACGGTCGACGTGCACGTCAAGCGCCTGCGCGAATCGCTGGGTGCGGCTGCGCCGATGGTCGAAACCGTCCGCGGAGCGGGCTACCGCCTGACCGCCCAAGTCACGGTTTGACCGCCGTGGCACCCTTTGGCCGCGGGCGCGGATAATCGCCCGCCATGCCTTTTCGAATTGCTACATTTTTAATAGCGTCCCTCTTAATAGGAGCGGGCGCTATCGTCATTTTTGGATGGAAGTTCGGGTGGCTGGGCGCCTGGCTGGGTGCGGTACTCTGGCTGGGGCTCGATGCCTGGCGCGCCGAGCGGCTGATGCGGGTGTTGCGCAACGATGCCGCCGGCCTGCCGTCGCGCGGGTCCGGCGTGTGGGGTGAGTTGTCCGAGCGCATCCGCAAGCTGCTGCGCGACCGCGAGCAGCAGACCCGGCAGGCCGAAGACCGGCTGCAGGAATTCCTCGCCGCCATCCAGGCGTCGCCCAATGGCGTGGTGCTGCTCGACGAGCAGGGCCGCATTGAATGGTGCAACCAGACGGCGGCCAGCCAGTTCGGTATCGACGCGGAACGCGATCTGGCACAGCACCTCGCCAACCTCGTGCGCGATCCGGCTTTCGTGGCCTACCTCGCGTCCTGGAACTACAGCCGCGACGTGGTCATCGACGCCTCCGGACTCGGCCATGGGCATCAGCGCGGTCATCCGGTGCGGTTGTCGGTGCAGGTGCATCCCTATGCCGGCAATCGCCGCATGCTGCTGACGCGTGACATCACGGCGCTGGAGCAGGCCGAGGCGATGCGGCGCGATTTCGTGGCCAACGTGTCGCATGAAATCCGCACGCCGCTGACGGTGCTGGCGGGCTTCGTCGAGACGCTGCAGAACCTGCCGCTCGATGCGGAGGAGCGCACGCGCTATCTGTCGCTGATGGGGCAGCAATCGCACCGCATGGAGACGCTGGTGAACGACCTGCTGACGCTGTCGCGGCTGGAGGGCAGCGCGGCACCTTCGGGCAACCAGTGGATCCGCACTCGTGCGTTGCTCGCACAGTGCGAAGACGAGGGGCGAGGGCTGTCGGGTCGTCTGACGCCACAGGGGCATCGACTGTCGTTCACGGTCGACGCGGAGTCTGAGCTGTCGGGCGCGCCGACCGAACTGCAGAGCGCGATGTCGAACCTGCTGAGCAACGCCATCCGCTACACGCCCGGCGGCGGCGAGGTGGCCGTGAGCTGGCGGACACTGCCCGACGGGCGCGGCGAATACGCCGTGAAGGACACCGGCCCCGGCATCGCCGCTGAGCACATTCCGCGGTTGACCGAGCGCTTCTACCGCATCGACCGCAGCCGCTCGCGCGAGACTGGGGGCACGGGACTGGGACTGGCGATCGTCAAGCACATCGCCCAGCGGCACGGTGCCGAACTGCGTATCGAAAGCACGGTGGGCAAGGGCTCCCGCTTTGCTCTGTTGTTTCCGGCAGCGCGCGTGCGGGAAGCGCGAGTGCTGGCCAAGTAGGCGTGGCTTATCTCGCGCGCTGGCGCATCGTCCAGCGCAGCAGTGCACCGAACAGCAGGGCCGTCAGGGCCAGTGCGGCGGCGCTCATGATCCAGAACGCCAGCGGTGACTGCATGGCCGCCCAGGGGCCCAGACCGTGGTACGCGAGCAGATAGCTTCCGCCAAGGCCCAGTCCCCACAACATCGCGCAATAGATCACCAGCGGCGCCAGCGTGACCCGGTAGCACCGCAGCACGAACACGCAGAAGGTCTGCACCGCATCCGCGAAGTGATACAGGGCAACGGCCAGCAGCAGTGCGCCGGCCATCGCGATCACGGCCGGGTTGTCGGAATACACGTTGGCGAGCTCGTAGCGCAGCACGGCCATGGCGGTGGCATAGAACAGTGCACACAGCGCCGTCAGTTCGAAGCCCAGGCGGCAAGCGTGGCGAGCCTTGGCTGCGTCCCCGGCGCCGAGCCAGAAGCTTACGCGCGCGCTGGTCGCGATGGCCAGCGACAGTGGGGTCATGTAGGCCACGGCCAGCAGGTTCGACGCGATCTGGTGCGCCGCCGCGGCTGCGGTGCCGAGGCGTGCGATGAACA
Organism: Variovorax sp. F042; assembly: GCF_057814215.1. Lineage (NCBI taxonomy): Bacteria > Pseudomonadati > Pseudomonadota > Betaproteobacteria > Burkholderiales > Comamonadaceae > Variovorax > Variovorax sp. F042. The sequence continues at coordinate 490,080 of NZ_JBVASX010000004.1, forward strand.
AGGCCATCAGCGTGAACGAGGTCACTTCGACCAGTACCGCCAGGCCGCCTGGCACGCCGAGCCGCGCGAACTTGCGGATCTGCTGCCAGTCGGGCGCCTCAAGGCGCTTCCAGAGCCCGTAGTCGCGGTAGAACGGACGGTTGCGCAGCAGCCAGATGGCGCAGCCGAGCATCGCCCAGTTCACGCACAGCGTGGCCCAGCCGCAGCCCACGAGGCCCATGGCCGGCAGGCCCGCGCCGCCGAAAGTGAACCAGATCGACAACGGCAGCTTCACGACCAGCGAGCCCAACTGCAGCCACGTCACGAGTTGGGGCCTGCCCAGGCTCTGGTTGAGCGTGCTGAACAGGCGGAAGAGCAGAGCCGGCGCCAGCGCAAAGGCCAGCACCGCGAGATAGGCTTCGACTTCGCCGCGCATTTCCGGCGGCACCTGGGTCCATCGCAGGGCTGCGCCCGGCAGCAGCAGGATCGTCATGCCGACCACAACGGCAATCGCGGCGAGGTATAGCGATTGCCGCACCGAGCGGCCCACCTCGCCGCCGCGGCCGCCGCCATGTAGTTCGGCCCAGACCGGCAGCAGAGCTTGCAGCACGCCCATCAGCGAGACGTATACGCTGACGAAGATGGCGGCGCCGACCGAGAGGGCGGCCAGCGCGTGCTCGGAGTAGCGGCCCGCGATGATGGTGTCGGTCACGCCGAAAGCCATCACGGCCAGCTGGCCCACGAGCACCGTGCCCGCGTGCCGCGCGATCAGAGCCCGTTCGCTCCTCACTGCGGCGTGATCTTCTGGTAGAGCAAGAGGTCGTCGGCCGCGCTGCTGGGGCGGCGCAGCGTGCCGGCAAAGCGCCACTGGTCGAAGGGAATGATGGTGTGCAGGCGCTCGATGGTTTCGGGGCTTGCGAGCAGCCACGGGCAGTCAGTGCCCAGCAGCAGCGGCTGCACGTTGAAGTTGCCGTGGTGGCGCAGCGCCGCAATGTGCGGACGGCTCAGCGCGAGCTCGGCGATGCAGCTCGGCTGGCCGACGCGTTCAGCCACGGCGCGCACTTGCGGCGCGAAGCTGCGTGCGTAGTCGATGGGCGGAAGCCACAGCGTCATCAGCAGCATCCAGCACAGTGCCGTGCCGCCGGCTGGCAGCACCAGAGTCTTCCAGAGCGCAGCGCGGTGCCGCCCCGTGCGCCAGCGCACCAGCCAGCACCAGGCGATGGTCGCAGCCACGGCGAGCGCCACGGCAATGGGAGAGAGCTCGGGCACGAAGCCGGGCACCAGTCGCGTGACGCTGGCGGCCGGCTTGGGTGGAACGCCGGTCTGCATGGCGATCCAGTAGATCCAGCCCAGCACGGCGAGGCCGCTGAAGAACAGCACGTTGAACCAGTCGATCAGAGCTGCAGCGCTGCGCCGGAAGGTGGGCAGGGCGAATGCGGCGAGCGTGGCGAAGGCGGGCAGAGCCAGCAGCAGCGAACGGTCGGAGTAGTCGGTGGTCCAGGTGGCGGCCAGCGGCACCAGCGCGAACCAGAAGGGCAGCGCGACGTGGCGCGACGTGAGCTGGCGCCGCCAGCGCCACAGCGTCCAGATGGCGAGCGGCCAGACCGGCCAGGTGAACCACAGCAGCAGCTTTGCCTGGCTGCGCACGTCGCCGATCAGCGAACCGCCGACCACGGTGATCTTCCATGTCGGCAGCTTCAGGCTGAACACGAGCACCGCCGCCAGCACCGTGATGCCGATCATCGTGAGGAGGGCACCTCGTGTGTAGCCGGGGCCGTTGTCTTCGTTGTTGTCGGCGTTTTCGCGTTTGGACTGCGCGGCGAGCCGGCGTTCATACGCGATGTACAGCGCGCTGCCGATGGCCAGCGCGAGCCCGACGGTGGGCGCGCCGCTCAGCGTAATGCCGATGGTGCCCACGGTCAGCGCGATCACCGGGCCGGTGCGGCGGTAGGGCAGTGCGGCCACGCCATAGAACAGGTGCGAGGCGAAGAACAGCTGCGCCAGTGCGGGGGTGGTCTCGTGGCCGAGTTGGGCGAGGCCGAGGCAGGCGATCAGCGCCAGCAGGCCGCCGTCGGCGATGGCGCGTGCGTAGTCGGTCGGCCGGGCCTCGCCGCCGAAGGCAAAAGCCACGGGCTGGGCGCGCGCCGTGCGGGCCAGGTAGTACACGGCGTACCAGGTGGCGGTGAAGGCGCCCCAGAGGAGGAACGCGAACGCAACGCGCACGGCCAAGTCGGGGTTCAGCCACGACGGGGCGATCTTGATGGCCAGGGCGCCGATCCAGTAAGGGATCAGGGCGGGTGTTTCCGGGCGCAGGCCCAGCAGCATGGGGTCGAACCAGCGTGCGATGCCTTCGGTGCTGCGAGCCAGTTCGGACATGTAGCCGAAGGCCGTGATGTCGGCGCTCTTCCAGGGACCCCGGCCAACCAGGCCCGGCAGCAGGTAGGCCGCGCACAGCAGAAGCAATGCGATGCGCGGCAGCCGGCGCACGGCGCTCTGGGCAACGATCGCGGGAGTGGGCAGGTTCAAGTGGCGGAAAAAGGCAGGATTCAGAAAGAAAAAGGGCAGCGCGGTAAACCGGGCTGCCCTCGACGCAAAAGCGCGTGCCTTACTTCGAAGCAGCGCCGGTGGTCTTGCCGAAGCGGTTGCGGAACTTCTCGACGCGGCCGCCCATGTTGTCGACCGACTTCTGCGTGCCGGTGTAGAACGGGTGCGATTCGCTCGTGGTGTCGAGCTTGAACAGCGGCAGTTCGCGACCGTCGTCGGTCTTGCCCATTTCCTTGGTGTTCGCGCACGAACGGGTCACGAACTTGAAGCCGTTCGACATGTCGACGAACAGAACTTCGCGGTAATTCGGGTGGATGCCTTCTTTTGCCATGGTCTTTCCTTTTGCGCTGTTGGAATCAATGCGCGGTCGATGCGAGAGCCACGTGCCGGACGAAGCTGCCCAGCCGCACTTTTCGCGGAGCCCATGATTATCGCATACTGCCCCATTTCCGAGCAAACCGGGCCTCCCCCATGACCTCTGCGCTTCTTCGTGTCGGCCTCGTTGGCTATGGTTTTGCCGGCCAGACCTTCCACGCGCCCGTGCTTTCGGCCGTTCCGGGGCTCGAATTGGCGGCTGTGGCTAGTTCGCAGCCGCACAGGGTGCACGCCGACTGGCCCGGTGTTGCCGTGGTGCCGGACGTAGCGACGCTCGTGGCCCGCTCCGACATCGACCTGGTTGTGGTGGCAACGCCCAACGCCCAGCACTATCCGGTCGCCAGAGCGGCGCTGGAGGCCGGCAAGCACGTGGTAGTGGACAAGCCTTTCACGCTCGATGTGGCCGAGGCGAGGGCGCTTGAATTGTTGTCTAAGCGCAACAATCGTGTCCTGGCGGTCTACCAGAACCGGCGTTTCGATGCCGATTTCCTGACCCTCAAGGATGTTCTGGCGTCCGGTGAGCTGGGCCGCCCGGTGTACCTGGAGTCGCATTTCGACCGCTTCCGGCCCCAGGTAAAGGAGCGCTGGCGCGAGCAGGCCGTGCCGGGTTCGGGCCTTTGGGTGGACCTTGGTGCTCATCTGGTCGACCAGGTGGTGCAACTGTTCGGCCGGCCTGACACGGTTCAGCTCGACACTGCGGTCCTGCGCGATGGCGCCGTGGTCGAGGACTACTTTCATGCCGTGCTGCGGTACGACAGTGGGCCGCACGCGCCGCTGCGCGTGGTGCTGCATTCGACGACGCTGGCGGCGCATGCGGCACCGCGCTACATCGTCCACGGCACGCGCGGCAGCTACGTCAAGTACGGCGTCGATACGCAGGAAGATGCGCTGCGCGCCGGGCAGCGGCCGCCGTCCGAAGGGTGGGGCGCAGATCCGCTCGATGGCGAGCTCACGCTGATTGGCAGTGATGGAGCATCCAGCAAGCGCAACATTCCCACCCGCGCCGGCAACTATGTCGACTACTACGTCGCTGTGCGCGACGCCATCCTCGGCCGCGGCTCGAACCCCGTGCCGCCCGAGCAGGCTGTCGCACTGATGGAACTGCTTGACCTCGGCCGCCAGAGCGCCCTCGAAGGCCGCGCCCTGCATGCAGGGCGCCCATGAAAAAAGCGCGTTGACCCGTTAGGGCCAACGCGCTTTTGCGGGAGAGCGTGATGCTCAGCCGCCGCGACGCATCATGTCGAAGAACTCGACATTGGTCTTCGTCGCCTTCATGTTCTTGAGCATCAGCTCCATCGACTCGATCTCGTCCATGTTGTACATGAGCTGACGCAGGATGCGGGTCTTCTGCAAGATCTCGGGCGCCAGCAGCAGTTCTTCGCGGCGCGTGCCGCTGCGATTGAGCTGGATCGAGGGGAACACGCGCTTTTCGTACAGGCGGCGGTCGAGGTGGATTTCGGAGTTGCCGGTGCCCTTGAACTCTTCGAAGATCACTTCGTCCATGCGGCTGCCGGTATCGATCAGCGCGGTGCCGATGATGGTCAGCGAGCCGCCTTCTTCCACGTTCCGCGCGGCGCCCAGGAAGCGCTTGGGGCGCTGCAGCGCGTTGGAATCGACACCGCCCGTCAGCACCTTGCCCGACGAGGGCACGACGTTGTTGTAGGCGCGGGCCAGGCGGGTGATCGAGTCGAGCAGGATCACCACGTCCTTCTTGAGTTCGACCAGGCGCTTGGCGCGCTCGATCACCATTTCGGCGACGTGCACGTGGCGCGCAGCGGGCTCGTCGAAGGTCGAAGCAATGACTTCACCCTTCACCGTGCGCTGCATTTCGGTCACTTCTTCAGGGCGCTCGTCGACGAGCAGCACCATCATGTGAACGTCGGGGTAGTTGGCACTGATCGCGTGGGCGATGTGCTGCATCATCACCGTCTTGCCGCTCTTGGGCGGCGCCACGAGCAGGGCGCGCTGGCCTTTGCCGATGGGGGCGATGATGTCGATGATGCGGCCCGTGATGTTCTCTTCGCCCTTGACGCCGTCGCGTTCCAGCTTCATCTGCTCCTTGGGGAACAGCGGCGTCAGGTTTTCGAACATCACCTTGTGCTTGTTCTGCTCCGGCGGGCCGTCGTTGACCTTGTCGAGCTTGGTCAGTGCGAAGTAGCGCTCGCCGTCCTTGGGCGTGCGCACTTCGCCTTCGATCATGTCGCCGGTGTGCAGGTTGAAGCGACGCACCTGGCTGGGCGAGATGTAGATGTCGTCCGTGCTGGCCGTGAAGCTGGTGTCGGGGCTGCGCAGGAAGCCGAAGCCGTCGGGCAGTATTTCGAGCACACCGTCGGCGAAGACCTGCTCGCCGGCTTTTGCGCGCTTCTTGATGATCGCGAACATCAGCTCCTGCTTGCGCATGCGGCCGACGTTTTCGATCTCAAGCGCTTCAGCCTGCTTGAGGACTTCAGACACGTGGAGTGCCTTGAGTTCGTTTAAGTGCATGGAATGACCCCTCGCGGGGTAATCGAACGGAAAACGGGGGGAGGTTGGGTGTGAAGCGAGAACTGCCTCACCAACCGGGGAACTCGAACCGGTTGCCTGAATGAAAGGGCCGGTGATCTGTGGGAGATTATGACAGGAAAAACGCGCCGGCCAACGCATTGCGCGCTGGCCGGTTGAAATGTCGCTTAAGCGAGTTGCTGGTCGATGAAGGCCGTGAGTTGCGCCTTGCTCATGGCGCCGACCTTGGTGGCGGCCAGCTGGCCGTCCTTGAACAGCATCAGCGTGGGGATGCCGCGAATGCCGAACTTGGCGGGGATGTCGCGGTTCTCGTCCACGTTCAGCTTGGCGATCTGCAGCTTGCCTTCGTAGGTGGCCGACACTTCGTCCAGGATGGGGGCGATCATCTTGCAGGGGCCGCACCATTCGGCCCAGTAGTCGACCAGCACGGGCTGGCTGGACTTGAGCACGTCGGCCTCGAAGGAGGAATCGGAGATGTGTTTGATGAGTTCGCTGGCCATGTGATGGATCCTTGTGCGCAGAGAGTTTCGGTGCAGCTAAAGTGCTGGTCATTGTGACAGAAACCAAGGGGTGGCGTGCCTTGCAGGGCCGCTATGGCGGCGATAGCCAAAGCCCTTGCGTGTCACGTCCACGCGCTCTCCAACCCCTCGATAGAACATGAACGAAGGCCACCCCGTCCAGGCCCTGTGGTGCGATCCCGCCGACGGCGTCGTCGCGCGGATCGTCCGCGCGCTCGCCGAGCGCCAGCTGCATGCCGCCCGTACCGTGGTGCTGGTGCCCTATGCGCAGCTGATGGGCGTGGCGCGCGCCATGTGGGCGCGATGTGGCAGCCCCGGCTTCGTGCCGCGCTTCGAAACCACCCACAACTGGGCCCGCAGCGCGGGCGGTTTCGTGCCGACCGGCTACGACATCGCGCATGACATGGCGCGCGACCTTGTCACGGCCCAGGCGCTGCTGTCGCAGGCCGGTTTCAACGCCGAGCGCTTCGCCTTGGCCGGCCGCGTCGTCGAACTGGCGTATCAACTGGCGCCCCTCGCCGCTGCCGTGACGCCCGAGGAGCGGGGCGGCGAATGGGCGCAGCACGCGGCGAGCGTGGCCGAGGCGGGCAGCGAATCGGAGTGGTTCCGCATAGAAAGCGCGCTGATCCGCATCGCCGTCGCGTGGACCTCGACCTCGGGCTACGCAACCGACGTGCTCCGGCGCGACAGCACCCGCGCGCAGGTCGATGCGCTGATCGTGCTCGAGGGCTTCCAGACCGATCCGCTCACGCAATCTCTCTGCAAGCTGTGGGGCGACCATGCCCTTCATCTCTCGCTCGTGCCCTCCGGTGTGCTGGCGCAACCCTGTGCCTCGCACGTCGCCCTCGACCCCGAAGACGAGGCAGAACTCGCCGCCGCCTGCGTGCTGCGCCACCTCGCCGAAGACCGCGCACCGGTCGCCCTGGTCGCGACCGACCGTGCCCTCACGCGCCGCATCAGCGCCCAGTTGAGCGCGCAAGGCGTCGTCACGCACGACGAAACCGGCTGGAAGCTCTCGACCACGCGCGCCGCCGCCACGCTGATGAGCGCGCTGCGCGCCTGCGCCCACGACGCCGCCAGCGACCAGGTGCTCGAATGGCTCAAGAGCGGCGTCGACGGTGACGCACCGACCGTACAGCTGCTCGAAGCACGTCTGCGCCGTGAAGGCCAGCGCGACTGGTCGGCGTGGTGTGCATTCATGGCACGCAGCGAGAAACCACAAGACGCCACGCTGCTGTCCTTCACCGAGGCCATCGAAGAGCGCCGAGCGCCCATGACCCGCTCGCGCCCCTTGGCCGAATGGCTGCACGCGCTGCGCGAACTGCTGGAGGCCAGCGGCCAATGGGCGTTGCTCGACGAAGACCTCGCCGGCGGCAAAGTGATCGGCGCCCTGTGGCTCGATGCCGGCGCGCACGGCGACGACGACGAATTCCCCGGTGGCCGTCACACGCTGGCCGAATTCACCGCCTGGGTCCGCGACGTGCTGGAAGACGCGAGCTTCGTGCCCCCCGCTGGCGACCAGGCGCCGAAGGTCGTGGTGCTGCCGCTATACCAACTGCTGGGCCGCGCGTTCGGCGCGGTGGTCATTCCCGGTTGCGACGACCGCCGCCTACCCGCATCGCCCGAGCCGCCCGGCAACTGGAGCGCGGCGCAGCGCCTCGAACTGGGCCTGCCGTCGCGCGAAACGCTCGAAGCTGCACAGCGTGCGGCCTGGGCTGCGGCCTTGCACAACCCGTCGTGCGAGTTGATCTGGCGCCAATCTGATGCCAGCGGCGAGCCGGTGCGGCCCAGCCCACTCGTACAGGCGCTGCAGCTCGACCACGCGCTGCAGCCATCGGCCGACCCGCGCACGCCGCGCGAGGTGGCAGTGCAGCCAACAAAGTATCCGACCCCCTCGGGCGCGCTCCTGCCGCTGGAGAACATCTCCACCAGCGTGTACGAAGACCTGCGGCGCTGCCCCTACCGTTTTTTCGCGCTGCGGCAACTGGGCCTGCGCAGCGCAGACGAACTCGACGCCGAGATCGACAAGCGCGACTTCGGCAACTGGTTGCATGCCGTGCTCGGCCACTTCCACGAGGCGCTGGCCGCAACCCCGACGCAGGATGCGCAGGAACGCACCGCCCTCATCGAAGAGGCGGCCCGGCGGTCGATGCACGAGCTCAGCCTCTCCGAGGCCGAGTTCCTGCCTTTCGCTGCGGCATGGCCCGCAGTGCGCGACGGCTATCTCGGCTGGCTCACCGGGCACGAGGCGGCCGGAGCCGTCTTCGCCGAAGCCGAGCCGTGGAAAGAGCAGCCGCTGGGCAACCTGCGGCTGATCGGCCGGCTCGACCGCATCGACCGCATGCCCGACGGCCAAGCCTTCGTGATCGACTACAAGACCGAGTCGGCAGCCGTCAGCAAGGAGCGCGTGAAAGACCCGACCGAAGACACGCAGCTGGCCTTCTACGCCGCGCTGGTGGCCGACGACACCTTGCGCGCGGCCTACGTCAACGTGGGCGAGAAATCCTCCGGCACGCAGACCGTCGAGCAGCCTGCCGTCGTGGAAGCCAGGGACGCACTGGTGGCCGGCATCATCCATGACTTCACGCGCATCGCGCAGGGTGCGGCGCTACCGCCACTGGGGGAGGGCGCTGTCTGCGACTACTGCGCGGCCCGCGGCCTCTGCCGCAAGGACTTCTGGGAGGCGTCGAAATGAACGGCGCAGCCTACGAGCACAACGGCCAGCACGTCACGCGCGAGGCCTTCTACACCGTCGCATGCGACCCGCGCCGCTCGGTTGCCGTCGAGGCCTGCGCCGGCGCAGGCAAGACCTGGATGCTGGTGTCGCGCATCCTGCGTGCGCTGCTCGAAGAGGGCGAATCCGCCTGCGAGCCGCACGAGATCCTGGCCATCACCTTCACGAAGAAGGCGGCCGGTGAAATGCGCGAGCGGCTCGACCAGTGGCTCGAAGACTTCGCCGAACGAACACCGGAAGAGCTGGTCAGCCAGCTCGTGATGCGCGGCGTCGAGCCTGCAGCCGCGCTGGCTGCCGTGCCGCGCCTGAAAGGCCTCTACCGACGCTTGCTCGAAGGCGGCCGGCCGGTGCAGTTCCGCACCTTCCACGCCTGGTTCGCGGGTCTGCTGCGCAACGCGCCGCTCGCGGTGCTGCGCGAGCTGGGCCTGCCCTCGAACTACGAACTGCTCGAAGACGACGCCGAGGCGCGCGGGCACACATGGCGGCCATTCTTCGAGGCCGTGACCGCCGACAAGAACGCGCTGGCCGACTACTACGCCGTCGTCGCCACGCACGGCCGCTCGCAGACGGCCAAGGCCTTGAGCGAGGCGCTGTCGAAGCGTGTCGAATTCTCTCTGGCCGATGCAGAGAACGCCGTGCTGCATTTCAGCGTGTTCTATCCATCGCTCGAGGGCCTGGCTGACCCGACCGAGGCCTTGCGGGGCGAGCAGGTTCGCCAGCGTTGGCTCGACCGCGCCGCTGCGCTCGGCCGCGAGAGCAACAAGACGCCGCAGAAGGCGGCCGAAGCCATCATCGACGTGTTCGGCACGGGCGAACCCTCCGGCGATTCGCTGGCTGCCGCGCTCGCGCACCTGCGCAAGAACTTCTTCGTGGCGACCGAGGACCGCCTCAACAAGAATCTGCAGAAATTCCCTGCCGCGCAAGAGGCCGAGGTCGAGCTGCAGGTGCTTTGCGGCGCACAGGCCCAACACGCCGCATGGCTCTACCAGCAGCGCATGACACGGCTCACACGCATCCTGATCGCGGCCTTTGCCGATGTGAAGCGTGCCCACGGCTGGGTCGACATGAACGACGTCGAGCAGGCTGCGCAGCTTCTGCTCGGCCAGTCGGCCCTGTCGGGCTGGGTGCAGGAGCGGCTCGATGCGCGCATCGCGCACCTGCTGATCGACGAGTTCCAGGACACCAACCCGCTGCAATGGCAGGCGCTCTACGGCTGGCTCAGCGCGTACACGGGCGCTCAGGGCCGCGCGCCGCGCGTGTTCATCGTGGGCGACCCGAAGCAGAGCATCTACCGCTTCCGTCGGGCCGAGCCGCAGGTGTTTATCGCCGCCAAGAAGTTCGTGCGCGAAGGGCTCGACGGCGAGCTGCTGAACTGTGACCACACCCACCGCAATGCGCGAGCCGTGGTCGGGCTGGTCAACGCAGCGATGCTGGCCGCGCAGGAGGCCGGCGAGTTCGACGGCTACCGCGCCCACACTACCGAGCGCGGCGACGAAGGCGAACTGCTCAAGCTGCCGGCCATCGACCGTGATGCGCTCGGCGATACGGCCGAAGCAGCGCCGGCCGACGACGGCATGCTCCACTGGCGCGACAGCCTCGTCACGCCGCGCGTGCTGCCCGAAGAGCAATTGCTGCAGAAAGAATGCGAACAGGCCGCGCAATGGGTGGCGCAGCGCATCGCCGACGGCACGCCGCCGCGGCAGATCATGGTTCTGGCGCGCAGGCGCAGCCGGCTCTCGGCCATGCAGGACGCGCTGCGCCAGCGCCACATCCCCGTGCAGCAGCCCGAGAAAAACGACCTGCACGACGCGCCCGAAGTGCAGGACGTGGTCGCGCTGATCGACGCGCTGGTGTCGCCCGCGCACGATCTTTCGCTGGCGCGGGCGCTGAAGTCGCCGGTGTTCGGCATCGACGACGAGGCGCTGGTCCAGCTCGCGCTGCGCCAGCGCGAGCGCGGCGCGGTGAGCTGGTTCGCGTTGATCCAGAAGGACGAGAGCCTGCCGCCAGCGTTGATCGAAGTGGGCCCGAAGCTCAAGAAATGGCAGCGCTGGCTGATGACTCTGCCGCCCCACGACGCGCTCGACGCGATCTTTCACGACGGCGACCTGCTCGCGAAATTCGGCGCCGCGGTTCCGGCCGCGATGCGCCAGAGCGCGCTGGCCAATCTGCGCGGCGTGTTGTCCGCGTCGCTCGACATCGATGGCGCGCGTTTCGCCACGCCGTATGCACTGGTGCGCGCGCTGCGTGCGGGCGGCGTTCGCGCCCCGACAGTAGCAGCGCCCGATGCGGTGCAATTGCTGACCGTGCACGGCGCGAAGGGGCTGGAAGCCGACACCGTGCTCATGCTCGATTGCGACGCGCCGCCACCGCGCGCCCAGACCATGGGCGTGCTCGTCGAATGGAAGGGCAGCGACAGCGCACCGACGCGCTTCGTGTTCCTCGCAAGCGAGAAGACGCCGCCGGCCTGCGCCGCAACGCTGCTCGAAGAAGAGCAACGCGCGCGCCACCGCGAAGAACTCAATGGCCTTTATGTGGCCACCACGCGGGCGCGCGAGCGGCTGGTGCTGTCGTCGGTGCGTCCGGCGCGTGCCAACGAAGGCAGCTGGTGGACGCGGCTGGAGCCCCTGTGCGAGCCCACCGAGGCCGACGAGCCGCTGGTCGCGCTGCCGACCGAGACCGGCGCGGCCAGCTTCTCGATGAAGCACATGCCGGTAGCGCCTGCACCCACCGAACAACCGTCTGCAAAGAAGGCTGCCAACACCACGATCGATGTACGAGCCGCCGCTTTCGGCCAGGCCATGCACCGGCTGCTCGAATGGGCGGTGCCGGGCGAGCCGTTGCCAGCGGCCCACGTGCGTGCCGCAGCCCGCGAATTCATGCTCGACGCCCAGCAGGCACGCGGTGCCGCCGCGCTGGCCCAGCGCATCCGCGCGGGCGAAGGGGCGTGGGTGTGGGACGATCGCAGGGTCGACTGGCATGGCAACGAAGTCACGCTGGTGCATGAAGGCGAAACCTTGCGCATCGACCGTCTGGTGCGCGAGCGCGACGGCGGCGCCTGGTGGATCCTCGACTACAAATCCGCGGCGCGCCCCGAACGGGACGCCGCGCTGATCGCACAGATGCAGCGCTACCGCGCGGCAGTGCAACATGCCTATCCCGGTGCCACGGTGCGCGTCGCGTTCCTCACCGGGCAGGGCGAACTGGTAAATCTCGAATGACTGTTTCCCCTACCGTCGCCGTCATCGGCGGCGGACCTGCCGGCCTGATGGCGGCTGAAGTCTTGAGCGCCTCCGGTGCGCAAGTGCACGTCTATGACGCGATGCCTTCGGTGGGCCGCAAGTTTTTGCTGGCCGGCCGCGGCGGGCTGAATCTCACGCATTCGGAGCCCTCCGATGTGTTCATGAGCCGCTTCGGCGAGCGCCGCGCGCAGCTGGAGCCGATGCTTGCGCAGTTCGGGCCGCAGCAGGTGCGCGAATGGGCGACCGGCCTTGGAATCGAAACCTTTGTCGGCACGTCGGGGCGTGTGTTTCCGACCGACATGAAGGCCGCGCCGTTGCTGCGTGCGTGGCTGCATCGGCTGCGTGCGGCGGGTGTGCAGTTTCATATGCGGCATCGCTGGGTGGGCGATGGGCCGTTCGATGCGGCGGCGTTGCGATTCGTCACTCCGGTCGGCGAGGTCACGGCGAAGGCCGACGCCGTGGTGCTGGCGCTGGGCGGCGCAAGCTGGGCGCGCCTCGGCTCCGACGGCGCGTGGGCGCCATGGCTGCAGGCGCAGGGCGTGGAGGTGGCGCCGCTGCTGCCAGCCAACTCCGGCTTCGACGGTGCGGGCTGGAGCGAGCATTTCTCCAGCCGTTTTGCGGGGCAGCCCTTCAAATCGGTCGCGATTTCTTTTACCGACAGCCAGGGGCGGCACTTTGCGCGCAAGGGCGAGTTCGTTGCCACGGCCACGGGGATCGAAGGCAGCTTGATCTACGCGGCGTCTGCGTTACTTCGCGATGAAATTGCCACGAAAGGGAGCGCGACGCTGCTGCTGGACCTGCTGCCCGACCGCAGCGCCGAGCAGGTCCTGGCCGCGGTCACGCATCCGCGCGGCGCTCGCTCGCTCAGCAGCCACCTCAAGAGCCGGCTCGGGCTAGAAGGCATCAAGGCCGGCGTGCTGCACGAGGCATTGAGCCGCGAAGCGATGCAGGATGCGGCGCAATTGGCGCCGACGATCAAGGCAGTGCCTTTGAAGCTCGTCGCGACGCGGCCGGTCGACGAGGCGATCAGCACGGCAGGCGGCGTGCGCTTCGACGCGCTGGATGCGCAGTTGATGGCGAACGCACTGCCCGGCGTGTTCGCGGCAGGGGAGATGCTCGATTGGGAAGCGCCGACTGGTGGCTACTTGCTGACGGCGTCGATGGCCAGTGGCGCTGCGGCAGCACGCGGCGCGATCCAGCGGCTGGGCCTGTGAAGGCCTCGCGCCGTTGGAATTTCTGTCGCTGAGAGTTTTTGCAAGCCTCGTTTCATTTCGCACGGAATGAAACGAAGCCGCTGAAGAGGTTGACGAGCCTTACGTTTTCGCGAGGCGCCCCAGAGGGGAATCGCGATTATGCGCTCGTCAAAAGATCACACGAAGTACACACGTCTATCGAGGGGGCAGATCTTGAGCCGGCGGCGATGAAGGTTTAGGCGTATGAAGTGATCTGGACGGGTGGTCAGTCGCTCTGATCAGCCCATCTACATCAATCAGTCATTTGCCTATTAATTCAACAACGGTCTTGCCCAGTTCAAACAGGCTTTGCACTTTACTGGCGCCATCGACCACAGTGTTAACCTTCGACCAGAGGCTATCGAGCTTTGCCACCTCTGGTCGATCAGAGAAGTCGTCGCCGCCAACATCCGGGTCGTTCTTGGCGTGCAGGAGTTCACCGGCTGCAGTCCAGGCGGCATCGCGAAGCGCTATCACCCCCATAACCGGATACTTGTCGAGCGCCTCGTGAATTAGATCGACGTGATGCTGAATGATTGCTCGTAGTCGGGGAGAGATGGCTGTGGTTTGCACAAGCACTTCAAGCTCGGCCATGGTGGTGCGTATTGCCACCAAGTCATCTTCAGAGATTGCCGCCTCTTCGTCCGGCAGGATTTCCGCACAGAACCCAAGGGAGGTAAGTACCTCAGAAGTCAGGTGGGCTTTGGCGAGCGGAGGCCACGCTGAGCCCAAACCGAGTGGCTGGATTGCGTTTTGAACTTGGGCCAATGCGGGCTCGTAGAGTTGTTCGCTGAAGGCGGCACGCTGCATGCCTTCGCGCACTGCAGTGACCTCGCCGTCAAGCCAGATGAGCCGCTGCATCACTGCGATCGCAGTCAGATAATTCTGCTCCGTGGGCACACCCAGTGCATGCGCCCAGGCTTGAAAGCAGTGGGGAGCGTTCGAATGCTTGGCTTCAAGCAGGATGGCTTTGAGGCGCGAAGCGGAATTAATGTGTTGTGGCATCGGTGTGCGAGCGGTTGGTCCGGCCGAACTTTACCGGCAAAAAACAGCTGTGGCCCTCAAGGCCCGCGTCTCGCGCATTTCAACCTGCGTTTGAGGGCACCGCATAAAGAATCAAGCGACTGATTTCCCTTTGCGGGCCGTATGCTGGTCAGGCCGCGAGTAGTCCAAGCTCGCGGAGCCGAATTGCTACTGCAGCAGGCGACATTCCAAACGTCGCAGCGAGCGACTTGAAGCGAGGACCGCCCAGCCACTCCGCCTTTGCAACCGCAATACCGAACTGCATAGAGCCGGGTGGCTCCGTCGCAAGCAGTCTTCCCTGTCGTCCAGCCAAGTAGAACGCGACGTTGTCGTCAAGGTACAAGGGGGCAGGTCCGAATCGGCACTCGAACGCTTCCAAAAAAAGCTTGCGCGGCGCAAGGAAGCAGGCGGCGAAGTAGTCGGCCTCTTGTTCCCACACCGGACGCGTCCGTCCGTTAGGTCCCGAGACAATCGGGAGGTCTCGGTGCGCCACCCCATCGCCTATTTCCGGATGCAGCAGCAAATGGCCGATCTCATGCGCACCTGTGAACCGCTGGACCTCAAATGGAAATTCGCTACTGACGGAGATGATCCCTCGTCCACGATCAAGTTGTCCTGCCGCCCGGAATCGTGAGTCCGCTGCAGCTATGGATGCGCGTGACTCGTACTCTACGCCGAGTACTCGCGCCGCAACGTCGGGCGAGAACATCCGCAGAAGTGGCGCCCCACTCGGGAACAAGATTTGTCGCTCGCTCCAAATGTCGAACTGGAGCAATCGTGCTTTCTTCTCGATTTGCAAATAGTCCATCGGGGGCCACCTTGGAGGCAGTCGGATTGAGGTGCACACTATACCTAGTGTGCAAAAGGCATACAAGCCACTAGATGTAGTGTTTTGGGCTTTTGGCTTCGCTTTCTGGTATTTGGGAAATGAGAAGCGTCTTCATGGAAAGAGAGTGGCGAAGCAACGCCTGAGGGCCAGCAGGCCCACCTGCATTAGCGGACGACGCACGCAATCGGCGTCTTGCGTTTGTCTGCGAGGTTACTGACGATGGCGGCGCCGGATTTCCGTCAGCAGTCGTAGGAAATCCGGCGCCGCCGGAGAAGGCTGGCGCATCTCGGGAAGCTCTGTGCTCACCGGCCCACGGCGGAGCCGCTTGGACAGGTAGTAGCCCTGCCGGTCGCGGATCATTCGTTTGAACGGATCTGTCGCGGGGTCGTAGGGGCGTCCATCGCGCAGTGTTCTGCGAGTCTCGGCGATTCGTGCGGCTCGCTGGAGGCCTGCGGTCGTCTTTGCGCGGTCGTTGGCGCGTAGGGTCTTGATAGCCTGCCACGTCATTCCGAGCGAACCCTTGACGGCAGCGCGGTTCCTGCGCTGTCGCTCGGTCTCCTTGGCGTACCGGTTCTCCTTGGTTCTGGCGCGGAGGTCGGCGAGGTATTCCCGGTGACACTGGCGACAACGCGGGCGGTAGTAGGAGGGTTGCCATGGATAGCGGTTCGGCTCCCCCTTGCGCGTCGGGAAGTTCTCGGCGGACAGGAGGAGGGAGAGGCCGCACGTACCGGCGCAGTGCCGGTACTGGGGCAGGCATTCAGGATGGTTCATGGTCTGAAGGGCGTAGAGGGCCAGGAAGGCCTCGGAAGGCTTGGGGAGACCGGTGTCGCGACGGGGCGCTGAGACGGCTTGGCGGGTCCCTTTTGCGGGGCTTATGGAGGTGCTCGGGGGCCCGGGAGTCGCAGGAGGCTTTGGGACGGCCCGGGAACCACTGGGGCGCGGTTGCTGACAAGGGTGCACGGGCGCGGCAATCAGTGATGCTCAGCCAAGCCGCGCGAAGGGGCGCAGGAGGCGCCGAGACGCTCCGGAAAGACCTGGGCAGCCCCGCGTGTTCCTGCGGACTCCACGGGCGTTTGCGGGCTTCGATGGGCTGTCCGATAACGAATCTATTCGGACACCTTCCGCAGGCCTGTCCAGAAACTAGCTTGACGTGATTTTGAACACACCCCACAATTCGGACTCCCTTTTCGTACATAGGAGCCCACAGTGTCCCGAGTCTTCGCTTACTGCCGCGTGTCCACGCTGGACCAGACCACAGACAACCAAGTGGGCGAGATTGCCTCGGCTGGCTTCGCCGTCCAGCCGTCCCGTGTCGTCGCAGAGACCGTAAGTGGTTCCGTGCATGCCTCGGAGCGTCCAGGCTTCGGCAAGCTGCTGGACCGACTGGAATCCGGGGACGTGCTGGTGGTCACCAAGCTGGATCGGCTGGGTAGAAGTGCCATGGATGTTCGGGCGACCGTGGAGGCGCTCACGGGGCTCGGGGTCCGCGTGCATTGCCTCGCACTCGGGGGCGTGGACCTTACAAGTCCAGCGGGCAAGATGACCATGGGCGTCATTGCGGCGGTGGCGGAATTCGAGCGGGACCTATTGATCGAGCGGACCCAAGCGGGCCTCGCCCGAGCCAAGGCCGAAGGAAAGGCACTAGGTCGTCCCTCAGCGCTCTCAGCCGCTCAGGTGCAGGAGGTCGGAAAGCGTCTCGCGGCAGGGGAGGCCATCGCAGCCATTGCCCGGGCCATGGGCACCAGCCGGCAGACGATCATGCGTGCGCGGGACGCGATGCAATAGGCAGGGAGTCGGCACTCCCAGAACTCATAGGCTGGCCTATGTGCCGGCTTTTTCGCGCCGGTGCGGACGCCTCACACTGACCCTGTGAGACGAACGCAGGAGGTCATTGGGAGGCTCAGGAGCGCAGGCCGCACCGAGTGTCTTGGCAGGACTCGGCATCGGCCAGGAGGCGCGTGAGGTTAGGGGCGCCGGGACCTCCTTGGCGGCTCGGCTGGCCGATGACCGCTACCCCCACGGGGGCGCCTACGCGCGGGCGGGGCCACCAGGACTGTCCACGGATTTTCGGGAAGTTTTTTCTGGCACGGTGTCTTCTTCGTCGCCTTGGACCGTTGCGGAGAGGGCTAGGCGTTCCAGTGCTTCCGGGGGGAGGTGACGTGATAGGACCTCCATGGCGAGTTCGTAGCGCGACGGGCGAGACTTCGGCACCTTGAACTCATCACGCAGCTCCTTGCTGACAAACAACTGGGCCTTCTTTGCGTTCCTGCTCTTTTCATCCTTGAAGTTGCCCCCATCGCGGCGCAGGTCAGCGGTGAGGTCCAGGCAGCGGTTGAAGCTCTCAGCGTCAACGTAGAAGGCGGCGAGGTTGCTTGCCTCCGTCATGTTGAGGCAGCCGTCGGCGACCAGAGCGGGTAGCGCGGTAGCGGCTCCGTGGAGAGGCACACGGTAGGCCGGAGACACCACGTCGTATCGGAGGTAGCTCCTCGCGAGGGACTGTGCCATCTTCACGTCCAAGGCGATCAGCTCGAAGTAGCCCAGGCGGGTCTGTTTGCGGTCGTTTGCCTTCATGCGTATCGGCACGTAGATCGCCACGCCAATGCCCGCGATGGCCCCAATTGCCTGCGCCCATGAGGCCCATTCGGACCTGCTCATGCAGGTCGCCCAGTGGTTGATCCAGAGGAAGCAATACTCAGGCGTGGTGGGTGGGAGCAGCGCCTTTAGCGCGTCCAGCAGCTTCTCCATATCTTCTCTCCGCCTCTCAGGTCAGCCGGTACATCTCTAACACTCGCCACAGCAGGAAGCACAGGGCGCCGGCCAGGAGCATGCGGAATTGCCACCGGTAGGCGGTGGACGCCTGCTCGATGTTTGTTCGCATTGCCTTACGGACTCCACTCTTGGCGGCCTCGGTTTCCGTGGGATGCTGGGGTTGCTCGGGGTGTGTTCCTTGGATTAATTGGAGTAGCGCGTAGTTCGCCATGACGGCGGCCTGCGAGCGGTCCACGTTGCGACAGCCCAGATAGAAACTCAGAGCCCAACACAGGACAGCGAGGGTCGTAGGGATCAACCAGAGCGACAGGGGGAGGCCCTCAGTCTTTTGTACCGCGAAACCAATGGCGGCTCCCGCAGCGGCCAAGACGAAGTAGGTGTATTTTTCTTGCCCGGCTGAATGCAGCTTATGTAGGTCGTTGATTGCAGTCTCAAGTGCCATGGGTATTCCTTACTCCGGTGGGGCACGCATGTTCGCACGGAGCTGCGAGCAGGCCATTGCTTCCCACAGTCAGAGTAACTCTCACTGGCTGAATGTGCGACGATCCGCTATACGTCACTATCGGTCAACGCCGATTCTCTTACCGCCATTGCACATAAGAAAAGACACGTGACCGAACTCTCAGCACCACGAGCATCGACCTTGCGGCAGCTGTTCGGCGTTTCTATGAATCGCTGCTACATGCCGGAGTGCTCGACCCCTATCGTCGACCCGTCTTCCAACAAGATTTTGGCGGACGTGTGCCACATAAACGCGGCGAGGCCAGGCGGCCCGCGCTTCGACGCTAATCAGACACCGGAAGACCGTCATGGTTTCGCGAACCTCCTTCTCCTTTGCGGTACTCACCACAAACTGGTTGATGCACCCGGGAACTTCGAGCACTACACCGCAGGTCGGTTGAAGGCAATCAAGGCCGAGCACGAGGATGCTGCGAAGGCGTCAAGAGCACCGATACCTAGCCTCACGCCTGAACTATTGCGTGAGTTATTGGACTCGGCAGTGAAACACAATTCGCCATCGATCACCATGGACTTCCGCAATGCAGCGTTCAGTAGCGGCGGCCACGGCGGAAATTTCGGGGGTGGCGGTGGACAAGGAGGCGTCATCAACATCATCGGGGCTCTACGGGCCCCTGAGGGCGCAGAACTCGACCTCAATGGAAAAGCCCCAGCCCCAGGAGCATTCGGCGCTGGTGGCGGTGGTGGCGGGGCTGTTCGCTACACAGGGAGAGCGATCACCTCGGAGGACATTGACTACGGTCTGCGAGTCTCAAGCGTTTTCGCAGCGGACGCAGTTACGGTGGCTGGCCTGTTCAACGTCCTCAACGGTGGTTGGTCGTGGATGACTGTATCGACGCTGCCTTCCAAAGCCGCGATCAATCTTGTTGGCGTGGTCGAGTTGGGGGTCGTCCCCGAGGCCTTGGTTCGTCTCGACCTCGATGTCGTAGACCCTCAAGGAAATGTCGTGCATTCTGATGTCCATGATCTGCAGGTACCCAGTTCCGATTGCCTGACCCCTCGAACCGCGTTTGTGCACTCGCTGCGATTCGAGGTCACCCAGCCAGGCGTTTGGGTGCTGCGCGTCCGTTCAGCGGACATTGAGCTTGCAAGCCACGAGGTTGAGATAAGAAGCGCGAGCCCGGAAGCGTCCGAGCCCATTACGCAATGATCGTCCCGTGTTGCCGTTGAGACCGCAAAGCTCTATGCGTTGCAGATGGAACGCGAGGACGACCGTCACCGGCAGTTAATCGACAGCATCGGCAACGTTGCGCAGGCAGTCGAGGACTCCAGCGCGTTCGCGCAGTGCAAGAAACTAGTCGAGCGACACCCGTTCCTGACGAGGCTACTCGGTACGCCGGCTATTCGGAGATGCTCGGCCGGAGCGAGGTGAAACGGCCACCAAGAGCCCACGACCAAAGTCGGTATTCAATCGATCAGTGGCAGGAACAGTCCACTCTCCGCGTCAGCGTATTAGCCCAACACTCATTCCATCATTTCGTTGTATGAGCACTCAGATAGTCCTGAACCTCTTTGCTCAAGACGACCTGCCTGGCAATGTCCGTCACTTGGCTTGCGGTGATATCGAACGATGCGCCTTCGGGCAACACCTTCACCTCGGGCAGCGTGTCACTCTTGGCGATGATCCACACGTAGCCGTAGTCGCTACCTCTGGACGGCAGCCCAATCGCGTCGTATTCCGAGTCCAACGCGTGTTTTCGGACCAGAGGTGTGCCAGCATGCAGTCGACTTCGCTCCTGCGCCTCGACGCCTTGGAGTACGGAGTATTCGCGCTTCGTCGCAAGCTCACCTGAGCGTTTGACGGGGGATAGGTCGCGGTGATCCCCGCATGCGGTGGCTGTCACCGCAGCTAGCAGCAGAGTAAGGGACAGTCGTTTCATTTTGGGTTGAATGCCTTGAGGACTGCGGGGACAGGATTCCCCTTCTTAATAGACAACTCGCTCTTGCCATAGGGGCCTGCGATGAGTCCAGTGCTGTACGGTAACGGGTTACCTGGCGGCTGTTGACTGCTACGTATGCCGCCAGCATTCAGCGCTTGATTCGTCCGCGTTGCGCAAGTGTCGCCAGCCGCTCCAAGCGGGTCTTTAAATGGGTCAGGCAATGGAACAAATTCTCCCTGTTTCAACGATGCGATCATCCTTGCCTCCTGTTCGGGCGTCGTAGGAATGATGATCACATTGGTGTCGCGGTAGCGGGCTTGTTTCTCAAGATAGTCGGTCAAGCTCGACCCAAAAGGGGTGAGCGTGCCGGAGCTGTACACCCCCTGTCCCGTAAAGCCAATAGCAACGTGACCGGCGGGATTGCCTGAGGTGGGGCCTCCGATCATGACGGCTGTATCCAAACCTTGTGGGTCCACATACCGCAGCGGGTTACCCGCGACATATCCAAACCGATTCCATCCTCCGCCCAGCCCAATCGGATCGGGCTGGCTGTACCTTCCAGTCCTGGCGTCATAGCTCCTGAAGTAGTTGTAGCTGAGACCTGACTCCTCATCCGCATACTGCCCCGAATACCTCAGGTTGAACTTCACCTCCGAGAGATTCGTCGTGCCCGGATTCGGCGTCGTCTCCAGATTGGCGAAGCGGTTCTTTGCCATTGTGGGCTTGTCCTCCCCGAACGCGCTGTAGCCCCACTGCCAGACCGCT
Source organism: Variovorax sp. F042 (assembly GCF_057814215.1). Classification (NCBI taxonomy): domain Bacteria; kingdom Pseudomonadati; phylum Pseudomonadota; class Betaproteobacteria; order Burkholderiales; family Comamonadaceae; genus Variovorax; species Variovorax sp. F042. The sequence goes on from NZ_JBVASX010000004.1 coordinate 510,988, forward strand.
TGTCCGTCTGCATTCGTCAGCTTGCGTGGTGTGCTCAGGTGATCTGCGTGCACCGCATACGTAGCGCCGTTGATCACCGCCGCAATCGGCATCGGCCCATTCGCCGTCGGCAGGTAGATGTACTGGCTCTGCCCCGCACTGTTCGTACCCCCGCTGCCCACCTCCGCGATCAGCGTGCCCTGCTCGTCGTAGACGTAGGCGTAGCCGAGTTGTTCAGCCTGGGTTGTGCTCGGGCTCCACAGCTTCGTGAAGAACGCGATCAGGCTCTGCATGAAGCCCGGGTCGGCCTCGTCGCCCTGGCTGGGCGGATACAGCGACTCCGTCTTGAACACCCGCTGCCCCAGCGCGTTGTGCGCATAGCGCGTGGTCGGGCTGACATCGGTCGCGCCCGTCGTCGCAGCCGCAAGCCGCCCTTCGGCGTCGTAGGTGTAGCTGCGCAGGCCGTCCGTTAGGAGGTCGCCGTTGGCGTTGTAGCCGTAGGTGACGCTGGCGCTGCTCGCGCCGTTGATGGTCTGGCTGAAGCCCGTGAGCTGGTTGCTTGTCGACCCTACCGTGTAGGTGCGGTTGGTGCTCGTGCCATTGAGTGCCCGGGCGCTGCTGCTGCGATTGCCGTTGGCGTCGTAGCTGAAGCCGGCCGTGTTGCCCGTGGCGTTGAAGCTCACGATGCGCCCCACCGCGCTGTAGCCCACGCTCCAGGTGACGTTGGCATTGGCGATGGTGCTGTGCGTCGGGTCGGTGTCGCCGGGCTGATAAAGGTTCTGCGTCAGGCTGGTGATGCGCCCGGCTGCGTCGTAGGCGTAGCTGCTGAACTCGGTGGCGGTCAGCCGGCCTGCGGTGTCGTAGCTGCGGCTGGCTGCGATGGAGGGGCTGGAGAACGCCCAGCTCCACGCCGTGGGCTGGCCCAGCGGGTTCCAGGCGATGCCGGTGACCAGCGGGTTGCCGTTCAGGCTCAGGCCTGTCAGGCGGCCGGTGCTGTCGTAGGTGTGCGTGAGCACGCCGCCGCCGTTGGGGTAGCCGATGCTCGCCAGCGTACCGTTTGGGTTGTAGGCGTAGCTGACCTGCTGGACGCTTCCGTTGGCCAGGGTCTGCTTCTTGAGGGTGACGCGGGCGAAGGCGTCGCGGGTGTACTCGGTGGTGCCGCTGCGGTCGATGATCTCGGACAGATAGCCCTTGCTGGTGGCCGTGAGGTCGTAGCGCAGCGTGGTGGTCTTGCCGTCTGCGAAAACCAGGCCGGTCGGGCGGCCCAGGGCATCGCGGGTAATGGTCGTCGCTTGACCCAACGCATCGGTGATCTGGCTGGGCAGGCCGAGGTTGTCGTACTGGGTGCTGGCTCCACCCGTGTCGGCGCTGCTCTCGGTTGTTGCGTTGCCTTGGGCGTCGCGGGTGTAGGCGGTGGCTACGCCCTTGAAGTCCTTGGCTTCGGTGACGGCGTCGAGGGCGTTGTACTTCAGGGTGGCGCTGGCGCTGGCCGCGTCGGTCACGCTCTTGACGCGGCGCAGGTTGTCCAGGCCGTACTGGGTGCTCTGGTTCAGGCCGTTGGTCGAACTGGTCAGTTCTCCGTTGGCGTCGTAGCCGAAGGTGTTGGACTGGTTCGGGCCGTCGGTCTTGGCGGAGAGGCGGTTGATGTTGTTGACTGTACGGGCCACGCTCCAGGCGACGTTGCCGGCACTGTCCTTGATCTGCTCGGCGGTGCGGTTGCCCATGCCGTCTAGGGTGTAGGTGCCGCTCTCGCCTCGGTTGTTGCTCCAGCCGGTCAGGCGGTGGGCTGCGTCGTAGGTGTAGGTCAGGACGAGGCCTGTGGGCAATGACACCGTCTCCACGGTGCCGAAGGGCTTGTAGGTCAGCGTGGTGGTCTGGCCTCCGACCGTGTGGGTCAGCAGACGGTCGCGCAAGTCGTAGGTGTAGGTGCTGACGAGGCCATTGGGGGCAGTCGAGCTGACGACGCGGTTGGCGGTGTCGTAGGTGTAGCTGCTGACGTGGCCCAGGGCGTTCGTGGAGGTGAGGACGTTGCCCCGGGTGTCGTAGGTGTAGCTGGTGACTGCACCGTTGGGCTCCGTGGCCGTATCAACGAGCTGCGACGTGTTGTAGGTCCACTGCCAGAGCTGGGCCTTGTTGGTCGGGGTGTCGGTGACGGTCCGGGTCAGAGCATTGCCGACAGCGTCGTAGGTGTAGGCGGTGATACGACCGGACTCAGTGACTAATACCGGCAAGGCGAAGGTCGAATGCCATTGGGTGCTCACTGTCCGGGCATCAGGTGTACCTGAGGCGTAGACCACGGTGGTCGGCAGGCGGCGGGCAACGTCCCAGGTCGTCGTAGTCACCGCGCCCTTGAAGTCGGTCTCCGAAGTGATCAGGCCGTTGGCGTCCTGCACGCGGCTGGCGGCATCGCTCTTGCCTTCGGCCGAGGGCAGTGAGCCTCCAGTGACGGCGAGCTTGCCCAGCGTGGTGCCATAGCTGTAGTTGCGGCTCGTTCCCAACGGATCGACCACCGTGGCGGCACTTGCCGACGGATAGCTGACTTGATAGCTGTCAACGGAGCCCGCGAGCTGCGTGCTGATCGCGCGGCCCGTGCTGTCGTATGCGAACGTGCCCCAGCGAATGCCGGCTTCGTCGAAGATGCCGGTCAGTGCTTGAGGGAACGAGGCGTTCTCGTAGACGAAATTGCGTCCCTTGCCGTCGGGGTACAGGACCGAGGACAGGCGACCGGTGCTGTCGTAGGCGTAGGCAATGGCACGTCCATCTGGTGTCGTGACGGTGGTCAACTGACCTGCGCCGTTGTACGCAAACGCCAGGGTACGGCCGAAGCTGTTCGTGACGGAGGCCAACCGGCCGTCGCCGTTGTAGGTGTAGACAGTGGTCCAGCCGTTGCGGTCCGCCTCGGTCTGCAACTTGCCCGAGCCGTCGAAGCTGAACGTGGTGTCGTCGTCGGCACGGTGGTAGCTCCAGGTGCCGGAGGAGAGTTGCACCAGGGTGTCGGCGCTGTTGCCGGCGCTCCAGGTGGTGGCGCCCGCCGGCTTGCCGAAGGTGCGCACATAGCCTTCGCCGGTGGTGATGGCCACGCCCAAGGGAGCAGTGGTGGGCGTGCCGACCAGCTTGATGCTGAAGTTGTGCGACCAGATTTGGCCGAGTGGGTTGCTAGCCCGGGTCGGATCACCCGCCCAATTGCTGCGGTAGGTCCGCGTGAAGGACAAGGCGCCAGGGCCGGAGTCGGACCAGTCGGTTTCGAAGCGATACTTCTCGGCTGTTGCGGGGAGAATTGGAGTGGGAGTGTTGGCCCCATCAGCTGTGCACATGTTGGGAGACTGCGGGGGAGGTACTGGTTTGCAGGACGTGTGGGTGTCGTCCTCGACAAACCCTGGGGAATTGCATTGGCAGCTATTCCCGTCAATCAGCGTGCTGTTATCAGGACAAGCCACGCGAACCACAGTAAAACCAATACCACCGACCCAAATCAATCCATCGGAATGACGCTGAGCGTCGTAGGCGCAATTCAAACCATTGGTCGACTCTCGGTAGTTGCCTAAGATCGACCAATTTGCGGGGTAATCGCTGTAGACGCTGCGCATTTGCTTATCTGCGGCAACAGGACCGAGCGCAGTACAAGCGGTTGACTTGGAGGGGTAGTCCCCGACTTGGCCAAACAACGACCACCCCGTTACTACAGTGGGCACATATGCCCAGGCGCTTGCGCAGCCAAGCAAGACCATCGCTACGCTTGCGCTCAAACGAAGAACAGCGCCGCCTCTGAAGTGCCATGGCTCTGACTTTCCGAGCGTCAAAGCAACACGCAGCAATCTCTGCAATCCTTGCAATACCCTCATCTCACTCTCCCTCATGCTTTCTCGTTTGCGTGTCTGAACATCCACGGCCCACTCTTCGTGAGCCGCGACATTCAGCATGTTTTTGAACGGTCAATCACCCCCTCAGGTGACGCGCACCGCCACGCAGCGCACTCCGTACAAGTTGTTTCAGGTTAGCCGAAAGGCCACATGCAAACAACGACAGATCAACGGCACGAGGGTTTAAGCGCGATGCGCTGAATGGAAAAGTACGCAACACATCTGAGCACTGTTGTCGATGAGCGACTACACGCGGGCCTGACGCCACACCAGCCAAACTCATGTCGCGCGGTCATGGCGACCGGCGCCGATGCTTCAAGGGGCGCTGACATAGCGGCGCGAGGCGCCATACATTCCTAGGTGATGAGACCGCTTCCACTTCTTGGTCTAGCCCAAGGTCGTCTGCGCCAGCAGGGCGAAGGAGCGCAGCGACTGAGGTACAGCAGAGATAGACCTTGATGATGAATCTCAAAGAGGCATCACCAAGGAATGCATGCCAGTCGGGCCGGATGTTCGTGGCCCCAGGCTTCTCGGCCCGGATCGGCATGTAGATCACTGCCTCAGTTAACGGGGGCTATCTATTAAAGAGAACCACCAGACCGACGACCCCCGTTAAGTCATGCCCGTGCCCAGCCCCTTGTGGTCGCCTTCCAACCAGGGGCGAGGGCTGGAATCAACAGCTTTGCGTCCTTCTTCACGTCCTCCGAATACCCCAGGTCTGCCCACAGTCTCCGCGACGACACCGCGATCTCCTTGGACAACCTAAGCCTCTCAGCCGCCGCTTGCGCCGCCCGGGTCTTCCTGGCGGGTCCCGGCGTCCCTTCCGGATGCCAGTCCTCCCAACGCATCCCGGGCGTCACCTTGTCCAGATGCGTGCGGAAATTGGACCTGGCATCCATGGACAACCAGGCCGTCATTGCAGGCGCTTCGCGCTCGTTCACGATGAGACGCATCCTGCCTCGGGCCAGCGCTTGGAAAATGTCGCCGGCACAGACGCTCGCCAGCGCATCCAGCATCTCCGTGTGCTTCAGCGTGTAGGTCACGTCGCCGGCCTGCGCTGCCGCCATGGCCCTGAGGTCTCGCTCGGCCAGATGCTGGACACCCAGCAGCACGACGTTCGTGCAGTGCACATAGTGGTTCACAGCCTTGTGCCGACCCCAGGTGATCACCTCAACACGCGGGCGCGTGACGGTCGAGCCGTCCGGTTGCCGGATGGACAGAGGCTCGTCTGGACGCAGCCCAGCGGCCTCCAAGGCCTCCCGGAACTCCCTGGGGAAGTCGATAGCATTTGCGGCGTCCTTGCGCCTGTGGCACACGATCAGCGAGTGCTCGTTCATGTGGGCTCGTATGGCCTCCACAGCCATGGCGGCGTATCGCCTGGGACCCCGAGGACCCATGTCGTCCTTCAGCGTCTTGTGGCCGCTGCCGAGCTTCGCCAGCTTCGTCGTGACACGGCTGTAGTCCTTCAGGTCCTCGGGAATTCCGAGCGGCTGTATGCCCTTGTCCAACAGGGACAGCGCAGACACCGTGGCGGACCCATCGAAGACCACGAGCCGCCTCAGGTACGGCGGCACGTCCAGCGTGTAGCTGATGATGGCCTGCGCCGTTCCTTCTCCTTTGCCGTGAAACAGGATGCGGATGTCGTTCGCCGCCATCGCCAGGAAGTTCTTCAGCGTCTCGACGTGACCGGTGATGTCCTTGCGCAGAGCCGTCCGCGCGTGAGCGGCGAGGGCATCCAGATCGGCGCCAACGGCTTCTAGATCGTGGCCCGTCAGAACCACGGCCGTCGGGGACGCGCCCGTCTCTTGCGCTTGGAGTTCCTCCTTCAGCCGTGCCAGTGCGAAGTCCAAGAAGTGCAGGGCGGGGCCACTCGGTGCAACGTCTTGCAGCAGCTCGTGGATGCCGCCCCGGGCTTCTGTGAAGTCGTACCACGGCACGACGGCGGCGCTGGACACGATGCATGCCTCGTCCCATAGAACCAGGTCGCGCTCGAATCCCATGTACGTCAGGAAGTCGTCTCGGTGCTTCCCCCGTAGGCGCTGCTGTGTCATCAGGATCACAGGACGCTCGGCGGCCTTCGGTTCGTTCGGCATGCTTGCATGTCCCGGCGACTGCGCAAGTGGGTCCAGGTTCTCGGGGTCGTGCTTCAGTGAGTGCGAGAGGCCGATGAGGTTCGATGGAACCTCGGCATCCTCTAGGTTCCGATGAACATCGGCCAAGCCTTCGACGCTCGCACAGCACACAGCGACGGACACGCTGCCCAGCAGGTTCAAGCGATGCAGCATGGAGACGATGGCGGTGATGCTGGTCGTCTTGCCCGCACCGCACGGCAGATTCACAGAGACGCGGCCGACCGGATGAGCGCCACGCATCACTTCTGCGCTGGCGCGGATGGCATCGCGATGCGCTTGCATCAGATCATCGGAAAGGCTGTTGCCCTTTCTCAGCATCAGCGATTGAAGCATCCAGTGGGCGCCGCTCACGAAGCGTGCGCAGGTGTCGGGGTTTGACAGCGGATGTATGGCTATCTCGTTGTACATGGGAGGACTCAATGGAAAGAAGAACGCCTGACCGCGAGGTCTCTAGGGGCCGGGCGGATGGCGGCGTTCTCAAGGTTGGCCGTAGGCGCTTGTCGTGCTCACGTTCGGTTGACCGTAGGGCATGCGCAGTGTTCTCGGTACGTGATTACCTCAGCGCCGACGGCGGGCCTTCGGTGTGCGTACGCGTTCAATGGCCGCCAGCGATTCCCTGACTCGGCGGCGGTCCTCGATGGCCCTCGGGTCTCCAACAATCTCCGCCATCGCCTCGGTTGAGTTGGTGCGGTTCGCGTGACTCACAAGGCGCGGGTCTAAGCCATACTGCGCGGCGATCTTGGCGATGGAGTTTTCTCGGTTCTCGGCAGAGCGACCATCAAGGCGAAAGTGGTCGTGCCGGGTCTTGTGCTCGACCACCTTGTCAGCCTCGTTGAGGCGGGCGCGAAGATCGTCAAAGTAGCGTCGAACCGCCTCGGGTAGGCCGTAGCTCCCAGTGCTCTCGATGGCCGGGATGACCTCATCGGTCAACCAGTCCTGGAAGCGCTCGGCCTCGGGCTTTCGGCTACGCAGGATCAGGCGGTACGCGCCGGGCTTTGTCACGAACCACGGGGCGCTTCCGGGCAAGCCTAGGTTAAAGCGAGACTTGTGCCTTTCTGGAATTGCGGCCAGTGCGTCGCTCGTGTTGGCAATGTCCAGTGCGGCACATACGTCGCTGGCATGCAGCCAGAGTTGACTATCGCGGACGGCGGCGCGGAGCTGATGGCTATCGAAGTTAAAGGGAGTCAGGTTCATGTGGTCGAAGGTGGTCGAGGATTGGCACGGCTTGAGCACGGGACGCAGTGGTACGCCTCAGTCGCTCACGGAGCCATGGGCCGCCGCCAAGGGTCATGAGCTTTTGCTTCTGCGCCAGAGTGAGCCGGACACACACTGGAATCAGGATGTCCTCAGGTGCTAGTGGCTTGCGCTTTCGGCGCTGGATAATGGTTGTCATTGGATTCATCTTTTGGACGCGCCCGGAAGCGCGTAGAGAGTGTCGGAAAGGGCAATTCCCAACGCGTTGCACGTTGGGGAATTCCATTTACATCCCGATGGTTTCGATGGGGTTGAAGACCTCGTGCGAGTTGCGGCGCTTCTCGACGTTGGCCTCGCGCTTCTGGATGGTCACCTTGCGCTTGTCGTAGTCGTTCTTGATCCGGGCACCGTAGCGGGGCTCGAAGAACGCAGCGCCGGACGCCGGGTCCATGCCGGCCTTCACGTAGAACACGCCCGGGGGCGCCTTGCTCTGCAGGAACTTGAAGGCCTCGGCCTCGCCTTTGGGTACGTCCACCGGGGCGACTTTCTCGTAGGTCAGGCGTAAGCGTCCGGCCAACCCATCTTGAATCCGCCGGGAGGCCCGACCAGCATGGTGTCCACCAGACTCACAGGTGGACACCATTCAAGACTCCAAACGACTCCCCCGGCGGCGGCATGACGCAGCC